>NZ_CP018346.1:600000-1200000 GCF_001989455.1 Prochlorococcus sp. RS04 | reverse complement strand
CGGGTACTTTTTCTAATTTTGAATACATTGAAAGAGGATCTTCCGTTAAACCGACGGTGTTAAATTCAGATTTACTCATCTTCTTAACTCCATCTAAACCTATCAAAATTGGCAGCAGAACTCCAAATTGAGGGTCTTGTTTAAAATGCCTTTGAAGGTCTCTTCCTATTGCAATATTGAATTTCTGATCTGTGCCTCCAAGCTCAATATCTGATTGAACAACTACCGAATCGTAACCTTGTAATAGTGGATATAAGAATTCATGCAAAGAAATTGGAACTTGCGCAGTGTACCTTTTATTAAATTCTTCCTTAGCTAGCATTTGACTAACTGTTGCACTCCCCATTAAGTCAATTATGGAATTAAGATTTAATCCTTTTAACCATTCACTGTTATATCTAATTTCTATTCTGTCTTTTGCATCAAAATCCAAAATAGATTCATTGGCTGGCTTTCCCATCCCTAGTTGGGTTAAGTATGTTTTTGCATTATCCTTAACTTGTTTTTCCGATAACTGAACTCTTGTTTTATTTTTTCCGGTTGGATCTCCAATTTGAGCAGTAAAATCCCCAATAATTAAAACTGCAATATGTCCATTATCTTGGAATGCCCTAAGTTTTTTAAACAATATGCTGTGCCCAAGATGAATATCGGTTCCAGTTGGATCGATGCCGAGTTTAACCCTTAATTTTTTATTATTTTTTTTCGCATGATCAATTATCTCCGAAAAGGTTTGAAATGTTCCCTTAATTGGAAAATATTCTTCTATTCCTCTTGAAAGCCATGATGGCAATTTTAAATTATCTGTCATGAAGCTTTAACCGTTAACTTTAAGAAGTTTTATCAAGTTCATCCTTCATTCTTATTAAGGTTTTGTTCATTTGATCGAACATTTGATCAGGAGTAATTCCAAATTGACTTAACTGTGTCTTTAATTGTTCTACTGTCATTTTTGCTTGAAAATCTTCAGACAATTCAAATCTCTTCATAAAAACCTTATAACGATCCATGAGAGATTCCATTTTTTTTATAAACATTTTTTTCCCTTCTCTGTCAAATTTTCCATAATCAGAGCCAAGTTTCATAAGTTCTTGGTAATCTGTAAAAAGCTTTTTAGCTTCTTCTTGAACGATGTCCGACTCAAAGAATCCCATTTCTATTTTTTTACTTCGCAGATTAAGGCTCAATTACAAGATAACAAGAATCTTTTAAATTGATTAGAAGATTAATAAATTTTAGTTTATAAATAATTCTTTGATTTATATTTTTTCAGAATTAAATTTAGTAAACATGTTTTGTAAGTATTGGAAAAATTTAACGTAAATAATATTTCAAACCAAAATAGACAATTTGAATTATTTAGTTCAAATGTAAATACATCAATAAATTTTCAACACACAAATAATCTAAAAATCAAAGGCGAAATCCTAACTGAATGGAGGGATAGAATATTTAATCACCAATTCAAAATTTCAAAAGATACTCACAATAAAACTTTGCACCAAACAAGTCTTCCCATAAATACAATTTCCGATGAAAGAAAAATTGATCCGTTTTCCTTGCAGCCATTATCATTGAACTTTTGGAGAACCAATCAATATATACACGATGGGCCAGCAATGTATTTTGTAATTGACTCGATGGAGAGTTCTAAAATAATCCTTTATATAGGAGAAACAAATTCAGCAAATAAAAGATGGAAGGGAGAACATGACTGTAAAAATTACCTAATGAACTATAAAGAAGCCCTAGCTATTAACAAACTCTCGAGTCACCAAGACATTCGTTTCTTCTTAGATGTACCTAAAGAAGTAAAATTAAGACGTAAATTAGAACAGCAACTGATATATTTATGGTTACCACCTTTTAATAAAGAAACTCGAGATAGGTGGGCAACTACTTTCACAAACAATTAAAAGTTAATTAAAACCATTTTAAAAATGCAATTTTCCACATTCCAAAAAAATCTAGATAACTGGCAAGGTGATTCATTAATTTTTGGTGTTTTAGAGGAAGAAATTGCAAGCCAACTTGAAAACATAAAATTTCTTATTGACCCAAAATTATTACTAAAAAAAGTTACTCAAAAAAAATTTAAAGGAGAAAAAGGAAAAACTTTAAGCTTTGAATTTTTAGATCAAAAATTAGAAACTTTATTCATAGTTGGTCTTGGCAAATCAACAGACCTAAATAAAAGTGATATAGAAAACTCTATAGGAAATCTAGTAAGGAAAACTGTTGATAAAAATAAAAAAATGAGCATCTTCCTACCTTGGGAATTAATAAATTCACAACTAGAAATAAATCAATTAGCAGAGTCAGTCAGATTATCTGCCTATAAGGACAATAGATTCAATAAGAAAAAAGATGAAAAGAAAGTTCTTAAAGAAATAGAGTTTTTGAATTTGAAAAAATTTGAGAATATTAGCTTTCAAGAGACAGCACAAATATGTGAAGGTGTAGAACTAGCAAGAAGACTTGTAGCCGCCCCTCCAAATAGCCTTACTCCTAAGGAAATGTCTATACAAGCTTCTCAAATAGCTAAAGATCATGGTTTAGGAGTAAAAATTTTAGAGGCCAAAGATTGTGAAGATTTAGGGATGGGTGCATATTTAGCTGTAGCAAAAGGATCTGATCTAGATCCTAAATTTATACATCTTACTTTAAAGTCAGAGGGGCCTATAAAAGAAAAGATTGCGCTTGTTGGGAAGGGTTTAACCTTTGATTCTGGAGGATACAATCTGAAAGTGGGAGCCTCTCAAATTGAAATGATGAAATATGATATGGGCGGAAGCGCTGCAGTTTTAGGAGCAGCGAAAGCACTTGGGGCAATAAAACCAAAGGGATTAGAAATTCATTTTATTGTGGCATCTTGCGAAAACATGATAAATGGATCTGCAGTACATCCTGGGGATGTAGTTAAAGCATCTAATGGTAAGACAATTGAAATAAATAACACTGATGCAGAGGGTAGACTCACATTAGCTGATGCTTTAACTTACGCATCAAATTTAAAACCTGATTCAATAATAGATCTCGCAACTTTAACAGGAGCTATTGTTGTTGCGTTAGGGAATGATGTAGCTGGATTCTGGAGCAATAATGATGATCTTGCAAATGACCTAAAAGCTGCATCAGCCCAGTCTGGAGAGGAATTATGGCAAATGCCTTTACAAAAATCTTATAAAGAAGGTTTAAAATCTCATATAGCTGACATGAAAAATACAGGGCCTAGAGCAGGTGGCTCAATAACTGCTGCTTTGTTTTTAGAAGAATTCTTTGATAAAGAGATTAAATGGGCTCATATTGATATTGCTGGGACTTGTTGGACTGACAAGAGTAAGGGAATTAACCCATCAGGTGCAACCGGTTTTGGAGTTAAAACTCTTGTTCAATGGATTAAAAATAAATAACTATATTTCAATCATTCATTCCAAAGATTTGTTGATCTAGCGTTATCTCCCCATAATTTATCCAACCTCTGATCTCTCCCACATGAGAATCTATAGAACTTATATTTTAATTCATTTCTCTCAGCAAAATCCTGATGATATTCTTCAGCCAACCAAAATTGACCTTTTGATTTTAGTTCTACAGATATTTTTTCTAATGGCACTTTCAATTCATTAGAGGCGGAAATAGTTGCATTTATTGCATCACTTTCCTCATTTGCATCTTTAAAAAAGATCACTGGCCTGTAAGAATCTCCACGATCACAAAATTGACCCTTGCCGTCCAGAGGATCAATATTTCTAAAATAGAGCCTAAGTATCTCCGGCAAAGTTACCAACTTGGAATCATAGTTCACCAAAACCACTTCCTGATGTCCTTCATGATTTTCGTATGTAGGATTTTGTAAATCTCCACCTGAATAGCCACTTTGAACAAAATTTATCCCCTTTAATGAATCTAAATCATGTTCTAAGCACCAAAAACAACCTCCTCCAAGAATCAATTCCTCAGCAAAAGCGTTTACAGGGTTAACAAATATTGAAAGAGCAATTATTAGAGGTAAGAAATATTTCATTTTTTTATTATAAAGTTCAAATAATAGAATTAATAATCTCCTTAGCAGCTCTCTGGACTACGCCCTCTTCTCCTAATTCTTTTTTTAAAAAAGCATAACCTTTTTTAATTTTCATTTTTTCTGACTTCCCATCAAGAAGCCTACAAGATTTATAGAAAATTTTCTTTTCATCAAACTCCTTTTGTACAAACTCAGGGATGATTAATTTATTAACTAACAAATTTACAGGGGAAATAAATTTTACTTTAAAATTGAGAATTTTTTTAGCAATAAAAGCAGTTACCCTACTTACTCTATAACCAACAATCTGTGGGATACCATACAAAGCTAACTCCATATTAACTGTTCCAGATTTACAAAGAGCAATTTTAGTTAGGGAATAAATATAAGGCTTTAATTTTGTACTATCTTTTTGAGAAATAACAAGTCCTTTAACTTGATATTTTCTAAAGGCTTTTTTGAATATTTCATCAAAAGCATCTCGACAGGAGGGAATATAAACAACCAAACTTGGATATTTTTGTTGCAATTTTTTAGCCGATTTCATAAAAGTAGGTAATATATAACGCAATTCTTGAGGTCTTGATGCGGGCATTAAAAGTATGATGTTTTGATCTGGGCGAAGGTTTAACATAGCTCTAGCATCTTTCTTTAGAGGAAGTTTTTTTGTTAAATCAATCATTGGATGTCCAACCCAAAAAACATTTCCGCCCCTCTTTTTGTAAAAAGCTGCTTCTTTCTTAAAAATTGCAAAAATCTTATCAGAAAACTTTATTAGATTTGTTGTAGTATTATTGCCAACCCTCCAAGCCCACTCTTGAGGAGCAATATAGTAGAAAATTGGAATTTTAGTCTTCGATCTTTTTAATTTTGTACCAATTTTTATATTAGGTCCCATATAGTCAATCAAAATTAAGCAATCAGGAGGATATTTTTTTAATAATCTATAGAACCTTTTTTGAATTCTTATTGTTGGGATAATAAGAGGTAAAGCCTCCCAAATTCCTATTGCACTAATTGATGTAGTATCTTGAAGAATTTTTACACCTTCTTTCTTCATCCTTTCTCCGCCTAATCCACAAATTTCTAAATCTATAAATTTTTTTTTAGCTTCATCTAATAATGCTTTTGATAACAAACTTCCGTGCAAATCTCCAGAGACTTCCCCAGTACTTATAAATATCTTTTTATTCATAAATTCACTACAGGCATAGGTCCTCGTCTTTCTTTAGATATTGACTCTTTTAAAAAATTACATAATCTTGAAGATGAAATATCTAATTTTCCTTTCATTACTTTTTCTAATGAATTTGAAATCGCATCATTAGATTTAAAAAGTAGATTCCAAGTACTTTGAAGTAACTTTAAGTCAAAATCTTTATTTTCCATTAAACCACTTCTCTTAATTCCAATCCTATTTAAACCTCTCAATCTTCCTGGATGCCCTTCCGCCAAACAAAAAGGAGGTACATCTCTATCTACTCTAGTCATCCCTCCAATCATTGCTAAATATCCAATATGTACAAATTGATGAATACCTAAACAACCACCGATAATAGCTTTATCTTCAATCTTCACATGGCCCGCAACTTGAACACTATTTGATAGAACTATCCTGTTACCTAGTTCACAATTATGTCCGATGTGAGTATAAGCCATCAACAAATTATTATTGCCAATAATAGTTTTTTCTCCTTCATCTGTTGCTTTATTAATAGTTACACATTCTCTGAAAGTATTATTATCTCCAATAATTACTTCAGTAGGGGCCCCTTTATATTTGAGGTCTTGAGGATCAAGACCTATAAAAACACTTGGGAAAACTTTATTGTTCTGACCAATTTGAGTTCTTCCTGAAATAACCGCGTTGGGGCCTATTTCTGTTCCTTTCCCGATAGTCACATCAGGACCGATAATAGCTCCTTGAGAAACAATAACTCCATCATGTAATTCGGCACTTGGATCAACATAAGCATTTGGATGAACTTTTACACCACTAAAGCTTGCATTTAATTCAGTATTTTTATAATCCATATTCCTATTCAACTAATGAAAACATTAATTCTCCAGAACAAACCAACTTCCCATCAACATGCGCCTCACCTTTAACCTTCCCAAATCTTTGTCTTTTAATAGATAATAACTCACAAGAAATTATCAATTGATCTCCAGGTACAACTGGTTTTCTGAATTTAACATTATTGATTCCAGCGAAGACGAAAAGTCCTTTAGGAAGATCGGGCATTTGCGTTACAATTATTCCACCAACTTGGGCCATTGATTCCACAATAAGAACCCCTGGCATCAAGGGTCTCTCAGGAAAGTGTCCCTGAAATTGAGGCTCATTGATAGTTACATTTTTTACTGCAACAGCTCTCTCCCCAGGAATATTCTCTATAACTTTGTCCACTAGGGCAAAGGGGTATCTATGAGGTAATAAACCTAGTATGTGCTCAGAGGAAAGTTGATTATTTTCATTGGATAATTTATTTTCCAAAACAATTAAAGATAAAGTTAATTTTTTAGCGATGAGGCCAATAAAGCATTTAAAGAATGTGATCCTTTATAAACTAAAATTTGAGCCTTAGGTAACCCTACCAAAGCCAAGTCCCCAATTAGGTCTAAAATTTTATGTCTTATTGGTTCATTATCAAATCTTAATGGTGGATTAACCCATTTATCACCATCACAAACGAGGGCATTTTCCAAACTTCCACCTTTTATTAATCCAAGTTCACTTAACTCTTGAAATTGATCTTTAAAACCAAATGTTCTGGCAGGCGCAATCATTTCAACAAAACTTTTTGGATTTAAATCAATTACAAAAGTTTGATTTCCAATTGCTTTATAGGCAAAACTTATGGTGGATATAATTGTGGTTTTTTCAGAAGGAGTTGCTGCTATAACTGAGCCTTCTTTATTTAGGATTATTGATTTATTAATCTCTCGAAAAAAATTATCTGGTCTAGGTGCCTTTTTTATCCCCACTTCCTCAAAATCCCTAACCCACTGGATTGCCGACCCATCTAAAAGAGGAATCTCTTTCCCATCAACCTCAATATGTATATAACTCAACCCGCACCCTGCCATTGAAGATAATAAATGTTCGATAGTGTACAAATTTCTCCCTCCTAATTTAACCGCAGTACAAAGCATCGTACTCCCAATTAAATCCTGAGTTAATTTAAAAATCTCGTTAGGTTTATCCCTAAAAGAGACATAATATCCTTCTTTCTCATATGGAGAAATTGTAACTCTTGTTTTTTCTCCGCTATGTAGGCCTATACCCTCTCTGGAGATAACACCAGCCAAGGTATAGCAAGAATCATAATTAGAAGGCCAGGAAAACACTTAAAACTTCCATCCAACTCCAAGTGTATATCTCCAATCACCACTTAGGTCCTTGCTAGCAACATCTAATCTTAATGGACCTATTGGCGTTTTTACCCCAACTCCCCCTCCAAGAGAAAAACCAGAGCCTGATTTTTGCAATAATTTACCGGGTTTTCCAGGAACTTGCTCTTGAGAGCCTAGATCACTTCCTGCATCGACGAATAAAGCTCCAGATATCATTCTCCAAACAGGGAATCTATATTCTGCTGTGCCCTCAACAAAACTTCTACTTACTGCCAAATCACAAGATGCCCAACCTCTAATAGAGGAAGTTCCTCCCATACAAAATGCTTCGTAAGGAGGCAATTCTCCAATAATAGTTCCGGCTTTAAATTGAAATCCAATCGCTTGAGGACAATCTTCGCTATTAGCATTACTAGACTTGCATGCTTTCGTTAAATTTATTATTTTTGTTGGCACAAAAAATGAATATGAGGCTCTCATTCTATTAAAAGTTGGGGAGTTTTTCCCGACTGAAATAAATTGTTCGGTACCAAAGCTAAATTTATTTCCTTCTGTTGGGTTGATGGGATTGTTCAAATTATTTCTAGAAGTACTTGCAATAACACTCACTAATGTATTTTCATCAGGGCATGAACCATCATTTGGCGTAAATCCAATACAAATAATATCGCTTATATTATTTTTGGTTGTGGTTGGCGTTCGGTCACCATAGGGTTTTTTGTTTCCATCACCATCAATCATCTTTACTTTCTTAAAATTCATTCCTGCAAGGACTCTCCATTTAGCGACCTTAAATGGGTCTCCACCATTTAATGGCCTTGAGAAAGAAAATCCACCTCCTGTTTTTTCTAAAACTATTGATGAAAAAGTATCTGAGCTAGATGGTGTTTGATCATCTACTGCATATAATTTCCCATTATTTTCACTTTTAAATTCTTGTGGATAATCTCTACTTAAAAAAATATTTGTTCTAAAAGATGTTTTATGTTTATCTCCTTTAATCCATGGATCAGATAAAGAAAAATTATAGGTGGTTGAATATTCTCCAAAATTTAGATTTAAATTTGTAGACCATGCTCTTCCTAGAGCATTTGTTTCCTGCAAACCAATTGATGCGAAGATACCTGAACTATTGCTATAACCAAGTCCACCCGTTAACGACCCTGTTCTTTGTTCACTCAAGTCTAAAAAAATTATGACTTGACCAGGATTTAAATTATCAGGGCCAAGAGAAACCTTTACATCATCAAATAATGAAGTGGCATAGAGTCTTCCGATATCAGCTTCTAAAATTTTTCTATTAAAAATGGTACCAGGTTGTGTTTTTAATTCTCTCTTAATAACCCAGTCTTTTGTTTTTCCTTTTCTAGGTTTTCCATCAATAATAAAATCACCATCAGAATTTGGGAATCTTATTTTTACGTCAGATATAATTCCCTCAGAAACTTTTAATATTACTACTCCGTTCTCAGAGATCCTATCTGGGCTATTAATTCTAGCTAAAGAATAACCAGCTTTTTCATAACGTTCTTTTATTATTTCTATCTTATTTTGAAATTCCTTTAAATTAAGAGTTGTCCCATAATAATTTTTAAAAATATCATCTACGTATTCATTGGAGACAATGGAATTTATTGGGTTAAGTTCAACTTTCTTCAAGATTGGATTAGGCACTACATTCACTATTAGCCTCACACCAAGTGGCCCATCTTGAGACTTTATTTTAACTCCTGAAAACCAACCACTAGCATATATTGCATTAAGGTCTTGATTTAAAATTTTATTATCAACAATACTTCCAGGCTTTATGCTCATGGAATCATATGCAGCCAATTCAAGTTTTCTACCCTCAGGATGATTTTCCCAACCTTCGATAATTATTTCTGAGATAAGAACACTTTCTTCATTAATATCATTATTATTTTCTGCAAGAAGAAATTTTTTCTCTTTTTTAATTTCAATCCCTTGAAATAAAATATTATTAATACTTGGTATTTCTAAGGTTTTTATTGATTGATCAACTTCATTTGGCAAATATTTTGCAGCCAGTTCTGAATTATTTGATATCAAAATCAAGGGAGAGCAGGCAACATTTATGAAAACCTTTCCAATTTTTAAAAAATGTTTTTGCATGGTACTTGTGATTAAGATAAATAAGTCATGATTTATTCAATTAGGTTTAAGAAAATCGTTTATTCTTCTGTGGATTTCACTATAAGCTTCAATCAGGCCTCCTAAATCATTTCTAAATCTATCCTTATCAAGACTTACAATAATATCATTTTTTTGATTTAGATCCCACAATCTACAATTATCAGGACTTATTTCATCACCTAAAATAATATTATTATAAGAATCATAACCAAATTCCAATTTAAAATCTACAAGTTGAAGTTGAATATTTTTAAAAAAACTTTTCAAGATTACATTAATTTTTAAGGTTAAATTTATTATTAACTCTAAATCATGAGAGCTTAATATATTCATTAATTCAATTCTATCTTTTGTAACGAGGGGATCATTAAGTTCATCATTTTTTAGATAGATATCAATTAATGGTTTTGATAACAAAGTTTTAGGTTTAATAGTGGTTTGTTTGCACAAAGAACCATAAGCAGTATTTCTTAGAACAATTTCTAATGGAATTATTTGCATTTTTTTTGCAATCATTGTGTTTTCATTTTCAAGTTCAATAAAGTGAGTTGGAATATTTTTCTTAATGAGAATCTCAAAAATTCTTGCGCTTATTAAGCAATTAAGTTTGCCTTTACCTTCAAACTTTTCTTTTTTCAACGCATTAAACGCTGTAGCATCATCTTTAAATTCAATTTTTACTTTATTTGGATCATTATGAGTAAATACTTTTTTCGCTTTGCCTTCATATATCAACTCATATTTATTATTCATTAATTTAAAACCTCATTATGATTACTAAAGTACTTTTTGTAATTAACATAATTATTAGAGATCAACTTCAAATGATTTTAATTCATTTTAACTGATTATTCATCGAAACCTCATAACCTTTAAAACAAATATATGGGAATTCATTCACCAAGTTCTAGGAGCTTAATTAGATTAGAAAATATCTTAATTATTGGAAATGGCGGAAGAGAAAACTCTTTAGCCTGGGCTATTCAAAAAAATGAATTAGTTAAAAAAGTTTATTTAATACCTGGTAACGCTGGTTCAGAAAGAATAAATAAATGTGAAAGAATAAAAATTGATGTAAATAATAAAAATGAACTTTTAGAAAAGCTTGATTCTCTTAAAATAGATTTAGTTGTAATTGGACCAGAAATACCTCTAGCAAATGGATTAGCTGATTTTCTTCGCCAAAAAGATTTTAAAGTATTTGGCCCTAATAAAGATGGAGCAAAATTAGAATTTAGTAAATCTTGGGCAAAGGAATTTATGCAAGACGCAAATATTCCAACTGCAAACTTTTGGAAAGTCAATTCTATTGAAGAAGCAAAAACAATCATCAATTCAGTATCAATTCCACTGGTAGTAAAAGCTGATGGTCTAGCTTCAGGTAAAGGTGTTTTTATTCCTAATTCAAAAGATGAATGCTTTAAAGCAGCAGAGTCAATTTTGAATGGTAGATTTGGGAACTCTGGGAATGTAGTTGTTCTAGAAGAAAGAATTCAAGGGCCAGAAGTTTCAGTTTTTGCTTTATGCGATGGAAAGAGATATACATTACTTCCAACCGCCCAAGATCACAAACGACTTAATGAGAAAGATAAAGGGCCGAATACAGGAGGTATGGGGGCTTATTCTCCTGCCCCATTATTAACAGAAGATTACCTTAATAGAATTATGAAAGAGATAATTGAACCCACAATAAATGAACTAAATAAAAGAAATATTGACTATAGAGGCGTAATTTACTTTGGATTAATGATCACAGAATCTGGGCCCAAAGTTATAGAATATAATTGCAGATTTGGTGATCCAGAATGCCAAACAATAATGCCCTTGATGGATCAAAATTTTGTATTTCTTTTAGAAAAATGCTCAATGGGAAACTTAACTGGTGATGAAATAATTAATACTTCTGATAAAGTTAGTGGTTGTGTAATAGCCACCTCTAAAGGTTACCCACACGAATATAAAACTGGCTTTCAAATAAATATAGATAATATTGACACAAATGATTGCCAAATTTTTGACTCAGGTACTTCTTTAAGTGAAGATGGAAAATTATTAACTAATGGTGGAAGAGTCTTAAGTATTGTCTGCCAAGATAAAGATTTCGATATGGTTTTTGAAAAAGCATATAAGAATTTAAAAAAAATTCATTTTGAGGGGATTTACTTCAGAAATGACATAGGTTATCAAGTCAGAAAAAAATATTCTAAGGAGAATTAAGCTAATGGTAGATAGCAATAAGCGAGAAAATAGAAAATATAACATCACTGAAAACGAAGGTATGAATAGTAACTATTGGATTAATGGACTTATCGCTTGGTGGGGTGGATTCAGTTTAAGAACAAAGTTGTTAGCTATAGCAACTCTTGTCGTAAGCCTCCTAATGACAGGAATAACTTTTTTTGCATTAAATAGTATCCAAAGAGATGCAGGAATGAATGATACCAGATATGCTCGAGATCTTGGTTTATTGTTATCTGGGAATGTTACAGAATTAGTCGCTAATAACCAGAAAAAAGAAATTTCAAATGTCGCTGAAAAATTTTGGAGATCAAGTCGAAACCTCCGTTATATATTCTTTACTGATGCTGAAGATGTTGTGCAACTTGGGATACCGATCAGCGCGACACCGTCAAGCTCAGATAGTCAGTTTCAGCTCACGCGAAGACTAAAACTACCCTCAGAATTAAAAAAAAGACCACAATTCCCATTAGTTAGACAGCATGCGACACCTCAAGGTCAAGTTACAGATGTTTTTGTCCCAATGTTGTGGAAAGGCAAATATCTTGGAACTTTAGCTTTGGGAGTCACCCCCAATAAAAAAGCACTAGCCAGTGCCGCCTTAACTAGAGAGGTAACTATTGCAGTTTTTATTTCTATTTGGGTTTTAGTAATACTTGGCGCTGTATTTAATGCACTAACTATTACAAGACCCGTCAGAGAATTAGTAAGAGGTGTTAGAGAAATTTCAAAAGGGAATTTTAAATCGAGAATTTCTTTGCCTATGACAGGTGATCTTGGAGAACTCTTAAATGGATTTAACCGAATGGCCACACAGTTAGAAAATTATGACGAGGCTAATATAGAAGAACTAAAAGCTGCACAAATCAAACAACAATCCCTTATAGCTACAATGGCTGATGGTGCTATATTATTGGACTCTCAAGGCAAGATAGTACTTACTAATCCAACAGCTAAGAGACTATTTCGTTGGGAAGGAAGATTCTTAGAGGGTAAGTATTTTTTAAATGAAATACCGGAAATTTTATCTAACGACTTACATACGAATATAGAATCTATTTTAAACAGGGAAAAGGAGAAGGACGATTTAAGGTTTAGTTTAGGAGAACCAGCAAGAACTTTAAGAATTGTCTTGCAATCAGTTTTAGATACAAATAAAGTTGAATTAAAAGGAATTGCTGTAACAATCCAAGACTTAACTAGAGAAGTTGAACTGAACGCAGCACAAAATAGATTTATTAGTAATGTTTCGCACGAATTAAGGACACCACTTTTTAATATCAAAAGTTATGTAGAGACCTTACACGATTTAAAAGATCAGCTTTCTGATGAAGAACAAATAGAATTTTTAGGTATTGCAAATTCAGAGACTGATAGGTTAACAAGACTTGTAAATGATGTATTAGATTTATCAAGATTGGAGTCTGGGAAAATTGTTCAACTAGAGCAAATGGACATTAAACCAGCAATAGAACAGACTCTTAGAAATTATAGACTTAATGCTACAGAAAAAAATGTATCATTAGCTCATGATATAGAGGAGACTATTCCTCCAATTCTTGGAAATTTTGATTTACTTTTACAGGTTTTTGATAATTTACTGGGTAATGGATTGAAATTTAGTCCAAAAAACAGCTCCCTTATTATAAGAGCTTATACTTGGCCAGATTCCTGTCCAGCTTTCCCCCCAAGTATTACTAATGATGCAGCCCCTCAATGTGAATTAGTTTCACCACTTCCAAAAGTAAGAATTGAGATTGCTGATACTGGCTCAGGAATATCGCAGGCTGATCAAGAAAAGATATTTGATCGTTTTTATAGAGTAGAGAATTCTGTTCATACTGAGCAAGGTACCGGTTTAGGTTTATCTATAGTTCGGGGAATAATAGAAAAACACGGTGGGGAAATTCGCATGGCTAGTGAATTAGGAGTAGGAACAACTTTCTGGTTTGATTTAGCCTTAGCTCAATCTGATAAAGATGAACTATTGACAAGAGCTATTAATAATTCCGATTCTTTTTCAGGTTCTGAAATTAAAGAAATTATCTAATTATTATCTAATCCTTTAAAAACATTTTGAACATTTTGATCAGGCACAACTCTGTGAGGCGCACCACTAAATATTTGTTCAAAATTAGAAAAAGAATCCCTTATTTCTGGGCCACTATTTGTAATAATAAATTCTCTTATTCGTTTATCATGCCATGATCCCCGCATTTTAAAAACATTTAAAGCTCTTGCCATCTCACCTTTTATTTCTACATATTGAAGCAACAATATGGTGTCTGTAATAGTTGAGATATGAGAATCAGTTATAGAATGACTTCCCATAAATTCTTCTGCAGTGTTAGTAAAAAAGCCTGCTATTTCTTCTTGTTTGGTATAACCGGTAACAGCAATTACAAATTGTCTAAATGCATTCAAACTTACACCTCTAGCTAATGCAGAGAGAGAATCAATTGCCATTCTTTTTGGTTTAAATTGATTAATTTGCGTTTTTATAATCTGTAGGTGATCTTCTAAACCAGTTGATTCAGGATATGCACAAATAATTTTTAATAATCCATCACTTTCCATTTTTTCAAAATCTATACCCCAGCTAGTAGCATTTCTAAGCAATTGAGCCCTAGATTCTTCATATGCAAAAAGTATTGCTCTTTCATTATTGTTATAAGCATCCTCAACAAATTTCGATACAAGCATTGTTTTACCCGTACCAGTTGCTCCAGTTGCGAGAATAATGGAATCTTGAAAATATCCTCCACCACACATATCATCAAGATCTTTAACTCCAGAGCTAATCCTAATATTTGAAGATCTCTGAGTTAATCTCATTGCTCCTAAGGCAAACACACTTATTCCATCCATTCCCATAGTGAATGGATATTCACCTTTCATATGTACAGTACCTCTTAACTTCAGAACTTCTAAAGTTCTTCTTCTCTTCTCTGACTCAAGAACGTTTCTTAATAAGACAACATTATCAGATACAAATTCTTCTACACCATATCTAGCAATTGGTCCGTAATCATCCACCCTTTCTGTAGTCATAACTGTTGTCACACCTATTTCTTTTAATCTTGCAATCAATCTAAATATTTCCCTTCTAACTACGTAAATAGCATCATACTGTTGAAAGACAGCAGTTATTGAATCTATTGCAACTCTTTTAGCTTTATATTTTCTAATTGCATAACTAATTCTCTCAATAAGACCAGACAAGTCAAAGTTACCAGCCACATCTTGACCATCAGGATCAGGAGATGCGTCCAAAATAAAAAGTTTATTTTGATCAATTAATTCTTGTAAATCCCAACCAAAACTTGCGGCATTTCTAATAATATCTAAGGGTGATTCCTCAAATGTTACAAAGATTCCAGGCTCATCAAAATTACAAATTCCATGGTGTAAATATTGCAGAGAAAAAACAGTTTTACCAGTTCCTGAAGTGCCACTAACTAGAGTACTTCGAGATACAGGCAATCCACCCCTACAAACATCATCAAAACCCTCTATTCCAGTTGGTAATTTTTGTACTTGCATTTTATTTGATTTGCCAATTTTCTTATCATTCATAGTTTTGTACTAATTAAACAGAAATAAATTTTAAATTTTTTTTAGAAGTTTTATATATATTATTTATCTCCACTATATTCAGTTTCAGTTAATTCATCAAAAAGTAGATCTAAACCAATTAAAACTTTCTCCCTATCTGAAAGGTCACCTATTATTTTTCTAACTGGTGGCGGTAAAATTTTAGCTAACGTTGGAGTAGCTAGAATTTTATCTTCTTCTGCAAGTTGTGGTTGCTTAAGTACATCGATAACCTTCAAAGCATAAACTCCTTTGAATTCATTTTCTAAAATTTCTCTTAAGGTATTTAAAGCTCTCATCGAATTAGGAGTATTTCCAGCAACATAGAGTTTTAAAATATATGTTTTCCTTGCAGCCATCGTTATAGTTCCTGATTTGATATAAAAGATTTAAAAAACCCTTGACTTATTACACTACAAAATAAGAAAATAAACAAACAATTATGATTGCTTGTTGGGCTTAATCAAATTATTAATTTGAGCCTAGTAGCGTCTTTAAGATATGACAAACTCTAAAAAATCCTCAAACAATTCTTCTAAAAGTAATGAATTGTATGCAATAGCAGAAACTTCAGGCCAACAATTTTGGTTCGAAGTTGATAGGTATTATGACATAGACAGGTTAAATGCAAAAGAGAAAGACAAGATAACACTTGATAAAGTTTTGGTTTTAAAAGACAAAGAGTCTATAACTATTGGTAAGCCTTACGTTAAAGATGCAAGAATTGAATTAGAAGTGGTCTCTCATAAAAGAGATAAGAAGATTCTTGTTTACAAGATGCGTCCGAAAAAAAAGACAAGAAGGAAGATGGGACACAGACAAGAACTTACAAGAGTTATGGTAAAATCTATTACAATAGGTAAAAGCGCTCCTAAGTCTTCTTCTAAAAAGGAAACTGTTAAAAAGGAAACTAAACCAAAATCCGAAAAATCTACAAATTAAACAATTCTAATGGCACATAAAAAAGGAACAGGTTCTACTAGAAACGGAAGAGATTCAAATTCCAAAAGATTAGGTGTGAAAGCTTATGGCGGAGAAAAAGTAACTGCTGGATCAATTTTAATTCGCCAAAGAGGTACATCCTTTTTGCCTGGTATCAATGTCGGAAAAGGTAAAGATGACACCCTTTTTGCGCTCAAAGAAGGAACCGTAAGTTTCGAAAGCATTAAAAGAAATTTAAGAAATAGAAAAAGAGTTAATATAGTTATCTAATTTTCTTATAAGCTCTTGTAGTTATAAGAATAGGATGAAAAACTTCTAAAAAATTTGATTGAAGAGTCTCAAAAAATTTTTCAACAATTTGAATGTCGTCGATATGAAACGGATATTCATTTTTTTCTCCTTTGAAAAAATACCAATTAAATAAAGCAATAGAATTAGGATCCATAAACTCATTGAAAATCTCAATTTGTGAAGCTGGATCAGCAAGATGTTCCAAAACATCAAGGCAAATTATCGTATCAAATTTAGATATTTGTGTATCTTGAATTGTCTTGCAAAAAGTAAGTTTTTTTTCGACTCCTAATTTCTTAGCCCTGTATTCAACAAAGTTTCTATTTGTCTCATTAATATCTACAAAAAAAACATGCTCAACTTTTGAAGACATAGCGTTAGCTAAGGCATGCGTTCCAATGCCTCCTCCAAAATCTAAAACCAAATCTCTAGAAAATCTCTGCTGAAGTTTTAAAGTATCAGCGATGTAGTCCTTGCTTGTAATATGCCAAGCAGCTAGATCAGCTACATGCCGATCTCCAACTATTTCAGTATAAAAATCCGAAACATCATTCAAAGCATCTCCAGGATGTGAATTTGCCAAATTCATCTTTGCATTTGCAAGGAATCCATCTAAATCACATTCTCTAATAGATAAGTATTCCATTAAATGTGATTTCAAATTAAAAGCATTGTCTAAAAACTCTTTTAAAATAAAATTATTGTTTTTCAATTTCTTTCTCTAAATTTCCAATATCAAAATCATAGGATGGTTATAAATCTTTCTCAAAGTATTCTTAATATTAAAAATGCAAACTAAAGATGGATTCTTAGTAATTAATAAAGATAAAGGATGTACTTCACATGATTGTGTTAAACAAATAAGGAAGTTACTAAATACAAAAAAGGTCGGTCACACAGGAACTCTTGACCCAGAAGTTATAGGAATATTACCAATCGCGATAGGAAGTGCAACAAGATTTATTCAATATCTACCTCAGGGTAAAACTTACATAGGACAAATTAAATTAGGGATAAGAACTAACACTGATGATATTCACGGAGAAATAATTAATCAAAAAAGTTGGCCTAAAATCAGTGATGAAAAATTAGATCAATACTTAAATAGATTTAGGGGAATTATTAAACAAATTCCGCCGAAAGTATCTAGTGTGCACATCAATGGTGAGAGGGCTTATAAAAAATCTTTCAGGAATGAAGTTTTTGAATTAGCACCAAGAGAAGTAAAAATAGACGAACTTACTTTAATGAAATGGGACCAAATAAACGGAATATTAGAAATAAAAGTTAAATGTTCAGCTGGCACATACATAAGAGCAATTGCAAGAGATTTAGGAGAAATTCTTAATTCCGAGGGTTGCCTTCTACAGCTAAAAAGAATTTCAGCTTGTGGCTTTGATGAACAAAACTCGATAAAAATATCTGATATCGAAAAAGATAAAAAAAACTCGAAAAATTTCATTATTCCAACAATTTCTGCTCTTAATCACATTTCATCATTTGTCTTAAGTACCGAAGAACAAATCAATTTTTGGCAAACAGGAAGAGCAATTAGAGTTGATATTAATTACTTTCAGGAAAATAAATCTTTTGACTACAAAAAACCCATAAAAGTAATAGATAAAAAACAAATACTACTTGGGATAGGTTTCTTAAATGAAGAGCAATCTAATATAAATCCAAAATTAGTCCTTAATGCTAAATAACTTCTATAGGTAATCTTTTCTAAAAGGTTTAACCTGCACACCCTTATAAAAATGCTTTAATATTCTTTCAGCTTTTTGGCCTCTAGACGCCAGATATTTAGCCCCCCACTGACTCATTCCGACTCCATGACCTGATCCTTGTCCAAAAACTATCAACCCTTTCTTTTGAGGAGTATTGTTGTTTAATTCTTCCTCAAAAAATTTAAATCTGATAAAATTACTGTTCAGGCCTACTCTTTTTCTAAAATCTACCCCAGATATTTGATCAGAACCATAAGCCCCAATAAGTTTTATATTTTTTACCCTCCCTGTACTAGTAATATCTAGAATCTCTATATTTTTTAAACCTCCAATCTTTGGAAATAAATTTATTAATTCATTACTCGAAATTTTTTTTTGCCATCTAAATTTTGGATTATTTTTATCAAAATCTTTCACACTTGATAAATATGGATATTTATTTTTCCATACATCTTGACTATTTTCTGTCATTCCACCTGAGCTGCTATGAAACAAAGCATTAATTAATTTATTTTTATAAGTTAAAACCAAAGATCTTGTACTTTTAACGGCTCTGATAGTTTTATAAGTTCTTGATTCCAAGCCATTATAGACTTGATTTTTCTGAGTTGAATCTATATCAAATAAATTATTTCCCTTTTGCTTTAAAGCATAAGTTCTCGAGGCAATTGCTTGTGCCTTTAATGCTTCAATAGGCCATTTTGTTGGCATTTCTGAACCCACTACGCTATTAAGGTATTTTTCTATTCCTAAAACATTTACTACCAATATTTCAGAATCAAGTACAAAGAGATTAAGCTTACCAGCAAATCTCTTCTGACCTACCCAAATACCTCTTCCATCGGAAGAACTCACTTGAAATTTTTGATTACTTTTTAAGTCATATTTTTTTTGTTTATTTCTATCAAAATATAAAATTTTTTTATTTTTCTCATTTTTCAAAGTTAGACCTTTTATTCTTTTGCGTGAAAAAAATTTACCCTCTATTGTTAAAGGAATTGATCTATCTGATCTGATCCTTAAATTGTTATTTTTTGATATCAAAACTCTAATGATTGGTTCTCTGGATGCAAAAACACTTTCACTCTGAAAAATACAAATAAATAAAATACTTATCAGGCAACATTTTCTATAGTTATTTTTAAATTTAAGTATCACTTTGTTTAAAAACAAATGCTTAATTTGCCTAAGTTTGACTAAAAGTCTAAATTTAATCCAGATATAACAATAAAAATATCATAAATAAGTGAATATCACCTTCTTAGGAACAAGCTCAGGTGTCCCATCCTTAACGAGAAATGTTTCTTCCCTAGCACTTAAATTATCACAGTCATCAGAAGTTTGGCTTTTTGATTGCGGAGAAGGAACGCAACATCAAATAATGAAAAGCAATATTAAATCTTCGCAAATCAAGAAAATATTTATTACTCATATGCATGGCGATCATATTTATGGTTTGCCTGGACTTTTAGCTACCTTAGGTTTATCAGGAAATAGTGAGGGTATTCAAATTTACGGTCCCTCAGGGTTGCGAAGTTTTATAAATTCATCACTTAAAAGTAGTTTTTGCAAATTGTCTTTTCCATTAAATTTTGTGGAAGTTGAAAATTTTGCATCAGAAAATAAAATCCTATTTGAAAACAACAAAATAAAAGTAAATTGTGCCTGCCTTAAACATAAAATACCTGCTTATGGTTATAGGGTGAGTGAAAAAGATAAACCAGGTATATTTGATATCAAAAAAGCAGAGTCTCTAAAAATAGCACCTGGACCAATTTATTCAGAACTGCAACAAGGTAAAAAAGTCGTATTAGCGGATGGTAGGACATTCGATGGGAAAGAATTCTGTGGACCTCCTAGAAAAGGTGAAAGTTTTGTTTATTGCACAGATACAGTGTTTAGCGAATCAGCTGTTTCACTATCAAAAAATGCTGATTTACTCGTACATGAATCGACTTTTTCAGTGGAGGATGAAAGTATGGCATACGAAAAATTACATTCCACAACAATAATGGCTGCCAAAACAGCATTATTATCTAACACAAAAAAATTAATTATTACTCATTTAAGTCCAAGATATACTAATAAAAACGCAATTACTCCAAGCGATTTGCTTAAAGAGGCTCAAAAAGTTTTTCCAAATACTTACCTTGCCAAAGATTTTCTAACGGCAGAAATAAAATAAACTGCAACAGTTCGTTAGCAGGAGCGTTGTAAATGACCAACCCATGAAATAATAGTCTTAGGTTTTTCTATTTGATGTCGATCGAAATGGTCTCTATTTTTTCATCACTACATAAGTCTTGTAAAAGACTATTTATTTTTCTTCCATTAATTATTGGGTTACTTATTAATCCAATATCTGCAAATGCACTCTATCCTAGTGATCCTTCATCAGTTGACGTTCTAAAAGATGATCTTCACGGTGCTGACCTTCATAATACTGAATATGTTAAATATGATTTATCTAATCAAGATTTAGGAGAAGCTAATCTTCAAGGTGCATATATGAGTGTGACGACTGCAAAAAACTCTAGTTTTAAAGGAGCCAATATGACGGACCTTATTGCATATGCAACACGCTTTGATAATGCCGATTTTACAGATGCAAATCTTACCAATGGCGAGCTAATGAAAAGTGTTTTTGATGGGGCAATTATTGATGGGGCAGACTTTACAGATGCGAATCTTGATCTTTCTCAGAGAAAATCATTATGTGAAAGAGCTAGTGGAACTAACTCACAAACTGGAGTTAATACAATTGATAGTCTTGAATGCACTGGCTTAAAAGGTTACATGCCACCAAAGCCAAAAGCATAATATTTAAAGCTAACCAATTTCAGAAGGGAAGATATTACCAGGTTCTTTTGAGCCTGGTTTTTTGCTATACCACCATTCTTGTATATCAGAAGAAAATTTCTTTGAAAAAAGAGTTATTACTGTCTCAACAGGTTTTGATCCAGGCTCCAAAATCTGAACTGAGTAAGATGGACATTTTCTTGAAGACATATCAGCAACGAACCTAGACCCTATTCTCCTCCAACTAGGCTCCTTACTTCTCCAAGCAAGCCTAGAGCAGGGCCATGGTAACTCTTCCCTATCATAAAGTCTGCAACATGGGCCAATTACCTTATAACTGTACTGACCACCATAACTTGATTGAACACTGCCAGTCTTGAAAAATTCAAATTTATCCATTCACAAAAAAAAAAGCCACCTTCATAGAGGGTGGCAGAGAAATTATCAATAATCAACTTAGAAAAGTTAAATTTTTATAATTAGTACAATTCTTCCTCAGCATGAGTTGTAATTGTTACGTCAGATGTTGGATAAGCAACACAAGTAAGAACAAAACCAGCTTCTAGTTGGTCGTCATCCAAGAAACTTTGATCAGACTGATCAACACTACCTGAAGTAACTTTTCCAGCACATGTTGAACATGCACCAGCTCTGCAGGAATAAGGAAGGTCGATACCTTGTTCTTCAGCCGCATCGAGGATGTATTGGTCATCAGGTACTTCAATAGTTGAATTGAGACCTTCACCTTCGCTGATGAGAGTAACTTTGTAAGAAGCCATTTAAATAAAAAATTGTTGGTAATTAATACCTATCAAATACATTTTTAACATCGATTAGGTCGATATGTGAGATTTTGAAGTAAAAAATGACACAATAAAATGTATGAAAGAGTATCTATAAGAAAAACTTATACTTAGGTTGAATTGCTGGCTTTTTGCGCAGAAATGCATGCCCAATCTTTTCTAGTTGATACATCCAATAATTTCAAGTCATGCTGAATTAATATTTTTATAATTTCATCCTTTTGTGAATTCAGAATTCCACTGAAAATGACTTCCCCATTGTTTCTCAAGCACTTATAGATATTTGGAATCATTCCTTTTATTACTTCAGCAAGAATATTGCATAAAACAAAATCAAATTGTTCGAGTTGATTTTTTAAAATTACCTCATTAAAAGATCCCAAATATGTATTTAATTTGTTTAAATTACCGAAATTTAGTTGGAAATTAGATTTTGTTGAATTTATAGCTAAATAATCATTATCCACGGCACAAACCTCTTTAGCACCAAGTAATCTTGCGGCGACACTCAAAATCCCGCTACCGCTCCCAATATCTAATACCTTTTTATCAGAAAATAAAATATTCTCCATTTTTTCCAAGCAAAGATAAGTTGAAGGGTGACTTCCTGTACCAAAAGCTGCTCCGGGATCAATTTTTATGATTTGTTTATCTTTAAATTTTTTATTTAGATTTATCCAACAAGGCAATATTAAAAAATGATTTCCTACTAATTCAGGAGCCCAATATTTCTTCCAACTTGTTAACCAATCCTCCTCTTTGATAATACTCCATTCAAAAAATTTATTCTTAGGGGGATTAATGTTTAAAAGTTTGATAATTATTTTTTCAAAACTACTTCTAGAACTCTCATCCCAATCATCAATTGGAAGCCATATATTAACTTCTTTTTTATTTTCATTTTTAATTAAATATTCAAATGAAAAACTAAATATTCCCAGCTCATTTAATTTCCAAATAATAATTTCTTCAGAATCACTTTCTATCAGAAAAGTTAGTTTATACCAATCTTTAGTTTCCATTAACTAGTTAAAGCCACTTCATAGAGTAACTGGATTAGCGTTGGTTATCCCATCCACTTCAATAATGGTATCAAGCAACTTATTAGGTATTGGATCATCAATACTTAGAACCATAACAGCTTCCCCTCTTACAATTTTGCGCCCAACTTGCATTGAGGCAATATTTACATTATTGCTACCTAATAAAGACCCCAGCTTGCCAATAATACCAGGCATATCCCTGTGCCTAGTAACCAACATATATCTGCTTGGTGATACATTAACTGGGTATTGATCAATACTAATAATTCTTAATTCCCCATCAGCAAAAATGCTTCCCGCTACGCTATGGTCGCCGTTATCTCCATAAGTGGTTAACTGAAGCGAACCACTAGCAAATTCAGGTCTTGCCTCATCTTTATTCTCGACTACTGAAATACCTCTTGAATCTGCTTCTAGCGAAGCATTCACATAATTAATCCTATCTCCCAAAGCTTTACTTAGAAGGCCTTTTAGACTAGCTATTATTAATGGCTGAGAAGGATGTTGAACAAATTCACCTTGAAGCTTTACTTCTAGTTTCTGTATCTGTCCACCTGAAAGCTGGCTTATAAGCAGACCCATGGTTTCAGCTAACTGCAAATGAGGTTTCAGACTATCCATAATATCAGGGCTCAAACCTGGAATATTTACTGCAGTTCTAGCAGATAAACCAAGCAAGACATCCCTTATTTGTTCCGCAACATCAACAGCTACATTTTCTTGTGCTTCCCGAGTAGATGCTCCTAAGTGGGGGGTAAGAATAAGATTCTTTTCAACCTTCAAAAGTGGTGAATTAGATTCCAAAGGTTCTTTAGAAAAGACATCTATTGCAGCACCTGCAATCAATGATTGATTTAAAGCTTGTGCTAATGCCTCTTCATCAATCAAGCCTCCTCGAGCACAATTAATTAATTTTGCGCTACTTTTCATATTTTTAAGCACATCCATATTGACTAAATTCTCTGTCTCTGGTGTGCGAGGTAAATGCAAAGTTACATAATCGGATTGTTGGAATAAATCTTCTAGATCAGATAGTTTAACTTGGATTTGTTGAGCTCTTTCAGTTGAAACAAATGGATCATATCCGCAAACTTCCATCCCTAATGCATTAGCAACTTTTGCTACATGAGCACCAATTTTCCCTAAACCTACTACACCTAATTTTTTCTTATAAAGCTCATTCCCAACGAATTTCTTTCTCTCCCATTTACCTAACAAAGTACTACTATTAGCAATTGGAATATGCCTAGATAAGGCCAACATCATAGCTATAGTATGTTCAGCCGCTGCTATTGTGTTACCCCCTGGAGAATTAACAACAAGGACTCCTTTTTGCGTAGCAGCCTTAACATCTACATTATCGACTCCAACTCCTGCTCTCCCAATGATTCTCAGTTTACTTGAAGAGTTAATAATTTCTTCGGTCACTTGAGTACCAGAGCGAATCATTAAGGCATCATAATCTTCAATAATGGAAGCTAACTCAGAGTCTGAGATCCCTATCTTCTGATCAACCTGAGCAACTTGTGAAAGAATATCGATTCCTTTTTGATCAATTGGATCTGTAATGAGAACTTTTGTCATTTAAGATTGGTTCTTTAATCTTTTACTTTAACTTAATCTATAGTGTATGTATCTTATTTTATTAATTTGAATAACACACAAACATTTGAGGATTGAAATTTGACTAAAAGTATTGTGATATTTGAAGACATTAATAAATGTATCCAGCTATTTGATGTTTTCAACGAAAAATCAGTAATGCTCTCTGAAGCTATTTTGATCCCACCAATAAGTGAGAAAATATCATCAGACGAAACAGAATTGCTAAATGCGAAAGCAAATATCTTATTCAAATCTCAAAATTTTGAAGATATAAGAATCTTAAATCCTAAACTTGATAGGAAGATCAGGCAAAAAGATATGAGCAGATGGCTAATGCCGTTTGGGTTTATAGCAGGAATAGCTTTTTCTAATATGACAAATTTATCTACCTTCAGCTTTCTTGGTTTAAATAACATCGGGGAATCTCTCATTGGAGGAGTATTAGGAATGGGTTCAGGATATTTAGGAAGCATTGTCTCTTCTGCAAGTATCAACATTAATAGAAATAAAGAGTTAAGATCAATCATTAATTTTAATAAAGAGGGTAAATGGCTTGTTCTACTTGAAAATCAAATTGGAACTGAATTACCTTGGGCTTTGATAAAACAATCAGAAGCAAAAGATATAATTTTTTTAGAAGGCTAAATGATTGACTTAAAAGAAATCTTAATAAATTCAAACTACAAAAAAGAAACTGAGGAATTAATAAATATTGCTAACTTAGCTTACAAACACTGGGAAACTTATTGGACTGGGTTTAATTCAACCTATGTTTGCGAAGAGATTTTAAAAGATTTTGAAAATTTAAATGATTTCAAATTTTTTATTTATGGAGGATTCTCCTCTTCTCAAAGATCTAGGATAGCTTGCTTTAGAGGGGATAATATTCCTGAGGAGGATGCGCTAAAAAGTAATTTTCCAGCTCAAGGAATAAAAATTAATGGGAATTTTTTATTTGATAATGCTACTCAAGACGATTTTAGATCCCTCTTAATTAAAAATGGGGTTAATCAATTAAAAGTTGGGGATATATGGACTATTGGCGATAGGGGAGCACAAGGGATAATTGATAATTTAGATATTGAGCATCTAGATGAAAAGATTTTTTATTTAAGAGACGTAAAAGTAAAAATTAATGTAGTAGGTATAGATGAATTACAAATACCTTCTGGAAGATCAAAAAAACTTGTCAATACAGTAGAAGCCTCAACAAGATTAGATGCTATAGCTTCAGCGGGCTTTAGGGTATCACGAACCAAAATCATTGAAAGGATAGAAAATGGAATGCTCAGATTAAATGGAAGCAAAGTTAATAAACCAACAATTAATCTAAAAATTGGCGACAAACTAGAACTTGAAAATAAAGGATTTATTGAAATTTTAAATTTAGAAATAACCAAAAGAGAACGATGGAAAGTTAAATTACTTAGAAAATGAAACGCAACCTGCTATTTTCTTATAAGGGGAATAAAAATTTCTTCAATTTGGGCGATTAGCTCAGTGGTAGAGCACTACCTCGACACGGTAGTGGCCACTGGTTCGAATCCAGTATCGCCCATTAAAACTTTTGACGACTTAGGTTAGATCCACAGAAAATAATTTCATTTTTTAGATTATTCAAAAAGATGAAACTTAATCAAATAATTAATCTCCATAAGGGTCTCACTGCATTTGTAGTGATAGGTCTTATGATTTTTTTTGATAATTTTACGATCGCTCCCTACGTTTATTTAGCTCTGCATGGTACTTATGGATTACTTTGGCTTTTAAAAGAAAAGATATTCCCAGATCCTTATTTTAAAGAAAAAATCAATTTTTTAACTTCAGTTACTGGTTTTATTTTCCTTGGTAGTTACTGGGTAGCTCCCTATATTCTTATCTCAACTGAGAAATCTGTTCCAAATATTGTAATAGCTGCTTCTGTATCTATAAATATAATTGGTGTGTTTCTACACTTTGCTAGTGATGCCCAAAAATATTTTTCTCTTAAATTAAAAAAAGATCTAATTAAAGAAGGATTTTTCGAAAATATAAGAAATACAAATTATTTAGGAGAAATACTAATTTATCTATCATTCGCCATCCTCTCAATGAGTTTCGTTCCATTAGTAATTCTTGCAATATTTTTCTCTATAGTTTTTCTACCAAGAATGATAAAAAAAGATAAATCGCTCTCAAAATATGATTCATTCGAAGAATACAAAAAGAAAAGTGGTCTAATATTGCCTAAATTAAATGCCTGATAACAACTTACCCAGTTGGAGGCAAGATTTAAAATCTTCTAGAAACAAAGAGGGCAAATCACCCTCTAATAAATGGATACAGCTTGCAACAGTCAGCGAAGAAAATGAGCCAAGATTAAGAACAGTTGTTTTCAGAGGATGGCATAAAGATAGTTCAATGATAATTTTCACAGATAGAAGAAGTGAAAAAATTGGGCATTTAAAATCCAACCCTAATGCAGAAATATTATGGTTCTTTTTGAAAACCAAATCACAATATAGATTTAAAGGAAAAATACGTGAATTAAGTGATAACAAAAATTATTGGGATTCATTATCAGAAAAATCAAAATCTTCTTGGTTTTGGGGGTCTCCTGGAGAGAAAATAAACCCAAAAGTCCAATCTACTCATAAAAGATTATCCAATCTACCGAAGTCAGAAAATTTTGTGGTTCTTAATTTTGAAATATATTCAGTAGATCTTCTTAAATTAGAACAGCCTGTTCATAAACGATATCTTTGGGAAAAGGTTAAAAAATGGGAAAAAGTTGAAATTAATCCTTAAATATTTCTAAATTGTATATTTAGGTTGAAATACATATAGTGATCAGTCAGTTTAAAAAAAGAAGTAATATTTATATGAATTTCTCAGAAATTCCTGAAAACCCTTTCATTTTTCTATCTTGGGTAACTGCTATAGGGCTTTTTATAAGTCTTTGTGAAGCAACGATTAAGATAAAACTTGAGAAGAGAAACAGTTATAGAAAAAGGTTAGAACTAATAAATAGTCTTTATCCTAAAAAATTAGCTTGAAGTATCTGAGAGTATGTTCGCTTGCAGAAATTGAAATAAACCACCTTTGTTTGTTTCTTCTTTAACTTCAATTTGCTTGGAAGGTTTTGCTTTTGTTGAAGGTATAATTTCTTCCTCATCTTCAGATTTCAAAATTCTGATAATGACTTCATCTAAGGAAAAATTACCGGGACCTGTTAATGCAATTGAAGTTGCTGAAGCAAAATATAAAAGTAAAAGCTCTAGTAAGAAAATATTAAAACCTGAAGTAACAAGTGCATGATATATAGCAACAGAAATTGTTCCAACAATTGCCAAAGCTCCGAATCTTGTTGCTAAGCCGATAATTAATAACCAACTACCTCCTATTTCTGAGAATGCCGCTATGTATGATAAAAATATTGGGAATGGGAGATGTAATGGTCTTACAAAAGCATCAGCGAAATTTTCTATGTTTGCTAATTTCTCATAACCGTGATGTATAAGAACAGTTCCAGTTATAACTCTAAGAACTAATAAAGCAGTATCTTTGCTGAACGACTTGGTAAGAATTGTTGAAAGCACTATTAAAAATTTATCCTTAAGTAAAAATAACTAGTCACAGTATCCATCGTGGATTAAAGAGCAAAAGTCGCACCTAAATAAGTATTTATACTTACTTACCAAAGAGGTTATTTTTTTCTGATTAGGAATTCAACTAAGTTAAAAATTATTTTTTTGAAAAATTTTCTAATATTCTCTGATTTATTTTTGGAATATTTTCTTTAAATTTAAAAAACCCTCTTTTAGCAAATTTCCAAGCAAATAAATCTTCATCCCTCACAAGATTAAAAATTTTTTTATGGTGTAAATTTTTAAACTCAGTTATGAAATCATAGTTTTCTCCCACTCCAGGATAAATAATGTCTATTTCGTTAGTATTTTTAAAATTATTTTCCAAAGAATAAGGATCAATCTGTTCAACATTATCAAATTGCTCTAAAAATTCAGAGACCAAATCTTGTTTAAATTTCAATACAGATTCAGACAATTTAATTTGTCTTTGTTCATTTTTTAAAAGGATAATAAATACTTTTTTATAGCTTGGAAGTAAATTTTTAAGGGTTGCAAGGTGTAGATCATTTTCAAACATAATCAGATTATCTGATTTAGGATCCATATCATTTTTATAAATCTCATCTTCAAATGGTATTTGATTAGATTCTTCAAGAAAAATTTGTTGATTACTTATTTTTTCTACTTTAAATCTATTATTTGAAAACTTTCTGAGGTTTGATGATGAAAAAAGATATTGTTTTCCCTTCGTTTGCAATCCTCCGACCCATCTCCAGCTAAGGAGATTAGATGAAGCATCTCCATCAAAAAGATATTTAAAGAAAAACTTTGCTCCTAATTGCCATGGGAGGCCTAAATTAAATATCCAAGTACTCGCAAACCACATTCTTGTATGATTATGCAAATAGTTGTACTGCTTTAATTCGTGTACCCAAGAATTAAAATAATCTAATTCTGTATTGCCATTAATTGCACTTTCATATAACTCATAATCAAAATCGAGATTGTTTTCTGAAATAAAATTTCTCCAAACTTTAGGTCTATTTTCCATCCACCCTTTCCAGTAAACTCTCCAAAATATTTCTTCAACAAATTTAGTTGAATTTTTGATTTTGTACTTACTTTTAATATCATGAATCAGCTCATATTCCGACAATATTCTATGAGTAATGAAAGGCGATAATTTTGAAACTGAACTTTCGTTATTTGGCCCAAAATCAAAATTTCTTAATTTTGCATAATCATTGATTTTGTATTTCGCAAAATTTTCCCAGGTATTTTGAGCTTTTAATAAAAATGACATTTTCTCATAACTTTAAAAAATTTTTTTTGTATTGATGGGAATTTCAAAAATTTGGCTTTAAATTAATCCTTAAAATTTTCTATTTCAATTTTGAGTAAATATGTTTGATTAAAGTATTTAATTTAAACGTCTTATAAGTACATTTTATACTCTTAAATCGCTCTCTGCGTAGGAGGATATTTAGTGGTCAATTACTTTTTAGATCTAATTTTAATTTCAAATCTTTATTTAAATGATTTTTTCTAAAAGATTTTTAAATATTTGTCAAAATTATTATGAATAATTTATTAGTGAGAGATGTTAAGTATCTAGATGAACAATACAGGATAGGTGAAGGCATAATTTCCGATGATGCATTTAAGCAACTTGAAAAGCTCTTTATTCCTGTTGATCAAGAGCCTAACTATTTTAATCAAAAAAATAATAAACTTTTGCCAAAATTAGCCAAAGAAAACTATAAAGAATTTTTGGAAAGTTTGTTAACGAAAACAAGATTAAGCATTCAACCAAAAATTGATGGCTGTGCTATTGCAATTAGATATCTAGATGGCAAGTTTAATAAAGCTATTACAAAAAAAGGATTTGATGTCTCAAGCAAAATTAAACAAATTAAAAACGTCCCCGATTATATTCCTATCAAACGAGATTTTCAAATTAGAGGTGAACTATATGCTACAAACCAAGTTGCCGGCATTTCCCAAAGAATTACAAGAAAATACCTCAATGATAAGAAAGGGATTGGAGAAAGTCTCCGCTTTTGCTGTTTCCAAATACTTAATGGAAGACTTAATCAATACGAAACCCTTAACTATCTTAAAAAATGTGGCTTCAGCACCCCTGACAGTTACTTCACAAATCATACAAGCGAAATCCAAATATATAAAAAAAATTGGTTAGAGAAAAAAATATTTGCGAAATATCCAACTAATGGGATAGTTGTAAAAATAAATAGTAGGAAATTACAGTTACTTAGGGAGAAAAGTTTATCTCAAAATAACGAATGGCAATATGCAATTGAAAAATAATATTAAATAGTACCTTCAATAAGAGCTCACGATAGTGACTTCCAGTATTTACAGTAGAAAAGTAATTAAATTTTGGTTAAATTCCAAAGCAATTTGCAGGATTACTAATGACTGCCACTATTTCAAGACCTAAAATCTCTAACTGGGAAACATCTAATATTCCAAACCTTACAGGCAAAACAGCGCTAATTACTGGTGCGAATAGTGGTCTTGGGTACTACACTGCAAAGGCTTTAGCAGAAAAAAATGCTCATGTTGTTATAGCTTGTAGATCACTTGAAAAAGCTAATCAAACTATCAAAAAACTTAAAGGTCTTAACCCTGAAGGATTATTTACACCTTTAGAATTAGATTTGTCAGATTTAAAAAATATTGTTGAAGTTCAGTCCAAAATTTTTGATAATTTTGAAAATTTGGATTTACTAATCAATAATGCAGGCATTATGCATCCGCCTAAAACTCTTAGTGCCCAAGGATATGAAATACAATTTGCAGTTAATCATCTAGCTCATATGCTTTTGACTCTAAAGCTACTTCCAATTATTGAAAAAAAAGAAGAATCTAGAATAGTGACGGTGACTTCAGGAGCACAATTTTTTGGCAAAGTCGGTTGGAAAAATCTGAAAGCCGAGAACTATTACAACAAATGGGAATCTTACTCCAATAGCAAATTGGCAAATGTAATGTTTGCTTTGGAACTAAATGAGAACTTAAAGCACAAAAATATACTTTCTTTAGCTGCTCACCCAGGAATTGCAAAAACAAATCTCTTTACTGCTCAAAAACCTAACCCTGGACCATTAGAAACATTCTCATTGGAATTATTTAGTCCTATTTTTCAAACTGCTGAGATGGGTGCTTTACCTCAGCTTTTTGCAGCTACTTCACCAGACGCAAGAGGCGGTGATCATTATGGTCCTAGATTTAATTTCAGAGGTCATCCAAAACTATCCCCTACTTCTCCTTTCGCTATGAATAAAAAAGAAAGAAAAAATTTATGGGAAAAAAGCCTCGAAATACTTAATAACTTCTTATAAATTTTTCATTTTTACTAACTTTAGAAAATACTTCAAGATATGTAATTCACTCTCTGAGAGTTTCATAAATTCAGTTAAAGCATCATAATTTTTTTCATCAATTTTTTTTGACAATTGAATAAAACTATCATGGTTTTCATTAACAAAGCGCTCAGCAATCTGAGACGGAGTTAAACCCTGTTCAATTAATTCACCTGGAGCATTTTTCTCCCACTTTTCATAAAACCAAGAGAACCAATATTTTGCAGTATTATCTTCCATTAATTAACTTTTCTTGGGCGAATACTATAAATACTGAAGAAAGATCTCATGATTGAATTACCCTTTAAACACAATTAATATAAATGCAATTATAAATTTAATGATAGATAATCATTCAAGTAAAAGAAATATTAATCTTGTAATTGGATTAGGTAAATCTGGATTTTGGGCTGCCAAGTATTTGAGAAGCATAAATAAGAGAGTAATTGTCTGGGAAAGTAAAGATGGGATAGAATTCTTAGAAAGAAAAACAGCATTAGAAGAGCTTAATATCATAGTTTCTCTAAATAAAGAATTTGTATTTGAAGAAATTCAACCTTTTTTGAAAGAGATCGAATCTGTTGTTGTTAGTCCATCAATACCTTATGACCATATAACTATTATTGAATTAAAAAAAAAGGGAATTAAAGTAATTGGAGAAATTAATGTTGCATGGGAAATTTTAAAAGACACAAATTGGATAGGTATTACTGGCACTAATGGCAAGACTACTGTTACTCATCTATTAAGCCATATACTCTGTGATACTGGATTATATGCGCCTTTTGCTGGAAATATTGGTACACCTTTATGTAAGTATGCTCACTCCAAAAAACATGAAAAAATTGATTGGGTTGTAGCTGAATTAAGCAGTTATCAAATAGAAATATCTCCAGAAGTAAAACCTAATATTGGAATATGGACAACCTTCACAGAAGATCATCTTGAAAGGCATAAAACACTTGAAAACTATTTCAACATAAAAAAAAGCTTGCTAGAAAAATCTGATTTTAGAATTTATAATTATGACGATAAAAACTTAAGAAATCACTACAGTGCGCTATCAAGAGGTGTTTGGATAACAACTAGTTTCGATAAATCTAGTTTTATTCAATGCGATTATTGGATAGATGATCAAGCATTTATTGTTGAGAGAGGCAAGAGACTATTCAAACTTGAACATTTTGCGTTAAAAGGAAAGCATAATCTTCAAAATCTTTTATTGGTAATTGCAGCAGCAAGAAAAGTTGGATTATCTGGAAAGAAGATTAAAGATTCTTTATCTAATTACAAACAATTACCCCATAGGATGGAAACAATTTATAAAAATAATGATCTGGAAATAATTAATGATAGTAAAGCTACAAATTTTGATTCATCTATTGCAGGAATAAGTTCAATTGAAGGTCAAATAATAATTATTGCTGGGGGTAGATTAAAAGGCAATGAATATAGTGAGTGGATAAAAGTTTTAAAGAAAAAAGTTAAATGTGTTTTCCTTTTTGGAGAAAGCTCAAAAGTCCTAAAAATGGCGCTTATTAATGAAGGATTTAAAAAAAATATTTTTGAATTTTCAGAACTGAAAGAGCTTTTAAATTTTGTTTTTCATTATTTACAAAATAATAGGGTTGAAACATTATTATTCTCACCTTCATGCTCTAGTTTTGATCAATTTAAAAATTATGAAGAGCGTGGAGATTATTTTAAGAAACTAATAAGTGAAAAATTAAAGGTTAATAAATCCATTTTTTGTTCAAGTATCATTTCGTAATTTCAGGTCGGTCATCACAACCGTTTACCCTCTAGCAAATATTCACTTAATTAGTTAGATTTTGACTATAAATTAACTACTAGCAATGAGTGAATCTAACAATTTACCTCAAGCAATAAGTCATAAAAAATTAAGTTACTTGATGCTTAAGGCACAAAAGGATGCTCATTTTTCTGATGAATTAGCAGAAATAGAAAGCCCCGAAAAAAGAGAATTTGAAGAGTTAATAAACAATTGGGAAGCTTCAACTAAGAAGGTAGTTAATGAGTTATCAAAAAGAAAAGAGAATTTACTAAAAGATAAATCACCAAATTCTTTAATTGCACTTGGTGCTATGGAAGTTCACCTTAATATGGCTTTGCAAGCCTTGAATGCATTTAATAAAGGAGTTGATGGTTAAAAATAACAAATAAATTATAAGGAAGGCATCGAAAACAAAAGAAAATCTAAGTCTTTTTCAGTATCTATAGAGACATCATCATAGTAATTAACTTCAAAACCCAAACCATCTCCAGATTCGAGAAATATATTTGAATTAGAGTCTTTACTTTTTAATAAAAGATTACCTTCTATTATTTGTATCCAATTATATTTATCGATTTTTAATGGCAATTTTTTTTCTTTAATTGGTTTATATTTACAACGCCATAAAGAGATACTCTGATTTAGAAAAAGCTTATTATTTTTACCGTCTTTGTAATTAAATATAAGATTATCCCACAACTTTTCATTTAATGAAATTTGATCATATCGAGGTTTGATATTTTCTTTTTGAGGGTATATCCAAATCTGGAACAACTTACAGTTCTCATTTTCTTCATTCTTCTCGCTATGCGATATTCCAGTACCTGCAGACATAACTTGTATTTCATCTTTGTGAATTTTTCCAAGATTATTTAAAGAGTCTCTATGAGTTATGGCTCCTTTTGTTACGACAGTAATTATTTCCATATTTGCATGAGAATGTGTATTAAATCCTGCATTAGGAGAAATAATATCTTCGTTAATAACTCTAATTTTCCCAAAATTATCCCATTTTGGATCTCTATGCTCTGCGAAAGAAAATGAATGCATCGAATTAAGCCATTCTCTAGTCGATCTAAATCTTTCGTGCGATTTCCTTATTTTAATTATTTTCAAAGACATAAATACTAAGAAATAAATATGGTGTATTTGTGTAAATTAAATATTTTTGAAAATTATAAATTAAGTGAAATTACTTTTTATTTATTTGTTGATTTTACTTTGTGCTTTATTTGCTTTATTAATTATTTTTTTTGCTTCTTCTCTTGTAGAACATTTTTCTGCCTCAACATTCAAGTTTTTTAGTTTATTTAATTGCTTTGAAATTTTCATATTAGGTTAACTCAACAAATAGAAATTAACACATATTTAATGGAATAGCTAAAAATACTGGTTTGCATTTGAGCCTTACTACCTAAAAATAAGATTCAAGGATGGAATTATCAGAACAGTATAGAGGGTGTATTGGATTATCTTTGATTGTTTTCTTTATTAAAAGCGGTCCAAGAGAATTATTAAAATTATTTTTCCTAATTGAGTTATATTGCATTATTTTTTTTGATATTTTTTTATTTCTATTTAGAAATTTACCTTTGTTACCCCAACCTAACCATAAATCACAATTTTCACTTTCAGACCAGTGTTTTAAGTTTTTATAAATATGATTATTGTTTAGATAGCCCACAGGGTTTTTATGTTTAAAAAGCTTTTCTGGTTTGCTTGAAATCAGAGCAAATAGATTTATTAATTTTACTTTGCCGTAATTATTGTTTTTCGAAATTTTGATTATCTTTTTTGTTGTGTTGTCCAAGAAAACTCTATCCGATAATGAGGGATTTAAACCAATAAAGATAATCTCTTTTTTTAATTTAGAAATCTTATAACTTAAACTCCATCTGTATAGTTTGTTTGCACTTATTAAACAATCTCTTTCTAGAAATAAATTATTCAACCTAAACCTACACCTCTAGCCATGAGAGTGGCAAACAAAGGTATTGTTGCGAAGCCCACTAATTCAGTAGTAATGATTAGTCTGAACCTCTTGACTAGATTTTCAGATATTTCAGGTAATTTATTCTTACTTAATGGAATGGCCCATAAGATATAGGTTGTTGTTGGGTATAAAGAAAGTAATCCCACAAGAATATAAAGAGAAACCTTTATCCAAAACACAGGATTGCCTGTATAGAAATCACCTCCTTGACCAAAATACTTAACACGCAAAATCCCAGTAACTAATATCGCAACTCCTGCTAAACCATAAACCACATCTGCAATTATCATTGAGATCGTCTGATTTCTATTAAGACCTACTTTGAGAGTCAGTCTTTCAAACAAAAGAGAACCAAAACACAATATTATTCCTAAATAATGAACATATGCTACCAATGCACTTTTCGCAATTTCACCTGTCAATAAAGTTCCTAATAACATTTTCTAGTCAAAATTTATACAATCCTAACCACCAAATAAAGAATTTGTTTAGAAAATAAATTAAAAAATAAAAAGTCAGGTATTGAATCTAGGACTCTAAAAACCTTTTTTGACCATCTTCAAAGAAATCCTTTTTATTCCATACTTCGATTACATCTGGGAAATGTTTTTCCATACAATTATCACAAACCCCATGACTGAATCTAATATCACTAATTTTCGAAAGATATTTTTCTAAATGCATCCAATCACCCTCCTTATTTTTCACTTCTCTGCAATATGAACAGACAGATAAAATACCTTCCTGTTTGTGCAAGTTAGACAAAGCATCTAGCAAGTTCAATGACTTTTTTCTAAGCTCTAAAAATGAAACTATTTGCTTGGATAATAATTCCATAATATTGAATTGTTGTGTAGTTAGATTTCCAGGCTTTCTGTCTATTACGCAAAGAGTTCCAAGTTTATTACCATCACTATTTCTAAGGGGAAAACCTGCATAAAAACGAATCTTGGGGTCTCCTGTTACCAATGGATTATTTATAAACCTTTCATCTTGGAAAGCATCATGAATAATTAATGGACTATTTTCTTTTATTGCATGGGTACAAAAAGACCAATCTCTTCTAGTTTCTGATATTTGAAGTCCTATTTTGGATTTAAACCATTGTTTGTCTTTGTCTACCAATGTCATTAAAGAAATAGGCACATTACAGGTTGTAGCAGCAATCTTTGTAATATCGTCATAACATGATTCTGGCTTAGTTCCCAAAATCCTATATTCTGCTAAAGCTTTTAATCTTCTTTCCTCTTCTTCTTTTTTTGATACAAGATTCTGCATTAATCTTCACCAATAATTTAAACTTTAAAATTAAAGTTTCTTCAAAAAACTTTTTCCTTCTAATACTTAATAAAAAAAAGATAAACTTATTGAATTGTTACTTACTGATTTATTACTTATTAATTTATTATTGATTGATTTAACTTTGAGACTGCCATCCCAGCGATCCATCCACTTGTCCAACAATGTTGAAAATTAAATCCACCAGTGATCCCATCAACATCCAAAACTTCTCCAGAAAAAAATAACCCTGGACAAATTAAGCTCTCCATACTTTTAAAATTAACCTCATTAATTTTTACGCCTCCGGAAGTAACAAATTCCTCTCCAAATGGACCTTTACCCGAAATTTTATATTTATCCCTCATTAAGGTATTTATCATTTTCTCTCTTTCATCCGCCAGTAAATCAGCCCACTTTTTCTCTTCATCAATACCTATTTTCTTTAATAAAAAAATCCATAATCTTTTTGTTAATAGTGGAACAGGTCTACTATTAATAAGATTCACCTTGCCTTTATTTAATCTTAAATAATTAATTTTTTCTTTTAACTCCTCATAACTGAAAGAAGACCATTTAATGATTAAATTAAATTTATATTTTTGACTATAAAGTTCCCTTGCTGCAATTGATGAAAGTTTTAATACAGCTGGCCCACTAAACCCCCAATGCGTTATTAGTAAATCGCCTCTATTTCGAAAATTCTTATTATTTAAATTAATTTCTATATCTATGCCCCTTATCGATACCCCACTACATTCATCCAAATTTGGTTCTTTTGTGGAAAAAGTAAAAAGCGATGGTACAGGTTTAACAATGGTGTGTCCAAGATTTTGAGCTAATTTATATCCGCTTGGATTACCTCCAGTTGAAAGAATAATATTTTTTGCAGTTACCTTTGCTTTTTTAAGACTAAAAATATTGAATATATTATCTGGAGTTTTTGCAATTTCTTTTACAAAAAATTTTGTTAGTATCTCTACGTTTTTTGATAAAGCACTTTTTCTCAAACAATCAATAACATCTGAAGAAGAATTAGACACTGGAAATACTCTTAGATCTTCCTCAATTTTTAATTTTAAACCTTTTTTCTCAAACCAATCGTATACATCTCCAGCAGCAAAACGATTAAATGATTCCAAGAGCTGAATTCCACCTCTGGGATAATTCTCAATTAGTTCATTCGGTATCCATGTTGCATTAGTGACATTACATCTTCCCCCTCCACTAATCCTTACTTTCTCCATAAGTTTTGAAGTTCCTTCAAGAATTATTATTCTTTTTACTCCATTTTCAGCAGCAGTTATTGCTGTCATAAAACCGGCTGCACCGCCTCCAACAACTGCTAAATCAAAAGGTTCCACAAACTTATTATTTAATATGCCTCAATCTGATAATAGCAAGTAGTTATAAAGAAAAATTAGTCAAAAAACCATAAAAAAATAAATATAAAACTTTAAAACTACATAATAAATAGCTACGATTCGCTAATTTTTAAATTTCTAGAAAAATCAACACAGTCGTTATTTTTATGCTTTAAGTTAATTAAATGAGTCTGTTATTTTCTTACGTTAAATATTCTGAGGCCAGTTTTCCTATGACTGGTCAATATACTGCTCTTCTTTTAATAACTTCTGTTATTTGGGTTTTACTTTGGTTTGGATATAGACAAAATAAGATAAATGATGAGATCAAGAAAAAAGAAAAAGAAGAAAGAATTAATGCGAAAGTTCAAAGAAGAAAGAAGTTAGAGAGTTTGTACCCTACTAATAAAAAAACTGTTTAAATAAACTATTTTAGAAACATGAAAAAAAATAATTTCAAATCACTAATTCAGTACTTTCCAGGGATTTTGATTCTTATTTATGTATTCTTTTTAGCATTTAGTCAATTTATAAAATAAAATTTTTAAAAATTATTCGTTTTGATTGGAATCCTTTCTGCTTTTGGAGCTGCTACATCTTGGACATATGCATGTTTTATTTGGCGCTCACAAACTCAAAAATATAAATCAATAGATATTAATTTAATAAAAAATATAATAGCTTTTTTAATTTTTATACCTGCTTTTACCACTCTAAGTTCTACAACTGAATTAAAAAACATATTTATCCTACTAATTAGTGGAATAATAGGTATTGGTTTAGGTGATACTTTCTATTTAAATTCACTAAAAACAATTGGCACAAGAAAAACTTTATCTATAGAAACTCTTTCTCCTTTAATCGCAGCTTTATCAGGGGAATTTTTTATTAATGAAAATTTAACAACTAAATCATGGTTTGGAATAATTATAGTAACGATTTCGCTATTCATAATTCTCAGAAAAGGTAACGATTTTAAAGAGGAAAACTCCTCTTCCTCAAAAAAAAATAACCTTAAGATTTTTGCTTTTCCTTTTTTATCAGTTTTATGTGCTGTTCTTGGAGGTCTTTTATCAAGGATGGTTTTCCTTCAAAGCAATTTATCTCCTTTCCTTACAACTGAAATAAGATTATTAGGTGCAATAATTTTTTTAATTAGTCTAAAAGGATTTAAGATTAATTTTTTCTTAAAAACCAAAGACAAAAAACAACAAAAAAGATTTTTTATTTCAATACTTCTTGGAACAAATATAGGAATATTTCTACAACAAGTTGTGTTTAAAACCCTTCCTATAGGAGTAGGATGGGCTTTATTAAGCATATCTCCAGTAATTTCCTTATTTTTTGCTAAGACTGAGGAAAGAGAAATTACCAAAAAAATAATATTTTTTACTTGTTTTTTATTTTTTGGCTTGACATTAATAATTCTTTAATCTCTTAGTTAATGTAAAAAATACTCATGTTAATAAAAATCAAATTAAATAAAATTAGCCTATAAACACTCAAAAAATGAAAACATTAAAGAAAAAAAGACTCGGAACATTTGAAGTTTATGTTATTTTTTTAAGCTGCATTTATGCAGGCTTCATAGGTTATAAATCTCTATTAAATGTTTTATTTACTTGAAATTAATTAATTCTTTCTAATGATTTAATCAACTTACCTCCATCTTGATCATCATCATCATTTGAAGCGAAAAATAAAAAAAATATTCCTAAAGAAGCTATAGATAGCGAAATTGACAATACAGAAAGCTCATCCATAAATTAGAAATTTTTTTTATGATAGACGAAAAAAAATAAAAGACAGTAAAGAAATACACATTCTCGAAAATAAATATTTCTTTTATTTGTAAAATGAAAAAACACATCCGAACTATTTCGTGAAAGTTCTAATAACTTCCCCCTGTAGTGCAAGCGTTATAATTCAGTATGGAATAAAAAGTTGGCCTATTTGGGAATGTGAGCCAAGCAAATTTCAATGGAATTACGACGATAAGGAAATTTGCTTAATTATTGAAGGTCAAGCGAAAATAAGTACCCAAAACGGTGACATTTACGTGATTAAAGCTGGAGATCTAGTTGAGTTTCCTGCTGGACTTAACTGCGAATGGGAAGTAACCAAAAGTATTAAAAAACATTATCGATTGGGTAGCTAAATTTAAAAAAAATGATTTTTTCTTCTTTACTGTTAAGTCAATGTAGATAAAATATGATTAATAAATAATTTCAAGAAGGAAACTAATATTATGCCTTTTACTGATCAAGAATATTTTGAGGTTATTGAAAAAAACGAAATAGTAAAAAAGGCTTTTGAAAATATTAAGCAAATTTGCATTGATTTACAAAAACAAACAAATTGTCCCGAAGAGGATCTAAAAGATTTTCTTGAATTTATTTCTAAACAATGGAATAAGTAATAATTAAAAAGCCTTTAAATACTAAATTTAAAATTTCAATTTAGTTTTCTTGGACAATAAGATCTAATCTAATTCCTTTTTTGGTTTTGTATTGATACTGGAAGTTCCCTTAGCAGCAGAAACGAAAAAAAAGAAGCCTACAATTCCTGATATACCAAATATCGCAGCCAAAGGATCAAAAGTGAAAGAAAACATAGAATTTATAAAATCAAGATAAATAATAGTTTTTGAATCAAAATTGTACAATTATTGTTAAGTATAAAAAATAACAATCACGCGATTCATTATGTCATTATTAGTTTCTTGGTAGGTTCAAAAAAAATTATTATTCAAATTGATTTTAAGAATAAAAATATCAATATATAACAAAGATCTACTTGTGCTAAAGAGAAAAGTTTTTAAAAAATATTTATAGAAATATTGAATAAAACACTCCCCAGAAGATCCACAATTGTTGTTTCTTTAGATTAATATCAGTTCATGACAGAATTTTACTCAGCTTCTTCCTCAGTAAGTCCTTTTGCTGCAATAATGTGGTGCCTTTACCCAGTAGCTGTACTTGTAATTATTGAATTACTTCTGGGGGGTGGGTTTGATGATGACAATAATGACGATCAAGATGGTGGAATGTTAATACCTGCTTACTCTAAATCAGACGTTTGAAACTTTTTAGATTTTAAATTATAATCTCTGAAAAAATTTCAGTAAATTGATTAACAATATTGATATAACTTATATTTCCCTAATTACACTTACGATTCTTATAGTTTCTTCTCTGTCTTGGCTTGTCTTGAGAACCCTTAAAGAAGGTAGAAAAGCTTTAATAGATATAAATAAGGATAAATCGTAAAAAACTTAAATAAATACTAGAATTTGAAAGATTACCAAGTTAAACAATTACAAATTCATATTTGTTTTTTATTGTGACGGAGCTCTTCTACTAATTACTTTAAAAATAAAAATGCATCTTAATTCTTTACTTTATATTTGTTCTATATCTTTATTCATTTATATAATGGCGCTATTTTGGAGAGACTTGCCAAATCAAAAAAAATAAATAATTAATATTAATTTTGTTGCTTATAAAAATAAATTGAGTTATTAATTTAATATTGGATTTAATTTTTTATATAAATGCTTAAAGAATCTTCAAATAACAATAACAAAAATATATTCTCTGAGACTTCAAGTATTGCAAAAGAAAAGATGATTTGCAAAGACGGATTCTGTTCATTACCAAATCAAGATGAGATCACAAAACAAGATTCAAATGATATGAATTTATTTGATCCTATTAAGTAAATAAATAATATTTTGATAAATTGAAGATTAAATTGATAATGTTAGATTCTTTGAATTTTTAATTTATGTTTAATGACTTTTTAAACGCATATAAAGAGTTTTGGATTAAAGCTACAGATTTCAAAGGATATACATCTCGATCAGACTGGTGGTTAGTTCAATTAGCAAATCTTATAATTTCTATCCTAACTATCCCAATATTTCTAAAAACTTTTGGATTCAATGCTTATGGAATAGTTTGTATAATTCCTCAAATAGCTATTGATGTAAGAAGAATCAGAGATTTTGGAAAAGATTGGAAATGGATCTTTATTAATTTAATACCTATCTTCGGATGGATCTTGTGGTTCATCTGGCTAGGATTTGGTAAGAAAGGTAATGGGAACAATAAACTTATATAGAAATTAACTCTTCATTTTTTTATTTTTAAAATCTACAAATCTTACCTTGTTTCTTAACCCTATTTGTTTTTCAAGAATTCTAAACACATGCATCTCGCATTCTGTTAATTTAAGAAACTGATCTAGTGTATCTTTATCTTCTTCATCAAAATCTTCGAAAACTTCAGAAATAGCAATACTATTTCTAGAAATAAAATCCTCTGCAACATGTCGTGGATTCTTTCCTGATTCGAAATCCTTAAAAGCTTCATAAGAATTAAGTTCTCTAGTTAACCATTTAAACCATGGTTCATTTTTATTATTTTTTTTATTTATAATTTTCTTCATGAAAAATTTTTTACTATTTTCATCATTATTAGTTATTCATTCTTTGACAGCTGTACAATTACTTATTTTTAAAATTTAAATAAAGATAAACCTTATTTATTTTTTACAAGATAACTAGCAAATTACCCATAAAGCTTAGCAAAAAATAAGTATTTATTACTCATTTTTTTGTTCATGAGATAGCTAGAATTTATTTTTAATAAAGTAAATTGTCAATTCCATTTTACGATTTTCCTTCGTCTCCAATTTTAATTATTGGTGCTCTTGGCATTGCAGTCGCAATAGCAGTTTTTTTTGTCTCTTACCAAAAATATTTCAATTCTCCTTTAAACAAAGAGCGTGCAGAAAAGAAAAAATCCTTAATTAAGGAACAAAAAGAATTAAATGAAAGATTAGAAAAAATAGAACAAGATTTAAAAAATTTATAAATATTACTTTTAAATAGAAATGAGTTAATGATCTCGAATTCAAGACCTTAATTTTTTAAACGGGAATTTTGGTCTATAAGGAATTATGGATAAAGATCATCTTATTGAGTTAATTTCTAATAGTCTTCTTTACGAGAGTAAAAATTCTGACTCTACTAAGAATCTTAGTGACTTTAAAAATTACTTAGAAAGATTAAATCTAGATCAATTGAGAACTATGTCTAAAGAATTTATTCTTTAGTATGATTTTTAAATATTTTATTGTTTATTAAACAATCAATATTTTTTAAAAATTGTTAATATCAAAAAAATAAGCGAAATATGCATAAAGTTAATAGAGGTGATTTTTTAATAAAGCCATTTTTACAAAGAAATAATACAAGAGCTTTTTATCAAATTATTACTACCATTTTCCCAATAATTTCTATTTGGTTAATCGTCCACCAAATAATAATTCAACCTTTTTCATTATTTATTAAAGGATTTCTATTGGTACCTTTTATAGTTCTACTAACTCTATTCTCTTCTCGAACATTCTCATTAATGCACGATTGCGGACATAATTCTCTTTTTACAAAACGGAAATTAAACCGCTTTTTTGGATTTTTACTTGGCTTAGTTAATGGTATTCCCCAGAAGTCGTGGTCAATTGATCATGCATTTCATCATAGAAATAATGGAAATTGGGAAATTTACAAAGGACCGATAGATGTTTTAAGTCTTGAAGACTATAATTCCTTTACAAAAAGAGAGCAAATTTTTTATAAAGTAAGTCGAAACTGGATTATGCTTTTCCCTGGAGGGTTTTTTTACTTAGTTTTAAAACCTAGATTGGGACTGGTTATAATTATTTTTAATTTCACTAAAGATATATTGGAAGAGACTTTTATCAAAATAAAAAACAGAGAAATTTCTCAACTTCTAGCTATTAATTCAAGAGTCAAACCACCTTTTTCTGATTATGGAGATAATTTCAGTGAACTATTTGAATTAATAATCAATAACGTAGTAGTAATAATAGGTTGGATTTTTATGTGCAAATGGTTGGGATTAGTTTTTTTCTTATCATTTTATTCCGTGATATTAACCTTATCAGCAGCAATTTTAATATGTATTTTTTTCGTACAACATAACTATGAAAATGCATATGCTAAAAATACAAAAAATTGGGATCTCATCGATGGAGCAATTTTAGGCAGTAGCAATTTAGATATCCCTAATTGGCTAAATTGGTTTTTAGCAGACATATCCTTCCACAGCATTCATCATCTCTCTGAGAGAATCCCAAATTACAACTTAAGAGCTTGTCATAAAGCAAACATTCATTTGCTTCAAAAATCAAAGTTCTTAAAACTAAGCGATTTTTCAAACTGCTTCAAATATATTATTTGGGATAATAAAAATGAAAAATTAATTCCAATAAGCTAATAGTTAACTCAACCTTCTTCTCAATTTTCTTTTTAGAGGAATACTGCTATATGCATGGGTACCAATAGATGGTGGTAAGTCATTCTTTAATGGATGCATAAAAGCATTTGCCATACTCTCTAACATTTTCGAAAGCCAATTAATTACTGATTTCATTTGAAAATTTAAAAGTGTACTTTTTTATCTTCTAACTAAATTACTGAAAAGTAAATCAGTCTTTATGCTGATTTTTTTAGAAAATTACCATATACATTAATATTAAATAATCAAAAGTGTTTTTTTCTCTTTTTCTTTTAAAAGAATAAAAATACTACCTTTTTAAAGACAAACTAGGTGAAATATAGCTTTAGTAAATAATACTTATTTTTTCTAATTCACTTAATAAATTAAATTATTCAACATAAATTCGTGCTATATCTCTATTCCAAATAAATTAAACAATATTATGAATGATTCATTTGTTTCTACCAACCAGAACACAGAAATAGATTCTATTAATTCATATTTTGAGTGTATTACTGAATGCAGTATTGTGGATGGTCATCAAGAATGTATTACTCGTTGTTTAGAAGTGCATTTAAAAGGGGGTGAGCAAAATGAATAAAAAAAATTCACCTCAAAGGAAAACAACTTTAAAATGGAACTCTAATGGAGAGCTTTCGGAAATTGATATGTTAAGAATTTTAGAAAAGATATCATCTCAGGACCTTAGCCAATGTGAATTAACATGCGATTCTGATAATAATTAAGATATGTTTTTCAATATATTTCTAATACTGCTGATAAAAAGCGGCTTATGAGATTTTTGTAGGTTTTTAATTAATCAGATTTCAATCAAGATTTAGAATATTTTCATAAAACTATAGTTTTATTCTAAAAATTAATTTTTAGAACTCCTACCTTTTTTAAAGAATGTTTTACTAATTTCTTTTTTTGTTAGTTGAATCGGTTTTACTAATCCTGAATTACCATGAGTTGGACAATAATAAGTCATAAGCATCCAATTTTTTTCTTGATCCATAACTAATCACTATTTAAATAATGAATAAATAGTTAGGATGAATTTTGAAAAAATTGCCTTTTTTTAACCTTTTTTTCTTTTTTACTTAATAATTCATAAAAATTTTGAATCTATTCTCACAAAATAGATATAAATACGCATGACTTTAAAAAAAATTCCTGCTATTTATTAATAAATCCAAAATTATTCATGTCTCTAGAATCTATATTGATGGTAGTTGCTCCAATTTGTCTTTTTACAGTAGGAGTTATTGTTTTACCTATCCTAGTAAAGCCACGTAAACAATCTGGTTTACCTAAGAGGTATATACGCGGTCTTTAAATTAATTAATAAATAAAATAAATAAAAAATTAATACAATTGCGATAAAAGAATAAAATAAAAAATGTTTGCCAAAGATAGTTTAATTTGAAGATAAAATTAAAATCTTAAAAACTTTATTGAAAAAAAATTTATAAATTCTTTTCATTATGAGATCCTGTGATGGATAATAGATCATATAAATTCACTTTTATTTAACAAAATTCTTAACCAACAAAAATTTGAGAAATATAAAATTTTCTGGTCTTAAAGGCCAAGCGCTTGTAATAAAGGATAAAGATATTCCAAGCATAAAAGAATTTCAGGATGTTATCCCAGATCACTACTTTAGGTGCAATACCAAAACTTCTTTGAGGTATCTTTTACAATCAGCTTTTATTCAATCATTAGTTGTTGCAATAGGGTTATCTATTCCATTTACCCCAAAAATGATCCCAATTTGGATAATTTACGCATTAATATCAGGTACCACTGCAATGGGATTCTGGGTAATTGCCCATGAATGTGGGCATGGAGCATTCTCTAAAAACAAAACTTTGGAATCTGTAACTGGTTATTTACTACATTCATTACTTCTGGTGCCTTATTTTTCTTGGCAGCGTTCACATGCAGTTCATCATAGATTCACAAATAACATAACCAATGGAGAAACTCACGTCCCTTTAGTCATTAAAGGGAACGGAGTTACAGAAAAAGTTGGCGGAGAAAAAGAATTACATTTTTCAAATTCCTTAGGTAAGAAAAATTATGGACTTCTTCAACTTGTTTTACATCTAATATTTGGCTGGCCTGCTTATTTACTTACTGGAAGTACAGGAGGTGTTAAATATGGCACTTCAAATCATTTTTGGCCAATTAAACCATTTTCTAAAGCATTATGGCCATCAGTATGGGCCAAGAAAGTTTGGATATCAGATATTGGCGTAGGTTTGACATTAGTTGGCATTGTTTATTTAGTTTTCAAGTATGGATTATTTCCAGTAATTACTTTGTATTTTGGCCCTTTATTAGTGGTTAATTGTTGGCTAGTAGTTTATACATGGCTCCATCATACAGATTCAGATGTGCCTCATCTTTCAAATACGGAATTTTCCTTTATGAGAGGAGCATTTCTATCTATTGATAGGCCTTACGGTAGAGTCCTTAATTTTCTTCACCATAATATAGGTTCTAGCCATGTCGTTCATCATGTATGTCCAACGATCCCTCATTATCATGGAAAAAAGGCAACTGTCTTAATTAAAAAAGCCTTTAAAAAAGCATATCTTTTTAATCCTGATCCAATACACAAAGCTTTATGGAATATTGCCTGCAATTGCGTTGCTGTTGAGTCAGACATCAAGAAAGGAAGATATATATGGCAATCTTCATACAAAAATGGTGGATTAAAAACACGATAAGCATCAATTCTTTATCACTTTAATTTACGCAAATCTGAAAAAAATATAAAAGAATTAGCAATAACAAATTTTTCATCTTAGAAAATAATTACAAACTTAGTAATTCTATGAGTGGCGACAATTTTCATGGTAAACAGCCTATTAAATTTTATTCGGAAAAAATAACACTCACAAAAGTTGAATTATTAGAAAGACAGTTGAGTTTAGGCGAAAAAATTTCAGATTTAGATCAAAAGCATAAAGAATGGAGCAAAAAACTATCAGGTTGATCATCTAATAAGGTGAATTTTAAAAACTTATTAATTTTTGTATTTGCCTTATCAAGAAACTTTTCTGTAAATTATTGAAAAATTATTTGCAGGCATCCTAATAATATCCTCTTGAGAAAAACCATTTTTCTTACTCTCATCACAAACTTCCTCAAGATTTTTTATACCCCAAAGATCATTTTGCATTTTTAAGGAATTATCGAAAAAATAATTACTTTCACTTGTATGCTTATTACAAATTTTAAATGGCCCATACAAAATCAAAAATTGCCCCTTATTAAGTAATTTTCCTGACTCTCTAAAGAGTGCTTCAGTACAAGACCACTTTGCTACATGAATCATATTTATAGAGACTATTGCTTGCAAAGAATGAGCTAATCTCAATGGAATTTTCCAAGGAATTTTTTCTACATCAATTTCAAGAGGCTGGGGCATTTTCTTAGTTAGGTCTTCATACTCAATCCAAGAACTTATACTTTTTCTATGAACTAACTTAGGGTCACTTGTTTGCCAAATGATTCCAGGAAAACGTTTTTGAAAAACCACTCCATGTTCACCGCTACCACTCCCGATTTCCAATACTGAACCTTTTTTTATTATTCTGGATAGTACATCACCAATGCAGTCTCTATTTCTTTGAGTTGCCGAAAAAAAAAGTCTATTATCCAAAATTAAAAAAATTGGGCATTAGATCATCCAGAATAATTATAAAATTCTTGATTATTTAACTTTTCTCAATTTAGGAGTCTTGAAAAACATTATTTTAAGGCTAAAGAATAATATTGAAATTGTAAGAGCAGGCAAGATATAAAGTATTAAATCAGAACTCATTAAAGAAGGAATTCTTCCAAAAATTAAATGCATGTAGTAAGTCGCGAATGACATGAATTCATATATATCTAATTTATTAATAGCAATTATTTGAATTCAAAAACTACTTTTAGTCAAAAACTAAAATTTCTCCAAACAAAAAAAAGAGTCAGCCTGTATCCCTACTAGCTGACTCTAATAATATATTAATTTAAATTACCTCTAAATGAGGACATCCCTCTAAAAAAACAAGGTGAAAAGCTTATATTTTTTTTTTTCAAATTTAAAAAATCAGAACAAAAATAAAAACACCTAAAGGGTATATTTCGACACATATATGTAGCAGTTTTTAACTTTTCCTGACAAAAAAGGGATAATCCCTGAATTTCTTTACATTGTTAAACAAATATGTTATATTTGTTTACAAATTTACAAAAAAAAATGACTCCAGAAGCAGAACGTTTTAATGGTTGGGCAGCAATGTTAGGTTTCGTTGCAGCAGTTGGTGCCTACGTAACAACAGGACAGATTATTCCAGGCTGGTTCTAATGAAAAATAACGAACCAAAAATAGTTGAAAAAGAAAAAATTGTTGCTGAAAAACTTAATGGCAGATTCGCAATGTTAGGCTTTGTTGCTCTAGTTGGAGCATATTTAACTACTGGTCAAATCATTCCTGGTTTTATCTAAATAAATTTTTTATTTTCCAAATAGCCTAATTTAGAATTAAATTAGGCTATTTTTTATGGATTATTTCTAATTTAATAATTTATATTGGCTAAAACGATTTAATCTAAGATAAGAAAATTATAATATTTACTAGTTTTTTACAATAAATATTAATTTGATTCTTCTTCTTCTTTAAAACTTAAATTTACTTGTTAGATAATGCTATCTTTATCGACATAATTCAATAATCTAATGAGAGTAAAGCTTGAACCCGAAACGGCATTTATTGGAAAAAAGTTTGCTTATATATTTCTAGGAATAATATTTAGCCTAAATGCTATAACTTTTATTTGGTTTTTTTTATTTTCAAATTTAAAATAAAAAAATCTAAATTTTCTTCTAAAAAGTTTAAAAAATAGGTTAAAAACAGTTTATAAAACAATTATTTAGGTACTAAAAAATTCCAGGAATGATCTGTCCTGTTGTTACATAGGCACCTAATAGTGCGACGAAACCAACCATAGCCCATCTACCATTCACTTTTTCTGCATTTTGAGGATATCCATCGTAAGATACAGTTTCATCAATATAAGGCCTAGTTTCTGATGGGAACATATTCTGTCTTCCACCTGATTCTGTAGTTACTCCTGATTTTGTCATTAAAAAGATGATAATTGTTAACTAAAGTAACACAAATATTAACTTATGTAAACCAAAATTTCCAATGTTTTCTTCTAAGAATTCATTTTATAAGTCATTATGTGACATTTCTGTTTAAAAATTTAACAAGTCGCATTTTAAAAAAATCACTTTTTTAATATCAAATTCGCAATCAATTTTCAAAATAAGCATTTATACTCACGGTAAGTAATTTTACTTAGTAGGATGATTAAAGCATTTAGGAAGTGCTTAGCTGGTTAAGTCAGAAAATCTGAATTAACTTGGTCGTCATGAGCTTGCCGGTGGGATACTTGCAAGCTCTTTCAATTTTAAAAGCAAGCAAATATACTTAGCATTCATATAATCATTTGGACTATTGAATTAAATCTTAAAGATTATCTACTAGTGTCAAAGATTTATTTATTTGCTAGATAGATAATAGACTGAACAAAATGTATGTCTTTAGATTTTATTCTCATTCCATCCTGTATTTTGATTATTATTTTTCTTTTAAATCGAGAAAATATGATCTACAAAAAAAATCAAAAGGTTAAATAATATCATTATTCTAAAAAAAGCTTAGTACTTAAGATTTGAGATCGTAAAACTTATTTTTTTCCTGAAAATAATAGATTCTTAAAAAAAGTACTTTAATATGATAAAGTTTGAAAACTTCAGAGAATTTAGTGGAGAAATTATACAAACTTTTTTCTTAAAATTAATTTGTCCCAATATAGTTTTGCATTATTAATTTGATTTTGTTTTTGTTGACAGTGTATGCAATTGCATTCGTATATCAAAGTTTTATTTTTCATCCCTAAACCCTTTTTTTTTAAGAAACCAAATTTTTTGCTTTCCTGCAAGTAAAAAACTATTTTTTTTTTGAATATTGGTAACTTAAAAATTTTTTTTCAAATAAATTTTATTTTGGTTTATACAACATTCATATTTTATAATGCTAGAAAAGACAGTACAAATTAAATAAATTTCTTTTGAAACTTGCAAATCAACAAGTAATTAAAAAAGCTTTCAGTAAAATCATTGCTCCCTGGTATTCAATACCGTTAATAGATAGATGGTTATTAGGTCAAATCATCCCTCCTATGATATTTGCAATTTCTGCATTTACTGTTATTTCATTATCTGTTGGGGTAATGTTCGATCTCATAAGAAAAATTGTAGAATTTGGTTTACCTCTATTTTTAGCTTTAAAAGTTCTTTTTTTTAGTTTGCCAAGCTTTTTAGTTTTGTCATTCCCAATGGCAGTTTTGCTTTCTACATTATTAGCCTATGGAAAATTATCAAGCAATTCAGAATTATTAGCTTTGAAATCTTTAGGGATAAAAACTTCCAGAATCATTTCTCCAGCCATTGCTCTTTCAATATTTATGACGGGTTTAACTTTCTATTTCAATGATAATTTAGTCCCTGCAAGTAACAAGTTAGCAGAGGTAACATTAAGAGCAGGAATTGGTAGTTCATTTAGTAGTGAAACAGGTAAAGATAATATTATGTTTTCTAGATATGGCTCTCGAATAGATCCTTCGACTAATAAACCAACAAAACATAACAACTTCCTAACCCATATATTCTATGCATCATGGTTTGAGAATAATATTATGGAGGGAGTAACTGTATTAGATTTTTCTAGGGCAGATATTCAACAAATCTTAAAAGCGGAGAGTGCAACTTTTGATAAAAATAATTCTTCTTGGAATTTTATAAATGGAAGTATGGTAACTATAGATCGAAATGGTCAAACTGGAAATATTCAATTTAAAAGATACATATACCCATTTGGAGAAGGACCATTGGAATTAGCACAAGTTCCTAAAGATGCTAATGAAATGACTTTAAAGCAGGCTATAAAAGCAGAAAAAATTTATAAAAAAACTGGAAACTTAAAAGAATTAAGAAGAATTAAAGTCCGCATTCAAGAAAAATTTACTCTACCTTTTGCATGCTTGGTATTTGGTTTAATAGGAAGCAGCTTAGGATCTAAATCTAATTTAAGATCTTCAAAAAGTCAGGGATTTGGATTAAGTGTAATTCTTATATTAATTTATTATGTAATGTCATTTATATTTAGTTCATTTGGAGTGAAAGGACTTTTAAATCCTATTTTGGCTGCATGGTTGCCTGTCTTAATTTCTCTAGCAGGTGGAATTTATTTGTTAAGAAAATCAAGTTCTTTTTAAGACTTTAAAAAAATTAATAAGAATATAAAGTAATCATCAGAGCTTTTTTTAAATTATAAAATTCTTTGATCTCTATATACCATCTATTTTTTGATAACCATACCAATCAGGATAATTGTTTTCTTCAATAAAATTATTATCTGTGGTTAATTCTATTTGCCATTTACCTATCTTTTTTATTAGTTCACAATTATCACAACTATTTAATATTTCTATAGAATCAATATCATCTTTATGCTTTTTTTCATAACCAATAAGCCATTTAGATTTAGCTTTATTTTTTGCCTCTAATTTATTCGAAGCTATAACTAAACCAAACTCATGTTTTTCTTGCATAGAGCTTGAATCATAGCCTCCAATATTGACAAACCATAAATTCTTTTGATGCTTGGTTCTATTAGCTAATTGATTTTTGTTAATTTTATCATTTTCAAAATTCTTCAAAATTATCTTATAGCCATCTATATATTTTATTTTTTTATAGCTATCAATATGCAAACCTTTCGGAGATCCAAACCAATCCTTTCTCAAAGTATCATATGTATCCTCAATTTTAGATCCAACAACCCATCTAACATCATGAAGTTCAATATTAGCTTTTTTTGCTCTACCTCCAAGCACAACCAAATAAAGAAAGTTATTTTCTAATTTTTCCACTTTTAATAAAAAAAATTTACAAAAACTTTGAATTAAATTTTCAAGAATTATCCCAAGACTATTTTTATTAAGACGGAAATTTCTTTAATTGAACCAACCTTTTTTCTTTGCTTTAACTTTTGGTGAAGTTTCAATCTTAGGTGCTTCGTCTACTCTACCTTTAATAATCATTAATGGAACTATAGCCCATAGTGCTAAAAATAATATCCAAAATAAGTAAACGTTCATAGTATTAAAATTATTAAAAACATATTAAAATCAATTAAATAATATTCGTGAGTTTCTTTTTAAAGTTCTAATTTAGATGTATAATCAAAAATTTTTATTAATCAGTTAAAAATATTTGCACTCGACAAAACCACTGCTTTGCTTCAGGATGCGCAGAGTGCATTATTATAATGACATGATAAAATTTTTTTCGTGAATATTTTAAATTAACCAAATTTTTATATAAAATAAATTTAGCAAAGTTAAAGATGATTGAAAAAATGTGATTTATGTCATAAGCCAGATAAAATTCATTACAGAGTTAACTCTATAATTCATAGAGAATGGATTTTTTGTTGTAAAGAATGTTGGAATGTAATTTCTAAACATAGTAATTATTCCTACGGTGGTACAAGAAAGTCAAAATAATAATATTTCATGCAAACTGATTTGCAAAAAACAATCAAATAATTAGAGCCTTAGAAATCTATAAATTACTTTAAATAAAGACTTGTCAATAAATGATGATTTATGAAATTTTCCAAAAAAATAACTTTCTTTTTTTTCTTTGATTTATCTTTTTAATGTACTTTTTTTAAAAGAGTCTTGTCTTATTTTGCTAAACCAAACTTTATAGTTTATGACGAATAGTTTGATAATGATTTAAAAAAAACATAAATTAAATGTTAAAAATAACAAGTATTTCAAACATACATGAATTTCTTTATGAGCAATTGAATTACAAAGTTGGGGCCTCTGAAAATAACTTACAGATAGACATTAATGAAAATAGGGAAAAACTATTTAATAATTATTATTTTAAAAACAATTCTGAAAAATATGATTCATTATCAAATAAAAAATTTCTGTTCCTTGGAAAAATTACCAAAAAAACACTTAACTTTGATATCAAAAATAAAATAATTTATACTTTATCAATTTTTGGATTTGTAATTATTTTCGGATTACTGCTATTTTTTATTTCGAAATCTAAAAAAAAATGAATCTACCATAACAAATAAATCAATTTTATTAGAAAAAAAGATTTTGATTTTCTAAAAAAAATCATTAATTTCTTTTTTTATGGATTTATATTCTAAATTAATTTCTTTAATAATTTTATCTACTTCTTTTTTAGTATTCTTATATTCATTTATTTTTTGTTTGGTTTTCTCATAGAAAATGGATTCAAATTTTCCTGGACTTACCTGCTCAATCCAATATCCTGCTAAACAATAAATTTGATTTGGAACAACATTTATAATAAATAATTTTTTGGAATTTTTATATTGATCAATTATCTTATTAGCAAAATTACCTCTAGTTTTGTTAGTCCCAAATAAAGTAATATCTTTTGCTAAAGACTTAAAATTCTTCGATAGATTCTTACTTTTTTCTAATGTATTTCTAGAAATTATTTTTTCTAGAGAATAACAATAATCCAAAAAATTAGTATTTTCTTTTTTTGAAGGATATATAGTTATTAGAGAACTAAAAAGTAAAAAAGAAGTTAAAATAAATTTTTTAAACATTTTATTTTATTAAATTTTATTATTTTATAAATATAAAAAGACAATTCATAAATTACTATTAACTACCTAAAAAAGATTCACATTAATTAAAAAGATTTCTATTAATTTAGCTGAACCTCTTTGAGAAAAATTTAAAACTATTTCGGACTAATAAAATATTTATAAAAAGCATAAAATTTTATTCTTATAATGAGATTATGAAAAAATCTTTTTTGAAAAATAAAAGTATCAAATCTTTTTTAGATTTTTTTTCAAGATTATCAATTTCAGCAATATTTATCTCGGCAATACCAGGCAAAATAAATGATTTTGAGAGAACAGTTGAATATATTTCTTCAAAAGGTATTCCTGAACCAATTTCATCTATTCTTCTGGTGGGAGCAATTATATGTCTTATCTTGGGTTCTGGATTTTTTATATTTGGGGAAAATCAAAAAATCGGTTCAGTCTTTTTATTACTATTTATTATTCCAACAACAATAATTTTTCATATATTCCCTTTTCATCAAAAAGCAGTATTGTTCAATCTCGCATTGATAGGTGGATTAATTATTACTGCAATAAGGGAACCAAAATAAATTACTTAATTAAAGAAACCTAAATATTTTTTATTTTTTCTCTCTTAATTCTGGGAAGCAATTTGCAATATGAATTAATTCATAAACCTCTTTGCTATCGTATTTTTTATTCGGAACTCCACTTCCCACCTCTATACCTCTTTCTTTCATCTTCTTTAATATCAATTGTTGTCTTTGCATACTTGGCATAGACTTAAATCTTTTGGTTCGTTCTTCTTTATTCACTAGATTTTAATTTAGTTAAACTTTATTATTAAGGTTATATCAATTAGCGATTCATTAAATAAGTAAGAAAGCCAGTAAATGTAAGTAATTTAAATCCAATAAAGAAAGGCAGATATTTTTTGACCTTTTTGCCAACGGGCAATAATTTGTTTAATGAATTGATCATTATTTAAATTAAAAAATCTAATTACTTAAACATCCTAACGAATCTTTTTTAGAATTATCCTATTTCCATCTGTACATTTTAAACAGTGGATTTAAACTAGAAGGGTTACGTCCCGTTTTTTTATGAATGATAAAGAAACAATAATTTCATTATTAAATGAGTTTGCCGATCCCAAAAAAATGGCCTCATTCTTCGTAGACAATGCTACTCCCGATTTTTTATTCATAAGACCGAGTGGTAATCCTATAGATGCAAAAGGGTTCGAGCAAATGATCACTGGTGATATAGTGCAAGAAAAGGCAGAAATAACTAAAATTCACCGATTCGAATTTTTAAGCGAAAATATAGTAATGTGCATTTTTACACTAGGTTCAAAATTTACTTATAGAGGGACAGCTAATGATGACTTACCAACAGTTACGTCAATTTTTAAAAAAGTAAATAATGTTTGGAAAATTCACTGGATGCAAAGATCTACAGGAAATTCTGATTTATCTTTATGGGATTAGCAAAGTTAATATCTTTTTTAATGGTGCTACTTCTTGTAGGTAGTTCTTTTATTGGTTTAATTCTTTATTTTATAAAATAAAAAAATCAAATAAATAATACCCAGTATCTATTCCTTGTTTTAGAAAACAAGTACTTCTTTTTTGTTAAGAAATTTGATTCTAGGAAAAAATGAAAACTTTAGACAGACTAACCCCTATATCTAATGCTAATAAAGCGATTAGTAACTTACTCATTTTTAGAACTCTCAACTATTTTTTTGTAAAGTTCTTCGGAAATAGGCTGCATTACCTTTTAAAAATCTGATTACAAGTTAGTTATTTTAAAATTAATTTCTCGTTACTAAATATACGAATATATAAATTTTTAAATAGGTAAATAATATCTTGATAATAAGTTTTTCTTATAAGGTATTAATAAATACTGAGTTCAAAACTTTGACGAATGTCCAAACTTTTAAAAAAAATTAAAAATCTTATTTCAAGTAAATAGATCCTCTATAAGTGAGCTTTATTATCTTTTCTTCTTGTTTTCTACAATATACGAATGACTTTCCATTGAAATACATGTTTACCATGATGCAGCTCCTGAACTTGCTCAAGTCCCCGTCCTATGGCTTGAGTCGTACTGCGGTCTATCAGATGGTAGATCGGACGATTTTGTAGTATTCACTACAATCTATTTATAAAGTATTTATACTTAGATGTCAACAATTAATAGAAACTAAACTTCAATTTAAAATTAGTTTCTGCTATCACAAACAGCCTAAAAAGAGTATAGAGCATATAACTACGAGTAACTCCCATAAAAACTGAAACAAATGCTAGAACAACACAAATAGGGCAATGTGGGAATCCCATTATTTATTTTCCAATATAAATTTTAATTCAGCCTCTGCATTATAAATATCAATTCTTCTCTTAAGTAGTTTAAAAAATTTAATTATTTTTTTCACAATTAAACCTTCTTTAGGCATCAATAATAATATTATTCTTAGAATGAATATATCAATGAGCAAAAATACTGAATCCATTGATATAACTAGTTTTTGTAACATTATTATACAATATACAACATCGAAATTTGCTCAGATACTCTTGATCAATTAATCAATAAAGGCTTATTCAGAATTAAATATAATAATTGGAGATCTAGTTACCTTGCTGTGCTATTTTTCTTTTGCTAAAAAAATAGAGCGGGCTAAAGTCCGATACTCCACGAGGATTTAGTCCGCTGACTAGAACCTGAGGGTGCAAATTTTTCTTAATTAATATGCAACTATGCTTTATAAGATAAATATCTTGATTGCGCAATAAATTTATTTTGTATATTGCTATTACAAAAATGATAAGTTTATTTAAATTAGTTACTAAATCCTCGTGGAGAAAGCTTTAGTAAATTTCTTTTACTGGTTACTGATAAGATCAGCCGAATCTCATTATGGAGAATCATTTGTATCTGTAGAAATTCCATCTAATTCAATCAAAAGTTTTTCTTGATTTTAGAAAGTTTTTAATACTTAAATTCATAGCTTTCTTAAAGTTGAATAACTAATTTGAGCTAAGTTGGTTAATTATCTCTATTGCAAATAAAGATAAGGTTGTTAATCTTGCACTTAAAGAAGAAACTTAATTTCTTAAACTGATGCAATTTGATCATTTAAATTTCAATGAAGATGATGGCCTCATGTCCATAGAAGATTTAAGGGCTTTACGTCTTCGAAAAAAGAAAATTGAAAGTGATAAGAAAGCTAGAAAGTATATCCTGGATATAAATCAAAGATATAGAAAAATGAGTAACTGCAAAAGTAACAACTTTTTGAGGAATATGAACCCTTTTAAAAAGGCCGCATAAATTGTTAATCTTGATTCTGTTAATTTGTTTAACTTTGCAACTTTCAGAGTAATATTTTAATGGTGTTTCTTTGGAAGAGTTTCACCAAGAGGGGTCAATTTTTGGCCCCTTCTTTGCGTAGATATTTTTTAATAGAAACTCGTTATAAAATTAAAGTAATACTTTCCTATAAGGCGAACGTGATGTAAATCTTTTGTTAACAGTTTATTATTACCACTTAATGAAAACTCTATATCTTCAACTAAATCCTCTTTTTAAAAAAACAAAAGTTTTAGCTTATGGACCATTTTCCATAATTTATTGAATTTTTTCATTTGAGATTTTTAATGGCTTCACCTACAAGTTGGGAATTCTACAAAGAAGTTGAAACTAAAACTCTATGGGTCAATATTTGTACCCAAAATTTAGAAGGAGTATCCATTTCGATCAATAAATGGTGGAAGACAAGATATCCAGCATACAAAATCAGAATAGTTTCTAAAAAAGAATTTGAGCTAATAAAAATGCAAGCTGAGAAAAAGGAGCAATAAAATTATTCTTTGGTAAATATTGATGCTAAATATTTAAATTTTGCAGCTATTATAAAATTAATAAATTAAGGAACAAATGAACTCTGCATTTGCAAAAGTCTCAAATTTGAAAGTTAACAGGACTTCTAAAATAGCTATTACTCTCGCATCATCAACTTTCTTTTTATATGCCTTGGGTCAAGCACCAATTTTTAAAAATATTCTTGCAGGTGCCTTCTCTTGCTCTGGCTAAATAAAATACTTTTTTTCAGAGAAGCTAAAAAGCTAAATAGACTATGATTGACAATCGATCTAAACTTAGAGGGATAAACCCCTCTTTTTTTAATGATTAATAGATTTATTGATGAAAAGATAATGACTCTTCTTATTTCTCTTTTCAGCTGATGAATATTTCCCCGCACCTATTAATTGATGCTGTGATATTAAGCGCTGCCCTTACGATAACTTTGGTATTAAGAGCAAAAGGTAATGCTGCCAGAAAAGAAAAAGAAAATAAATGATTACTAAAGAAGAAGAAAAAGAATTTAAAAAACCTAAATTATATAGATTTTGGAACTTTCTTATTTATGGAAGTTCAATAGCTATTGGAGTTTTCTTAGTTTATTTATATTCTGCTTATGTCTTTATAAATAAATGACTTACATGTACGGCATAGCGATTACTTATGGGGTTGTGAGTCTTTTATTGCTTGGTGGGTTTGCATACTTTACTTTTAAAATGAAACGCTAATTTTTATGTCCTCTTCAATGAAAGATTTCTTAGATAAATTTTTGATTTATGTAGAGAATATCAACAAGAAATTCGACCTCAGAAGATGGCTGAGATTTTAAGAGAATATGCAGATAGATTAGATGAATGTTAGATACTGGCAAACCTGAGAAATATTAAGAGAATATAATCTCTAAGCAAAATTTATACAAATTTTTTTAAAGTTAGAATAAATTTTTTGAAGATATTTTCCTTGCAATCATTTATAATTTGAGATTTTTTTTTGATCCTTAATCCGTACAATTTTGTTCCTCTTACCGCACACATACAACTTGAAATTTACCATTCAAATGAATTAGAACATAGTTGTAGTAAAGGGGTAAGTCTTATGGCACTAAATGACACATTTACTATCCAAGAAATTAATTTGGATAAAAAAAATCTTTCATATGACAATAAACCAAAAGAAATTGAAGCTTACTGGAATAACGAATGTGCAGAACATCCTAGTAACAACCATTGCAAGATTTTTTGTGATTAAAACTTTAACTTTTAGGTATTCTTACGCTTGATTTTTACATAATACCCGTACTAGAGAATAATCAGATAGAAAGGAGGCCAAGCAAATGACTAATTTAGGTATAGAAATTTTATTTTGGACAATTTTAATTTCTTATCTGGGATTAAGGTTTTCTCAAACTTGGAATGGATTTAAAAAACAGTATTAATTAGGAGAATAGAAAATGAAACTACAAACTCAGTTCACGGTTCCAAAAAAAGAATTAAAAGATCTTGATTATTTTAAGAAAGTAGATTTCTTAAAAGAAACTTTAAACAAAGAATGTATAGATTATCCAAATCATGAAGATTGCTTGGTTTGTTGCAATTAGAAATCAAAAAATAGCTGTTTTTTAAAAGTAAATAAATTTTTATTTATATTTATAAATTTTCTAAAAGGGAGTTAGCACTATGGAATTAAGATTCTTCCCAATAAATATTTTTAGAGAGACTCCAAAAGTCACATTCTTTGATGCAAGCATAGATAGTTCTAATGGTTCTGATGTTGTGATCCATTCTGGGGAAGCTATATCTCCTCCAGATGATTTAAAAGATGAGCAGTATTACGTTCACAATCATCAAATTGACCACAATTTAGTTATCACTGGAGAAAGGAAATTTGTTTTAATAAATCCTTCCTGGGATGAACCTCATCATGTGATTTATTTAAATAGATCTATGGGAGCATTAGAAATTCCTGTAGGAACTTATCACAGATCTATCTCAGGGAAAGAAGGTAGTATTGTTTTAAACCAACCCAAGAGAGATAAATTTTTTGATCCTTCTAAAGAATTTACCCCTCAAAAGTTAGACAAAATTAATTTAATTAAGGCAAGAAAAAGTCCGCCTGTTTATTGGATTTACGAAAATAACAAAATCAAAAGAGTCTATTTAAATCCTCTAGAAAGAAAAGTTAAAACTCTTGTTTGAAATGAAAAGAAATATATCCACTATTAATAATTTAAAAAACCTGAATTTAATTATTAATTCTGATACTTATAAATTGGCTCACGAAGATATTGGTTTACTTAGCCGAAATGAAATGCGTGGAGTCAGAATGCTTCTTGAAATTACTAAACCAGATTTAATCCTTGAAGAAAATAAAATTCTTTCAACAATAATCATTTTTGGAGGCGCAAGCATTACAGAAGAAGCAAATATAAAAAAGAGACTTGAAAATATAGAAGAGTTGCTTAAAAAAAATCCTAAATCGATCCTTTTAAAACGAAATTTAAATAGATTAGAAAATTTGCTTCTTATGAGTCATTACTATCAATCCGCAAGGGAGTTTTCTAAACTTGCTTCAATTAGTAATCAAAATAAAAACTGTAATTCTCATGTGATTGTGACAGGTGGGGGGCCAGGAATTATGGAAGCTGCTAATAGAGGTGCATTTGAAGCAAATTGTAAATCTATAGGGTTAAATATCAGTCTGCCTAATGAACAAATCCCAAATGCTTTTATAACTCCCGGTCTTTGCTTTAAGTTTAATTATTTTGCATTAAGAAAGATCCATTTTGTAATGCGATCTGTAGCCGCTGTATTTTTCCCTGGAGGTTTTGGAACACTAGATGAATTATTTGAACTATTGACACTTTGTCAAACAGGAATGAAAAATAAAATCCCAATCATACTTTTTGGTAGAGATTATTGGAATAAGATAATTAACTTCGAATATCTAGCTGATCTTGGATTAATTTCAGATGAAAACTTAAATCTTTTCCAATATGCAGATACCGCATCAGAAGCATGGGAAATTATCAAATCATCAAAAATCTCAGCTTAAAGTTAAGCTAATTATTTTTAAATAACTTTTAATTACTTAATTTATAATTTGTTTTAACAGTTTTTATTATTGAATCTTGTGGTTCTTCACTTGGGAAACAATTAATAATCCTATATTTGCCTCCTTTTTTATCAGTCTCAACAACTGTAAATTCAACGTATTTACCAATTCCATCTCTTAAATCCTTAACTTCAGTATTAATTATCTCTTCTTTATCATTTTCGATAATACGAGATTTACCTCCGCAACTTAACAAAGCGTTCCCCTTAGTAAGAAAAAAATCTTTGTCATTACTGCAAGAAGATAAGAAAGATAAAGAGACTATTATTAGTATAAAATTTTTCATAATCAACTTTTTTGTACTTAACTACATTATCAATAAAGCATATTAAATATATAGTCAAATCCCTACCAAATTAAAAATTTAATTAATAATATTTGTGAACTAAATAGTAATTATTTTAGAAAGAAATGCCTGATGCATTTAGAAAATCTTTATAAATATTTTGCCAGTGTAAAATCCTTTGTTCAAGTCTATTAGGCGGACCAAGTTTAAAATTTTCGAGATAAGACTTATGAACTGATTCGACAATAACTTTATCTTCTCCAAGAAATTCTAATATACTTTTTTTCCAATTTTCTAAATCATTTTTACATAAAGAAGCAGAGGCTAATTTAATTTCAATAATACACTGACCAATATTTTTAGGAAGATAATTTATTAAAACAATCCCTTTACCAGGCCAGATTATTAGATGGGTCCATGGGAGTAATCCAAAGGTATATAGATTTCCTTCACTACTAAGAGGGGTAACAAGTACATTACAAAATTCACTGAAGAAATACCTGTAGTTTTTAATTGGACCTTGTTCTTTATGTAGGGTATCTTTATGAGCTATTGCTACATGATAATCGTCCAGTGTATTGTCATGGGCAATTTTCCAATTGCAATTTAAGGTATCAGAAAATTCAGAAAAAATACTGTAATTCATATCCCATTGATCATTACATTTTCTCCCAACAAGCTCAATTTGATCATCTATAGATATTGGTTTGTTGCTGAAATTAATCCAAATTAAAGGTCCATTTATTAAAGAGTTAACTTTTTCTAAAAAATAATCCTCTGTTTCTATTTTTGATTCAAAATTGTACTTTAATGGCAAGGTTTTTAGTTTGCCAAAACTATCAAAAGTCCAGCCATGGTAAGGACAAAAAATATTTTTAGAAGGATTTAATTTTGTTTTTGGCAAACACAATTTTGACCCACGATGAGGGCATCTATTTTTGAAAACAGTTATTAAGTTTTTTTCTGAACAAGAGATTAATAATGATTGATTAAAGAATTTTTTTTCCAATATTTCGCCAGGTTTAATTTCTCCTATAAAAATCAATGGGTGCCAATAATTTTTTGAATAGTTTTCTAATTCAAGTTCAAAAATTTTTTGTTCGCTATAAAGCCAAGTAGGCAAAAAACTAGTTGACATTATTTATTTTTTTTGGAGGCCTCTTAAAAAATCAGATAACTCATATCTTAATTTTGCAAAATCCGAATCAAGTTTCAATTTATCTAAATCTCCTTTTTGTAGATCTACCTTAACTTCTTTTATGATTCTTCCAGGATTAGGGGCCAAAATACATATTTGCTGAGAGAGAGCTAATGCTTCTTCAATATCATGGGTTATAAGTAAAACTGTCAATGAAGTTTTTTTCCATAATTCATAGAGAAATTTCTGCATAGATTCTCTTATCTGTAAATCTAAGGCTCCAAAAGGTTCATCTAAAAGTAAAATTTTAGGGTTAGTCGCTAGAGCTCTTGCTATTGCAACCCTTTGTTGCATTCCTCCAGATAATTCTTTTGGATACTTATTTCCCGAATCCTGAAGACCTACTACTTCTAATAAATAAGATGTCCTATATTTTATTTCTTTCAACTTATAAGAATTTAAATTCATTCCAAAGGCAATATTCTCAGATGCTGTGAGCCAAGGGAAAAGACTATATTTCTGAAAAACCATTCCTCTATCCAATCCTGGTCCACTAACTATTTTCCCATCTACTTTTACGTTCCCTTTAGATGGACTCTCAAGCCCAGCAATAATCCTCAATATAGTACTTTTACCTGATCCAGAGCTCCCAACAAGAGTTTTAAATTCGCCAGAACTTATTGAAAAGCTTATTCCCTCAATTGCCTTTTTTCTATTTGAGCCTTCCCCAAAATATTTTGAAATATTATTAACATCTAATTTCATTTAAACAGCCCATTTACATGTACGTCTAAGTAGCAATCTAAAACTCATATCCAAAGCAAATCCTATTAATCCAAGCACTATTAATTCTGCAAATATTTGATCTGTGCGAAAAAATCTTTGAGCCAGTTGAATCCTTTTACCTAAACCAACTTCTGCTGCAATTAACTCGGCAACGATTACTAAATTCCATGAAGTTGCAATATTAATTCTTAAAGTATCTATAATACTTGGCAATGAATATCTGGCTATAACTCTGATCAATAAATCTTTTGTATTACCTCCTAAAGTAAGCGTTGTTTCAATGAGTTCTTTGGGTACAAATTTTACTGAATCCATAACCATCAAAACATTAAAGTAAACGGTACCAATGAAAATTAATGCAATTTTTGGAGCCTCTTCAATTCCTAAATAAATAATAAGTAAAGGAGAAAAAGCAGCGGCAGGCATATACCTAAGCATCGCAATTAATGGTTCACATAATGCACAAAAAGAAGGGAAAGAACCCATTAAAATTCCTAAAGGAATTGAAAAAATTGTTGCAATTATAAAACCAGCAAATACCCTACCAGTACTTGCAAAAATATCTTCAAATAATATTCCACTTTCAGCCATTTCCAAAAGAGAATAAAAGACCGCTAAAGGTGATGGTAAAAACATTTCACTTACAAGTTTTAATTGACAAACTAATGTCCAAATTAAAAGTGGAAGCAAAAGTGAGGCTATTTGAAGAAATATTTTATTTAATTTTTTCGGTTCACTACCAAATGAAAAGAGGGATAAAAAATATTTATCCCTCTTGATTAATTTCGAACTAACCATTTTAATTTTGTATTGATTAACTGATGTTTTTAACGAACGAAGAGTCAAATAATTTACTCATATCTGGTTTTTCAGGAATAAATCCTACCTTTACCATAAAGTCTGCCATTTGTTTCGCTGCATAAGGCATATATTTCATACCGAACCCATCACTAAAAGCTTCTAAATTTTCTTCCAAAGAAAAGAACCTAGTTCCACCTTTATATTGTTTGTATTCGCGTGTTGGGATCCCAGCTCGCTTTGCCATGATCTTTTCAGATTTTCTTGGATTTTTTTCCATGAATTCTCTTACATCCCACCATGTTTTAACAATTTTTTGAACATCATCTGGTCTTTCAGAAATCAAATCTCCGCTTACTGCTAATAAATCAGGGATTGCACCAGGATATTCTTTTGAACTAGCAATAACTCTTGCTCCAGGCCTCTTCATTGCAGTTCCTGTAAATGGAGGGAATGCACCAACTGCATCAACTTTTCCTGCTGCGAATGCAGTTGCAGCCTGATCAGTTGGAAGACCTTTAATAATGACATCATCCCTAGTTAATCCAACATCATTCAGAGCTAAAACAAGTAAAAAATCATCTACAACACCTTCTTCTACTGCTACTGTTTTACCTTTTAAATCAGCAACACTTTTAATTGATTTATCTGCAATTATTTGGTCATTCCCTGCAGAATTATCATTAACTAAAACAACTACTTCCCCTCCATTCTCTCCTGGCAAGAACGAAATAGTATCATTAAGAGTCTGTGAATTTCCATCAATTTTACCAGCAGCAAAAGTTTCCATGGATTGGACATATCCATCAAACCATTTCATCTGAACATTAACTCCATTTTTTTCAAACATTTTTTGATCAACAGCTATAGCCCATGGCCACCATCCTGCCCAGTTACTGTATCCCAAAGTGATTGGATCACCTTTTGGAGCTGCAGGACTTGATAGTGTACTTAATGAAATCGCTAATATTAGAGCCAGCAAAGAGGCAAAGAAAATTCTCAATTTTTTAAACATTTTTGAAAAAAAAATATTACGTATTATCAATACTCAAGAAAAAGCAAATCTAAAGTTGTAATGACTGATACTTTTAAGAGATTACTCTTACTTAATCAATATTAATTATTTTTAAATTTCAGAATCTTTTTACTAATCCAATCTTGCCATAAATCGAATCCAAACTTGGTTATCGAAGAAATTTCTATCACATCTGCCTTAGGGTTAGTTGAAGCTATGTTCGATTTTAATTCGTTAATATCAAAATTCAAATGGGGTAACAAATCAACTTTAGTTATCAAAATTAAATCTGCTTCTCTAAACATTATTGGATATTTTAAAGGTTTATCCTCACCTTCGGTAATACTTAAAAGAGCAACCTTAAAATGTTCTCCAATCTCAAATTCTGCAGGACAAACTAAATTTCCTACATTTTCCACTAACAAAATATCTAGTAAATCAGGATTTATTTTTTTTTCTAATAATTTCAAACCTCCACTAACCATATTTGCATCGAGATGACATGCTCTTCCAGTTGTAATTGGCACTACTGGAATATTTAATTTTTCTAATCTTGCCGCATCAAGATTAGTGGTCATATCACCCTCTAAAACAGCACTGTGAAATTTTTTTGAAAGATCTTCTAAAGTTATTTCAAGTAATCTCGTTTTTCCTGCACCAGGACTACTCATGATGTTCAAGCAAAGCAAATTATAATTATTAAACTTGATTTTATTTTTCTCAGCTTGATGACTATTTTGATGAAGAATATTTAATTCAATTTTGTCTGAAATTGGTAAATGCATTTATATTTGAAAATACGTCTTTATTCTAGATACTAAATTTCTACTTTTCTTTAAAATCAATAGATGCGATTTTTAATTCCCTCCCACTAATAATTTCCTCTAAATTAAAATTACAACATGGCGATTTATATCCATTCTCTTTCTTTGGAAAATATAATCTATTGCATTTAGAGCATTTCCCTTCAAAAGGTATTGTCTCAATTGTAATCTCAGAGGAATCTAACCAAGAACCCAATACTGCAGCATTAAAAGTATTAATTAATGATATTGGTTCTACACAAGTAAATTCCCCAATCTTAAGATTAATCTTTTCAACAACTATTTTTTTTTTATTTTTTTTCTCTGCCCACTCTTCCATGGAAAGAATAAGGCATTTTGTCATATCTACTTCATGCACGAAAATCTATCTCCATTTTTGATCAACTGACATATTGCATTTATCTGAAATCCATTCTGGTTTAGATTTTCTTGGAAGCTGACCACTTACTACGAGATGTGCAATTGAATCACAAATAACTCTAGTAGCTAATAAAGCTGTCATATCGCTTACATCATATGGAGGCGAAACCTCAACAAGCTCAATTCCACATACATTAACTTTTCTGATAATGTACTCCAAAAGTTTTAATGCCTCTCGAGGTAATAAACCCCCAGGTTCAGGCCAACCAGTTCCAGGGACAAATCCAGCATCTATACAATCAATATCAAAAGAAATATATACACAGTCAGTTCCATCCGTAGCTTTTTCAATCGCAAAATCAGCGGCCTCTTTTAATCCCATTTCACAAATATCAGTAACTGTTAAAACATTTGTACTTCTTTCCCTGCAAATTTTCACTCCTTCTCTTGGTACTTGCCAACCTCCAATTCCTAATTGAACAAGATTTTTTGCAGGTGCATTTTTCATATTAGTTGCATGAAACCATGGACAGGTATGCATTCTTTCATCTAAATCTGTTTCTTGAGTATCTACATGTCTATCAAAATGAATGATCCCTACTTTTTTATCTCCTAAGTGGCGACAAACTCCTCTAACTGTAGGAAAACCTATTGAATGATCTCCACCTAAAATAATTGGAAATGCACCGCTAGCAAAAATATGAGCAACACCCTTTGAAATTTGATCAAAACTTTTTTCATTATTAGCTGGAATTGTAAAAATATCTCCTACATCACATATAGATATCTGCTCTCTCAGATCCACTCCCATTTCGTAATTGTAAGGAGTATAAAGAGCAGAAATTTTTCTTATTCCTTGAGGTCCGAATCTTGTCCCTGGTCTATAAGTAGTTCCAGAATCATGTGGAACACCAACGATCGCAACATCATAATTTCCCACTTCATTTACATTTTCAACATATGGAGCTTTCATGAAAGTATTGATACCTGCAAAATGGGGTAATTCTCCTCTTGAAAATGTAGATATATTTCTATCGACAATACTTTTTGCTCCTTCTAAACCATATTCCTTTGCTCGGGCAACCTCAGTTTCCCATCCTTTCAAAGGTAATTTTGATTCTTTTTCTAAAGCATCCATTCCTTCACTGGGATGCTTCCTTATAAAGTCTTGATTTTTAGATGATTCAGTAGTCACAAATTTAAAATTCTTTTTACACTTATTTCAATATTGTCAATAAAAATAAAAATGAACCATAAACTTGCTTTAAAAGATTCTCATTTAAACATTGTTAAATAACTTTTCGCAAAAATAAAATAAATTACTTTATTAAAAAAACCAGCCGGCTTAATTACAAAAGTATTTCAAATATTTAATAACGGAATAAATGATAGAAGAAATAATTAGTTAAAAGTATTAGATATTTTATTTTTCATATTTTCAATTTTATTGATTAATTCATCTAACCATTCTGTATTATTTTGCTCTTGTCTTTTATGGCTTTGACTTTTTTGAGTACTCATAAATTTCTTATATTTAGATTATCCATTTAATATATCTTTTGAAATTACAGGAATCAATAAGCAATATTACCAAATCGGTTGATAAGACAAGCTTTAGTAGCATTTCATACAAACCTAACCTACACAAATTAACTAAGAAAATCTAAATCTCTTCATTTAAGTATTTTCTACGATGTTTTTATTTTAAATTCTGATTTGAATAAGGAAAGGGTATAGATATTCCTATGGAAAAATCATTTCTAAATTTCATTTATTGGATCTTGGTAAAGTCAGCTGAAAGTTACTACGGAGATTCATTAAAAACAGAAGTACCCTATACACCTTATTTTTAATTTTTGTGGACTTTAACTTTTAATAATAGATCTCTAGTTTGAGATCTATTATTTTGGAATTAATTTATCAAAAAACACAATATGGGTTACTTATAGATTCTCTACAAAATATTCTTTTAAGTTGAATTTCTTTTAGTGATTGTGAATAAATTTTAGCGGTAAGGATCGCTCCAAAATTAACTAAAATTATAATTAGAAGAAGTAGCTCAATTGCGAGGTTGGTCATAAGATTACCCTCCTTAAATCTATATAAAAACTCTATAAGGTCAAAATAGTTTTTGAATAGAGTTTAAATTCCTATTTTTGGCCATCGAGATTCTCTGGTAATAATCTAGGTTCACAATTTTCGACGCATTCTTCTAAAGACTTTTCAGTATTACTCTTAATTTCGCAACTACGAAGACAATCATAAAAGGCATACTTTGGATCTAATTCATTTTTGAATTGTTTATTTCTAAATGTATTCATGATCAAACTCCCTTTGATTTTTTTTCAAGTTGATTAATTAATTTATCCAACCAAAGAGTGTTGTTGATCTTTTTTGTGTCTTTAAAGTATTTCGTTTTGAACGTACTCATGTAATTATCCCTCAATCAGTTGGTCCAACATAGAGGTGCTTATTGAAATTTCCTAGAGCAAAAATACTGATTGTGAATATAGTGAAATATTTAAAACTGATTAATTTATAGTTTATATTTTAGGTATTACAACTCTTGATTCTTGTGTATAACTCATACTAAATAATTTCTAAAAAGAAGGTTAATTATGACTTACGGAAATCTAATTAAAAATAAAATTCAACATGCATTTGGTGGTTTGTTTGATACGTTATCAATTAAGAGAAAACTAACTGATGCTCAAATGGAATGTATGCAATTCGGTATTTGCGATTATGCTCCAAGACAAGTTGAGGATGTTCCCTTTTTTCATTATTAATTTGAATCCATTTTAAAGTAAGGGTAATTAGCTCCTCCTCACCCAATCAGGAGATCCACTAAACCAATCAGCAAGATCATCATTTTTGGGATCAAAATGATTTTCAGTTTCTAAGCCATCAAGGCCTAGATTCTGGATGAGTCCATTTATTCCATCTGATTTTTGCTTGCCATATCTCCTCAAGCTATTAGCTTTCTTAAGCCATGTCCATATAGTTGAATTATGTTTTGCAAGCTTTTCTACATAAATTCTTTCTTCCAATGCTACAGGTTCATCTAATGAAATCCTCTTTACAATATCCTTAATTTTTAAACGAGTCTTGTTAGTTAAAAACATATTCATAAAAGAAGTTAATGATTTATAAAAGTTTTTTTTATGAATGTCTTGTCAATCTTTATTTCAAGAAAAAGTATTTTTTAGAGGCTTTTCGAGGACAAATATATGTATTTAGCAACAGGTACACTTATTTGGTAAAAAAGACTACTTAATTTGATTTATATAACTTATATAAAAATGAGTTCCATATAAGTTTCTCTACTTAATTTAAGATTTAATTTATAAAAACGAATAAGGAAATTTTACATTTACAATCAAGCTAAACTAAGAGGAACATAACCCTCTTTTTTTCTGGCAAAAACTTTTTATTTAATCACTAATGAAAGGTCAATGGACAAAAGTTTATAGTGGTGATTTACCTCTTAGATCTTGGTGGGTAGATTCAGGTAGTGACTGTAAATATATATCTATAGTTTTACCAGAGGTGTTTGGGATTAATCACTGGATAAGAAGTTTTTCTGAAAAATTAGCCAAACAAAATGTAACTGTATTAGCCTTACCTCTTTACGGTAGAACAGCTCCAAAATTAGATTTATCATACAGCGAAGCAGACTTAAAATTAGGCAGGCATCATAAAAATTTAACCACTTCAAAAAATATTATTAAAGATATTTCTGCAGCTATGAATTGGGTTAAAGAAAAATATCCAAAAAAGAAAATCTCAATTATTGGATTTTGTTTTGGGGGTCATGCAGCAGTTATAGCTTCTTTTTTAAAAGGAATAGATAGTACATTTTGTTTTTATGGAGCAGGGATAACTGCGCCAAGAAAGGATACTAATTTTGCACCTATTGATTTACTAGAAAAAGTTTCTGGAAAATTAAACTTCATATGTGGTTCTTCAGATGATTTAATTCCCGTACAAGATAGATTAGAAATTAAAAAAAGATTTAAAAAAATAGATCCGTTAGAAGAAAGATTTATTTATGTCGAAGTTAAAGAGGCTGATCATGGCTTTATGTGTGAGGAAAGAGAATCTTTCCATAAGGATGCATCATTAATTGGTTGGAATTTATTGATGAAAGAATTAAATTATTAAAATTCTTGAGAATAATTTTGATTAGTGTCTGCACTAATCATTTATTAAAATTCAATACCTTCATGAAAAAACTTTTAAAAAATGGCTTCAGATTAAATAACTTCAAAAGTCAAATCAATTACTGCCAAAAATGAAAAAAATAAATACTATGAGTCTAAATAATTTTTTAGAAATTCAAATTCATGATGAAAAATTTATTCATAGCATTTGCTGTTGCATTAATGCTTATCAACCCTAGTATTTCTATAGCTGCAGAATCTCCCGTTGATGTACAAGAAGTCTTTGTAGGTTCTGAAACTATGGATGGAGATGCTCTTAAATACCCAAAAGGAAAAGCAGAAATAAGATTACAAAGAGTCGAGTTGGCTGAAGGAGGAATAGTTCCACTCCACTCTCATCCAATTCCATTATTAGGCAATGTTGAGCAAGGTACGATTGTTGTCAAAAGAGAGGGGATGGAAGATCTTACCTATACAGCAGGGGATACTTTTATAGTTGGCCCAAAGACACCAAAACATACAATGGGTAATGCAAAAACTGATAACGCAATAGTTTGGTTCGCAGCAATTGGAGCAAAAGATGTTCCAATTTTAATTCCCGCTGAAGGATAAATTTTAATCTTAAATCAATTTTTTTGATTTACATTCAAACTAAAATGAGGAGCAGTTAGCTCCTTTTTTTATTAGTGCACTTATTTTCTTTATTGCAGGCAAAGATGATTTTGGAAGAACCGAAGATAAATTAATTATTAAGGAAAAGGTTAAAGAAGAGGAAAAAATTAAGCCAGCTGTAGGAGTCAAAAAACAATCATAATAAAAAAACAAATTAACTAAAGCACTTATGATTTATGGTTTTGCCTATCTAGGGATGGTTCTTGCTATTAGTGCAGGATGGATTTTCCTTGCAGTCTTAAAAAAACCTGATTTTATTGAAAAGCCACTAAGTGAACTAAAAAATAAAATAAGACCTTTCCTAAATCCAAAAGAAGATCAGTGAAATTTGTTCTAATTTCATTTTTAATTGGATTTATCATCAAAATAAATCTTATAAATGCTCTGCCTATATTTGGAGAAATATATACTGAGAAAAAAATATCCAATAATCATTTAGCCAAAAAATATTGTGATTCTTTAGAACAAAATCTATTTAAAGGTCTTGATAAAGAATCAACCTTAAAATACGAATATTTCTTCTCATCTATTCCTGATAATTACATAAAAGACGAGAATAAATTTTTAGAAATTTTCAAATCTGATTTTAAATCAATCTGTTCATATGATTTCTCGAAAGCTAATGAAAAAGAATTTAAATCTTTTTTAAACAATTATTTTAAAACCAGAAGTAATACTCCAAAAACTAAAGTTGAAGCAATAAATCCTACCCCAATTAATCCTGCAATAATTCCAGTATTAAGATAAACCTTTACCGTAGCTAATTCTTTTCCTTCTTTTTTAGTCATAATTTTTTTACCTGAATAAGCACATCCAAGTTACCAATGAGAACATCAATAGAGCAAGGCTAAGAATACTTTTACTATTAGCTTTACCTTTTTTGTCAGTGGATTTAAAAAGGGATTAGTGCCATAAAAATCAATAAAACAGAATTATTTCATGTTTTTTTGATTTATCAAGAAATTTTTATACGCAAATAAGTTATAAAAACAATTTTATTAAAAGAATTAATTACCCCATACCACCCATCACTTTCCTAAATAGATAATTTGATGGATAATTAACCTAGAATTGAACATTTTTAGTATTCTGTTCATTCACCATTCACACATTGTAGTTTTCTTCTAAAGTATTGATATGACTGAAATTAATTACTGGCTAATGAAACATGTACCAGTTTAATATAACAGGGTTTTTAAGCATTTTATAGACCCCATACCAGCAACATACCAGCAAATAGAGTATATTTCTTTTAGATATTTTTTAACTAGTGCCAAAGATTGCAGAGAAACAAACTGTCCTTAATGGGAGAGGTTCTGTAGTCCGATTTGCATCTGGAACTTCTGTAGGAAATTATGTCTATCGAGAATGGGATAACAGCATTAGGAACTATAGAACTAAGCACATTCTGGAAGCTAAATCTTTAGAGGAGGCAATCGCTATGGCTCCTCAAATAGCTATTGAATTAGCACAAGACTTAGCAAACAAACCTAGAAACCCAATAAATATCGATCCGTTAAACCTCATAGCTAGAGAAGAGAAGCTGCAAAGAGATAAAGAAAAATTATTTAGAGCTGAGCAGAAAAAGGATAGTCCAAAGATGACTATTGAAAAAGCTATGGACGATTGGTTAAAACAACAACTTAAAAGAGTTGACGCAGGAGCATTCTCCATAAATAGTTATGAACATAAAAAGAATTGTTCGAAGAAAATAAGAGGTTATTTAAACTGGAAGAAAATAACAATGACCTCTCAAATAAATGAGACTAGTTTTGATGATTACTGTATTTATCGTTTAAAAGATACTGACAAAAGGATATTGATTCAAAGAGAACTTTCAATACTAGGAGAATTTATCAAAAGCTACTTAGTTAAATACAAATACATACCTGCTCGGCTTTGGTTAGATGGGCAGTTCCTTCCGAAGATTGAAGTTAGACAATCAGATAGAGATGCTAACCCTGCAATTAATTCTGAAGATTGGGACACAATCATCAACCATGTACGTAACATATGGAGAAAAGAAGCATATGAGAACAAAAAGCTACCCTCATCTAATCAATTTAGAGGAGAGGTAAAAGTAGTAGACAGAAAAACTACTAAAAGGAGTATCTGGTTTAGAAATATGTTTTGGCATTGGATATTAGTAGCAAAGAATAGCGGCATGTCTCCTGAAGAAATCTGCAAACTCAAATGGAAGAATGTAGAAATTGTTGACGTTGGAAGAGTTTCAAACACCAAAGCTCAAGAAGAATGGGAGCAAATCATGGGAGAAGCCCAAGCCGATGGAATAGATCTAGAGTTAGAGGCTCCAGAATTTAAAGCCCCCTCCGAATGGGCACCAAAAGGGACTGAGTGGGGTAGAGAAGAAAGGCTTATCTCATACATAACAACAATGAGAGCAAAGACCCAAGACTACAGAGAGATACCCTGTAACTTAGGTCATGTATTCAAGAGATGGAGAGATTTCATAAAGAGTCAAACCGATCAACCAATCAAAGGAGATGACTATGTTTTTGCTCAGTTATACAACGAAATGAAGCAACCAAACCAAAGAAAAATTGGTCAACATTGGAGATGGATATGTGACTACTTAATGTCTTCTGGGAAGTTAAAAGGACATAAGTTTTCCGAAAGACCATACACTTTATATTCAATGCGCTCAACATTTATCGAGAATCATATCTTGAGAGGTACTGATGCTTATTTATTAGCTCGAATATGTGGTAACTCTGTAGCCACAATCATGCAGACTTACGAAAGAATAGATATTAGAAGAAGAACAAAAGAATTAACTGATATTGAATTTGGATCAAAGAGAGGTAACCCAGAGACAATTAGTTTGTTTGATGAATAAGATTTCACACTCATATTTTGCTCTCACCAAGTGATTAAAGAAAAATATATATGTGTGCATTTTTCAGGACTCTTCCACACAATAAATTTAATAAGGGAATTCAGGTTAAACTTTAAAAACATCTAAGATTTCAACGGATATATGTATGAAGAAGCCTTCAAAAATATAGATGATGTCTTTTGGAAAGATGCTGGTTGCAGCAGTGAACTTGATTATATAGAGCAAACTAGTTGGATCCTATTTCTCAAATATCTAGATGATTATGAAGAGGAGAAAGAAACAGCAGCAATTTTAAATGGAGAAACTTACGAAAGAATTATTGATAAAGAATTTAGATGGAAAGAGTGGGCTTATCCAAAGACTTTTGATGGGAAACTTAATTACGATATTGCATTAACAGGAAATGACTTACTTGAGTTTGTTAATAAAGAGCTTTTCCCACATCTCGCTGGATTTAAACAAAGCGCAGAAAATCCAAGAAGTATTGACTACAAAATTGGCGAAATATTTTCTGAGTTAAGAAATAAATTGCAAAGTGGTTATTCGCTTAGAGATGTAATTAATAAAGTTAATGATCTGAAATTCCTTAGTAATAAAGAAAAGCTTGAATTGAGCAGTTTATATGAAGATAAGATCAAAAACATGGGTAATGCAGGACGCAATGGTGGTGAATATTACACACCGCGCCCACTTATAAAAAGCATAGTAAAAGTTATAAATCCTCAGATAGGTGAGACAGTTTATGACGGTGCTGTTGGAAGTGCAGGATTTTTATGTGAAGCCTTTGATTGGATGAGTACAAGTAAGGAATTGAATGCAGCAGAATTTCAGCAACTACAAAATAATACTTTCTTTGGAAAAGAGAAGAAAAGTCTAGCTTATGTAATTGGAATTATGAATATGATTCTTCATGGAGTAGAAGCACCCAATATTGTTCATAAAAATACTCTGGCTGAGAATCTTGCTGATGTTCAGGAAAAAGAAAGGGTGGATGTAATCCTTGCCAACCCTCCTTTCGGGGGGAAAGAACGTTCAGAAATACAACAAAATTTTCCTATTAAAACTTCAGAAACTGCTTACTTATTTTTGCAGCACTTTATAAAAATGATGAAGCCTGGTGGAAGATGCGGAGTAGTTATTAAAAACACCTTCCTAAGTAATGGTGACAATGCAAGCATTGCACTTCGCAAACAACTTCTTGAAGAGTGCAATCTTTTTGCTGTATTAGATTTACCACAGGGATCTTTTATTGGCACTGGTGTAAAGACAGTAGTACTTTTCTTCGAGAAAGGTAAACCTACTGAACAAATTTGGTGTTACCAACTTGATGTTGGCAGAAGTATGGGTAAAACTAATCCTTTAAATGAAGATGATTTAATAGATTTTGTTAAAAAGTTTAAGACTAAAGAAGAAGCTAAAAATAGCTGGATGGTGGATATTGAAAAAATTAATTCAAAGACTTGGGACTTAACTTTAAAGAATCCCAATATTGAAGAAAAAATCGATAATAGATCTCCACAAGAAATTATCGATGAAATTAAAATACTTGACTTGCAAGCAGATAAGGCTCTACAAAAAATTAAGGAATTATTGTGATGTGGAAGACATTAAAGCTTGAAGAAATTGTTGATATTTCAATTGGGAAGACTCCTTCCCGAGGGAATCCAAAATTTTGGGATAAGGGTAAAACCACAAAAAACATATGGGTATCAATTGCAGATTTGACATCCTCTAAAGGATTATTTATTGACGATAGTAAAGAATACATAAGTGATGAAGGGGCAAAGCTTTTCAAATCAGTACCTTCAGAAACATTAATAATGAGTTTCAAACTATCAATAGGTAAATTGGCGATAACTAAATGTAAATTAAGAACTAATGAGGCAATAGCTGCATTGCGAATAAAAGAAGAAAATTTAGTTACAAACAAATATCTATTTTATTTCCTTTCCTCCATTAATTGGGTAGCTCTTGCAGGTAGAGATATCAAAGTTAAAGGCATGACCTTAAATAAGGCTAAGTTAAAAGAAATTCCAATTTCGTTTCCCCCAATTGAAAAACAAAAAATTATAGTAGCAAAACTTGATGATACTTTTGCTGAGATTGATAATTTAGTTCTTTCAAATTCTGATCAAATTAAAAATGCTCAGCTTTTAAACAAATTAACTCTAAACTCAAAAATTAAAGATTTGCCCTCTTCTTCATACCAGAAAATTGGAGATGTGTGTTCTCTCGTAAGAGGACCATTTGGAGGAAGTTTAAAAAAGTCTATTTTCGTAGAGAAAGGGTTTGCAATTTATGAACAAGCTCATCCAATAAATAATCAATGTGAACTCTTTAGATATTTTATCAATAAAGATAAATTTGAAGAGATGAGAAGATTCGAAGTTAAGCCTGGAGATATACTGATGAGTTGTTCTGGAACTTTAGGGAAGACAACTGTTGTTCCTTCAACTGCCCCTAGAGGGATAATTAATCAAGCCTTACTGAAAATTACTCCATCAGATTTAATTTTAAGTGAATATTTACAGATAATTATGGAGAGTGATTTCTTTCAAAAACTTATCTGGGATATTTCTGGCGGAGCGGCTCAGACTAACGTACCTGCAGTTAAAATCTTGAAAAATATAGCTATTCCAATACCAACAATTCGAGAACAAGAGATTTTTATCAACTGGAAAGAAACTTTAGATGAATTAAAGTTAGCTAAGCTTTACCAACAAAAACGAAACCTGTTTTTCAATTTAAAAGAAGCCATACTCTTAAATGCAATGCGATTTTAATCTTCATGAATGAAGCCGATACCAGAGCTGAACTTATTGATCCAAAGCTTTTAGAAGCTGGATGGAAAACTGATAGTGCAATGTGTGTTCGTGTACGTCGTGAATATCAAATCAATGATGGAGAAATAAGAGCTGGTGGTATTCGTACTGGAAAATTAATTGCTGATTATATTCTTGAATATAAGAATATAAAACTTGCTGTAATAGAAGCTAAGAGTGATGAACTAGAAGTTGGTGAAGGAGTAGCTCAAGCAAAACTTTATGCACAAAAACTAAGAATTAAAAATAGTTATGCAACTAATGGGAAAGAAATTTATGAAATAAATCAAGAGTCAAAAACTGAAGGAATAGTATCTTCCTTTCCCTCACCAGAAGAACTTTGGAACAGAACTTTTAAAGAAACTAACGAGTGGACTGATCGATTTAATGCAATACCTTTTGAGGACAATAATGGAACAATGCAAGCTCGCTATTATCAGGAACTTGCAGTTAATCGTGTAGTTCATGCGATTGCAAATAATAAAGATAGAGTTTTACTAACCCTTGCTACTGGAACTGGAAAAACATTTATTGCTTTTCAGATTGCATGGAAATTATTTAAAAGCAGATGGACTGTACAAAGAAATGCTAATCGTCAACCTCGTATCCTTTTTCTAGCTGATAGAAATATTCTTGCTAATCAAGCATTCTTAGATTTTGGAGCTTTTGAAGAAGATGCATTAGTGCGTATAAATCCAAAAGATATTGCAAAGAATAAAGAGGTCCCAAAAAACGGAAGTATTTTCTTTACTATTTTTCAGACCTTCATGAGTGGAGAAAAAGATGAACCTTATTTTGGTCAATATGAAAAAGATTTCTTTGATTTAGTCATTATTGATGAGTGTCATCGAGGTGGTGCTAATGACGAAAGTAGTTGGCGCGATATTTTAAAGCATTTTTCAAGTGCAGTTCATTTAGGTCTTACTGCTACTCCAAAGAGAAATAATAATGCAGATACTTATAAATATTTTGGTGATCCCGTATTTGTTTACAGCCTTAAAGAAGGTATTAAAGATGGATTTTTAACTCCCTTCAAAGTAAAAAGAATTCAAACCACTATCGATGAATATCAATATACAAATGATGATGAAATTCTTGAAGGAGAAGTGGAAGAAGATCGTATTTATGAAGAACAAGATTTTAATCGTTCGATTGTAATTGAAGAACGAGAAAGAAAGCGGGTACAAGAATTACTTTCTGTGATAAATCATGATGAAAAAACACTAGTTTTCTGTGCGACTCAACCGCACGCTGGATTAATTAGAAATCTTATAAATCAGGAATCTAACAATAAACCAGTTGATTATTGTGTACGTGTTACAGCTAAAGATGCTGCCATTGGAGAAACATATTTAAAACAATTTCAAGATAATGAAAAATTAATTCCTACAATTCTCACCACCAGCAGAAAACTTAGTACGGGAGTAAATGCACGAAATGTAAGGAATGTAGTTTTGCTTCGTCCAGTAAATAATATGATCGAGTTTAAACAAATAATTGGAAGAGGTACAAGGTTATTTGAAGGGAAATATTATTTCACAATCATCGACTTTGTTAATGCATATAAGTTGTTTAATGATCCAGAGTGGGATGGTGAACCGATAGAACCAGACCCCCCTGTGAAGAGGACAAAAAAAGATGATGGTGATGATAAAGGGAAAGATGATGGTGGTAATGATAGTGGTGATGATCATGAAGATACACCAAAAAAAGTTCGTATAAAGTTGAGTGATGGTAAATTCAGAGAAATTCAAAGTATGAAAAGTACATACTTTTATCTAGATGGAAAACCTGTTAGTCCAGAAGAATTCCTCAAGAATTTATTTGAAAAATTAAAACTCCCAGACTTATTCAAAAGTGAATTTGAATTACGTACTTTATGGGCGAATCCACTAACTAGAAAAGAGTTATTAGAAAAGCTTGAAAAAGAAGGTTGTCATATAGATGATTTAAAGAAATTACAAGAACTAATTAATGCAAAAAATAGCGATATTTTTGATGTCCTCGAATACATTGCTTATTCAAAAAAACCTATCCCTAGGAAATTAAGGGTAGAAACTAATAAATCTAAGATATTGAATTTATTAAATGAAAATGAAAGAGAATTTGTTGAATATATTTTAAGAAATTATATTGATGTAGGTGAAGATGAACTCGACGTAAGCAAATTAAGTACCGTAATAAGAGCAAAATATGGAAGCATAAGTGCCGCCCAGGAAAAGCTAGGAACTGCTCAAAATATTCAAAAAACTTTCATTGATTTTCAGCAATATCTTTATCAAGAAATTAGAGTATAAAATAATTTTTTTATCAAATTATTGTTTAGCTAATATAAGAATATGGAATTATTTACTAGAGAAAATATTGGAAACTATACGAGTGATCCCTATGCAAAAAATGACTATAAATATTCAAAAGAAATGCAAGAAATAAGAAAAGAATTGCGTAAATTAGATAAAAAAACTAAGGCACAAGGAGGAGTAGTTGATTGGAATTATATGTTGAATGACATGATGTAATTATGAAGTGTAACCCAATACCAGAAAGAGAAGATTGGTTTATTTGTGATAGAAAACCAATTATTTGTCCCAGATGCGGCAAGAAAGAAGTTAGACCTTCAATGTTTGGTATGCCAAGTCCTGAAGTTTGGGAAAGTGGTAAATGGCATATTGCAGGTTGTATGCCAGATTTTCCAGAGCATAGAACTTGGGGTTGTCGTAATTGTGATGCTGCATTTTGGAAAGATACAAAACATAATCTTGGACGTTTACATGGTGTAGTTCATCGAGATAAAGAAGGAAAATTAAGGCTTGGTTATCCTGAATCAATACCTCAAGAAGAAATACCTTTTTAACGATTTACAATCGATCTAACATTAATACAGAGATAATCTCTAATCGATTGATATCACTACCGAGTAAACGATGGCGTGCTTAAAAGGGGAAGAGAAGAATACAAAATATACAACATTCTCTTTATTAATATCCTCTTAATGGATATTTATTAAGCATCTCCACCAACTCTTTAACAAGAGGTATAAGTGATATTGATGATATTGATGATATTAGTATTATTAGTTGGAAAAGGGAGAGGAGAGAGAGATAGGAAAAAAATAAAATAAATCTTTCTTGAGGTTTGTAAATGTAGTTCGCAAAGATTTACCCCCCTTACACCCCATCGAAAACCACTCATAGATAACTAACAATTAACAATTAAAAGATGAACAGAACACAACAAATAAAAGAAGCTCATCCTTGGCTTTCTTTTGAAGACATATTCAAGGTTCTTCTTTATCACCATCAGGGTGCAATATGGATAAAGAACCTCGAGAGAGATTACCTTGAAAGGTCTATGGAAGCGTTCTCAAAGATCGTTAAATCTAAGAGCAGAAAAGACATTGAACCCTTTGTAAAGTACGTTCTAGAGGTGTACTACAACGGCGTAGATCAGTATGGCAATCAGATAGAAGAATCAAGTAGAGAAGACTCTTTCGAGCGGAGATGGAATAGGGCGAGAGCTATCCTTTTGAAGAGCAAATAAACTTGTTGACTCTTACCCTTATCAGTTGCTATAAATATTAGTACACTTGTACTATATAGCAATGGAGGACTGGCAGGAATGGGATTATCTAGAGGACGAAATATTAGTAAGAAAACGACGGAAGATTTGTATTACTTGCAATCACTTCAGGTACAGCACGACAAGTTCTTGTGTCACCATCCTTACTTGTCCGTTTCATCAAAAGCTTATTCCTCAAGGAGATCATCTAATTAAGGGATGTAGATACTGGAGAGAGAACAGCAGAATATTTGCTCCAGAAGCTGCTTAAGCGTCAGGTTCGCAGTTCCTTAGAGAGAGCATTTAACCTAGTCTACGACTGGGTTTTAGATGCCTAGCTGGTATAGATTTGACAATCTGCTGGTATAAAAGACTCTCTCATTCCCTGAAAAGCATTGTAAATACTAAGTTTATTGATTTCACCTCGAAATAATAAAAAAGTCTGTCTCTAGCGATCTGTTTCTATATTTTTTCTAAACTTTCTTCGACTAACTATCTTCGATAAACTAAACAAAAAGCTTTGGATTTAGCTGACTTTCGAAAAAGTTAACAAAATGCCATACCAGCACCATACCAGCAGCCCTATTTCCCGCAAACTATAAACTATGACTGAACCTAACTACTGGCTAATGAAAAGTGAGCCTGATGCTTACAGCATAGATACTTTAAAAAATGACGGTGTAACTTTATGGGATGGAATAAGAAATTATCAGGCTCGAAATTTTATGAGAAAAATGAATAAAGGAGATAAAATTTTTTTCTATCATTCGAATTGTAAACCCCCAGGTATTGTGGGACTTATGGAGGTAATAGATCTAAATATTGTTGATCCTACTCAATTTGATCAAGATTCAAAATATTTTGATCCAAAATCGAAACCTGATAATCCGAGATGGGATTGTGTAAAAGTAGAATATAAATTTAAATCAGATAAGATTTTAAGTTTACCTGAATTAAAGATTTTATTTGATGAGGATGAGTTATTAGTCGTAAAAAAAGGAAATAGGTTATCTATATTACCTGTCAGAAATGATATTGCAAAAATACTACTAGAAAAAATTTAAAAAATTTTTAATCCTTAAAATTCATTGAAAACATATTGCCAATATAAAGTCTCGTTAAATCCCTATTTTGAAATCCTTTTTGCATCAAAAATCCTGCTATGGCAGCTTGTAGTATTCTGTATTGATCCCAGTTAGGATGATCCTCAACGAATTCTTTCATAGCCTTTTGAAGATTTTCTTGAAGTTCACATTTGAAACTTATTACATCATCTTTATGATTTAATGCTTTCGAATTTTCATCGTAATTTAATTCTTGCATATTGAAAAAAACTTTATTGGAATTTAAATCTACAAAATGTAGTTTTCTCCAAAATTACTGAATCGTCAACAAGCATTATTAAGAGACAGTCTCAGGCTATAGAATAATGAGAATTTAGTTATAAATAGGGGAGTCATGGAAATCAATTTTGTAAATTTAAATCTTACTTAAATATAAAGATTTATATAAAATCAGAAGTTTTCCACATGCTTTAGATCATCAGATATTTTTTATAAAAATACTGTGGAAAAGTTGTGAAAAATTTTTTTTGAAAGGGGAAATTTTTTCTAAAATTTCCAATTTTATTTATCTTTTAATCCATTGATTCCCACATGTTTTTTATTTCATAAAATAAATTTTGTGCTATTGGTATCGGCCAATACATTTCGAAGGATCTAGTTTGGTCTTGACTTTCAAAAACAAACCTTAAACTCCATTCATTTTTTTTCCCCTCTAAGTGAATAAACCAAGGTAATTGTTCTAATTCTAAAGTAATAGATTCTTCATCCATTAGTTCATCTTTGATAACTAATAGTTGTTCATTAATTCTTAAGAGTAGAAGATACAGTGAATTGAATTCACTTTTTTGTAACTCGATTGACCAATTATTTACACCAATCAAAAAGCAAAATTTGCCTTTTTTAAAATCTTTAAGTAATCTCCAATTTTTTTGGTCTTTTACCAAAATTAGCCTGGGAGTAAATCTGGTTGATCTTGCTCATCACTAAGTTCAATGATTGACCTTTGAACGGGTTTAATAGTTGATTCTTCTAATAAGCCATCAAAATCATCAAAACGTCTTTGTTTTGCTCTGAAAGCAATTTTCACTGTAGTTAAATATCTATTAGTTGATTTTCTTATCAAGCTCTCACCTCTCTTTGCAAGATCATTAGAATCAACCCCTGCATTGTTAGATATGTTCATTAAAAATTTTTTTTACTATACAATGTATTTTACAATTTATTCGACCATTTCAAAACATAAATTACAAAAAGAACTTAATTGATTAAATAATTTTATATGGAAGAAAGTTTATCTGGAACACTTGCTATAGATTTAGGGAACACTAATACTGTCGTTGCATTTCAAGATCAAAAAGATATAAATTCTGTTTTAGTTGAAATACCGAATATTACATCATCTCCGGGTGTTATTCCTTCAGCAGTTTGGTTTGAGGAACCTTCAAAGATTACAAAAATTGGTGTTAGTGCTCTAAAGATGAGGGATGACTCAAATTCTGATTTATTTTTTCATTCGAATTTTAAAAGATTAATTGGAAATTCTATTGAAAAAATTAACCAAAAAAATATTTTAAACCCTAATGAATGTGGCGAAAAATTTTTTCAAATTTTGTGGGCAAACATTCCGCACAAGTATGAGATCAAAAGACTTGTTTTAACTGCTCCCATTGATACATATAAGGGATACAGAGAATGGTTAGTTAACCTTTGCGAGGAAATATCTGTAGATGAAATAGCCCTTGTTGATGAGCCTACTGCGGCAAGTTTAGGAATAAATGTACCCTTTGGCTCAAAAATTATGACATTAGATATTGGAGGAAGTACAGTCGATATGAATATAGTCAAAATAGAGGGAGGAGAAGGAAAATCTGGTCCAATAGCTGAACTATTAAAATTTAAAGGTAATGATGTAAGCTCAATTTCAAAACAAAAAATAAGGTGTGCTGAAATAATTGGCAAAACAGGTTCAAAAATTGGTGGGAAAGATATTGATCAATGGATAGTTGATTATTTTATTCCAGGTAGTAATTATATTAATAATCTTTCTAAGGCAGAAAAAATAAAATGTAAACTCAGCTCATCTGTAATCAAATATGAAAATAAATATCCAATTAAATTATTTACTGAAAAAAATAACGAAAGTGAATTTTATCTTAGTAAAGAAATATTTGAGAAAATACTCATTGAAAATAATTTCCTTAATCACCTTAACTCTTTACTAAAAGATTTATTAAATCAAGCAAGAGGTAAATTTTGCACAGTTGAAGACTTAAATGCAATAGTCTTGGTTGGTGGAGGAACTCAAATACCACTAATTAAAGAATGGATAACAAAAAAAATTCCAAAAATTCAAATAAAGTCGCCACCCCCTATTGAATCAATAGCTTTGGGAGCTTTAGCAATGACCCCGGGAGTAAAAATTAAAGACATATTAAACAAAGGGTTATCTATAAGATTATTTAATAAAAGAGAGCAAAAACACTTTTGGCATCCTATTTTTTGCAAAGGACAAACATGGCCAACAGAAACACCCTTTAAACTGATACTTCAAGCCAGTAAAAACAATCAAAAAATATTCGAAATAATAATTGGAGAGTCACAAAAAGAAAGAACATATGATGTCATTTTTGAAAATGGATTACCTAAGTTATCAGAGATTCAAAATGAAGAAGAAATTATAAAATGGGACAAAAAACCACTCAAAATAGTTTTAAAAAATAAATCTAATATTGGAGAAGATACTTTAAAACTTTTTTTTAAAATTACGAAAAATGCTGATTTATTGGTTAAGTGTTTTGATGTTAAAGATGAATTTTTTGGAGAATATAATTTAGGAAATATCTTCTGAAGGATAGCTATTCAAGAAAAACTCCTTCTTCATTATCAACATTATTTAAACGTAAACGAATACTTTCTATTTTACTAGTTGGCACTTTTTTACCACAAAAATCTGGCTGAATGGGTAATTCTCTATGACCTCTATCTACCATTACTAATAACATCACCCTTTGAGGTCTGCCCCATGAATATAAAGCATCCATTGCAGCTCTAATTGTTCTACCTGTGTAAATTACATCATCTATTAAAAGAATTTCTTTTTTCTCAATAGGAGTTGGAATATCAGCAGCTTGTATTGGGCGAGTTCCAACTCTATTTTGGTCATCTCTATAAAAAGTTGGATCAATTGTTCCTTTTCTAACTCTTAAACCTGTTCTAGAGAATAATTCCTTTTCTAGCACTTCGGTAAGAGCAATTCCTCTTGTTGGGATACCAATCAATAGAAGGTTATCCAGTTTTTTTACTTTTTCGATAATTTCGCAAGTTAAACGCGAAATAGTTTTTCTAAGTTCAACTTCAGTAAGTATTACAATCTTTTTTGACTTCTTGGACATGATTTATCAAGAAATAAAATTAATCTTATATTTTCATAAATTAGCAAAAGCTAACTATGTTAAATATAAATTGTTAAAGAGTAACGTTTGAAGCTAGATTTAAGGTTGGATCAGTTAACAATGAATTTGATCTAAATATGTCAAAGATTAGCAGCAAAAATATAAAAAGTTTAAGTGTTCCTCAGAGCCCTGTAGTTCTTGCAATACTAGACGGATGGGGATATCGAAAAGAAAAATCAGATAATGCTATAAAAAGTGCCAGTACACCAATCATGGATTCATTGTGGCATGCTTACCCCCACACTCTTATAAGTGCTAGTGGATCTGATGTAGGCTTACCAGATGGTCAAATGGGCAATTCAGAGGTGGGGCACCTTACTATTGGTTCGGGAAGAATAATACAACAAGAACTCGTAAGGATTTCGAATATTGTAAAAAATAATCAATTAGGCTTGGTCAATGAGTTAAAAGAGATGGCTGCTTCATTAAAGAAAAATAATTCTACTTTACATATCATGGGATTATGTTCTGATGGAGGAGTTCATAGTCATATCGATCATTTATTAGGTTTAATACAATGGGCATCTGATAATAAACTTAAAAAAGTTGCAATCCATATTATTACTGATGGTAGAGATACTCCTGCAAAAAGTGCTTCAAAATATTTAAATCAAATAGAATCATGTATAAAAAAATATAACGTAGGCGAAATAGCTTCCATATGCGGAAGATACTGGATAATGGATAGAAATCTTTTATGGGATAGAACAGAAAAAGCATACTCTAATTTGACTGATCCAGATATTCAAGTAACAAATTTTTCTCCCAAGGATTACATAGAAAAAAGTTATGCCAAAAACATAACCGATGAATTTATAGAGCCCATACGAATGTCTGAAAACTATCTTAAAGATGGAGATAGTTTGATTTGCTTTAACTTTCGTCCAGACAGAGCAAGACAAATAGTCAAATCCCTTTCAGACAATGAATTCTCAGACTTTGAAAGAAAAAATTATCCAAATCTAGATTTTGTTACTTTTACTCAATATGATCCCAACTTTCCCGTTAAAGTTGCATTCCCTCCTGAATCACTCAATAATTTTATAGGCCAAATAGTTTCAGAAAACGGACTTAAACAATATAGAACCGCGGAAACTGAAAAATATCCTCACGTAACATACTTTTTCAATGGAGGAGTTGAAATACCCTTACCAGGAGAAGAGAGACATTTGATTCCATCTCCAAGAGTCGCAACCTATGATATGAAACCCGAAATGTCTGCTGAGGAATTAACTATTAGTTGCTCTAAAGCAATTAAAAGCGGGAATTATGCTTTTGTTGTAATCAATTTTGCCAATCCTGATATGGTTGGTCATACAGGCAACATGGATGCAACGATTAAAGCTATAGAAAAAGTAGATAAATGTATAGGTCAAATAGTGAATGCTACTGGAGAAATGGGCGGAAGCATTGTTATTACGGCCGATCATGGTAACGCAGAGGTAATGAAAGGATCTGAAGGAGAACCATGGACAGCACACACAATTAATAAAGTTCCATTAATTTTGATTGAAGGTGAAAAAAGAAAAATACCAAATATGGGAAACGAAATTAATTTAAGAGAAAACGCGGGCCTTGCAGATATTGCTCCCACTTTATTGCAATTATTAAATCTACCAGTACCAAGAGAAATGACAGGCAAATCGCTTATTCAAGAAATTGAGTTGAAGGGTTATAATAAGGTCGTTCAACACGTTTAAAGTATATAAAAGTTTTTTAAGCAATGATTCAAATTATTAGTTGGATTTGGGTATTTTCTGGAGTTCTTCTCATTCTGTTAGTTTTACTTCATAGTCCCAAAGGTGATGGAATGGGAGGAATAGCAGCCAGTGGAAGCTCTATGTTCAACAGCGCAAGTAGTGCAGAAGCCTCTCTAAACAAAATAACTTGGACTTTTTTAGTGATATTTTTGTCTCTAGCAATTATTCTTAGCGCTGGTTGGATTTCATAAAACTTAAATAAAAAAAGGACCATATTGAATGATCCCTTTAAAAATTTATTGAAAACTATTGTTTAGTTTAGTAATCAAAGTCGCCGCCCATACCTGGAGCGCCTGCAGGAGCAGCTGAATCCTTTTTCTCAGGTAAATCTGCAACTATGCATTCGGTGGTTAGAACCATCCCTGCGATTGAAGCTGCATTTTGCAATCCTGAACGTGTAACTTTTGCAGGATCAACTATACCAGCAGAGGACATATCTACATATTCTCCAGTAGCAGCATTGAAGCCATCATTAAATGGTTTAGTTTTTACATTTTCAGCAATCACAGCGCCATTAGAACCTGCATTCTCAGCGATTCTCATAAGAGGAGCAGTAAGTGAAGCTTCAACAATGTTAGCTCCAATTAATTCTTCTCCTTCTAAATTTTTATCTGCCCATTCTTTTAGAATAGGAGACAAATGAGCAAGAGTTGTTCCTCCTCCAGGTACAATTCCTTCCTCAACAGCTGCTTTTGTTGCATTGATAGCATCCTCAAGACGAAGCTTTTTATCCTTCATCTCAGTTTCAGTAGCAGCCCCAACCTTAATCACTGCTACTCCTCCAGCTAATTTAGCCAGACGTTCTTGAAGCTTTTCTTTATCATAAGAGGAATCTGTTTCATCCATTTGCTTCTTGATTTGATCACATCTAGCTTTAACTGCTTGCTCATTGCCTTCAGCTACAATAGTTGTAGTTTCTTTATTGATAGTTATTCTTCTACCAGTTCCGAGCATATCTAAGGTAGAGTTCTCTAGTTTCAAGCCTGCATCTTCAGTAATAAGTTGTCCATTAGTTAAAACGGCCATATCTTCAAGCATGGCTTTTCTTCTATCGCCGAATCCAGGAGCTTTTACTGCAGCAACATTTAACACGCCTCGTAATCTATTAACAACAAGAGTTGCTAAAGCCTCTTTTTCAATATCTTCTGCAATAATGACTAGTGGTTTACCAGTTTTAGCTATTTGCTCCAAAACAGGAACTAAATCTTGCACTAAGGCAATTTTTTTATCAGTCAGAAGGATATATGGTTCATCTAAAACAGCCTCCATTCTTTCTGTATCTGTTGCGAAGTAAGGTGAAATATAGCCTTTATCAAATCGCATCCCCTCAGTGACTTCTAATTCAGTAGTCATTGATTTCCCTTCTTCTAAGGAGATAACACCTTCTTTACCAACTTTATCCATAGCATTGGCAATCATTTGACCAACTTCCTCATCGTTTCCAGCAGCAATAGTTCCACATTGTGCTATTGCATTGCTATCGCTAATAGGTTTGGAATTCTCTTGAATTTTACCAACTAGAAATTCAGTCGCTTTATCAATTCCTTTTTTCAAGGTAATTGCATTAGCTCCTGCAGCAACGTTTCTCAACCCTGCTTTAACCATCGCATGAGCTAGAACAGTGGCTGTTGTGGTACCATCCCCAGCAGCATCATTAGTTTTTGAAGCAGCTTGTCTGATTAAAGCAACCCCTGTGTTTTCAATGTGGTCCTCTAATTCGATCTCTTTAGCGATTGTGACACCATCATTGATAATTTGTGGAGCACCAAATTTTTTCTCTAGTACAACATTTCTTCCTTTTGGTCCAAGCGTAACAGCTACAGACTCAGCAAGGATATCAATTCCTCTCTCGAGCGCTCTACGAGCTTGCTCATTGTAAATAATTCTTTTAGCCATGTTTAGGCAGTAATTTAGTAATAAGTTTTAATAATTTTTGAAACAAATATTTTAGCTTACTACAGCTAAAATATCCTTTTCTGAGAGCAAGACATATTCATCTCCTCCCAATTTAATGTCTGTGCCAGCATATTTGCTGTACAAAACTTTATCGCCAATACTCACTTCTGGAGTTTGTCGAGAACCATCGTCATTAAGTTTGCCAGGGCCCACCTGAGCAACTTCTCCAACCTGTGGTTTTTCTTTAGCTGAATCAGGCAAAAGAATGCCCCCAGCAGTTTTTTCCTCAGATGCGGAAACTTTAATAAATATTCTATCTCCCAGTGGTTTTACTGTAGAGACCGTAAGTGAAACAGCTGCCATAGATTAATGGAGGATCATGATTGAGACGCTTTGCGTCATAAAAAAGGAAAGAGAAGTTCTCCATCCGTATCATCAACAACATAATCTGCAAAGCGGCAATTAAACCATACTTAAACTGTGCGGGTGGCCGAACCCATTTAACGAATCTACCCATTAGGTGGTAGTATTTTCGGATTATCAGCTGTTTAAATCAGCTATTCATCACCAATCAATAAAAAATGGTAGCAACTCCATCAACTTCTTCACAAACAAAAGGCGTAGTTCGTCAGGTAATTGGTCCAGTTCTAGATGTAGAATTCCCAGCTGGGAAATTGCCCAAAATATTAAATGCCTTAAGAATTGAAGCTAAAAATCCAGCTGGACAAGATATAGCGCTCACTGCAGAAGTCCAACAGCTCCTAGGTGACCATAGGGTAAGAGCAGTGGCAATGAGTGGCACAGATGGCCTTGTAAGGGGCATGGAGGCAATCGACACAGGAGCACCAATATCAGTACCTGTTGGAGAAGCAACTTTAGGAAGAATATTTAATGTTTTAGGAGAACCAGTAGACGAACAAGGTCCAGTAAATACTAAAGATACCGCTCCAATCCACAGAGCTGCGCCAAAATTAACCGACCTAGAAACTAAGCCAAAAGTTTTTGAAACTGGTATTAAAGTTATCGACCTTTTGGCTCCTTACAGACAAGGAGGAAAAGTTGGATTATTCGGAGGTGCTGGTGTTGGGAAGACAGTTCTTATTCAAGAATTAATTAATAACATCGCAAAGGAGCATGGTGGAGTTTCTGTTTTTGGTGGTGTAGGAGAAAGAACTAGAGAAGGGAACGATTTATATGAAGAATTTAAAGAATCTGGAGTTATTAATGCAGATGATTTAACTCAATCTAAAGTAGCCTTGTGTTTTGGACAGATGAATGAGCCACCTGGTGCAAGAATGAGAGTAGGCTTATCAGCACTTACAATGGCCGAACATTTTAGAGATGTTAATAAACAAGACGTCCTACTTTTTGTAGATAACATTTTTAGATTCGTTCAGGCTGGTTCTGAAGTATCTGCACTACTGGGAAGAATGCCTTCAGCTGTTGGATATCAACCAACGCTGGGAACTGACGTTGGTGAATTACAAGAAAGAATTACATCTACATTAGAAGGGTCAATAACATCTATCCAAGCTGTTTACGTACCTGCTGACGACCTAACAGACCCTGCTCCAGCTACGACCTTTGCCCATTTAGATGCTACTACCGTGCTTGCTAGAGCTCTTGCAGCTAAGGGAATTTATCCAGCAGTTGATCCATTAGACTCAACGAGCACCATGCTACAACCATCAGTTGTTGGCGATGAGCATTACAAAACAGCCAGAGCTGTTCAATCAACTTTACAAAGATACAAAGAACTTCAAGATATTATCGCAATTCTTGGTTTAGATGAGCTTTCTGAAGAAGATAGATTAACAGTCGACAGGGCCAGAAAAATTGAAAAATTCCTCTCACAGCCTTTCTTCGTAGCAGAAATATTTACAGGAATGTCTGGAAAATATGTAAAATTAGAAGATACAATTGCTGGTTTCAATATGATTTTATCAGGTGAATTGGATGACTTACCAGAGCAGGCATTTTACTTAGTTGGGAATATTGATGAAGTTAAAGCAAAGGCTGAAAAAATAAAATCAGAAAAATAAATACTTAAATATATTTAACCTTCAATAATCTTAAATTAATGGCAATTTCTCTAAAAGTTTTAGCTCCTAATAAAAATGTTTATCAAGGCGAAGCTGAAGAAGTAATCCTTCCTAGTACTACTGGTCAACTTGGTATACTCCCAGGGCATATCTCTTTAGTTACTGCTATAGATATTGGCGTTTTAAGGCTAAGAATGAATTCCCAGTGGAAATCAATAGCTCTTATGGGAGGCTTCGCTGAAATTGAATCAGATGAAGTTATAGTTTTAGTAAATAATGCTGAAATTGGTTCTGAAATTAATGTTCAAAATGCTGAACAAGATCTTAAAGAAGCAAAATTAGCAATTAGCAAATTTTCTGAAAATGAAAAAAATCCAGAAAAAATTAAAGCCTTGAAAGAGGTTTCCAAGGCTGAGGCTAGAATTCAAGCTGCAAAGAACTAATCTTTAAGCGGTTCCACAAAAAGTTACTTCGGGAAACTTTAATTTGGCTTCTTCTAATTTTTTTGTCTTACCTTCTTCTTGCCAATAATTTATCACTTCAGTAGCTTTATTCAAAATTTCTACTCTTTCGTTATCTGTAATCCAACCTTTATTCTCAAGTTCACTTTTTAATTTTTCCCAAGCATCATCTCTTGGCCAAAAATAATAAGCAGTAAGAGGACTAGGGCCTCCACCTACTATTTGATCCACTGCTAGAGCAACATTATCTGGTAACCACAATACTTTAATTATGAACCTTCCTTCATCAGGTTTAGGGGTATAACCCGTAGGTACCCCATCTTCATCAATTGTGGCGGCTGCCAATACAGCTGTGGCACCCATCATTCCTGAATTAGGAGAAGAATTTTTAGAGTTTGGTGCATCACTGTTTTTCTCTTTTTTTTCCATTGAATTTTGATTTAACTTATCTGATGAAGTCATTCACTTATTTAGATTCAATAAATAATTTATCAGTTTATGGAGACATTTTGATCGAATTATTCAAAATTTCTTGATTTTAGTTATCGATATCTTCTAAATAGAATTTTTATCTATCATGAGATACATCATAAAAATCATAAATAGTGGCTTCCAATGCATCCCAAAGATCCTTGGGGATATCGTTTTCTTCTGCGAACATGCCAAGCTGACTAGCTAAGCCTCTTGCTTGAGAGAGTTTCGAATCATATGAATCGGACTTATTCATTTTTGAGCTTTAAACTTAATAAAAAATAAATCTAATAACTTGATAAGTCAAATTTCAAAATTCTAAATCGGAAATTTCTTTTAGTGCAGCAATACTTAAAACTTCTGGGTTTGTATCTGTAACCAAGACATCGTCTTCTATTCTAATTCCTATGCCTTTCCATTTCTCATCTATAGGGGGTTGTCCCTCAGGTACTGGGATCCTATCACTTATATAGATCCCAGGTTCTACAGTAAGAATCATTCCATTCTGTAATGGCACTTCATAATCCCCCATTCTGTATGCTCCAACATCATGAACATCTAAGCCGAGCCAATGTCCAGTTCTATGCATGTAAAGATGTTTATAAGATTGAGACTCAATTATCTCCTCAGTACTTCCTGACAATAAACCAATCTCTTTTAATCCCTCTATGAGAATTGTTAAAGCAACATTATGAACATGACTAGAATTCGATCCCTTTACAGCACTTTTAATTGCATTTTTCTGAGCACTCAATACAATTTCATAGATAACTTTTTGCTCATTAGAAAATTTACCACCAATTGGAATAGTTCTTGTTATGTCTCCATTGTAATAATCAATAAGTGAGCAACCAGCATCCACTAACAATAAATCTTCCTTCTTCAAGGGTGAGTTATTTGAAGTGTAATGCAAAATACAGGCATTATCCCCTGATGCAACAATTGAGTTATAAGCTGGTCCTCTAGCCCCTTTTTCCAGAAAAAATCCCTCTAGAAGACCCTGAATTTGTCTTTCATTTTTCTTTGATGAGATAGATTCTCTAACTAATTCATGAGCTTCGGCCGAGATTCGTATAGCCTCTCTCATTCTCTTAATTTCAAATTCACTTTTAATTAATCTCATCTCATTTAAATAAATTTCTGGAGATTTTATAGAATTTCCACCAATGCCTAATCTTGAGCGATTTTCAAGTTGTTTTGAAAAAATTTCCAATATTATTTTCTCAACTGATGGATGCTTACCAATAGAAAAAACGAGTTCATCAGAACCATTGATATAGGCTGGGAGAAAATCTCTTAATTCGTTTATAGAATGAGCCTTATCAGCATTAAACTCTTTTTCAGCGCCTTCTAAACCCCATCTAAAGCCATGCCAGACTTCGCTTATAACATCTTTAGGAGCAACAAACATAATAAATCTCTCTCCCTTTGGCTTATGCGATAAGAAAAGAGCGATTGCATCTGGCTCATCGAAACCGGTTAAATACCAAAAATTACTATCTTGTCTAAAAGGATATTCACAATCAGCATGATGCTTTACGAGATTAGCACCAGGGATAATAGCAGCTTTTCCATTTAATTTATTGAGAAAGATTTCTCTTCTTTCTTCAAAAACTTTATTTTCAGGTTTAAACATAGATAGTGTATTGGCGTGTTTAAAAAAAAAATGGAAGAATGAATTAATACCGATTTAGTATCTAATCTATTTTAATGGAACCAAGTGTTTACGGTTTAGTTGTTCTTATAATTATTATTTTAATTGGGTCAGCATGTTGTTCGGGAGTAGAAGCTGCTTTTTTAGCTGTTAATTCAATTCGTATTCTAGAGATAGCCTCTAAACAAAAACCAAAAAGTTCTGCAAATCAACTCCTTAAACTTAGAAAACATCTTGGAAGGACATTAACTGTCATTACTATTACTAATAATGGATTTAACATAATTGGAAGTCTTATTTTAGGTGTATATGGAGCATTGGTTATTAATAGTAGTTATGGCCTAACCCTATTTTCAATTTCTTTTTATGTACTAGTCGTCTTAGTTGGAGAAGTACTACCTAAGGCTCTTGGTACAAGATTCTCAGTTCAAATAGCATTATTAGCAGTTCCTATCTTGAGGGTATTGCATACTTTAATGAGACCATTTTTAGTATTAATTGAACAAATATTTCCAGTTATTACTGCAGAAAATGAAATTTCAACAGATGAAGAGGAAATTAGACAAATGGCAAAAATTGGGAGTCAAAAAGGTTTGATAGAAGCTGATGAAGCAGCAATGATATTTAAGGTTTTTCAATTAAATGATTTAAAAGCTAAAGATTTAATGATCCCTAGAGTATCAGCACCTTGTCTTGATGGGTCTTCGAATCTTGAAAAAATTTCAAAACTTATAATGGCTGATAATTCTCCATGGTGGGTTATTTTGGGAGATAAAGTTGACAAAATACAAGGGGTAGTAAAGCGTGAAAAAATGTTGGTAGAGTTAATTAATGGGGAGAGTAAAAAATTATTATCAGAAATTTGCGAACCTGTGGACTACATTCCCGAAATGATTAAAGCAGATCAATTATTAACTAAATTTGACAAAAATCATAAAGGAGTGAAAGTAGTAGTAGATGAGTTCGGGGGATTCGTTGGAATTATTGGTGCAGAAGCTGTTTTATCTGTATTAGCCGGTTGGTGGAAGAATAAATCATGAAACATTTTAAAATTCAAGAAAATTATTTACTTTTAAAAAAATGGTGGGAGACTATTGATCTTACCAATTATGAAAAAAGTTTTCTTAATAGAGAAATAATTTCTTTTAATCAACAACTTTTAAGACTCAAAGAAAAAAAATTAAGAATTGGAGCATATGGTAAATCAGGTGTAGGAAAATCATCTGTTTTAAATTCTTTATTAAAAAAAGAAATATTCAAAACAGATATTATTAATGGGACCACAAAAGAAATACAATCGGAAACATGGACTCTTAAAGATCAAACACTCAATAGTTTAGAGCTTCTAGATTCTCCAGGATTTGATTTCTGCAATATTAAATTTCCAGATAAAGTTTACTCTTTCATAAATCATTCAGATCTTATTCTTTTTATAGTTTCGGGAGATTTAAATAGAAATGAGTTAAACGAAATCAGCTCTTTTATAAAAGATGGAAAAAAAATTATTTTAATATTAAACAAAATCGATCTATATAATAAAAATGAATTAAAAGAAATAATTGAAAATATAAAGTTTAAGCTTCCAAAAGATTTAAATATTCCAATAATTATTAATAATGAAAACAATCTTGAAAATTACGTAGCAAAATTAATTAATCAATATGGTGACATACTATTAACACTAAATTCTATTCAATTAGCTGACAAATTGTTTCTAAAAATAAAAGAGCAAAGATTGAAAAGGAGGCAGAAATTAGCTCAATCAACTATTGGTAAATTCTCGACTATCAAGGCATCGGCAGTAGCTCTAAATCCTTTTATTTTATTTGATGTTGCTGGTAGTTTTGCAATAGATACTGCATTGATTAACGAATTAAGTAAGATTTACGGCTTAAAGTTGAAAGGTGAATCTACAAGGAAAATATTTAAAAAATTATCCATTAATAATTTATGTATAGGAATCACTCAAGTCGGCGTAAATACCTCTTTGAACCTTATTAAGAAACTAATTCTTTTAACAGCACCTTTTACTAACGGGCTTTCATTATTACCCTATGGACCCATAGCAATTATTCAAGCTGCAATCGCAATTTACTCTACAAAAATTCTAGGTAAATTAGCAGCAAAAGAGATTTTTGTAAGAAGCAAAGCTTCTTTTATAGAACCTGCTATTTTGATCCAAAATATGAATTTTAATGACCCAGAGATTTTTAACTACATAAATATTTATTTTTCAAATAGAAATTTAAATAATAATTTTGTTAGTTTTCTACCTTAAAACTTAAAATGGAAAAAAGCATTGCTTTATTTGGTACGAGTGCTGATCCACCTACAATTGGACATAAAAAAATTCTTGAAGAATTATCCAAAATTTATGCTTTTACCATTAGCTATGTGAGCAATAACCCCAAAAAAAAGCACATAGAGGATATCTCAATTCGTAGCCATTTATTAAAAACTCTTATTGATGATTTAGATAATCCGAAAATTTTATTTAATCAAAGAATTAGTAGCCAATGGGCAGTAGAGTCAATCAAAAAATGTAAAGAAATTTATAAATTTCATAATTTAGATTTTGTTATAGGGAGTGATTTAATTAAAGATATTTTCTACTGGAAAAATTTCGACAAAATTATTTTAGAGGTAAGTTTTTTTATAATTTTAAGAGAGGGATATCCTGTTGAATCAAATACTCTTAAAATGTTAGAAACTTATAGAGTGAAATTTAAGATTTCAACCATCAAAACCCCAAACATTTCCAGTTCTAAATTTAGATTAAATTTTAATTGTTCTAATTTACCGTCGTCGTTAATAGATATAGTTAAAAAGAATAATCTATATGAATCCATCAAATTAGTTGAATGAAATTTTTACTTGCCCAAATAAATCCAGTTGTTGGAGATTTAGAAGGCAATGCAAAAAAAATACTTAATATTGCTTCGAAAGCTAGCTCAACTTCTGCTGATTTAGTTCTTACGCCAGAGTTATCACTATGGGGATATCCAGCAAAAGACCTACTTCTAAAAAAAAATTTAATCAAAAATCAATATCAAATTCTTGACCAATTAGCCCTTGATATTAATAAAAAATATGGAAACTTGTGTATCACAGTAGGAATAGCTGAGATAATAAATGATTCTTTTTTCCCAAATCTTTATAATTCTATTGCATTGCTTGAGCACGGTGAGTGGAAAATAATTGCTCGTAAAATTATTCTTCCCACCTATGAAGTATTTGATGAGAAAAGATACTTTAGATCAGAAGAAAAAGTTTCCGTATTGATTAAACAAATCAAAAACAAAACTTGGCGACTTGGCTTTACTATATGTGAGGATCTATGGGTCAACAAAAATATAGAAGGTAGAGGAATTCATAAAAAGAATCCTATTTTTGATTTAAAGAAAAAAAAAGTTGATATTTTAGTAAATTTATCAGCCTCACCATTTACTCTGAAAAAATTAGAGCTAAGATCCAAAGTTTCCAGTTTTGCTGCACAATATCTTCAAGTACCGCTGATTTATGTCAATCAGATTGGAGCAAATGATAATTTAATTTTTGATGGAAATAGTTTTATTCTTGATAAGAATGGATCTAAAATTAAGCAATTAAAATCTTTTTCGGAAGATCTCTCCAGCTGGGCAATTGAGCAAACAAAAACTGAAAAAAATGAATTTGAAAACTCCGAAATGTCATCAATTTTTGATGCATTAGTCCTTGGTGTTAAAGATTATGCAAAAAAATGTGGATTTAAAACAGCTTTAGTTGGATTAAGTGGTGGTATTGATTCAGCACTTGTCTCAGCAATTGCTACAGCGGCTCTAGGAAGTGATAATGTTTATTGCGTTTCAATGCCCTCTAAGTGGAGCTCATCTCATTCAAAGAGTGATGCAAAAGATTTAGCAAGAAGATTAAAGATAAGTTTAAAGACCATTCCAATTGAAAACTTGATGACCTCTTTTGAAGAATCATTTATAAAAAACTTATCTTTTGAGATGGCTGAAATAACAAATCAAAATATTCAGTCAAGGATAAGAGGCACACTTCTTATGGCTTTAGCAAATCAAGAAAAGCATTTGTTACTCTCAACAGGCAATAAATCAGAACTGGCCGTAGGATATTGCACACTTTATGGTGATATGAATGGGGGATTATCTGTAATTGGGGATTTATATAAAACTAATGTTTATAAATTATGCAATTGGCTTGATAGTGAAGATTCAATTAATAGTAGAAAGTTATATATGTTAGAAACTAGTTTTAATATAATTGGAGACAATATACGTACGAAAGCTCCAAGTGCCGAATTAGGCCCTGATCAATTAGATACTGATTCTCTGCCACCCTATTCTATTTTAGATAATATTCTTAAAGGAATTATTGAAGAGAAAAAAGATTTAGAACAACTAGAAGAAGATGGTTATAAAAAAGATTTAATTTTAAAAATTATCTCACTCATAAAAAAAGCGGAATTTAAAAGAAAGCAGGCTCCTCCAATCCTAAAACTAAGCAGTCAATCATTAGGAAGTGACTGGAGAGTTCCTATAGCAATATCTTATTGATCACCATAAGAACACTGTTGGATTTTTTTTAAAGGCCGTTTAACTGAATTAAGGTTGATACCTTTTTTGATAGCAAGAATTATGCCTGCAGCTTCTAAATAATTATCAACTTCAAAAAGATTGGAATAATTTAAAAACTCATTTGTCACTTTTAATGTATTTTGATTTTTTACAGAGATAATATTTAAACCTTTTTCAATCCCTGCTAATACTGCTTCTCCACCTAATGCACCATTAGGAACAACAATAGATTCAATCTGATCAGGGTGTAGTGAGATTGATTCATTTTTAGCCGGCAATTCAACAATGTCAGGTGCATTGCTTAACCCAATTAGTACTGATGGTAAAAAAGTGTATCCTATTTCTTCTGCCGCTGCACGAGGATCTAAATTTTCATTCAATTCAATTGGATGTAAAGCAGGTGCGTGAGCACAGGGAACTTTTAAAAATTTGCTTATTAAATGACTTATAACTGCTTCGACTCCAGCAATAGGATCAACCCCTTTCCCCTCTCGATAGATATTTGTTTCTAAAGAATCTAGATCATCTGGAAATTTTGCCACAATTGCTATCGCCGTAACTCCTTTTTCTATTAAACATTTTCCAGCATCAATTAGTGTATCAGGATTTTCAATTATGCCACCACTGATTTTTGAATAATCAGAATCAATAACTATGTTTAATGGCTTTTTTGTAATCACATAAGAATGAACATTAATCCCTAAAGTAGAAACACATGCATCAGCAACTTGTAAATGTCTTACTAATATTTCTTTTTCAATGGCTGAATCAAAAATTATCCCAATTTTCTGCTGCTTTACTCTTTTTAAGGCGATTTCTCCTTTAGCAAATCGGTCTAAACTATAACCCTCAACATAAAAAATATTTTTATCTTTTTCAGAAAGAGTACCGCCATTCATAACATTTGGATGAGTAATTAAACATCCACTTGCAGATGCTAATAATTTAGCTGTAGGAAGCGCATCCCCAGCAAAACCTCCTACTTCACAACCAATACCAGTTGGAACAATGAATATTGTTGGTGAATTTTCCATTATTAAAAATATTTCAATTTATATTTTTTAGTTAGCAAAGACAGCTTTAATTTTAAGTTTTTTTGTTCCAAAAGAGTCAATAGAATCTTGAATATCAACAATTGACCATCGGATTAAATCTCCTTTTTTTTCTAAATTTGTAATGATGAATTCCCTTAAATTTTTCAATTTTATTGAAACTGGCCAATCTAAATGATAATCAACTGAATTTAATTTCATTTTTGATATTTACCAAATTGATCATTATATAAATCATCTTCGACTTCTTTACCAATAACAATATTCAAATCTGACTTGGGGTATGCAACACACAAAAGTGCGAAGCCCTTTTCCCTCAAATCATCATTTAATCCCATAGCATCTTCTTGATCTACGGATCCTTCCAATATCATGGATGCACAATCTGTACAAACTCCTGAACAACAACTACTTGGTAAATCTATTCCATTCATTTTTGCCGCTGAAATAATATCTTGATCTTCAGAACATGAGAAACTAAAGGTCTGTTGCTCAAATTGAACTTTGATATTGTATTCAGGCATATCCTAAATCTTATTGCTAAACTGCAGAACCTCCTACAACTTCCAATATTTCTTGTGTAATAGCTGCTTGTCTAGCTTTGTTATAGGTTAGATTCAAAGTACTTGCTAATTCTTTAGCATTATCACTTGCATTATTCATAGCAGTCATCCTGCAAGCGAGTTCTGAAGCTGCCGACTCTTGGAGAGCTCTTAATACCTGATTCTGTAAATATAATGGTAATAACGAATCTAAAAGTTGATCAGGACTTTGTTCAAAAACAATATCTGATGGCAACTTCTCTGATTCACTTTTTTCAATATTTGATTTTTCAACAAGTAACTTACTATCTTTTGTAGTCAACCTAAAAATTTCATCGTTTTCCTCAGCAATTCCTTGAGGGTCAAGTGGTAATAGTGTTTGAACGACAGGAGCGCAGCTAACTAAAGTGATGAATTTCGTGTATATAATTTCCACCCTATCAGAATTTTCTGAAAGGAACTGAGCTAAAATCTCATTTGTAACTCCTTCAGAGTCCTTGACTGTGGGTACCTGTTCTAATTCTTTAAAAGTACTTTTAATTACATATCTATCCTTTCTATTTTGAAAATAACCAATAGCTTTCTTCCCTACCAAAATTAAATTTGGCTCATACCCTTGTTTGACTAATTCTGCGTATCTTATTTCTACCTTTTTTATAATATTCGTGTTGTAGCCACCGCATAAACCTCTATCAGCAGTTATGCATACCAAGGTTATACTCTTTACTTCTCTCTTTGATAAAAGAGGAGAGTCTACAGCCTCAAATTGTACTCTAGATTGAATATTTTCTAAAACTCGTGCAAGTTTATCTGCAAAAGGTCTACTCTTAAGAACTTGATCTTGAGCTCTCCTAACTTTCGCAGCTGCAACAAGTCTCATGGCCTCCGTTATTTTTCTCGTATTTTTAACGGAAACTATTCGATCTCTAATCTCTTTAAGATTTGCCATGGTATCTCCTAAATAAATTTAAACTGTGGCAAGCATTGATGATTTAACTTCATTTATCACCTCTTTTAGCGTCGCCTCTAATCCATCATTTAATTTCTTTTCTTTAAGAATCTCTTCTATAAATTCCGCTTTATTTAACTTTAGGTATTCCCTAAGTTCAGTTGCAAATTTAGTAACGTCTTCAACAGGAACTTCATCTATAAGACCTTTAACTCCTGCATAAACAACTGCAACTTGTTCTGCAAGATTCAGTGGAGAGAATTGAGGTTGCTTTAATAACTCTCTTAGTCTTTTGCCTCGTTCAAGTTGTTGCTGTGTTGCTTCATCAAGATCAGATGCAAATTGAGAAAAAGCAGCTAGTTCATCAAACTGTGCGAGTTCTAATTTTAAAGTTCCTGCAATTTTTTTAATTGCTTTTGTCTGAGCGGCTCCTCCAACTCGGCTAACAGAAATACCAACATTAATAGCTGGTCTTAATCCTGAGTTAAATAAATCTGCACTCAAGAATATTTGTCCATCTGTAATTGAAATAACATTAGTTGGGATGTAAGCAGAAACGTCCCCTGCCTGAGTTTCAATAATTGGAAGAGCTGTCATAGATCCCCCTCCCATAGCATCAGAAAGTTTTGCTGCTCTTTCTAACAATCTACTGTGTAGGTAGAAAACATCTCCTGGATAAGCCTCTCTTCCTGGTGGTCTTTTTAAAAGAAGAGACATTTGTCTATAAGCCTGAGCTTGTTTCGTTAGATCATCATAAATAACAAGTGTTGCTTTACCCTGATACATAAAATGTTCAGCAATTGCTGCACCGGTATAAGGTGCTAAGTACTGTAAAGCAGCTGGTTCTGAGGCACCTGCACTTACTACGACTGTATAGTCTAGGGCTCCTCTCTCTCTTAAAACCTCTACGATGTTTGCTACTGATGCTGACTTCTGACCAATAGCTACGTAAACACAGACTACGTCTTGACCTTTTTGGTTGATTATTGTGTCAATAGCAATCGCAGATTTTCCAGTTTGTCTATCACCAATAATTAATTCTCTTTGACCTCTTCCAACAGGAATCATTGCATCAATAGATGTGATACCTGTTTGCATTGGTTCATGCACTGATCTTCTCTTGATTATTCCAGGAGCCATTTCTTCAATCAATCTAGTATCACTTGTTGGAATTTCTCCTTTCCCATCTATTGGTTGTCCGAGAGGATTAACAACTCTCCCCTGCATTGCCTCACCAACCGGAACAGATGCGATTTTTCCTGTGGACTTAACGTTACTTCCTTCTTGGACACCAAGTGCCTCACCCATTAAAACGGCTCCAACATTATCGTCTTCAAGATTTAAAGCTATACCTTCGGTACCATCCTCAAATTCTAATAACTCACCTGCCATGACCTGATCTAAGCCATATATTCTTGCAATGCCATCACCGATTTGCAGAACAGTTCCTACATTGCTAACACTTACAGATTGGTCGTAATCAGTTATTTGTTGTTTTAAGATTGAACTGATTTCATCAGGGCGTATAGATACCATGGATTTAAGAATTTAAGGTTGATTTAAAAGTTACTTGGAAAGAGATAAGCCAAGTTTTCTTATTTGTGAAGCAAGAGAAGCATCAATTACTTTTGATCCTACACTGGCGACGAAACCACCAATAAGTGATGGGTCAATTTTAGTTACAAGTTCTAATTTTTCTGTACCAGCAATATTGATGATCTTTTTGGTAATTAAACCTTTCTGTTCATCAGTAAGCTCGACTGCAGAAGTAACAGTTGCCAAAGCAATATTACTATTCTCTCGGTAAATCTCTAAAAACCTATCAAGAATTGAAGTAAGGATTCCAATTCTTTGCCTATCGGCTAATAATTTTAAGAAATTCAGTAAAGAAGAATTAACCTTATTTGAAAAAATTTCAATAATGATTTTCTTCTTAGCATCTGTCTCTAAAATGGGGGAGGATAGTGCCTTCTCCAATTCAGGGGAATCATTTATTAATTCCAAGAGTTGTTTAACCTCAGAAACCATCTCTTCAGTTTGCGAATTTTCATTCACAACTTGAAGTAATGCCTCTGCGTATGGTGTAGTAACTGAATTTAAAAGTGGCATTAGTTCACCTCAATATTATTAATTGATTGAGTTACCAAATTTTCTTGTGTTGTTTTATCAAGTCGATTTGGGAGAGAATCTAAGGCTTTCTTAATTGCCAGTTCAACAGCTTCTTTTCGAAGTTGAGAAATTGCTCTGGATGCTTCAGAGCTCTCATCAGAAATTGCACTTTGTTTAATTCGTGCCATCTCCTCTATAGCTTTTTTCTCACTTTCCATTCTGATTGATTCAGATCTTTTAAGGGAATCTGCTTTTATTTGAGAAGCTTTTTCTTCTGCTGAAAATAAATCTTTCTTCGCTTTTTCTAAAGCTTGATTTGCATTTAATAATCGCTCTTCAGCATCTTTTAATTCAAGAAGGATTCCTTCTCTTCTTTTTTGAAGCATTTTACCTAGGAAACCAGGCAAAAATTTATAAAGGCCGAAAACTACTACAGCCCAATTAAGGATATTAGTTTCGAATAAATTGAAGTTCAATCCAAAACCTTCTGTAGCTAAAAGAGTTAAATTCATTTTTCTAGAATCAATCTATTAACAATAAGTTCGCTTAGATCATCAGCCTGTTTAGAAAGTTGATCACGAGCAGCAGACGTCTGACTTTCAATTTCTAGTCTTGCTTTTTCTTTTGAAGCATTTGCTTCATTGTTAGCAAGTTCTAGTGCTTCTTTATAAAGCTTGTCAGACTCATTTTCAGCTTCGCTCACAATTCTTTGAGCTTCTGTACGAGCACTTTGAAGCTGAGCTAATAAATCAGCTTCTAATTTTTCAACCTCAGAAAGTTTATTTTTGGCCTCAATAATATTATTACTTACAAACTTTTCTCTTTTTTCTACAACATTGCCAACAGGCTTAAAAAATAGAGAGTTTAATATGTAAGTAAGTGCAACTACTTGTATCGCCATTAGTGGCAAAGTGGCATTTATATCAAATAATCCACCTTCTGTAGCACCAAAAAAATTAAAGGCCAACATATGTTTTAGTTGAAGTTAAAAAATTAAATTTAAATATTGCTAATAAGGATTAGAAGCAATATTAACTTTTAGGAAAAAGGATTCGCAAAAAGTAGTACCAAAGCCACAACTAATCCGTAAATTGTTAATGACTCCATGAAAGCGAAAGATAAAAGAAGAGTTCCTCTGATTTTACCTTCAGCTTCTGGCTGACGGGCAATACCCTCAACAGCACCTTGAGCTGCGTTACCTTGTCCAAGACCTGGGCCAATAGCACCTAGACCAACTGCTAAACCAGCAGCTACAACTGATGCAGCGGAAGTAATCGAATCCATAATTTTGAAATAAAGAGCTTAATACTTGTGATAATCTTTGTTGTCATACACGCTTGGACATCCTTTGTTTTAAGAATGGGTCTGATTTTTTCAGACCTACGCGATTAGATATTTTGCCAGATTACAGACCCTTTGTAAAAGCGTCTGAATGTATTGGAAGACAGCTAATGATGTTCTTCAACAGCTTCTCCTATGTAATAGGCCGCCAAAGTTGCAAAAATCAATGCCTGAATTGCACTAGTAAATAATCCTAGGAACATAACAGGTATTGGGAGAATTAGCGGAACTAAAAAGACTAGAACACCAACAACAAGTTCATCAGCCAAGATATTTCCAAATAGCCTGAAAGAGAGTGATAAAGGTTTCGTAAAGTCCTCTAGAATTTTGAAAGGAAGCATAATCGGAGTTGGGTGAACATAATATTCGAAGTATCTCCAACCCTTATTGCTTAAACCTGCATAGAAATAAGAAAGTGAAACCAATAAAGCCAAGGCTATAGTTGTATTAATATCTGCAGTAGGTGCTCCTAATTCTCCACTTGGTAACTTAATCAATCTCCAAGGAATTAAAGCTCCTCCCCAATTACTAACAAAGACGAATAAAAATAAAGTACCTATAAATGGCATCCAATCTCTATATACTTTTTCACCTATTTGCGTCCTAGCAAGATCTCTTATGTAATCCCATAGAAACTCAAGCAGGTTTTGAAGGCCTTTAGGATCATTTTCCATTTTTTTAGTTCCTAAAGAAATAAAAACTAATAACGCTCCTAATAAAATCCAAGATGTTAAAAATACCTGCCCATGAAGTCTGATATTTCCAATTTGCCAATAAAGATGTTGACCAACTTCTAATGCTGCAAAATTTGTTAGCAAGGAATTAAAAAACATTTGTTTTGAATAAAAAAAATTTACTTAAGAACGAGAAAAATAAAGAATGAGTGAAGGCTTATAAATGAAAAAACCTATCATCGCAGGAAAAATATCTAAAGATCCTAGCTTGCTTGCAAAAATAAAGAGGCAAACTGGAACTAATAGTTGCAATTTTGATACACCTGATGATTCTTTACCAAGTTTCCCTATACTTTTGGCAAGCAAACGTAGGTAAAAAATGCCGGCTATTGCTCCTATAAAAATACTAAAACCAAAAGTAAAACCTAGAAAAATTCCAGTTATTGATGCTAATAAAATAGAAACAATAAAAGTAATTCCAAAAATTGTTAATTGCAATTTTGTGTATTCATCATTTTGGGAAAGCAAATGATCTATTTGATTGGCAATGCCAGATTTACTTTCTTTGATGATCGAATTATTCAGGGATTGAGGAAATTGAACATTCTCGTTAGAAGGATGCTCAAGTTTTTTTCTATTTGAGTCCACTGATGTGAACATAGTTTAGAAACCCCTTTGAATGGTTTTAAGTAAGTATATAAACTCACGGAATCTATCACGGAGAGGTGACCTTTAGCTAGTTTTTTTTTATAAAAAATTAATTCTTAAGATTTATTATGAATCTGTAGACCTTTTTTTTACTTGATTCTTCAAAAATAAAATTTATGAAAAGTCATATTTATAATTGCGTTAACACTTTAAAACGTTAATAAAAGACTTGGCAAAATCTCAATTAAACGGCTCAATAGTAAATATACATATAAAAAATTGGAGATAAGTCAAGAAAAAATAAAATATAAAAGAATTGCTAAAAGAAAAAAAACCTTTAGTTCTAATGACAAAAAAAATTTCAGCAATTTAACAGAGTATATATTTCCATTACCTTGGGCGATATGGCCTTATGAAGCAAAAATCCTCATTGTCATCGTTGGAATTTGGTCAATATTAGGAATATGCATACTAGGATCATCAAGTTGGTGGGTAGCTAGTAGGGAAATGGGAAATTGGGCTTACTTCTTAAAAAAACAAATCATTTGGACAATTCCAGGAATTGGTTTATTTTATTTCGTACTAAATACAAACATTAGAAATCTATTAAAGTTTTCAAGAATTATTTTTTATATTTTATTCTTTTTGATTTTCCTTACCAATCTTACTGGAATTACAGTTAATGGATCTTCAAGATGGCTAGTGCTTGGCAATTTACGTCTGCAGCCATCTGAATTAATTAAACCTTTTCTAATTCTAGAAGCTTCTAATCTTTTCGCACATTGGAATCTAGTAAAGAATGATAAAAAATTAATTTCAATTATAACCTTTGGTTTTTTAATTTTATTAATACTTAAACAGCCTAATTTAAGTACTGCATCATTAACTGGAATTCTTCTTTGGGTAATGGGTTTATGTGGAGGAGTAAAACTTAGCTCTCTTTGCTCATTTGCTTCAATAGGATTAACTACTGGATGCATCAGCATCCTTAATAACGAATATCAAAAACTGAGAGTTACTTCATTTATAAATCCTTGGAAAGATCAACAAGAAAATGGATTTCAATTGATTCAAAGTTTATTAGCTATAGGTTCAGGTGGTCTATTTGGCCAAGGTTTTGGACTGTCGATACAAAAATTACAGTATCTGCCGTTCATGTATACAGATTTTATTTTTGCCATTTTTGCGGAAGAATTTGGTTTGTTGGGGTGTACTTTATTCTTAGGATTTTTAGCAGTATTTTCTTATATAAGCCTAAGAATTAGTCTTAAGTGCAGGAACAACTATACAAAATTAGTTGCTATCGGATGTGGTGTGTTGTTGACAGGTCAATCAATAATGCATATTGCTGTAGCAACAGGTTCAATGCCTACTACAGGGTTACCACTACCTTTCATTAGTTATGGTGGCAATTCATTAATAGCGTCTTTTTTTATTGCAGGGATGTTAGTTAGATGTTCATTAGAGTCAACAGGATTCATTGGTATGATTAGTACACGAAAGACTCTTAATTAGTTAGAATTTAAAGGATTAAATTCAAGCTATCGAATCATTTAATTTAGTTATTTCAGAATTATCTCAAAAGGGTAATCTGCTTATGCAGAATGGTCTTAATAGTCCTGGTCTATTTACTATATTTTTGGTTTTCAGCGCGGGACTTTTAACAAGTCTTGGGCCATGTTCATTATCATTACTACCAGTGACAATTGCTTATATAGGCGGAACAGAGAAAAATAAATTTAAACTTATTAGTTTTTCAGGAGGTGTAGTATTTTCGCTTGTTGCACTGGGGGCTGCGAGTGGATTCTTAGGAAAAATATATGGGCAAATTCCATCTTATTACAATTCATTTGTTGCCCTAATAGCAATAATAATGGGTTTAAATTTATTAGGAATTCTCAAGTTTCAGTTTCCGAATGGACCTGATATAAAAATAATTGAAGATAAAATACCAACATTTATAGCGCCTTTTGCCATAGGAACTACATTTGGACTAGCTTCTTCACCTTGCATTACTCCAGTTTTAGCAACTCTTTTGGCTTGGGTATCGCAAGCTAAAAACCCGCTAATATCTATTATTTTTTTATTTTTCTTTGGGATAGGCCAAGTAACCCCATTAATCATTGCAGGAGCTACTGCAGAAAACTTAAAGCAATTTTTAGCTCTTAGAAAATTTAGTCAAATAATTCCGACTTTAAGTGGGATATTTTTACTTTCCCTAGGGTTATTAAATTTATTTTCAAATTGGATTTAAATGATTATTTTTAAGAATCTAATTTTAAAAATATCAAGTTTAAGATTCGCTATATCGCTGATAATCTTCATTGCTATTACAAGTGGAATAGGTACTTTTATTCCTCAAGGTAGTAATAATAAATTCTATATTGATAATTTCGATAGAGCTCCCATTTTTGGATTTTTAGATGGAGAAAAAGTCTTAAAACTTCAATTGGATCACATATATACAAGCTTTTGGTTTTTATTTACATTAATTCTTCTTTGCATTTCACTGGCAGCTTGTAGTTTCAGGAGGCAAATTCCTTCATTAAAAGCTTCATTAAAATGGATTGAATATAAGAGCGAAAAAAAATTTAGAAAACTGCAACTAACGACAAGTCATCCAATCAATCAAGATGGAGAACATATATCAAAAGTAGATTTATTACTTAAAAAAAAAGGATGGAAAACATACAAATTTAATAGTCATATTTCTGCAAGAAAGGGGTTAATTGGAAAAATCGGCCCTTTAGTTGTACATATCGGATTAATAGTTTTACTTATAGGTTCAGCATATGGAAGTTTTACAAGTCAATCAAAAGAACAATATTTACTGCCAGGAGAAACTTTAGATCTTGTTAATGAGAGCACAAACTCAAAAGCCAATGTAAAATTAGTCGATTTTTCTATAGAACGTGAAAGTGATGGAGTGCCCAAACAGTTTATTTCAAAATTAAATTTTTCTTCTGAAGATTTAAATTTAGATGAAATGAAAACAACCAAAGTTAATCACCCAATCAGGTTTAAAGGATTAACGATTTATCAAGCAGATTGGGCAATATCAAATGTTGTTTTAGAAATAGATAATCTCCTTTATCAATTACAATTAAAAGAGATTCCAGAAATCGGTAATCAAGTTTGGGGAGTTTTAGTTGAATTAGGATCGGAGACAAAAAAAAATTTCCTATTAACAATAGATAATGAAAATGGTCCACTTAAAATTTCGAATATAGAAAATTTTTCCGGGAATAATCTCTATATCAATGACGATCCTTTAGAAGTTAACTCTTCAAAAGTATCTCTTAAAAAAATAATCCCTAGCAGTGGATTAATAATTAAAAATGATCCGTCTATACCATTTATTTACTTTTCTTTTATCTTAATAATTTTTGGAACAATAATAAGTCTTATACCAACAAACCAATTATGGATTCTGGTAAATAAAGAATCACAAAAGTTATCTATTGGAGGCCTTAGTAATAAAAATCTAGTTGGTTTTAAAAAAGAATTTTTTAAATTATCAGACGAAATAAAAAATTTTTAATTTCTTTTCTGCCCACTAAAAATATCTAACTGCATAGAAACATTCCCTCTGGGGTTAAATGCAGCATTTAAATGTATCCAGTGAGGTGAACCTTCATTCACTAAATCATCCATAATTCTATTCACAACTTCCTCATGTGATATTTTTATGTCTCTAAAATTATTAATGTAAAGTTTTAAAGACTTCAACTCATAGACTTTCAAATTAGGTTGATAAATAATATTTAGCTTTGCAAAATCTGGATAACCAGAAAAGGGGCACTTACATGTAAATTCAGGTAACTGAATAGAAATTTCATAAATTCTTTTCTTATTTGGATTATCGAAACAAATTATTTTTGATTCTTCAATAATTCTTTCACCATATAGCGGTCTTTGAGTCGAATCTTCTAATTTAGCTGTACTCATTTTTAGTAGAACTTTTTTACTAAACCTATATAAAAACTATATATAAAGATAAAAATTCGCAAAAGTATCAACAAATCTAAGTATTACGATTGACTAAGTCAAAAGATGTTAAATCTTATTTTTGTATCAATAGTAACATTCACAATGTCAGTCGAAAGGTTTATATGTGTTTAGTTCAATGGAAAATTAATGGACATTTGTTTGATAACAATTGATAACAAATTAAATAAATCCCTTCAACCCAAAACTGCAATTGGAATGTTATGGCTTCAAACACACTTTGAGAATGATCAGTGGGAAGCGCTGTCAAATAGTACAGTAATAATTTCTGAAGAAAATTCCCAACTATTAATTGAAGACGCCAAGAATGCAGGCCTTAATGTTGAATGTTTGTCTGATATTTCAATGTTGGATGTTTTCCCAAAAAACAATTAAAATAGGAATGTTCAATCTTTAATCATGAAGAAAATTGAAGCAATCATACGTCCATTTAAACTGGAGGATGTAAAAATTGCATTAGTAAATTCCGGCATTGTTGGAATGACAGTTAGTGAAGTTAGAGGTTTTGGAAGGCAAAAAGGACAAGTTGAAAGATATAGAGGTTCCGAATTTACTGTTGAATTCCTTCAAAAACTCAAAGTAGAAGTTGTAGTAGAAGATGAAAAGGTTAATTCAGTGATAGATGCGATTGCTGAAGCAGCAAAAACTGGAGAGATAGGAGACGGAAAAATATTCATCACATCAATTGATTCAGTTGTAAGAATTAGAACTGGCGACAAAGACGAAGAAGCTCTTTAATTTAAAGAGTTTCTTTTACTAAATTTTGTATATATTCACTATTAATACTTTTATTTGATTGACTTCCTAATTTCATCCAAGCTAAATATTCATGATTCCCAGCAGGACCTACCAGCGGAGAAGCTATCAAATTCTTTATATTCCATTGGAAATTCTTAGCAGCATAGATAACAGACTGTATAGCCTCAGTATGGAATTTAGGATTGCGAACAACACCTCCTTTACTGACTTTATCTTTACCTACCTCAAATTGGGGTTTAATTAAAAATATTCCCTCAATACAATCACCTTCTAATAAATTACCAATAGATTTAAAAACTAACTTTAATGAAATAAAAGACAAATCAGCAACAACAAAATTTGGTAATTCATTACTTCTAGATAAAAGATCCTTAGGTTTTAAATTGCGAATATTGGTTCTTTCAAAAAGTATGACCTTTGGATTATTTCTAATCTTCCATGCAGTCTGGCCATAACCAACATCTATCCCATAAACTAACTTTGCTCCTTGTTGCAATAAGCAATCAGTAAATCCCCCAGTAGAGATTCCTGCGTCAATACATATTTTATCTTTTACTTTAATTTCAAGTTTTTTAAATGCCTCCAATAATTTTTCGCCGCCCCTTGATACAAACATAGGTTCGGAATCAATAAAAAATTCAGATCCAATTAATACTTGTTGTCCAGGTTTATCCCATACTTTTCCATTAATATCTCTAACCTTACCCGCAAGAATTAAACCTTGGGCTTTTTGACGAGTTTCACATAAACCATTATTTAGAAGATAAAGGTCTAATCTACTTTTTTTAATCATCTATTAATCAATAAAAGGACTGAAAAATGAACTTCTACAAGATTAAGATCTAAATTCTTTAATACCTTCCAATTTTAAATAAGAACTAAAAAATTACCCATTATTTAGGATAGGAATAAATGCAAACATTTTTATGTTTAAGCTTTCTTAATTAGCCAGAAAAATGTTACATAAGAAAATAAAAACCAGGCAAATATGTTCAATGGCAAGTACATCTTTAAGGTATAAAGCAATAATTCGATTTTGGTTATAAAGTTTAAATTGATAATTAATAAAAATTGTGATCGAGCGTTACACATTACCCGAAATGGGGAAAATCTGGACTGATAGCGCAAAATTCCAGAGTTGGCTTAAGGTTGAGATAGCTGCATGTGAAGCAAATTTTTCCCTGGGAAAAATTCCTGAGAATGCTATGAAAGAGATACGTTCAAATGCAAAGTTTGATGAAACTAGAATTACAGAAATTGAGAAAGAAGTTAAACATGATGTCATAGCATTTCTTACAAGCGTTAATGAATTTGTAGGAGATTCTGGAAGATATATTCATGTTGGTATGACCAGTAGTGATGTACTTGATACTGGCTTATCTCTTCAGTTAAAAGATTCTTGCGAATTGTTATTAGAAGAAATTGAGAACCTAGAAAATGAAATCAGATTTTTAGCAAGGAAGCATAAAAATACATTAATGATTGGTAGATCTCATGCAATTCATGGGGAGCCAATTTCCTTCGGTTTTAAACTTGCTGGATGGTTAGCAGAAATAATTAGGAATAAAAAAAGATTGTTAACTCTGAAAGATTCTGTAGCAATTGGACAAATAAGTGGTGCAATGGGAACTTACGCTAATACGAATCCTAAAGTAGAACAAATAACTTGTGATTTACTCGGCTTAAAACCTGATACAGCAAGCACGCAGGTTATATCGAGAGATAGACATGCAGAATATGTTCAAACTATTGCACTAGTTGGTGCTTCTCTAGATAGATTCTCAACTGAAATAAGAAATTTACAAAGAACTGATGTTTTAGAAGTTGAGGAGGGCTTTACAAAAGGGCAAAAAGGAAGTTCTGCCATGCCTCATAAAAGAAATCCTATTCGAAGTGAAAGAGTAAGTGGTTTAGCAAGAATTTTGAGGAGTTACGTCTTAACAGCACTTGAAAATGTTCCACTTTGGCACGAAAGAGATATAAGCCATAGTTCAAATGAACGTATCATGCTACCTGATGTATCAATCTGCTTGCATTTTATGCTCAGGGAAATGCAAGATATAGTGAGCAATTTAGAAGTTTATCCAAAAAATATGCTCAAAAATTTAAATATATATGGTGGTGTAATATTTAGTCAGAAAGTTTTACTTTTGCTTGTAGAGAAGGGCTTGTCTAGAGAAAAAGCTTATAGCTTAGTACAAAAGAATGCGCATCTGGCCTGGAATACTCAGAATGGGAATTTCAAACAAAATATAGAGAGAGATAATGAAATTATGGATTTTATTGATCAAAGTGACTTAGAAGAATGTTTTAATCCTTCAATTCATCTCAATAATTTAAGTGTAATATGGGAGAAGTTAGGTATCTAGGGTTACTGAAAACCTTATCCAAGTTAAACCAGTGTTTTCAGAGGAATAATGACCAAAAACTTTAGGATTGAAAAAGATAGTATGGGAACAATAGAGGTTCCCATGGAAGCTTTGTGGGGTGCTCAAACACAAAGATCGATAATAAATTTTTCTATTGGAGAAGAATTAATTCCAATTGAGTTAATTTATTCACTGACCCTCATAAAAAAAGCTGCTTCAATTGCGAATTTCAATTTAGGTTTAATAGATAAAAAGAAAAAAGATTTGATTGTGGAGGCATGTACGGAAATACTTGATGGGCTTCACGATTCACAGTTTCCCTTAAAGGTTTGGCAAACAGGTAGTGGCACGCAAACAAATATGAATGTTAATGAGGTAATTTCAAATATTGCAGCTTTAAAAACTAATTCAGAGCTTGGTAGTCATCAACCAATTCATCCGAATGATGATGTAAATAAATCTCAGTCAACAAATGACACTTTCCCTGCTGCTATTCAAATATCTGTTGTTAATGAAATAATCAAAAATTTAGTTCCAACGATCAGAGAACTTACTAAGGTCCTTGATAAAAAAAGTGAAGAATGGAAAGACCTTATAAAGATAGGAAGAACCCATTTTCAAGATGCAGTTCCCCTTACTTTTGGGCAAGAAATATCAGGATGGTCAGAGCAACTTAAAGATGCTGAGAATGCAATTATTATAAGTCTGAATGAATTGTATTTCTTACCTCTAGGAGGAACTGCGGTTGGTACAGGGATTAATTGTCCAAAAGGATTTTGTGAAGAGTCTATAAAATCAATTTCCTATGATACTAATCTAATGTTCTATAAATCAAAAAATAACTTTTCTATCATGGCCTCGCATGATCGTCTTGCTCAAGTAATGAGTCAGATAAAAATATTAGCAGGTGCATTATTTAAAATTTCAAATGATATAAAAATTCTATCTTCTGGTCCAAGATCAGGAATATATGAACTAATTATTCCTAAAAATGAACCTGGAAGTTCTATTATGCCGGGTAAAATTAATCCAACTCAATGCGAAGCCTTATCAATGGTTTGTACACAGATAATGGGTCTTGAATATGCAGTCTCAATGGCAAATTCTAGCGGCACTTTACAGATGAATGAATATAAGCCTCTTATTGGATTTAATATTCTCACAAGTTTAAAATTACTTAAAAATGTAATAGAAAACTTCAGAATAAAATTAGTTGATGGGATGGAACCTAATCAAAATAGAATGAAGTTAAATTTAGAAAATTCACTAATGTTGGTTACAGCCATAGTGCCAAAAGTTGGTTATGAAAAAGCAGCTGAAATTGCAAACCTTGCCTTCAAAGAATCATTAAATTTAAAAGAGGCAACAATTAAATTAGGTTATTTAAACGAAGATGAATTTGATGAAGCAATGAATTTCAATTCAATGATTTGATTAAAAAAATTTAAAAATTATTGTCAATTCTTTTTGTTGCAGGATTAATATCTTCAGAGACTTTTATAAGATCATTAGATTCAGAAACAGGAAAACGATTGATAGCTTTTAATGCTAGCTTAGCTTTCGTTTTTAATTTATTACTAACACCAATACAGTATTGCACTTGAGAAAGGACATCAATTGATCTTCTAATAATCCTCACTACATCACCTTCGTCCAGTGAAGTATTAAAAACCAAATCTTTCCATTTTTTTCCTCTTGCCCATTCAGAAATAATTCCAGTCAATTCTGTTTCTAAATAGATAGGAATTTCAATATTAAACTTAGTTTGTTGAAAAGAGACTAATTTTCTTAAACCATCTAATTCATTAAAAACATCTATTACCTTTAGAGAAGGCTTGAAATTACACCAAAGATTAGGCCTCCTTACATCAACACATATAGCTTGAATAATTGCAGCTAACTCAGGAGGATCTAAATCGTCTAAATAACCACTAACTAATACAAGACCAATCCATAATTCATTTTCACTTCTTATTGCACCAACTGTTTGTCCAACTTCTGTCAATTCATAATCATTTAAACAACCAAAATGATTCAAAATTTTAATCAAATCAGTAAAAGTTCTCCAGTTGTGATTTTCTTTATCCTCAAGAAGTTTTTTTCTAATATTTATTTCTTGTTCAACATCAATAATTCTTTTTCTATATTTCTTTAATTTCTTGGAGTCTCCAAATCTGTGTGCAGGATGATCAGTAACCGTTTCTTCTAAATTATTAATTTGTTGCTTTTGGGCCAAAACTTCCGTTGTCAAATCATATTGTGGAGTTTGTAAATCATTTTTTTTAGAAACTTCTAAAATTCGATCCGCATAACACATCGACATATCATCTCCCCTAAATACCTCTCCAGAAAAATACATCTTTGGCACTTCAAGTCCTAAGACATCAATTACATCCAAATCATTAAAAATACTTACTATGTATGACGGTTTTATAAGAATAAATAAATTATCAATTGTCAAACACAATAAACTCTTAATTTTTTGGGATTCATATATTTTCTTACAAATTAATCCTGGAACAATTTTTCTTTTAATTTGGGGAGCTTTAATTGAAATTAAGCTTCCATCTTTTATATATGGAAGTGCATTGGTTATCTCTTCTGATAATTTTTCTGCTGATTGTTTTTCTAAAATTTTCAAGAGTCTTCTCTCTTCTTTAAGACGATTTTTTAACTTTTCGTATGCATCAAAATCTTTCCACGAAACGTTAGATGTAATTTTTTTTAACTCAATTAAATCCTGATCTAAATTTTCAAGAATTATATTCTCACCTGATGATTCACCTAAATATAAAAAACTACCAAAACTTCTTTTAATTAATTCTTTGGACTTCGCTAAAGTATAACTTTGTAAAAGATTAAGTACCATTCCATAGCTTGGAGTGAATTGACTTTCTAAAGCATTTGGTTTGCTTATAGCCAGTGCACTTGCTTCTTTGGCACCTTCGAATCTTGTTTGCAATGTAACAACATATCCTTGGGTATCTTTTCCTCTTCTTCCAGCTCTTCCTGACATTTGCAAAAATTCACTGCTAAATAATAATCTATGACCATCTTCTGTCCTTTTAGATAAAGAAGAAATAACAGTTGTTCTTGCGGGCATATTTATTCCTGCAGCAAGAGTTTCAGTGGCAAAAACAACTTTTATCAAACCTTGCTGAAATAATTCCTCAACTAATTCTTTCCATGCAGGCAATAATCCAGCATGATGAGATGCAATACCGCGTTTTAATGCCTCGCATTGAGATTTATCTTTAATTGCTTCCTGATTATTTTTAAGATAAACATCTAATTTTTGGGATATCATACTTGCTTCTGAATAACTTACTAAAGTTAAATCTTTTATATTCTCAATAGCCTTGTCACATCCTCTTCTACTAAAGATAAAATAAATAACTGGCAACATATTTCGTTCAGCTAGTTTCGAGATCACAAAGCCAATTGAGGGAGACTTTGGTTGCATTATCCTACCCACTTTACCTCTTATTTTCTGCCCTTTAGGAGCTCTCCAAATCTTACAGTTTGGATGAATTCCATTACCCTTATTATTTAAAAGTGGATGGAAGCCTTTAGCACTACAAAAAATAAAATCAAGTGGGACTGGTCTCTTATCACTATTAATTAGTACTGTGGGCCCATGAACTTTTTCTATCCAATTTTGCAATTGATCTGCATTGGCTATTGTTGCCGATAAAGCTATTATTTGAGTTCTAGTAGGGCAATGGATTATAGTTTCCTCCCAAACTGTACCTCTTTGGGGGTCATTCATATAATGACACTCATCAAGAATCACAGATTCTAAATTTTCTAAGGGATCATCAAATTCATCAAATTCCCCATAAAGCATGTTCCTAAAAATCTCAGTCGTCATGACTAAGATTGGTGCTTCTCTATTTATGCTTATATCTCCAGTTAAAAGACCAACTTGATTCTCACCATATTGATTAGCAAAATCTCTGAACTTTTGGTTTGATAGGGCCTTTAAAGGTGTTGTATAAAAAACTCTGCTGTCATGAGATAAACCTCTATATATAGCAAATTCACCTATCAATGTTTTGCCCGAACCTGTTGGTGCTGTTAAAACAACAGAATTCCCGCTATTAATAGCTCGTATTGCTTCTAATTGGAAATCATCTAGCGGAAAGGGGAAATATTCCTCTAAATTAAGCAATAATTGTGATTGAAGAGAGGATGAGTTAACTTCTTAATATATGATCTATATAGATATTAATAAACAAAAAATACCTTGCAAACTTTAATAGTAAATCTAAATCTTTTTAATTAAATCAACTATATTTTATTTTGCCAAAATGAAAAAAGTAAAAATTCCAAAAAATAGAATCCGCAAATTAAAAACATTTTCTTTAGGTAAAAAATCCTTCGAACTTCTAAGTTTAAATTCGCAAAATAAAAAACTTATAGACTTATGCAGTAATGATTATTTTGGATTAAGCAGGGATAAGGATTTAATAAAAGCTGCTTACGAAATAAGCTTGTTAGAAGGCATTGGTTCAGGAAGCTCTAGGTTTATTACAGGTTCAAGGCCAATACATAAATTATTAGAAACAGAACTTGCCAAGTGGCTTGATCAAGAGAAAGTGTTACTTTTCCCAAGCGGATTTCAAGCAAATATAGCCGCTATCCAGGCTTTAGCAAACAGAAATAGTATCGTAGTAGCAGATAAATTGATCCATAACTCTTTATTGGTTGGAGTCAAAGCTGCTCAAGCAAAACTAGTTCGATTCTCACACAATAATTTAAAAGATTTAGAAGATAAAATTATTAAATCTAACCCCACAAAAAATTCCATTTTAGTTGTTGTTGAATCTCTTTATAGCATGGAGGGATCAATTGCTCCGCTCAGAGAAATAACGGAAATTTGCAAAAAAAATAGTGTTCAATTATTAGTTGACGAAGCTCATGCAATTGGGATTTTGGGCCCTGAAGGCAGGGGTTTAAGTTTTAATTGTCGTTCAGATATAACTATGATTACTGGAACTTTTGGAAAAGCATTTGGAAGCGGTGGAGCTTTCATAGCTTCCAATTCAGAAATTGGAGAATATCTTATCCAAACAAGTGGTGCATTTAGGTATACAACAGCACTTGCGCCATCTTTGGCTGCTGGGGCACTAGAAGGTTTAAAAAAAATTTTAGAAAATAAAGAATGGAGTAATGATTTGTTATCTTCTGCGAATGTATGGAAAGATGAAATTATTAAAAATTTTAGTTTTCCAGTTCAGGGGGATTCTCACATTTTATCAATTATTGTTGGCCAAGAAGAGAAAGCAATTTATCTACAAAAATATCTCGAAGAAAATGGGTTTTTAGCAATTGCGATAAGACCTCCAACTGTTCCAGTGGGGCAATCAAGAATTAGAATAACAATACGAAGAAACTTAGATTTTAATCTGCTAAATAATTTCATTGCAGTATTAAAAGAGTTTAAATGAAACAAATTATTACTCAACATGGGTGGGGACTAAATAAGTATTTCTGGGATGATTATAAAGTTGATTTTTTAAATAATAATTGGCATTGGCAAGATAATGAAAGGGGCTATTTTTCGACAAATAATTATCAAGCGAAATGGATTAAAAGCGAATCTAAAAAAGAAATCAGAATGACTTTGTGTCATTCATTTGGTTTTCATTTAATGCCAAAAAAAATTTTAAAAGATGCAACTCATATTATTCTTATAAATTCTTTTAATAATTTTCTTCCTTTAAGTAATAAGAGAAACTTTATTTTAAGGTCTCTAAAAAGAATGGAAAAAAAAATCATAAAAGATGAACCTAAGGATATGTTGAAAGAATTTATATATAGATCATTTATGCCAAATCATATGAATAATAGTTTTAAAAATATCTTTTATAAAAGTTTAGAGAATTTAAATAAAACTCTTCTTTTAAGTGATTTAAAAGAACTTTACATCAATAGAGATTTTCAAGTATTTTTTAGAAAAGATTGCAAAATTATTTTTATAAAATCAGAAAATGATTTGATTCTTGACAACGAATCAAATAAAAACTTTTTAGATTCCTTAAATAAAACACTTGAAAGGAAGCCAATTTTAATTAGATTAGCTCAACAAGGTCATTGCCTAAATAATGTAAATTTATACGAGATCTTACATAATACACTTAACGATTGAAATGGATAATAAAAAGTGGAATGAGAAAATACAAAATAATTTCAATGATGCTGCATATAGGTATTTAGAGCATTCAAATATTCAGAAATTTTTTGCAAAAAAGATTGTTCATCTTATCAAAGATTTAAATCCCCAAAAAAAAGGTGAATGGATAGATCTAGGGTCAGGACCAGGACTATTAGCAGATGAAATAGAAAAAATTTCTTCCCAAAAAGTATCCAGAATTGATTTCAGCAAGAAAATGCTTCTTGAGAATAAATTATCTAGAAAAAAAATTTTATGGGACTTGAATAATGATTTACCTTCTGAAATAAATAACTGTTCTCTATTAACATCTAACTTTTGCATACATTGGTTAAACAACCCAGAAAAGATAATAAAAAATTGGTTTAGCAAATTAAAACCTGGAGGTTTTTTAATCATTTCATATCCAACAAAAGATTGTTTTCCTGAATGGAAAGATACTTGTAAAAAAATTGATATTGAATATAGTGGTCTTAATTTCCTTTGCTCTAAAGAATTATTAAAAGATTTCAAATCAACTGAAATACATTATTCAAAACAGTTTAATTATCTTGAAAATTTTGAAGATGTATATAAACTTTTTAGAAGCATTAAAAATGTAGGAGCACAATCAACAAACTGTAAACGCAAAACAGTGAAAGAGTTAAAGGAAATTCAAAAATTTTGGCCAAAGAATTACAATAATACAGTGAACCTTTCATGGCAAATTGAGATTCAAGTCATAAATAAATTATGAGTAGTCACAAAAATACTTTCAAATTTATAATCTGCGGAACAGATACTGATATTGGGAAAACTTTAATAAGCTCTTTTTTCGTTAAAGGATTAAATTCCTTTTATTGGAAACCCATTCAAAGTGGGATTGAATCCCAAACTGATAGCCAAACTGTTGAAAAACTTGCACAAGTAAGTAAAGAGAAAATAATCAAAGAAGCTTATGTCTTTACAAAACCTCTATCTCCGCATTGGGCTGCTGAAATAGATCAAAAAGCTATTAACTTTGATAATTTGAGATTACCAAAAGTGAAAGGCTCACTAATCATAGAAACTGCAGGTGGATTAATGGTTCCAATAACACGCAATTTTTTGCAAATAGATCAAATAAAAGAATGGAATCTTCCGGTAATACTTGTATGTAAGAGCTCACTTGGAACTCTTAACCATACTTTACTTAGTATTGAGGCCTTAAAACGAAGAAATATTGAAATTTTAGGTTTAGTAGTCAATGGAGAAAAACACCTAGATAATCCAAAAACTCTAGTTGATTTTAGTGGTATACCTTTAATTGCTGAATTTCCTTACATCAAAAAAATGGACTCAAATAATTTAGATATACTATGGAAAGAACTAGACATCAAGAATAAGTTGATCTCACTATTAAACTCAAAAATAAGTTAAATGAAATCTTTGGATTCAAAAACTCCAAATCAAAATTGGCACCCAAATATTTGGCCACCTTTTACGCAAATCAATAAAAGCAAACCGCAAATAAAAGTAACTCACGGTAAAGATGCTCTCCTATTTACTAAAGATCCTGAAAAAGAATTAATAGATGCAATTAGTAGTTGGTGGGTAACTCTTCATGGTCATAGTAACGAATATATTGCGGATGCTATTTTTTATCAATCAAAAAAACTTGAGCAAGTTATATTCGCTGATTTCTTACATCCACAGGCAAAAAAATTAGCGGAAAGACTTAGTGAATTAACAAAACTAGAAAGATTATTCTTTTCTGATAACGGTTCTACTGCAGTGGAAGTCGCTTTAAAAATTGCCTTCCAATCATGGCAAAATATAGGAGAGACAAGAACTCAAATAGTAGCTTTTGATGGTGCCTATCATGGTGATACATTTGGCGCAATGGCTTTAGGTGAAAGAAATATTTTTAATGAGAATTTCGATAATCTTATGTTTCCAGTTAGAAGAGTCCCATGGCCTTCAACTTGGATGAACGATGAAGAAGTAGAAAATAAAGAAAATAAGGCGATCCAAAAATTAGAAACTCTACTTAAAACTCCCACAGTTGCTGTAATCCTTGAGCCACTTGTTCAAGGAGCAGGAGGGATGAATATGGTTAGGCCTCAGTTTATAAAAAAAGTTTCAGAAATTATAAAAAATAATAATTCTTTATTAATTGCCGATGAAGTCTTGACTGGGTTTGGAAGATGTGGAACTCTTTTTGCTTTTCAAAAGGCAAAAATCATTCCTGATTTAATAAGTATTTCAAAAGGTTTAACTGGTGGATTTTTACCGATGGGAATAACTTTATGTAGAGAAAAAATTTTTCAATCCTTTATTGATGATTCCCCAAGAAAAACTTTTTGGCATGGACATAGTTTTACTGCTAATCCTTTAGGTTGTGCTGCAGCAAACGCTAGCCTTGATTTACTAGAAAAAGAACCACAAAAATATCTTTCATTTGAAGAAAAACATTTATCTCATCTAATTAAATTTAAAAACTTACCTTATATAAAGAAGGTAAGGGTATCAGGCACAATTGCTGCCTTTGATTTAGATATTGGGAACAAAAAAGGTTATTTCAATAATATTGGGAAAGAAATAAAAAGTCTTGCAATGGAGCAAGGTTTATTCATTAGGCCCCTCGGGAATGTTATTTACCTCTTGCCGCCTCTCTGTATAACAGATGATCAATTGGGGAAAAGTTACTGGATAATAAGGCAAATCTTAGACAATCTTTAGATAGAAGTTTAAGGTCCCTGCAGTATTGCATTTTCCACATCTTCTCTATTAATGCAGTAAGAAAATAATCTTTTAGTTTCTTGTCCTTCACTTTCCCACATAACACTTAAATCTTCTTGTTCAAAAATAATAGTTGCATTCCAATTTGAAAGTAACAGATACCATTTAGATGGATTATTAATATCCTTCACAGCACCTAAATCAGTTAACCACAATTCCAATGATTGCAGTGAATTTTGATTGATAGGTTTTTTAGAGGGATTCACAGACTTTTTTTAAAAATTATTTAATTAGCCAAAGCGGTATTGTCTCTAATTCTTTTCCAGTAAAAGAAGCAATAAAAATTGAACCAATTAAACTTATAGAAATGATGATAATTAAAAGAAACAACGAAAACAATTCTCCATTCGAAAAAGGTCTTCTATTTCCTATTAAATTTTGATTATTAGAATCGATTACTAAATTATTTAAATCGTTAGTATTATTTGTAATCCTAGAGTTTTCTTTTAGTTTGTCATCATATATTTTCCTTAAATTACTATTATTTAAATGTTCATAAGCTTCAAGAACTTCTTGGAATTTACTTTTAGCAACGTCTATTTCTAATGAGGTTGTATCGGGATGCAACTCAATAGAAAGTTTACAAAATGCCTTTCGTAATTCATGATTGGATGCATTTTCATTTACACCTAAAATTTTGTAATAGGAAGTTTCCCCTTTCAAGATAATCTTTTTATTAATAATGTAATTCTAATAAATTTTTACTAAATAGAATGTATTTAATGGATGGTTAAAATTCATATTTATAACAAAATGAAAAAACAAAACATTCCAGAAGAAATTCTTTCCTTATTAACTGAAGAAGAAATAAATTTATTTCAAGAGTTACAAATTAAAATTAAAGAATTAAATAATAAGACCAATCTCACAAGATTAACTGATGGTGATGATTATTGGGTATCTCAAGTTTTTGACAGCATTTGGCCATTCAAAGCTTTCACGAATATTAATTTTGATAATAAAAAATTTTTAGATATTGGATCAGGCTGTGGCTTCCCAGGTTTAGCTTATGCAATAACTCATCCTAATTCTGAGATATACCTAATTGATTCTTTGAAAAAGAAAACAGATGCAATAAAAATTTTAGTTGAGCAGATCAATTTCAAAAACAATATTCATGTAATCAATGATCGTGTTGAGAATTTAGCCCACCAATCGTCAATGAGAAATAATTTTAATATTGCAACAACTAGAGCGGTTAGCAACCCATCAACAGTTTCAGAATATATACTACCGATGTTAAAAAAAGAAGGGTATGGAGTTTTATATTGTGGCAAATGGACGAATCAAGAAAGCAAAAATCTAGATAAAACTTTAGAAATATTAGAAGGGAAAGTTAAAGATAAAAAAGAGAGACTATTACCAAGAAATAAAGGCACCCGAAATATTATTCTTATTCAACCAAAGAATTTTTGTCCTGAAATTTACCCAAGAAAAGTTGGCAAACCTGAAAAAAATCCATTATAAAATTATTTTCTTGATAATCTTTTAGCATTCTTATCTCCAAACTTTTCTTTTAAATTTCTCAATTTTTTTATAACTTTTTTTGGATTTATATGACCTTCTAATACTTTCAATAATTGCCCTTCAGAAACATCTACATCTAGTAAATTCGCGTTGAATCCTGGGAACCAGTGGCTTCCATTACCAAGCAATTGATATCTAGCTCTTGCATATCCTTCCATACCCAACCAATCAATTAAATTTGAAAGCCAAAGCAGAACAGGAATATTAATATTTCCCGGAGTATATTCCCAACTTGGTAAATTTCTATTCCAATTTTGATGCCACTCTAAACCTAAGGAATTAATTGATTCCTGCCTTAATTTGTTAATTATCTTAGGCACATACTTCTCAGATTCTGATAACAACGAGACAGCTTTTAAATGCAGAGCAAAATCTGTCTCTTTTGCAATACCGACACTCAAAGTATGGACATTTTGATTTCTTAAGCAAAAAAGATCATTAAAAACTATAGGATGAAGTGGTTTACAAAGTTCCAACATTTTTCTTGTGGGAGTATGAAGATGTCCCCCTTTATCAGTGGGACTTATTATGAAAACCCCAAGATCATGCTTATTGGCTAAATTAATAACCTCTGTATTTTCCTGATTAATGAAATACCAGTGCAAATTTACATAATCAAATAAGTTTGTTGATATTGCCTTTTCAATAAGTGAAGATTTTCCATGGGTTGAAAATCCAATAGATCCAATTAAATTTTCTTTTTGAAAATTCTTCAAAATATCAATGCAACCTCCATCTCGAATAGCCTGATGTAAATGTTCAGCAGTATTGATACCATGTATTGCTAACAAATCAATTTTTTTAACTTTCAATTTTTCAATGCTAGATAATACATCTCGCTCAAAAATTTCCGGATCACTATTTGGTGGAATCTTTGTTTGGATTATATTTGGGATTTTCTTAGTATTTTTAAAACACATCCCTAATTGCACTTCAGAAGTTCCATAGTACTTGGCGGTTTCTACATGACTTAAGCCATATTGTGTTGCAAGATCTAATATATTTTCTACTTTATTTTGTTCTTCGTATGAAACCTCTGAAAAATCTAATTGATCCCAACTTTTTTGAAATCTCATACCACCTAAAGATAAAACAGGAATCTTCAGATTGGTTCTACCAAATCTACGATATTGCATTTTTTTGATATTAGTGCTTATTCATTCTCGGTGGCTTTCCAAATGTTTGAAACATATCCCTATCGAGACTATTCTCTAAATCATCTAAATCTTCAAATTTGACCCAATGAATACAATCAACAGGGCATGTATCTATTGCTTCTTGTATGACATCAGAGCTATCTCCATCTTGCCTAATAGCTCGACTTCTACCATGAAATTCATCAACAGTGAAAGTGTTTGAAGCGACGTGAACACAGTACTGACAGCCAATACACTTTGCTTCATCAACCCATACAGCTTTTTCGGCTAATTGACCGCCCAAAACGGACTCATAGCCTGTAATCTCAATATTTTCTTCAGTATTATGAAATGGATCCGTAAAATCCATATCTTGAAATTAGTTTTCCCACTTGGTTAAGACCAATTCAATAGAACCATCATTTTTATTTTTTTGCTCTACGATTTGATATCCGTCTTCTTGCGTTTTAGAAATGATTGTTTGGTATGCATACATTTGTGTAACTTTTGAGATAAATCTTTCTACTGGAATCTCAAATTTCCATAGATCAAGGTCAGTAACTAATTCATATGAATTAGAGTTGTTATCCCATTTAAATCCAACTTGGGTATCACCAGGTAAATTCATGCTTATATCAACGGCTGTGAATTGACCTTTATATCCTTTTACAAACTTTTCTTCTTGATTAATACTATAACCGAAATGATTTAAAGCCTTAATTAATGGCTCTACTTCTTTGAGCTGAGTTTTAATTGTACTAAAATGTGACATTAGAATCGTTAATTAATTGTGTTAAGTTTTCACTTTTATTAGAGATGAAAGCATCAGAAGTTTTATTCTTAACTGTTACTTTACCGAGAGCGTCTTCGAGATTTTTTGTAGCTTCATTGCATGAATTACCAGTAAATCCCTCAACAGTCTCTTCAACTCTTCCGTCTTGATGAATTTTGAATCTCAAAGTTTTTTGAGGCATTAAATTCAAGTAATGAGTACTTTTACTTTATATAGAATAACGAAAATATTTTGTTTCAGTTGGTACAAGTTAATTAATTTTAATTTTTATATTGAATATCTGATAAATTAATTAGTTATCAAGTGTTCTTGAAAAAAAATTAAGAAATTTAGTTATAAAAACCTTGCATCCCCATTGAATCCAAGGCAGTTTTTGCTTCTTCCATAACAGAAGGTTCTTTATCGAAAAGAGCTATCTTGGTACATTCATCAACGAAACTTTCTTGAATTGTATAGTTTAGTTTTTCGTACAATCTACACAATGACCAGATGCAATTACTTCTTACACCCGGTTCATTATCTATTTTTAAACTTATTAAAAGTTGTTCTGCTGCTAATTGAGCATTTTCCAAAGAAACATTTCCGATTTCAGCTAAAGAACTAGATGACCACAACCTTACTGCGGCTACGTCGTTCTTCAAAGCATTTATTAATGGCTTCAAAACAATTTGATTATCATAATTAGCTAAGCTCCATGCAGTTGCTCTTCTGACATAAGCATTATCGTCAGTCTCCAAAAGACTGACAAGTTTCTCAACCGCGGTAGGACATGGATTACGGCCTAAAGCATATACCACACTCATTCTTTCAACAGGACAAGGTTGGTCAAGTAATGGTAACAAAAGAGGAAAAGATCTTGAATCTCTATATTCACAAAATATTCTTAAACCCTGTATTCTTTCTTCTCTGTTACCTTTGAGCATTTTTAATGCTTCATTGCACTCTTGAGTTATGTTTAAACCTTTTGAAAAAGAATCTTCATCAATTTGTTCTAAAGGATCTATTTCAATTTCTAAGGCTAATTCTCTCGCTAAAACTTCTGGATCAACAGCGATATCAACTAAGCTTTCTTTATTAGGATCATTATTTTTTGTCATTATAAAAACTAAAAATATTAATTTATAGGGGCAGGAGACATCATATCTCCTGGCAACCAAATTCTTGCACTAACTGCAAAGAAGGCAATCCCAAAAAGTGAGACAATAGCGAAAGGTAAAATTTTTGTCTTAATAAAACCCAAAGATTTAAGATTAATTATCACAATAATAACCTGTTTAAGAAACTTTTAAAAAATTTTTAATGGATAATATTATTTAACTTTTGTATTTTGTCTTAGCTGGCCACATGCCGCATTTTTGTCTAGACCTCTACTTTTTCGCAAGCTAACAGCGATCCCATTACGAGAAAGTCTAGATTGAAATGATTGAAGATTTTTTAGAGAGGCTCTTTGAAATTCAACCTCATCAATTTGATTGTATTGTATTAAATTTACGTGGCATTGAAACCCTTTCAGCAAATTACTTAATTCATTAGCATGTTCTAATTTGTCATTAACCCCATTTAGCATTAAATATTCAAAACTTACCCTCCGACCAGTATCTTTTACGTATTGCTTACAGTCTTCAATTATATTTTCGATCTTGTAGTTTTTTGCACTTGGTATTATCGTTTCTCTTATTTTTTGGTTTGAAGCATGTAAGCTTATTGCTAAAGTAAATTGACAATTACCTAATATTTGGAAAGACTTTGCTGATAATTTACTTATCATTTTTGGAATAGCTACAGTGCTTACAGTTATCTTTCTCTGACTAATTTGAAAATCCTCATTTATAGATCTAATTGACACGAGCAAGTCATCAATATTCAATAAAGGTTCACCCATACCCATAAAAACAATATTGGTCACTTTTCTATTCATTTCATTTTCGATAAATAAAATTTGATCTAAAATTTCACTTGCTTTTAAAGATCTCTTCAAACCTTCCTTGCCAGTTGCGCAAAATTTGCAGTCCATAGGGCATCCCACTTGACTAGAAAGACAAGCAGTTAGTCTTTTTTCAGTTGGTATCCCAACGCACTCAATATTTTCATTATCGTTTGTAGTCAATAACAACTTTAGAGTGCCATCGTTAGCTAAATTTCTTTCTTGAATACTTAATTCACCTACTTTGAAACCATCATCCTGTAATTTTTTTCTAAAATCTAAAGGTAAAACTTCTATTTGATCAATATTTTTCTTCTTATTTCTATAGTTATAAATCCAATTGTAGATTTGGCGACCCCTAAAAGCAGCTTGGCCATAATCCATAGCCACATTTTCTAAATCTTTAACACTACTTCCAAGAAGATTTTTCAAATTATGTATTCTTTAATTCAAAACTATTTTTACCATAACAACAAACCATGTTTTAAAAAGAATTCTGTAAGAATTAGCGCAATAAATCCAATCATGGCCATTCTTCCATTAAGTCTTTCATTATAAAAATGGAATCCATAACGAGGTAATTTTCTTTTAGGGACAATCTCTGGCTTAATCATCACTTACGAACATAAAAATCTATTCTAGTCATTAAAAATAATTATGGAAAATATTTATTCATCAGAAAGAAGGCCTTCTTCCTGTAATCCCTCTAATGCTGCAGGATCTGGTAATTGATCTTCAGAAAATTGATTTTCAGCATTAGGCCTTGCAAAGGCAGCAAAATTGCTGGAAGAGGGATCGATTCCATGTCGGTTTCGAGTAGTCTCCAAATCTTCATCACTAGGATCATCAAGTATTGCAGTAGAGCTTACAGCTGGAGATTGTGGCATATCAACTGTATAGTCTGGTCTTAAGTTTTGAGTTCTTCTATAACCACCAGATTCTTCAGCAAGGATATCGGGATGAGGACCAGCCTCTGAGGATAGTTCCTCTACAAATCCGCTAAAACCCGTACCCGCAGGAATTAATCTACCGATAATAACATTTTCTTTTAAGCCTCTTAACCAATCAGATTTACCCTCAATTGCAGCTTCTGTAAGAACCCTTGTGGTTTCTTGGAATGATGCTGCTGAAATAAAACTGTCTGTATTTAGTGAGGCTTTAGTAATACCCAACAAAACAGGGGTGAATTCTGCAGGAGCTCCTCCTGTAATTGCCATTGCTTGGTTTGTATCTTCCACTTGCCTCAACTCTATAAGTTCCCCAGGCAAAAGAGTAGTATCCCCTGCATCCTCTATACGGACTTTACTTGTCATCTGTCTAACAATAACTTCAATATGCTTATCATCGATAGCTACACCCTGTGATTTATAAACATTTTGCACCTCATTTACCATACTTCTTTGTAATTTTGATATAGATTCTCGAGCTGCATCTATAAGAGGTTTTTGATCTTTTAAATCATTGAAATAGCAATCTAATAGTTCATGTGGATTAATTGGTCCATCGGTTAAAGATTCTCCACCTTTAACTTGTTGTCCATCACTAACCATTATATTTTTTCCAATTAATAATTGATATTCATTAACTAAATCATCTTTTTCAATTACAGATAAAGAAACTGATTCTTCATCATTACCTTGTTTAATCTGAACAATTCCAGATTTTTTACATAGAATTGCTGAATCTCTAGGTCTCCTAGCTTCTAATAACTCTTCAATACGAGGTAATCCTTGTACGATATCTCCTGTTTTCTGCCTTTCAAAAACAAGTAAAGCTAAACCATCTCCCCTAAGAACCAAGTCTCCGTCCTTAACATGTAAAACTGAATCAGGAGAAACCATATAAGGCCTACCAAGTCTTAAGATTACTGAACTATTAGAAATCTCTTCTATTTCTCCACAAGAAGTTGATTTTACAGAATCACTAATAGGATCACCATCAACTACACGATCACCAACTTTAACTACTGCTTTACCACTAATTTTAATTTCAATCTTATCTTCTTCTCTTTCAACAATTAACCTTCTTATTGGCTCATCATCAACAACATTTGGTAATTGAACAAATCCCTTCTCTTTACAAAGAATTTGAGTAGTAGCTATTACATCTCCTGCTTTTACTACTTGGTTATTATTGACTTGCAGTTCTGTATGTGTTGAGCCATGACTAGAGTCAGATATGGTATCTCTTCTTACAAGAATAGACTCCAATATTACTAAATTTAATCTATTGATTGATGCATCATTTTTATCTTCAATAGACTCAACGTCAATAGTCATTTGAGGAGTAGCATCAAAGCTTTCAATACTTAAATGTGTTCTAAGTAATTCAACCCCTTCAACTGATTTTATTAACTCACCGTCTTTATAGGAAAGCCTTTGGATAGCTTTTAAGCCTAGATGCGGACCTTTTTCCTGCTTAACATGTGATAGTTGAGGTAATTGGGCCTGGTCAGGAATAGTAAATTCTTCAACAGTTCTTAATAACAAGCCTCGACATTTAGGAGTTTCTAATTTTTGAACAAATAGAATTTCTTTATTATCAACACCATCTAAAATCTTTTCGCCTGGATTTACAAGATTTCCTTCTTCTGTAAATCTATTCAAAACTTCTTCATCATCACACTCATGAAAAGTTCCATTTCTTACAGTTATTTCACGAAGGATATCATTTTTTTGCGTAACTGTAACAATACCTGATGTTTGACTAAAAATATCTTTTACAACTTCTGTTCCAGCTTCAATCCATTTCATATCTTCAATCATTAGAAGAGATATATCCTTATTGATTTCATGTGTTTCTTGCGGAATCCAGAGCAATGTCCCTCCTTGACTTACTTCAAAACCATTTTTAGATGATCTCGCTTTTTTGACACTTAATCCTGGCGCGTATTTTACAAGCCCACCAGTTTTTGTACGAAACCTTTCATCCGTTAAATCTGCTATTACCTCACCATTACTGATTTTACTTCCTGGGGAAATGTTTAAACGATAAGATGTCCCATCACTGGATTCCAAATTATATATTTGACCTGAGTGAGTAGATTCTTCAATTAATTTAAAATTACTTAAAGACATTGAAGTAGTAACAATCTGAACTTCTCTAGAATCTCCTACTGATTCTCTTAATCGAACTAGTCCTCCAAACTCACTTGATTGACTTGCTTCTGCTAAAACTGTCCCTTCATCTACAGATTTCCCAGATGATATAACCGGTCTAGCATTTGGTGGCAAATTATAAACATCTCCTGCTAAAACCCACAATCTGCCTAATCTTTGAGCTTTTAAGGTAATATTACCCTGCCTATCAGTTACCTCCTTTGGTTGAATAACCTTGTCATACCTAACTTGACCAGCTAGATCACAAATAACATCCTTTGTTGCTTTTTCAACACTCTTTTTCACGGTTCCAGCAATAATCTGAGCAACAGTAATATCAGAACTAATTTCTTCACCGTCATCTACAAATAAAAGCGATCCACTAGAAACTTCAATTTTTTGAGCTTTGCCAGAATTATTTCCTTGAGGAACAATCTTGAGTATGAAATCAACTTCTGCTTGTTTAGCTTCCACGCCATGTGGAGTTCTATAACCTCTAACCTTTGCTTTTGAACTAAATTCAACTTTACCAGAAACTTTTGATCTTACAACTCCACTTTCGGCAGTTGATACACCTCCAGTATGGAAAGTTCTCATTGTCAATTGAGTTCCTGGCTCGCCAATCGATTGAGCAGCAATAATTCCAACTGCCTCGCCTAAATCAACCAAATGATTATGAGCCAATGCCCATCCGTAGCACCTCCTACAAACGGATCTGTTAGCTTCACATGTTAATGGGGATCTTATTTTTACTTCACTAATAGATGCTTTCTCAATTTCTGCTGACAATGCAGGATTTATAGCAGTGTTTTGCGGAACAACAAGGTTTTCTTCAGGATCAAAAATATCCTCAGCGGTAAGCCTACCAAGAAGCCTTGTTCCAAATTTACCATCTTCAGCTTCAACAACTATTGATCGTTCTGTTCCACAATCTTCTTCTCTTACAATTACATCCTGAGCAACATCAACTAATCTCCTAGTTAAATAACCAGAATCGGCAGTTCTTAAGGCAGTATCCACCAAACCTTTCCTTGCTCCATAAGAAGAAATTACATATTCAGTAACAGTGAGTCCTTCTCTAAAATTAGTTCTTATTGGCAGGTCAATGATTTCCCCTTGAGGATTAGCCATCAATCCCCTCATACCAACAAGTTGTCTTACCTGAGACATATTACCTCTTGCTCCTGAATTAGCCATCATCCAAACGGAATTTAGTGGATCATTTTGATTAAAATTATTCTTTACAGCATCTACCAATCTTTCATTAGTTTCAGTCCAGGTATCTATAACTTTTGTATGCCTTTCAACTTCGGTAATTTCACCAAGTCTATAGCATTCTTCTGTAGCAGATATTTGCTCTTCAGCTTGTCCTATTAAATCTTGTTTAGCTTCAGGAACTTTTAAGTCATCTACTGAGATAGAGACCGCAGCTTGGGTAGCATATTTGAATCCTAAATCCTTTAGATTATCTGCCATGGCTGCAGTTATAGCTGTTCCATGAGTTTTATAAGCCCAAGAGACTAAATTTTTTAAGACTTTCTTATCAACTACCTTATTTTTAAATGATGGGGGCGTTTTAGCAAGTTCAGGCATTGTAACTGGATTGTTCTTTTTTGAGTTTTTAGTAGTTTTACGAACTCTGGATGTTTTTTTAGATTTAGATGAAGTCATGATTTTAAATAAGTGAAAAATGGTTTTAAAGATTAAGTTTTAGATACAGAATCGATGATGGTATAGTTCATAACTACTCTCCCAACAGTTGTCAGCACAAATCTACTTATTAAATTATTATTAGAGTCAAATCTGTCTCTTCTTAAATTCCAAATTTCTAATTTTGAACCATCTTCTAGCTCTTGAGTTTTTTGTGGGCTACGCATTTCGTCTTCATCTTCAACTTCTCCATTAAATCTAACCCAAACCCATTCATGCAGGCATAGTCTTTTATCTTCAAAGGCAAAAATAACATCTTCTAATGAAGCAAAAGTAGTCTTATTATCTCCAAATTCTGGTTTTTGATAATTCGGTTGCAAAGCCGTCAGATAATAAGATCCTAAAACCATATCTTGTGATGGAGTCACAATTGGTTCTCCAGTAGCGGGAGAAAGAATATTATTACTAGCCAACATAAGCATGCGTGCTTCGGTTTGTGCCTCTAAAGCTAAAGGAACATGAACTGCCATTTGATCTCCATCAAAGTCAGCATTGAATGCAGGACAAACTAAAGGATGAAGTTGTATTGCTCTACCTCCAACTAATTTAGGTTCAAAAGCTTGAATTCCTAAACGATGCAGGGTGGGGGCTCTATTTAAGAGAATTGGATGACCTTCAATAACTTCCTGAAGTACCTGCATAACTTCGTCATCAGCTTTTTGTATTAATTTTTTTGCAGCTTTAATATTATTCACAATGTTTTGTCGTATCAATCTATGGATTACAAAAGGCTGAAAGAGCTCTAAAGCCATTTCTTTTGGGAGACCACACTGATGCATTTTTAATTTAGGACCCACTACTATTACAGATCTTCCTGAATAGTCAACACGTTTTCCAAGAAGATTCTGTCTAAATCTTCCTTGCTTTCCTTCAATTATGTCACTTAGAGACTTAAGAGCTCTATTATTTGCTCCAACAACAGTCCTCCCTCTTCTTCCATTATCTATAAGGGCATCAACTGCCTCCTGAAGCATTCTTTTTTCATTTCTTACTATGATTTCAGGAGCTAAAATTTCTTGAAGCCTAGCTAGTCTATTATTTCTATTTATAACTCTTCTGTATAAATCATTTAAATCTGAAGTTGCAAATCTTCCTCCATCAAGCTGTACCATAGGTCTCAGATCAGGAGGTATTACTGGTATTGCATCTAAAACCATCCATTCTGGTTTTGCGTTAGTTGCAATGAAATTATCAATAACTCTTATTCTTTTTATAAGCTTTGCTCTCTTTTGCCCCTTGCTATTAGTAATTTCTTCTCTAAGCTCCTCAGCAACCTGATTTAAATCAAGGTCCTCAAGTAATTGCTTCAGTGCTTCAGCACCAATTCCAACAAAAGGTTCATTTTCTATAGTTGAATCTTCAGCATAAATTTCATCTTCAATTTCGAGCCACTCATCCTCAGTGAGTAATTGCTTATACTTAAGTTCTTTATGATCACCTGGATCTAAAACGACGTAACAATTAAAATAAACTATTTGTTCTACATCCCTAAGCGGAATATCCAAAAGTATTGCAACGTAACTAGGGATTCCTTTCAAATACCAAACATGGGAAACTGGCGCAGCGAGTTTTATATATCCCATCCTATGTCTTCTGACTCTACTTTCAGTTACTTCAACCCCACATCTCTCACAAACAATGCCGCGATGTCTTACTCTTTTATACTTTCCACAATGGCATTCCCAATCTTTAGATGGCCCAAAAATCTTTTCACAAAATAATCCATCCATTTCAGGTTTAAGTGTCCTGTAATTGATAGTTTCAGGTTTAGTCACTTCACCAACTACTTGTCCATTGGGCAATGTCCTCTGACCCCAATCCATTATTCTCTGTGGAGAAGCTATTGAAATTTTGACGTAATCAAAGTGATTTTCAGTTCTTAAGTTGCTGTTTGTCATTTTTGGCGAATTTAAATTAAAAGGTTTTAATTGAGTATTTAATCTTCCTCATATTCAGAGGTTCCGAGTGATTCGTAAGTCGGCCTTGATGGAGTATTTCTTCTCGGATTGATATCTTGCATTAAATCTACTTCTTTTCCTTCGTCTGTATAAACCCCTATATCCAAGCCTAGAGATTGTAATTCCCTCATAAGAACTTTAAATGACTCAGGAGTACCAGGCCTTGGGATCGGTTTACCCTTTACGATCGCATTAAGCGCCTCATTCCTTCCTTGCATATCATCAGATTTAACTGTTAACAATTCCTGAAGAGTATAAGCAGCTCCATAAGCTTCTAGAGCCCATACTTCCATTTCTCCAAGCCTTTGTCCACCTTGCTGAGCTTTACCGCCCAAGGGTTGCTGTGTAACCAAAGAGTAAGGACCAGTGGATCTTGCATGAATTTTATCATCCACCAAATGAACTAATTTGAGGAAATGAGAGTATCCTACAGCAACTGGCTGATCGAAGGGTTCCCCCGTTCTACCATCTTTAAGTAATAACTTTCCAGGATCTTCAGGATTGTAAACCCATGCTTTACCTGGCTGTTTTGAAGCTTCCTCTAAAAATGCTTGAACAGTTTGATGTGATTTTTCAGCTCCATACATTTCATCAAATGGGACAACTTTAACCCGGCAATTTAAATTGGAGGCTGCCCAGCCCATCAATAATTCAAAAACTTGACCTACATTCATCCTACTTGGAACTCCTAGAGGATTAAGAACTATGTCCACAGGGGTACCATCTGGTAAATAAGGCATATCTTCTCTTGGTAAGATTCTGCTTATAATTCCTTTATTTCCATGTCTCCCAGCCATTTTGTCACCCACTTGAATTTTCCTTCTCTGAGCAACATACACTCTAACAACCATGTTAGCTCCTGGAGGTAATTCATCACCTTGTTCTCTAGTATAAATGCGAACATCCAAAACCCTTCCCTTTTCAGTTTTAGGTACCCTGAGGGAATTATCTCTCACATCTCTAGCCTTTTCACCGAAAATAGCTCTCAACAGTTTTTCTTCAGGTGGTTGATCTGATTCCCCTTTTGGAGTCACTTTTCCTACAAGAATATCTCCACTCTCTACAAAAGCACCAATCCTAATAATTCCCATCTCATCAAGATTATTCAAGCTTTCTTCCGAGATATTAGGAATCTCTCTTGTGATTTCTTCAGGTCCTAGCTTCGTTTGTCTTGCTTCAATTTCATATTTTTCAATATGTACTGAGGTATATAAATCATCAGTTACCATCCTCTCGCTCACAAGTATGGCATCTTCATAGTTGTATCCCTCCCATGGCATGTAAGCAATTAAAACGTTTTGACCAAGAGCTATTTCGCCTCCTTCACATGCGGATCCATCTGCTAAAACCTGCCCAGATATAACTTTGTCTCCAATTTTAACTATAGGTCTTTGGTTGAGGCAGGTATCTTGATTTGATCTTTGATATTTCTGAAGGTAGTGAAAATGTTCATTACCATGCTCATCTTTAACAACAATCTCATTAGCGTCTACATAAGATACAGTTCCATTAACTTTTGTTATGGGAACCATTCCCGAATCTCTAGCAACTTGAGATTCTAAACCTGTACCAACTAAAGGACGTTCTGGCCTTAGCAATGGGACGGCTTGGCGTTGCATATTTGATCCCATAAGAGCTCTGTTAGCATCATCATGTTCCAAGAAAGGAATAAGTGAAGTAGCAACTGAAATTACCTGAACCGGAGAAAGCTGAACGTAATCGACTTGATGAGGAGGGACTTTTTCAAAATCCTGTCTGTATCTTACTGGTATTAGATTTGCAATTATATTGCCGTCCTTGTCAGTCGCTACGTCACCTGGAGCCACCCTACACTCATCTTCTAAATCAGCAGAAAGATAAACCGGATTACCTTCCTTATTAACTTTACCGTTATTAACTTCCCAAAAAGGTGTTTCAATAAAACCGTACTCATTAACTCTAGCGTGGGTAGCCAAAGAATTTATAAGTCCCGCATTAGGACCTTCAGGAGTCTCTATAGGACATAATCTTCCATAATGTGAAGGGTGAATATCTCTTACCGCAAAGCCTGCTCTTTCTCGAGTTAAACCCCCTGGACCTAATGCTGAGATTCTTCTCTTATGTGTTAATTCAGCTAGAGGATTAGTTTGATCCATGAACTGACTTAATTGACTTGAGCCAAAAAATTCTTTTATGGCAGCAACCAAAGGTTTGGGATTGACTAGTTGAGCTGGAGTTAAAGAATCTGTTTCTCCTACAGTCATTCTTTCTTTGATGATTCTCTCTAGACGATTAAGTCCAACACGAACTTGATTTTGAAGAAGTTCTCCTACAGATCTAACCCTTCGATTACCAAGATGGTCAATATCATCCAAACTAGCTCCGCCAATATCCAATTCGAGATTAATTAAATAATCAATAGTAGAAAGAACATCTTCATGGGTAAGTGTTCTCACATCGTTTGGGACGGTAAGTCTCAATTTTTTATTTATTTTATATCTACCAACTCGGCCTAAATCATATCTTTTGGGATCAAAGAATCTACTGTGTAATAGTTGTTGTCCGCCAGAAACGGAGGGTGGTTCACCAGGACGTAGCTTCTTGTATAGCTCAAGTAATGCCTGATCTTCTGAATTAATACCCTCGTCATTAGCTGACTCAATTGATTGTTGATAAAACTCGGGATGCCTAAGTTTATCGACCACATCATTATCTGAAAGACCCATCGCTCTCATAAGAACATGAGCATTAATTTTTCTAGTTTTATCAACTCTCACATAAAGTAAATTATTTTTGTCAGTCTCGAATTTTAACCATGCTCCTCTATTAGGGATAACGCTAGCGTTGTAAGTTCTTCGACCATTTTTATCCAGTTCATCTTTGAAATATACTCCAGGACTTCGAACAATTTGATTAACAATAACTCTTTCGGCACCATTAATAATGAAAGTTCCTCTTTCAGTCATTAATGGTAGTTCGCCAATAAATACCTCTTGTTCTTTAATTTCCCCTGTCTCTTTATTAATTAACCTGCAAGTCACATACATCTGGGATGCAAATGTAGCATCTCTTCTTTTCGCTTCCTCAACATCATGTCTAGGTCTTTTTAACCTGTACTCTTCACCGACAAAATGTAATTCTAATTTACCTGTGTAATCAGAAATGGGGGAAAAATTTTGTAATTCTTCTATTAAACCCTTTTCCAAAAACCATTTAAAGCTTGCTCTTTGTACTTCAACTAAATCTGGTAGATAAGTAGCTGTTTTTGCTACCTGTAAAGCGCTACTGCTCATCCAAGAAAACCCTGCGATTTTGTGAGATTTACTATTTACTTTTAATCTACTTAATAATTAGTTCTTTAACTTTTCACTTAAAATGAGATAAACAATTAAATCTCGATTTCAACAAAAAACAATCTAAAAAATAAGAATTAAATTTTGTTTTATGCTGATAAATAATTAACTGTGTTTGTTAAAGTCAAAAAAATTAAGAAAAATTTCCAGTAATTCCTAATACTAACAGCTGCTACGTCTACTTAACAAGTCAAATTTAAACAAATCTTCAGCATTCTTATATGACTCTCTAGCAATTGTGATTAATTCAGTAGATCTTAAATCTGCCATATAATTGGCAACATTTTCAACAAACGCAGGTTCATTTCTTTTACCCCTATGAGGGACAGGAGCTAAAAATGGTGAGTCAGTTTCAATTAAGTATTTATCATTTGGAACTATTTTGGCACACTCGTGAATTTCATGTGCTTTTGGGAAAGTTACTATACCACTAAAACTTATGTAAAATCCAAGATTCAAGAATTGCTTCATTTCTTTTGGTGTTCCCGTCCAACAATGAAGTACACCATCAGGACATTTCCCTCTTCTAGAGAGATCACTACATATCTCAATCATTTCATTTGCAGCATCTCTGCAATGGATAATTACGGGCAATTGAAGTTCATAAGCTAACTCCATTTGCGGAATAAGTGCTTCAATCTGCTGAATTTTATTTTCATTTTTAAAAAAATCCAAGCCTAATTCCCCAATAGCTACAACTCGTCTATCTTCTAGAGCTGATTTTTTTAAAAGAGATTTTGAACTTTGTTCCCATTTTTTTGCTTCTAACGGATGCAAACCAACTGAGTAGTAAATTTCATGAAATTTATGGGATATTTTTTTCAACTTTGGAATTTCTGTTAATTCACAACAAGCATGAACTAATTTTTTAACACCTCTTGAGCGCAATCTTAAAACAACATCTTCAAGATCTCTCTCAAAATTCTCAAATATTAAATGACAGTGCGAGTCTATGAGTTCTATATCGCTCATAATAGTGATCTGTCGTTATTACTTAGTGGTAAGAGCAGTTTTTACAAAATTGTTGATTTTCGATTTTTTATTAGCTCCGTTGTTCTTGTGAAGAACATTTTTTTTAACTGCTTTGTCAATTAAGCTAAAAGCTTTATTAAGACTTGTTTTCACTAAATTTTTATTATCCTCATTTGGATTTTTCTTGTATTTTTCGCAGTTCTCTAGGGTTTTTTTGGTTAAAGTCCTAACAGTAGATTTATATGACTTATTTATTAAACGATTTCTTTCGGCAATTTGTATTCTCTTTTTTGCTGATTTGTTGTTGGCCACAGAGGGTGCATAAATAGAAGATTTTTATCATAACAAATAAATCGACAACTAATCAATCATATATAATTTAGAAGATATTAAATTGGGTTTTGAGCCTTTCTATCTATTTGAAAAATTAAGCAAATGAAGATCATAAATAAAAAAAAAGAAGCTATTGAAGAATTAAAAAGGATTTCTACTCGAACTAATTCAGAAAACAATAATAAGATAAATAGAATTGTTGAAGAAATTATCCAAGAGGTAAAAATTTCTGGAGATATAGCGGTAGAAAAATATACAAAAAAATTTGATGGCTTCGACCCTGACCCTATGCAAGTGAGTGCGGATCAAATAAAGAATGCATGGGATGAAATCGATAACAATTTAAAGCGCTCACTTGTGGTAGCTCATGAAAGAATTCAAAAATTCCATGAAAAAGAGATTCCTCAATCTTTCACTATAAAAGGTGAATATGGTGATATCGTCCAAAGGAGATGGAGACCAGTTAAGAATGCAGGTATTTATATTCCTGGAGGTAGAGCTGCTTATCCAAGTACAGTATTGATGAATGCTATACCTGCAAAAGTAGCAGGAGTAGAAGAAATTATTATGGTATCTCCTGGGAATAAAGAAGGGGAAATAAACAAAACTGTTTTAGCTGCAGCTTACTTATCAGGGGTCAATAAAGTATTTAGAATTGGAGGAGCTCAAGCAATTGGTGCTTTAGCATTTGGCACAAGTCAAATCAATAAAGTTGATGTTATTTCAGGTCCAGGGAATATATATGTTACAACTGCGAAAAAACTCATTTATGGTTCTACAGGGATTGATTCTCTAGCTGGTCCAAGTGAAATATTAATAATTGCAGATGAAACAGCTCAGAGCACTCATATAGCATCTGATCTATTAGCGCAAGCAGAACATGATCCTTTAGCTTCATCAATACTTTTAACTACATCAAAAAACCAGGCAAAAGAAGTTTTGGAAGAACTTTATAAAAAAATAGATGATCATCCAAGAAAAGAAATTTGCATGCAATCAATAAAAAATTGGGGTTTAATTGTGATTTGCGAGAATTACGAATCATGTGTTGAACTAAGTAATAACTTTGCTCCTGAACACCTAGAAATCCTTACCTTAGATTCAAAAAAAATTCTTGCAAGTATAGAGAATGCAGGAGCGATATTTTTAGGAAAATGGACGCCAGAAGCTGTTGGAGATTATCTTGCGGGACCAAATCATACTTTACCCACTTCAGGAAATTCTAGATTTAGCGGTTCTTTAGGGGTTGAAACTTTTATGAAAAATACTTCAATAATTGAATTTAATGAAGAAAGTTTAAAAGTTCATAGTCTTGATATTATTAATCTTGCTAAAAGTGAAGGATTACATAGCCACTCTAACTCTGTAGAGATAAGATTTGAAGATTAGCTAGTTCTTGAGGGTGAATAAACCACTGGATTGTTGTCTTCAATTTTACCAACTAATACTTTATCTGTAAGATCAACGAATAATCCATTTTCTAATACTCCTGGAATATTGTTAATCTTCATTTCTATGTCTTTTGGATTCTTAATACCGTCTTTAAATAATACATCTAGGATAAGGTTGCCTTGGTCAGTTACAACAGGGCCAGCTTTTTTAGTAGCCATTCTTAAAGAAGAACTGCCATTCATTTCTGAAATGACTTCCTGAACTTGCTTCCAAGCATTTGGAAGAACTTCTACAGGTAAAGGGAAAGATTGATTTAGATTTTGTACGAGTTTAGTTTCATCAACAACAATCAACAACTGATTAGCTTTAGATGCCACTAATTTTTCTCTAACATGGCATGCTCCTCCTCCTTTTATTAATTGAAATCCTGGATCAACTTCATCTGCTCCATCAATAGCTAGATCAATTTGAGACACAGAAGCTAGATCGATAAGTGGGATATCCAGTTCAAGCGCTAAAACTTCTGATTGAAAAGAAGTTGCAACACCTCTTATATTTTGGAGTTTCCCAGAACGCATTTCATCCGCAAGGCTTTTTATCATTAACGCAGCTGTAGATCCGGAACCTAATCCAAGAATCATGTCACTCTTTACTTCCTTTATTGCTGCATCAGCAACTACTTTTTTCATTTGAGTTTGTGAATCCAAAATCTTTTTCTCTAATTGTTATAGATTATTAAATTTCAATGGGTGCTTTATGTCAAACCTGGCAGAGGTTCTGGTTTGATATTTATCTGTATCTCTTTATTATTTCTCAAAATGTTTAAAAGAAATTCTTTTCCTATCTGAGCTTTTTCTACTTCATCTAGTAGAGTTTTAGGCTCTTTAATAGATATATTTTCGGCTGCTATTACTAAATCCCCTCTTCTTAAACCAGCCTTTTCAGCGGGGCTATTAGGTATTACTGATTGGATTAAAGCTCCATTTCTTTCAGGTAATTGAACTAACGAATTGGGATCTCGATTATGTTCTTTAGCAATTCTAGGATTTAAAGAAATTAATTGAACCCCTAAATATGGATGAATAACTTCCCCATTTTTAAGTAGCTGTTCAGAAACACTTTTAGCTAGATTGATGGGAATCGCAAAACCTAAACCAGCTCCAGGGCCACTTCTCACTAATGTATTTATTCCAATTACCTCACCATTAGAATTTATGAGTGGCCCCCCAGAATTGCCTGGATTTATTGCCGCATCAGTCTGAATAAGATCCAGCCTTTTATCTGAAAATCCTAAACTATTAATATCTCTATGCAGGCTGCTTACAATCCCTAAGGTAACTGTTTTTTCAAGACCATAGGGAGTACCAAGTGCTATTGCCCAGTCTCCAACTTCAAGATCTTCAGAATTTCCAAGTGGAGCAAACCCAGAATAAGCATCTTCATCAATTTTTACCAAAGCAAGATCAGTTACTGTATCTGTGCCCAAAACTTCACCATCACAAATAGATCCATCTGCCAAAGTAACTGAAACATTATCGACTCTTTCTACGACATGAGCGTTTGTTAGAACCAAACCATTCTCATTAATGATAACCCCAGAGCCCTGCCCTCTCTCCCTTTCAGGAGAAATACCTTGCTCGCCAAGTAAATCCCTTAACAAAGGGTCAAGTAAAGTAGGATCAAATTGTTGCCTCTCTACCAAGCGCTCAGTGTCAATTTTGACAACTGCAGGGCCAATATCTTTAACTGCGGATGACACGAAATTATGACTTTCAAAGGAAGTTAAAGCTAAAACTTCAGCATCTTGAAAGAAATTGAGTATGCAAAAACAAAAAATAATGAATATTTGGATTAAATTAATAAATTTAATCTTGAGATACTTCATTTCATTAATGGTTTTTTGAGTTAATTTAATAAATCTAATTGAAGAAAGAGATTATTGTTGTTTTTTTGTTTACATCCATAAAATGCAAATTTTTAAATTTTTCTATAGAAAAAACTTCTTAATGTGTGAAAATAAATTCTAAATAAATTAAAAAAATAAATTTGAATAAAGAAAACAAAAGTAAACTAGAAGCTTTATTAGAAAAAGTTGCTAATGAGCGGGATTTAGAAATCTGCGGTTTAAATATACGAACTAATCAAAATCCAATTGTTATTGAAATAACTATAAGAAAAACTGATGGGGATGACATTTCCCTAGATGATTGTGCGGCATTTAATACCCCAGCATCTGACGAAATAGAAAAATCAAATCTTTTAAATTGTTCATATGTCTTAGAAATTAGTAGTCAAGGGGTCAGTGATGAACTAACCTCAGAAAGAGACTTCAAAACTTTTAAAGGTTTTCCAGTTAATGTTGAGTTAAACCAAAAGAATTCAAAAATAAAATTTCTGAATGGTTTACTTTATGAAAAGTCTAAAGATTATTTAGCCATTAACATAAAAGGTAAGATTAAAAAAATCCCTTTTGATGAAGTACTAAAAATTAGTCTTTGTACATTAAAAGATTAATTATTTTCAACCATTATTCAAATCCCCATCATAGATGGCATTAGTTATTCTCCCAGGTTTAAACAATCTCATTGAAGACATTAGTGAGGAAAAAAAGTTACCTCCTAATATCGTTGAATTAGCCTTACGCGAAGCTTTATTAAAAGGATACGAAAAATATAGAAAAACTTTTTACATTGGAGTTAATCAAGATCCATTTGATGAAGAGTATTTCAGTAATTTTGATGTTGGACTAGATCTAGATGAAGAAGGTTATAGGATATTATCGAGTAAAATAATAGTTGAAGAAGTTGAGAGCGAAGATCATCAAATATCTCTTGTAGAAGTTAAACAAGTAGCTGAAGATGCGCAAATAGGCGACACAGTTGTTTTAGACGTTACTCCAGAAAAAGAAGATTTTGGGCGAATGGCTGCTTCAACAACAAAGCAAGTTTTAGCTCAAAAATTAAGAGATCAACAACGAAGAATGATCCAAGAAGAATTTGCGGATTTGGAAGATCCTGTTTTAACTGCAAGAGTTATAAGATTTGAAAGACAATCAGTAATTATGGGAGTAAGTTCGGGTATTGGTAGACCTGAAGTAGAGGCCGAACTTCCCAAGAGAGATCAATTACCAAATGATAATTATAGAGCAAATGCAACTTTCAAAGTATTTTTGAAAGAAGTTAGCGAAATTGCAAGAAAAGGGCCGCAACTTTTTGTAAGTAGAGCAAATGCTGGTTTAGTGGTTTATTTATTTGAAAATGAAGTCCCTGAAATTCAAGAAGGCACAGTGAAAATTGTTGCTGTTTCAAGAGAAGCCAACCCTCCTTCAAGAGCTGTTGGGCCAAGAACAAAAGTAGCTGTAGATAGTGTCGAAGAAGAAGTGGACCCTGTAGGTGCCTGTATTGGAGCTAGAGGAGCAAGGATTCAACAAGTAGTAAATGAATTAAGAGGAGAAAAAATTGATGTTATTAAATGGTCATCTAATCCAATACAGTATATTTTAAACTCTTTAAGTCCTGCGAAAGTCGATCAAGTAAGACTTGTAGACCCAGCAGGGCAACATGCGCACGTACTAGTTCCACCTGATCAATTAAGTCTCGCAATTGGTAGAGAAGGTCAAAATGTAAGACTTGCCGCAAGATTAACTGGTTGGAAGATTGACGTTAAAAACTCACATGAATACGATCAGGAAGCAGAAGATGCTGCAGTCTCTGAATTAATCATTCAAAGAGAAGAAGAAGAGAATCTCCAGAGAGATGCTGAAATTAGATTAGAAGCAGAACAAGCTGAGCGTGCGGCAGAAGATGCAAGATTAAGAGAGCTTTATCCCCTTCCCGAAGATGAAGAAGAATATGGAGAGGAACAATACGAAGGAGAAGAATTCACAGATAATGATCCATTAGAGACTGTTCAAGATACTGAGATATCTGCCAAAGAGGAGAAAAAACGGTGACACAACAAATCCCTGTTTTGCGTGTATGCATTTCATGTAGAAAAACATATGACCGGAAAGATCTTTTAAAAATTACTAAAGATTATAAGCAAGGCATCACACTTCAAAAGGGAATGGGGAGATCAGCTTACATTTGCAAGTCAAAAAAATGCTACTCAGATTCCAAGATCAAAAAAAAGCTTCAAAAAGCTTTAAAAACATTTTTAAAGCCTGAATTTATTGAAATTTTTGAAAAAGAAATTACAAGCTACAATAACTATCCCCATTAAGGGAATATAATTAAATTAAATCCTCTTCAATTCCAAAAGAGTACAAATCAGATTAAATGACTATCAGCGATAAAATCAGAATTTATGAACTTTCCAGAGACTTAAATCTGGAAAATAAAGATATATTGGATGCCGCTCAAAAACTTTCAATTTCAGTAAAAAGCCACAGCAGTTCAATTAGTGCAGAGGAAGCAAAAAAAATAAAAAATCTTATTAATAAAAAAAATTCAGATAAAAAAATTCTTTCTATTAAGAAACCTTCGATTAAAAAAGAAAATTATAAACAAAATAAAGAAAATGAATCTTCAGTTATCGCTTCTATGAAAGGGAAACCTCTTGAAGACAATTCAAAAAAAAAGCCATTATTGATTAAACCTCTTAATAAACCTGAGAGTCAAAAAATAATTTCAAATAAACCTACAATTCTCAATAAACCCACAAATACCAACAGTTCACAATCTCGAGCAAATCTTACAAATAAAAATATAAATAGTAAACCTTCACAGAAGGTAAACCAAGATAAAAAAACTTTTGCAAATAACACAACCCCACCTATCAAAAGTCCGGCAAAACCACCTATTCAACTAATTGCAAAGCCTAAAAACATAAATAATAATGTTAAATCCAACGAATCTTCCCAGAACATCTCAAGTTCAGGGGATAAAAGACGACTATCAAATAAACCTGATCAAAATACGAACAAACCTACAACAAAAATTTTTAATAATGGAATGAAAACCCCTGAGCTCGTAGGAGCTCCAATTAGAAGAGAAGATCCAAAAATAAATTCTAATAAGCAAAATAACAATAAGCAAAACATTGCTTTTAAACAAACTGTCTCAAACAGACCTAGTTCTCCTAATAGACCTGGCATGCCCAATAGGCCTGGTTTAAGAAACAAACCTTCAGATCAAGACAGACCTGGCTCATTTTATAGGCAAGGCAATCCCAATAGAACTGGTTCTCCCAATAGACCTGGCATGCCCAATAGGCCTGGTTTAAGAAACAAACCTTCAGATCAAGGCAGACCTGGCTCATTTAATAGGCAAGGCGATCCCAATAGAGCTGGTTCTCCCAACAGACCTGGCATGCCCAATAATAGGCCTGGTTCTAAATTCAATGGCCAAAATTCTTCTAGGATAAGGAAGCCAGTATCACCTAACGAACTTTTACAACTTCAAAAAAATAGTAACTCTGAGAAAGACAATCTAGGTAAAAAGAATAACTCAAAACAAAATATCGATGCACCTAAGCAAAAGGCGAAAGCGCCTAATAATCGTCCAAATGCTACTCCAAGTTCCAAAAAACCTCCTCATAGAGCATTTTCAAATAGTTCAAAGAAACCTGGAAAGACAGACTGGGATGATAGCGCAAAACTTGAAGCATTAAGAAGTAAAAATCCTCAAAAACAAAGGCAGAAAGTTCATATTATTGGTGAAAATGATGATTCATTAACATCTGAAACCAGTGGATATTCAGGCGAGAAAATTTCAATTTTATCAGCAAGTCTGGCGCGTCCTAAGAAAGAAAAGTCTGAAGAAACTAAATCTCAAAAATCTATCAAACAATTTAAGAAGAAGAAAAAAGAGACCACAAGACAAAGGCAGAAAAGGAGAGCAATGGAATTAAAGGCTGCCAAAGAGGCCAAACAAGTAAGACCTGAAATGATAATAGTTCCCGAAGATAATTTAACTGTTCAAGAATTAGCTGATAAATTAAGCCTTGAAAGTTCTGAAATAATCAAATCTCTTTTTTTTAAAGGGATAACTGCAACTGTTACTCAATCACTCGACTTAGCAACTATTGAAACAGTAGCAGAAGAATTTGGAGTACCTGTTTTGCAAGATGACATCCAAGAAGCTGCTGAGAAAACTGTTGATATGATTGAATCTGAAGATATTGATAATCTAATAAGAAGACCACCCGTTATTACAGTCATGGGTCATGTAGACCATGGCAAAACAAGTCTTTTAGATTCCATCAGAGAATCAAGAGTAGCTTCGGGGGAAGCAGGGGGCATCACTCAGCACATAGGTGCTTATCAAGTTGAATTTGAACATGAATCTCAAAAGAAAAAATTAACTTTTCTTGATACCCCAGGTCATGAAGCCTTCACTGCAATGAGAGCAAGGGGCACAAAGGTTACAGACGTAGCTGTTCTTGTGGTTGCTGCAGATGATGGTTGCAGGCCTCAAACACTAGAAGCTATCAGTCATGCAAGAGCAGCAAAAGTACCAATAGTTGTTGCAATAAATAAAATTGACAAAGAAGGGGCATCTCCTGACAGAGTGAAGCAGGAACTATCAGAAAAAGATTTAATTGCTGAAGATTGGGGAGGAGATACAGTGATGGTTCCAGTAAGTGCTATCAAAAAACAAAACATTGATAAATTACTCGAAATGATTTTATTAGTTTCAGAGGTAGAAGATCTACAAGCTAACCCTGATAGATTTGCAAAAGGTACTGTTATTGAAGCACACCTAGACAAAGCAAAAGGCCCTGTAGCTACTTTGTTAGTACAAAATGGAACTTTGAAGTCAGGAGATGTTTTAGCTGCTGGTTCAGTTCTTGGAAAAATTAGAGCAATGGTTGATGAACATGGTAATAGAATCAAAGAAGCAGGGCCATCATTCCCAGTTGAAGCACTAGGATTCAGTGAAGTACCCACTGCAGGAGATGAATTCGAAGTCTACCCTGATGAGAAAACTGGTCGAGCCATTGTTGGAGAAAGGGCAACAGATGCTAGAGCAACAAAATTAGCTCAGCAAATGGCCTCTAGAAGAGTCAGCTTATCATCCTTATCAACACAAGCAAATGATGGAGAATTAAAGGAGTTAAACTTAATTCTTAAGGCTGATGTTCAAGGTAGTGTTGAAGCGATATTAGGATCACTAGAACAATTACCAAAAAATGAAGTTCAAGTCAGAGTCCTACTTTCTGCTCCCGGAGAAATAACTGAGACGGATATCGATCTCGCTGCTGCATCTGGTTCAGTAATCATTGGATTTAATACCTCATTGGCTTCTGGCGCGAAGAGAGCAGCTGATGCTAATGACGTTGACATAAGAGAATATGAGGTAATTTACAAACTCCTTGAAGATATTCAGTTGGCCATGGAAGGGCTACTTGAACCCGATCTTGTTGAAGAATCATTAGGGCAAGCTGAAGTTAGGGCAACTTTCGCAGTCGGTAAAGGAGCTATTGCAGGATGTTATATCCAAAGTGGCAAATTACAAAGGAATTGTTATTTGAGAGTTATTAGATCAGAGAAAGTAATATTTGAGGGTAATTTAGACTCTCTAAAAAGAGCTAAAGATGATGTGAAAGAAGTAAATACAGGATTTGAATGTGGAGTTGGCTGCGATAAATTCTCTTCATGGATTGAAGGAGATGTAATCGAAGCATTCAAATTTGTCACCAAAAAGAGGACTTTATCTCAATAATTAAACATCTAGCTTATTAATCTTTATTTCTGTCAAGGATTAATAAAGTAGGAAATATTAAACAAGCACCCAACTGTATGAGAAGGTTATTTTGCTGTAATTCAGTCCCGCTTGCAATTCTGGAAAGCATTATTAGAAGTCCCAAAAATGCAGAACCGCTAAAAGCAATCCACAATATTCTTCTCAATCCCTTGAAAGGTGCTTGGGATTCCTTTAATAATTTCTTTTTCAATTCAGGATCTATTTTTGACATAAATTCTTTCAATTATAAAATTAAGTCTATATGAAAAATTCAATATTTAATTTGCCGGTATAGCTCAGCGGAAGAGCAACTGTCTCGTAAACAGTAGGTCATTGGTTCAATTCCAATTATCGGCACTTACTAAGCAAATAAAAATGGTTAATAAAATTTTAAAAATTAGATATCTTTTTAAATTATTTATTTTTATTCCTCTCCTATTTTATTTTGGCAAAAGAAGTTATATTGCTTTTGATGAAGGTTTTTATGCACTACAAGCTAGATGGATATTAGAAAAAGGTAACTGGACAATTCCACTTTGGTGGGATGAATATGTTTTAGATAGAACAATAGGGTTACAGTTTTTAATAGCAAAGTCGCAAGACTTATTTGGAAGAAATATTTTTTCTGCATATCTACCAACAACGGTCGCTTCCATATTGATGCTATTTACGACTTATAAATTACATGAAGAATTATTTAATAAAAAATATGCGATTATATCTCCACTAATCCTTGCTACTACATATCTATGGTTTGACTACTCACACCTTGCCACTCAAGATATTATTTATTCATTTTTAGTAACTATTGGAGTATTAGCTTTAGTCAAAATAAAAAGTAAAAAAAACAAATTCTATATTCTGCTTTTTGGAATTTGGATTGGTTTAGCCTTTATGATGAAAACTTTTTTAGTTTTTGTACCGTTATTTTCACTCCTACCATATATTTTTTTAAAAAAAAATTTTTTATTGAACAAATTCTTTTGGTTAGGATTACTAATTGGATTTATTCCTTTTTTATTCTGGACATTTTCAATCAACCCTTATTTAGACAAAAATATTATTTTTTACTTAATTGAAAAGTTTAACTTTCTATCAAGTAAAAATACTTTTACAAATCCTTTCTATTATTATTTCTGGAATGTCCCGGTAACATTTCTACCATGGAGTTTTTTCGCAATTATTGGCACAATATACAATATTTCTCAAAGTAAAGAGAATAAATATATACTTGCTTTTTTTCCCTTAATTTTATTAGCGACCGTTAGCATTTTCTCTACAAAAACTCCATACTATACCCTACAAATCTCATCTATTTTTTCATTAAACACATATGTAGGAATAAAATATTTATTCAATTCTTATAAATATGGTCGATTTTTTATATTTATGACTTCAAAAATAATTCCATTATTCATATTTGCCCTAACTTTCACATATTATTTTTTCCTTAAAGATTTAATTAATTTTAATACAAAAGAAAATACATTTATAATTCTTGGATTATTATCTTTCTGCTTATCTTGGTCATTAATTAAACATAACAGTTCGTACAAAGAAATATTAATAACTCTCATAATTGGGCCTTACTTATTTACTTCATTTATTTTGCAATCAGGTTTATTCACTGATAGATCAAGAGAACTAAGAGAAAAAATGGAATATGTTTCATCCCTTGATTTAGTAAAAAATCAAACGATCATGGTTGATAAAACAGGAATCAGCAACTCACGATCGCAATCAAAAATTATAAGAATTTCTTTATCAACTCCTAAATTAGGTCGAGGAATAGAAAGTATTAATGCATTAAAAAAATCTGAATTAGCATGGACAACTGACCTTAAAACAATAAAAAATAATGATGATTCTTATGAAGTGATATATGAAAATGATGTTTTAAATCCATGGAAATTAATATTAAAAACTAAATAATCCATATATAATAAGTTGTCGTTTTTAATCTTTAATAATGAGATCTGTCAATAGTTGGAATTTAACAAATAATGAACTTCATCAATTATTCAAAGACAATAACGAATTTATTTCTATTAAGGTCCGTGGTAATACTTGGGAGCCAATCACTAGATGGCTAAGATTAGATTCAAGAATTTTTAGAGAAACTACTAGAAAAGCAAGAATAACTTTATGCGATATCGAATCTTTAGCAGAAATTTATAACTACAGATCAATTAGATGGAAAGCAAAAAAACTAACTCCAATACCCACTAAAGTAATTCCAAAATCTATAAAAAATATTTTTCGGAAAATACCAGTTATAAAACAACTTGCTTATGAACTCGAAATAGTTTTTTACAAATATAGTAAAAATATTTCTAAACATTTAATATCAATAGTAATTCCGGCAAGAAATGAAGCAGGTAATAAACAACTTTTGATTAATGCTTTAAATAAATTCAAGGATATACCGAATAAATTAGAAATCATATTTGTTGAAGGTAATAGCAATGATAATACATATGACATTTTGAAAGAATTAAAAGAAAATTTCTCAAATTTCTTCAAGATATCTCTTTTAAAACAAACTTCTAAAGGGAAGAAAAATGCTGTCGTGGAAGGATTTAATATTTCTTCAGGTGAGACCCTCGCCATAATTGATAGTGATTTTACTGTAGATATTGATGACAGTATTGCAGCAATTATAGAATCAACCAAAAATCAAAATATCCTAATTAATTGCGCCCGGACAACTTTTCCAATGGAAAAAGATGCGATGAGATGGGCAAATTATATAGGCAATAGACTCTTCGCAATTTTTCTATCAATTCTCATAAATAAATCCGTATCAGATTCACTCTGTGGAACAAAAGTTTTTTCAAGAAAATTCTTTAAACTTATGAAACAAAATGGTAGTTGGGATTCCAAGTCTGACCCATTTGGAGACTTTACAATAATATTTGAAGCTGCGAACAATAACATTAAAATACTAAATTATCCTGTTAGATATTACGCCAGAAAATCTGGAGCACCAAATATATCTAGATGGGTAGATGGATTAAAACTTCTTAAAGTATGCTGGATTTATATGATTTCTGATATCTGAATTAAATAAAATTTTCGTGAGTATTTTCTTAGTATTTTTAATTTCTCCAAATTAGTAATAAAGTAGTTAGATTCTTATAGGAAATAAATTCATTAAATTTTATGACATGAATTTTAATTTGAAGTTCGAAAAATTAAATAAAAAAAATTACCAAAGTAAGCACTATGGAAAAATACTAACTGTAAGATTGCCATGTAATCCAATATTTCCAATAGGACCTATTTATTTAGCAGACCATATACATAAATGTTTTCCAGGTTTACAGCAGCAATTCATTGATCTAGCTATAGTTCCATCAAATAAAGTTTCCAAATATTTAGCTAGAAAAATTGATCAATTTAGACCACATCTAATCATTTTTTCATGGAGAGATATACAAATTTATGCACCTGTTGATGGTAGAAGTGGAAATCCCCTACAAAACTCTTTTGAAGTCTTCTACTCGAAAAATATCCTAAAAAAAATTAGAGGTTCATGGGGAGGATTACAATTAATCGCATCTCATTATGGAGAAATATATAAAAATACTTCTTTAGTCAAGATGGGACTAAAAAGAGCACAAAAATACAATAGAAATGTAAAAGTTATTTTAGGAGGTGGTGCTGTTAGTGTCTTCTATGAACAATTGGGGAATTTACTCCCAAAAGGAACTGTTATTTCAGTTGGAGAGGGAGAAAATCTCATAGAAAAAATCATTAGAGGAGATTCAATAGAAAAAGAAAGATGTTATATTGCTGGACAAAAACCTCGCAACAAACTAATACATGAACAACCTTCAGGAACTGTTAAAACTGCCTGCAACTATAAATATATTAAATCAATATGGCCTGAATTCGATTGGTATATAGAAGGTGGTGATTATTACGTAGGGGTACAAACAAAAAGAGGTTGTCCTCATAATTGTTGTTTCTGTGTTTACACAGTTGTGGAGGGGAAGCAGGTTCGCGTTAATCCTGTTAAGGAAGTAATTAAAGAAATGAAGCAATTATATGATCTTGGAGTAAGAGGATTTTGGTTTACTGATGCACAGTTTATTCCCGCCAAAAAACATATTGAAGATGCAAAAACACTCTTACAAGCAATTAAAGACCAAGGCTGGGACGATATTAATTGGGCTGCATACATTAGAGCAGATAATATTGATGCTGAGCTAGCTCAGCTTATGGTTGATACAGGTATGAGCTATTTTGAAATAGGTATCACGTCTGGATCTCAAGAACTTGTTAGAAAAATGAGATTAGCGTATGACCTTGAAACTGTATTAAATAATTGCAAAATGCTAGTCAAATCAGGTTTCAAGAATCATGTTTCAGTCAATTATTCATTTAATGTTTTTGATGAAACGCCCAGCACCATAAGACAAACAATTGCTTACCATAGAGAATTAGAAAATATTTTTGGTAAAGGCTTAGTTGATCCAGCTATATTTTTTATAGGTTTGCAACCACACACTCTTCTTGAGAAGTACGCATTAGAACAAAAAATTTTAAAGCCAAATTATAATCCAATGAGCATGATGCCCTGGACAGCAAGAAAACTTCTTTGGAATCCAGGCTCATTAGGGAAAAAACTTGGTCAGGTTTGCTTAGAAGCATTTGATAATCCTGAAGACGAATTTGGCAAAACAGTCATCGATATTCTTGAGAGAGAATATGGAAAGTCTTCCTTAAAAGAATCCTTGAAAGTCCGTCCTTTATCAGAAAGGAAATTAGCTCATTCTAAATAATAACTGTAACGGTTATTAATCCTCTTTCTCAATTGAACTAGAAATTCCTTTAGATTTTAATGATTCTGAGTAGAATTCTGCTGGCTCTAAATCACAAACAATTACTAAACCCACACCAGTATTATGTGCCTCAAGCATTATAGCTAAAGCATCTTGTTCACTTAATTGCGGCACTACTTCTCGGAGTGAAATAGTGACATACTCCATTGAATTAACTGGGTCATTATGAAGTAAAACCTTATATTTTGGAGATTTATTTTTTAATTCAGCAGGTTTCTTTTCAATCACTACTGAATTATTATTTACACTTTGTTCTAACTTTAAAGGAAGCATTAAATTTATTAGAGTTTAAGTTGTACTTGTAATTATATATTAATTATTCTTTCCATTGCATCAAGGACGTTTGATCGTGAGTTAAATGCTGACAAGCGAAAATAACCCTCTCCTGCTAATCCAAATCCGCTCCCAGGTGTTCCCACTACACTAACTTTTTGGAGAAGGAAATCAAAAAAGTCCCAAGATGTCATTTGATCTGGAACTTTAATCCAGATATAAGGAGCATTGTCCCCACCGTAAACTTTATATCCTGAATTCTGAAGTTTATTTTTCATTATTTTTGCATTTTCCATATAAAAATCAATTAAATCTCTCACCTGTTTCTTCCCTTCAAGAGAATAAACAGCTTCTGCTCCTTTCTGAACCACATAACTTACTCCATTGAACTTTGTAGATTGTCGCCTATTCCAAAGAGGCCATAATTCTATTTCCTCATTTGTTGAGCTCAAACCTTTAAGATTTTTAGGAATTACTGTAAAAGCACATCTAACTCCAGTGAATCCTGCATTCTTTGAAAAAGATCTAAATTCAATAGCACAATCCTTTGCTCCCTCAATCTCATATATTGAATGTGGAATATCATTATCTTGAATAAATGCTTCATAAGCTGCATCAAAAAGTATTAGGGATTTGTTTTGAAGAGCATAGTCAACCCATTTTTTCAATTCTGCTTTATTAATCGTTGCTCCAGTCGGATTATTAGGAAAACAAAGATACAAAATATCAACTTTTTTTTCAGGCAGTTCTGGCAAAAAGTTATTCCCCTCGTTTATTGCAAGATATGTCAATCCTTGATAAGTACCATTTTCCAGAGAATCTCCAGTTCTGCCAGTCATAACGTTACTATCTACATAAACTGGGTAAACAGGATCTGTTACTGCAATTGAATTATCTTTGCCAAGAATATCTAAAATATTGCTACTATCGCATTTAGAACCATCAGAAACAAAGATTTCTTCAGGTGAAATTTGACAGCCTCTTGAAATAAAATCATGCTCAGATATTTTTTCTCTGAGCCATGAATAGCCTTGTTCTGGTCCATATCCTCTAAAACCATCTATTGTTCCCATTTCATCTAAAGCTTTACCCATAGCTTCTATACATGCTCTCGGTAATGGTTCTGTAACATCTCCAATACCAAGCTTAATAATTTCAGCATTCTTATTTGATTGAGAATATATTTTTACCCTTTTAGCAATTTCAGGAAATAAATAGCCTGCTTTGAGTTTTAAATAATTTTCGTTTACTTGGACCACTTTAGATAAAAAATTTCACCAATATTAGAATAATGTATCAACGTGCTTTAATGGTGATTAGATGTTAATATTATTCTAGTTATGATTAATTTCAGATATAGTCATAGCTATGAATTCAATTTCAATTAGTTTAAAAATCGTTTAAAGCTCTATAGATAGCAGAATTCAATCACTATTAACTTTATTAATTTTAAAAAGTAAAAAATAAAAGCTATAAAAAACTTGCTTTAATAAAAGAAAATTTAATTGTTTAGTTTAGACGATTTTCAAAATCCAAATCATTCAGAATCAATTATATGTCTCAGCAAATTATCATCGCTGAGCAGGCTCGAATAGCAGCACTACTCACAGATGATCGAGTTGATGAATTAATCGTCGCACAAGGTCAATATCAAATTGGCGATATTTTTTTAGGAACAGTTGAAAATGTTCTCCCTGGCATTGATGCAGCTTTTATAAATATTGGTGAAAGCGAGAAAAATGGATTCATCCATGTTTCAGATTTAGGTCCACTAAGACTTAAAAAAGGGACATTTGGAATAACTGAATTACTAGAACCAAAACAAAAAGTTTTAGTACAGGTCATAAAGGAACCCACAGGATCTAAAGGCCCCAGACTAACGGGAAGTATTTCAATCCCAGGGAAATACTTGATATTACAACCTTATGGTCAAGGAGTAAATATTTCAAGGAAAATAAATACAGAAACAGAAAGAAGCCGTTTAAAAGCTCTTGGAGTTTTAATAAAACCACCCACCACAGGCTTGTTATTTAGAACTGAAGCTGAAAAAATAAAAGAAGAACTTCTTATTGAAGATTTAGAACAATTAATTCAACAATGGGAAAATATACTAAAAGTTTCAGAAGCTTCTAATCCACCAAATTTAATAAAAAGAGATGATGATTTCTCTCTTAAGATCTTAAGAGATCATATTAAAGGAACAACTAAAAGCATAATTATTGATAGTAATTTTTCAGTTGCAAGGGCAAAAGAGTTTTTAAAAAATTATGAATCTGATATAGAGATTGAATTTCACGATAACAATTTAAATCAACATATCTTCGAAAAGTACGAAATTAAGAAAACAATTCAAAAAGCTCTCCAGCCGAGAGTAGATCTTCCTTCGGGAGGTTATATCATTATCGAACCTACTGAAGCTTTAACAGTAATCGATGTAAACTCTGGATCATTTACAAGATCCGCAAATTCAAGACAAACTGTTTTGTGGACAAACTGCGAAGCAGCAGTTGAAATCTCAAGGCAAATGAAATTAAGAAATATTGGTGGAGTTATAGTAATAGATTTTATCGATATGGAATCTAGAAGAGATCAATTTCAGTTACTTGAGCATTTTACCTCAGCAATAAAAGATGATTCTGCTAGGCCTCAAATAGCTCAGCTTACTGAATTAGGCTTAGTAGAGTTAACCAGAAAAAGACAAGGTCAAAATATATATGAATTATTCGGTCAAAAATGTTCTACATGCGATGGTACCGGACATGTAGAAAATATATTAAATCACGAAATTTCTAACTTAAAAATTAAAAATGTTGAAAATCAGTCGAATCAATCAAACAATATAAAATCTCTAGATTCAGATACTTCTCAATCAACTGATGAGCAGGAAAAAATAATTGATAAGGAATTAATTAACTCCAAAGACCTAAGTAAAAAGAATGCTTCTAATAAAAAAGAAAATGATAATGAAAATGATAATTTTAACCAATCAAATTCAAAAGAAAAAAATACAATCACAGTTGATCTTACAAATGAAGAAAAAATTGTTTTCAGTCAATTAGGTATTAATCCACTTATAAAGTTAGGTAAAGAATATCTCACCAGCAATAATTTTGTGCGTTTAAAAGAAAGTAATAAAGAAACGGAAAAATCCTTAGATAATAAAAAAACAAAAACAAAAACAAAACAAATTAAAAAAATCTCAAAATTGGGAGAAGAAAACATTCAAATTAAAATTGAAGCAAATGTAAATTCTAAAGATCAATCAACAAATAAAACTAAAGATAATAATGAAGTTGTATTTACAGATAAAAAGGATGAAATTGAACTTATAGATGAGCTAAACAATGCAAGAAAAAAAAGAAGAAGATCTTCAGCAAGCATTGAATAAAGTTTTCGAAGTTGGAATAGATGAAGTTGGAAGGGGAGCAATTTTTGGTCCGGTTTTTGCAGCAGCTGTAGTATTAAATGAAAAAAATATATCTATCTTAAAACAATTTGGAGTGACAGATAGTAAAAAACTAACTCCCAAAAGAAGAAAATTACTTTTACCAAAAATTTTATTACTCTCTTCAGATTATGGAATTGGGCAATCTTCGGCCAAAGAAATAGATAAGTTAGGTATCAGAGTTGCGACAGAACTTTCAATGATAAGGGCTTTAAAAAAATTAAAAGAAAAGCCATCTGAATTAATAATTGATGGTCCCTTATTATTAAGGCCATGGGACGGAATGCAGAAAAACATAGTATCAGGAGACTCAAAGTTTATCTCGATAGCTTCAGCAAGCATAGTTGCCAAAGTTTATCGCGACGATCTAATGGAGAGGTTAGAAAAAAAATACTCAGGATACATGATATTTAAAAATAAAGGTTATGGAACCAGAGAGCATCTTTCATTAATCAAAAAAAATGGAATAAATGAACTTCATAGGAAAAGTTTTTTAAAGAAATCAAATCTTATTTAATTCACACCAATCTAAAAAATCTTTTACGAGTTGCTGTTGAACTCTTGACTTTATACCCAAAAGAATCCCATTTAATACCGAATGACCAGTAGATTCCAAAATTTTCTTTGGTATGAGCTTCAGAAGAGGGGGTTGACTTACAGATACTCCAAGAAGTGCCTCACCTTCTAAACCTATATCAGTTGCTTCCAAATTCGCTTTTAAAATAAGATTAAAATCATCTATCATGCCTAAACCATCCAATGTGCTTTCGAGGGCACTCATTTTTAAAATTCCATCTTTATTTTCTACTGCAATTGAGACAACAGGGTTAATATCTAATTGAAAAACCTTAAAACTTGTTACTGTATACTTATATCTACCTACTCCTTCTGATACTAATTTTTTGGAGTCAAGCATTGCTCCAACAACTCTTTCTTCTTCCAAAAGATATTTAGAAAGATATTCTTTATTACGTGTTACAGAAAGCTTGAGTTTCTGTTTAGCATCAAAAGACAATAGCATTTTCTATATTCCTCCAATGCTTATTTGATCTCTTTTTTTTTTAAAATTAATCATGCGCAAACAAGTTGCATATTTAGGTCCTCAAGGAACATACGCAGAAAAAGCAGCCCATATATTATCAAAGCTTGCCAATTTTCAGACACCTATATTTGTACCATGTAATGGGTTACATTCGGTCATTAAATCAATAGCGTGCAACAATTGTGATGCTGCTGTAGTCCCTATAGAAAATTCTGTAGAAGGGGGAGTTACAGCTACTCTAGATGCCCTTTGGAAATTTCCTGAAATTTTTATAAATAAAGCAATTGTTTTACCTATAAAACATGCATTAATTAGTGATGGAGAACTTTCAAAAATTTCAGAAGTTTTATCTCATCCCCAAGCATTAGCTCAATGTTCAGAATGGTTATCTGAGAATCTTCCAAATGCAATTCCTCTCCCGACAAATTCAACATCAGAAGCTGTCAATATGATCAAGGGGAGTAAATTCAGAGCTGCTATCGGTTCAAAATCGTTAATTAAAATCGAGGGACTTAAAGAATTAGCCTTTCCTATTAATGATGTTCCAGGTAATTGCACTAGATTTGTTTTATTGAGCAGGGAATCAAATTCAAATTTAGCTAATATTGCCAGTTTTGCTTTCTCATTAATCTCAAATAAACCTGGTGCTCTACTAAAAGCTATAAATTATATTGCAGATTTTGGATTTAATATGAGTAAAATTGAATCGAGACCTTCAAAAAGAGAATTAGGCGAATACATAATTTATATTGATTTAGAAATCAATAATCAAAATAACATTAAACATTTTCTTGAATTAAAAAATAAGTTAAAGCCACTTTGCAAGAATTTTGTAGATTTTGGAAATTATTTTTCTGAAAATGTTGAACTAAATTAATTTATCCTCTACATTTATAAACTCCAAACTCCATTAAACCTTTTCTAAATGCCCAATTCATGAGAAGTATTGTTGGAATCTCTCTAATCGACTTAACTATCGCAAATGGACCAAGTGACAAAATTACAAAGGGCCTTCTAATTCCTTCAATAATGGAGTCGTACCATGAAGGATTTGTATAGGAATTCCAATTTTCAGAAATAACTCTTCCTGAACTATTTTCGTTGGTTCTAAGAATGTTACTAAATTCATTAATGCTAATAAAATTCGGATGTACCCATTGTTCAAGTAATTGTTTAAGAACTAACTTTTCAAAAAATGATGGAGGGTATGCCCCAAGGTCTCTTGAGTTCCAATCAGCCAAAGCTAAATAACCTCCAGGTCTTAGAGTTCTAAGTAATTCATCTGCAAACCTAGTTTTATCATTCATGTGTGCACCAGCTTCAACACTCCAGACGGCATCAAATGATCCATCTTCAAATTTCAAATCCAAAGCATCCATAACTTGGAAGGTGCAATTTAGCCCATAAGGAGTAAGTTCTCGTGCTCTTTTAACTTGAGCCGGACTAATTGTAATGCCAGTAACATTAAACCCATAATATTCTGCAAGAATCCTAGAACTTCCCCCTATTCCACAACCTACATCAAGTATTCTGGATCCCTGTGGTAATTTATCTAAACCACTCCATTTGACTAATTCGTGAACAAACTGAACTTTAGCCTTCCTAAAATCAATATTTTTTACCCCTGAAGGATAAAAACCCAAATGTATATGTTCTCCCCATAATCTCTCAAGTAATTTATCCTTGGTCCAAGCATCATATGCAGAAGCTACTGTACTAGTAGAAATATATTTTCTAGCATTATTTCTCCAAATAATAGTTAGGACTAGAATGAATAAAACTATTAAAAAAAAAGGGAATAATAATTCAAACATTTAATTTTCTTTTATATCAGGAAAACTCTCTTTCAATGCTGTTCTTGCTGCAAGTTGTTTTCTTGTATGATCAAGCATTTCATATTCTCTTTGCAAACGAGTAAAAGTATTTCTCTCCTCAAGGAGTCTTTGCTGTTCTTCCGCAACAGGGCCGCCCAAATGAGCTCCTATCCAAAATGATAAATCCATTGGGTTGTCAGGTAATTTATCAGGTAAATTTTTCTTAGTATTAGTTAACTTACTCGTTAAATTAATAACATCACTAAGTGCTTCTTTTACTGAATCTTTTAAAGAATCTAATTTTTGCAAATCATCAATATTATTATCACTAATCCAACTAACCATCGCAGAACAAAATGGCGTCGAACGGGTAATTTCTAAAACTTGAAATCTTTGTTGGCCGAGAGTGATAATATTACTTCTCCCATCCTCTGCAGTTTGATGTTTTAAAATTTGTGCACAACATCCAACATTAGCCATACTTTTAGTGGTTGGATCCCACTTAATCACTCCAAACATAGAATCACTTTCAAGAACGGATTGGAGCATAATCCTATATCTCGATTCAAAAATATGTAAAGGCAATACTTCTTGAGGAAAAAGGACTACCTCTGGCAAAGGAAATAGAGGTAATTCCCTTACTGAGAGTTCTCCCATTTAAACCTCATCTAATATTATTTATATTAATCAATTTAGGTCGGTTTCGGGATTTGTTAAAGTTTAACTTCTATATCTACACCACTAGGGAGATCTAGTTTCATTAAAGCATCAATAGTTTTTGCAGAAGGATTGTAGATATCTATTATTCTTCGATGTGTTCTTGTTTCAAAATGCTCTCTAGAATCTTTATCAACATGTGGTGATCTTAGGACACAATAAATTTTCCTTTTTGTAGGTAAAGGTATTGGACCTATTGCTGAGGCAGAAGTAGTATCAGCAGTTTGGATTATTTTGTCGCAAGATAGATCAAGCATTCTTCTATCAAATGCTTTGAGCCTTATTCTTATTTTTTGTTGTGCAATTGATGCAGTCATAGTTTCAAATAACTTCAAGTTAAGGGTCATTGATTAAAATGACCCTTGTCCATAAACCTATATTAGATGATTGAGGTTAAGTTTCTAAAATTAAAATTTATTATTTGAGTATTTTAGAAACAACCCCAGCACCGATAGTACGTCCGCCTTCACGTATAGCGAATCGCATGCCTTGTTCAATAGCTACTGGACAAATTAATTCTCCAGTCATCTTAATTCGGTCTCCTGGCATAACCATTTCAACATTAGAGCCATCATCTGAAGTAAATGCAGTTATTTGACCTGTCACATCAGTTGTTCTGATGTAGAACTGTGGTCTATATCCTGCAAAGAAAGGAGTATGTCTTCCACCCTCTTCTTTTTTGAGAACATAAACTTCCCCTTCAAACTGAGTATGCGGGGTAATAGATCCTTTCTTCACAAGAACCATTCCTCTCTCAATATCTTCTTTTTGTACACCCCGTAAAAGTAAACCAACATTATCGCCAGCCATACCTTCGTCAAGAAGTTTTCGGAACATTTCAACTCCAGTAACAGTTGTTATTCTTGTATCTCTTATTCCAACTATTTCTACTTCTTCTCCAACCTTAACTTTACCTCTCTCAATTCTTCCAGTAGCAACAGTTCCTCTACCAGTAATCGAGAAAACGTCTTCAACTGCCATCAAGAATGGTTTATCAACTTCTCTTTCTGGCTCAGGGATGCTAGCATCAACTGCTTTCATTAATTCTTCAATCTTTGATTCCCAAGTAGAATCGCCTTCGAGTGCTTTTAAACCTGAAACTTGAACTATAGGAATGTCATCTCCGGGGAAGTCATAACTATCTAACAGTTCCCTAATTTCCATTTCGACAAGTTCAATAATTTCTTCATCATCGACCATATCGCATTTATTAAGAGCAACTACAAGAGCCGGAACTCCAACCTGTTTAGCTAAAAGAATATGCTCTTTAGTTTGAGCCATAGGACCATCTGTAGCTGCACAAACTAGAATAGCTCCATCCATCTGGGCGGCCCCTGTGATCATGTTTTTCACATAATCAGCATGTCCTGGGCAATCGACATGAGCATAATGTCTGCCTTCAGTTTCATATTCAACATGAGCTGTATTAATGGTAATGCCACGCTCTCTTTCTTCAGGAGCACCATCAATGTCTCCATAGTCTTGAGCTTGTGCTTGACCTTTTTTGGCTAATACATTTGTAATAGCAGCTGTTAGTGTTGTTTTTCCATGATCAACATGGCCAATAGTACCTATGTTGACATGTGGTTTGTTTCTTTCGAACTTCTCGCGAGCCATTTTGAATTAAAGAATCGAGGGTTTAAGAGTTTTTTAGTTTAGAGATCAGGAGTTGCCCTGATTCTTGGAAATGATAGCTTCAGCAACATTACGAGGAACTTCTTCATAATTTGCGAACTCCATCGAAAATATACCCCGACCTTGAGTCATTGATCGGAGTTGAGTGGCATAACCGAACATTTCGGCTAAGGGCACTTTGGCCTGTACCTTAGACAATCCATCGTCAACAGATTGTCCTTCTACTTGACCTCTTCTGGAAGAGAGATCACCAATTACAGATCCAAGAAAATCGTCAGGGCTTTCAACCTCAACTTTCATCATAGGCTCTAAAAGGACAGGATTGCATTTTTTAACCCCGTCTTTAAAAGCCATGGAACCTGCAATTTTGAAGGCCATTTCAGATGAGTCTACATCGTGGAATGAACCATCGACTAGTGTTACTTTTACATCAATGAGTGGATAACCGGCAAGAACACCAGATTCACAGGTCTCTTTCATTCCATTAGATGCAGGTCCAATATACTCTTTTGGTACAGCTCCACCAACAATTTTGTTTACAAATTCGAAACCTTTACCAACTTCAGCAGGTTCCATTTCAATAATCACATGACCATATTGACCTTTACCTCCAGTCTGTCTTGCATATTTACCTTCACCTTTAGAACTAGACCTAATAGTTTCTCTATATGAAACTTGTGGAGCTCCTATATTTGCTTCAACTTTAAATTCCCTTAACATCCTATCAACAAGGATTTCTAAGTGTAACTCACCCATACCTGCAATAACAGTTTGATTTGTCTCAGGATCTGTACTTACCCTGAATGTTGGATCCTCTTCAGACAAAGCAGTTAATGCTTTTGATAATTTTTCCATATCGCCTTTAGTTTTTGGCTCAACAGCTACAGAGATAACAGGTTCAGGGATAAACAATGTCTCCAAAACTATTGGATCTTCTGTGTTACACAAAGTGTCACCAGTTGTTGTGTTCTTCAGGCCTAATACAGCACCTAAATCCCCAGCCCTCAATTCATCAACCTCCTCTCTTTCATCAGCCTTAAGAATCACTAATCTAGAAATTCTCTCTTTAGCATCCTTAGTAGAATTCATTACGTAACTTCCCTTTGAAAGAACACCTGAATACATTCTTACAAAAGTTAATTTCCCATAGGGATCTGACATCACTTTGAATGCTAATGCACTGAAAGGAGCATTATCATCTGAAGGTCTAACGTCTTCTTTGCCACTTGGCAAAACACCTTGTATTGGTTTCACATCAACTGGAGCTGGCAAGTAATCAACTACAGCGTCTAATACAAGTTGGACACCTTTATTTTTAAAAGCTGAACCGCATAATACTGGAACCAATCCATGTTTTAAAACTCCTTCTCTAATACCTTTTTTAAGTTGCTCTTCAGATAATTCTCCGGTTTCGAGAAATATTTCTATTAACTCTTCATCATTTTCTGCAACACTTTCCATTAACTTTAATCTCCATTCAGAAGCTTCGTCCTCCATGTCAGATGGGATTGGTGCTTCTTCAATATCAGTACCTAAATCGTTTTTGTAAAGATATGCTTTGTTGGCTACTAAATCAATAATGCCTGTAAGATCACCTTCAGCACCAATAGGTAACTGGATTGGAAGTGCATTTGCCTTTAGTCGATCTTTAATTTGCTTATTAACCTTTAAAAAATCCGCACCAGTTCTGTCCATTTTATTAACAAAAACCATTCTTGGAACAGAGTATCTATCCGCTTGACGCCAAACCGTTTCGGATTGAGGCTGAACTCCACCAACTGCGCAAAATACAGCTATGACTCCATCCAAGACACGCATTGATCTTTCAACTTCAATAGTAAAGTCAACGTGTCCAGGAGTATCAATAATATTAATCCTATGATCTTGCCAACTAGTAGATATTGCAGCCGCAGTAATAGTTATTCCTCTTTCTCTTTCTTGATCCATCCAATCTGTTACTGCAGCACCATCATGAACCTCTCCTATTTTATGAACTACACCTGAATAAAATAAAATTCTTTCAGTTGTTGTTGTCTTACCTGCATCAATATGAGCGGCTATACCTATGTTCCTTACTCGTTCTAGGGGAAAGTCGCGTGCCAATTTTAAAGCTCCAAATAAAATAATTTTTGATAAGTGTAGTTCACCCTATGAGCAAACTTTAATAATAATAAACTACTTAAGTGCCTTTTGATGAAATTAATATCTGTAATGCGCAAAAGCTTTATTAGCTTCTGCCATTTTATGAGTATCTTCTCTTTTTTTAACGGCACTGCCTGTTTCATTTGCTGCATCCATCAACTCTCCAGCAAGTTTTTGGGACATGCTTTTTCCATTTCTTGCGCGAGAGAATGTAACAAGCCATCTTAATGCCATAGCCGTTCCCCTATCTTGGCGCACTTCCATAGGTACTTGATATGTTGCACCACCAACTCTTCTAGCTCTTACCTCGACAAGAGGAGTAGCATTTTTTACAGCTGTTTCAAATAATTCCACTGCATTACCACCTGTTCTTTCGCTTATTAAAGAAAACGCATCAGACAATATTCTTTGAGCTGTAGATTTTTTACCATGTTTCATCAATCGAGAAATCATCATTGAAGCAAGACGACTATTAAATTGAGGATCAGGCAGAACTGGTCTTTTTACCGCTGCATTACGACGTGACATAATTTAAAAAAGTGATGTTTGCAAATTAATCTTTTGGAGCTTTTGCTCCATACTTAGATCTGGATTGACGTCTATCTTTGACTCCAGCCGTATCTAAAGTTCCCCTTATTATATGATATCTAACTCCTGGCAAATCCTTGACTCTTCCACCCCTAAGTAGTACTACAGAATGTTCTTGCAAATTATGTCCAATCCCAGGAATATAAGCAGTTACCTCAAAACCAGAAGTTAATCTAACCCTAGCAACTTTCCTCAAAGCTGAATTTGGCTTCTTTGGTGTTGATGTATAGACTCTTGTACATACCCCTCTTCTCTCAGGGCAAGCTTTTAATGCAGGAGATTTTGTTTTCTTTGTCAGACGTTTTCTTTCTGAACCTACTAATTGTGAGATGGTGGGCATCTATTAAACTTAGATAAAAATAAATATTTTATTATCATAACCTTTTACGAGCACGAACTAAAAGTTTTTAATTATATTTTTTTTAAAATTTGTCAAATTAAAATTCTTTGGTAAATATTCATTATCTTTAGATTTATTTTCATATTTATTTTTATAATAGGAATACATAAATAACTAAATAGAATTAAATAATCTATGGGAGAGAGTATCAAAAGAATCGTTGGCCCATATCAAGATAGTTATTCCCCAAATGGAATAATTGGGGAGAAAGATGCGTGTGGAGTTGGTTTCATAGCAAATATTAAAGGGGTCGAAAGCAATTGGATCCTTAAACAGTCCCTTAAAGGGCTTAACTGCATGGAACATAGAGGAGGTTGTGGAGGAGATAGTGATTCAGGAGATGGAGCGGGAATTTTATGTTCAATTCCATGGGGATATCTAGAAGAAAAAATTAATCTAAAAAATAATCAAGAGTCTAATAGAGGTTTAGGCATGATTTTTATGCCTAATAAACAAGAAAAAATTGAATTATGCAAATCGATATGTGATCAAGAAGCAGAAAAATTAAAAGTCAACAAAACATCTTGGAGAAAAGTACCTGTTAATTATGAAATCTTAGGTCCTTTAGCTAAAGCAAATGCTCCATTCATCTGTCAGTGGATTTTATATATAGCTAAAAAAGATCATCAGGATGTTGAAAGGCTTTTATTTCAATTAAGGAAAAGAATTGAGAAAAAAATAAGAGAAACTTTTAAAAATGATGTTGGGGATTGTGAATTTTATTTTGCCTCACTAAGTTCTCAAACAGTTGTTTATAAAGGTATGGTTCGCTCTGAAATATTATCCGAGTTTTATCAAGATCTAAAAGAAGAGAGTTTTAAAGTTTCATTTTCTGTTTATCATCGTAGATTTAGTACTAATACACTTCCAAAATGGCCGCTAGCTCAACCCATGAGATTTTTGGGTCATAATGGCGAAATAAATACTCTCTTAGGTAATATCAACTGGGCTAAGGCTTCAGAAACACATATAGATGATTTTTGGGGAGAGTTATCTAATGAAATCAAGCCTATTGTAGATGTAAACAAAAGTGATTCATCAAATCTTGATGCAACCCTTGAAATCAATATTCGTTCAGGTCAGCCCATTACTGACTCATTATTAAAACTTGTTCCTGAAGCATTTAGAGATCAACCAGAACTTGAGCAGAGAGATGATATAAAAGCTTTTTATGAATATTCTGCAAGCCTGCAAGAGGCTTGGGATGGTCCAGCACTCCTTGTATTTGCTGATGGAAATTTTGTCGGAGCAACGCTTGATAGAAATGGCCTAAGACCAGCAAGATATTCAGTCACAAATGATGGTTTTGTAATAATGGGTTCTGAAACAGGAGTAGTAGATCTTGAAGAAGAAAGAGTAATAGAAAAAGGGCGATTAGGACCAGGACAAATGTTGGCAGTTGATTTTCATCAGAATAGAATCCTAAGAAATTGGGAAGTAAAATCTGAAGCCGCTCAAAGGCATGATTATAAAAATCTTTTCAGTAATAGAACTATCAAAATTGAAAATAATGAATGGGTTAAAGACTGCAAACTAAAAGACCTTGAGTTGTTGCAACAACAAACTGCATACGGGTTTTCAGCGGAAGATAATGACCTTATCTTAGATTCAATGGCTTCATTAGCTAAAGAGCCTACATATTGCATGGGCGATGACATCCCATTAGCAGTTCTTTCATCTAAGCCACATATTTTATACGACTACTTTAAGCAAAGATTTGCGCAAGTTACTAATCCTCCTATTGACCCTCTGAGAGAAAAACTTGTAATGAGTTTAGAGATGCATCTAGGAGAAAGATGTACACCATTTGAAATTAAAGATGCTAAACCCTTTGTTCATTTACAAAGTCCGATTCTTAATGAGGTAGAACTCATTTCCATCAAAAAATCAAAAATTAAATCACAGACAATTTCAAGTTTGTTTGATTTAGAAGAAGGTATTGAAGGCTTGGAGAACCAATTAAAAGCAATCTGTAAACAGAGTGAGCTGTCTATAAAAGAAGGTTGCTCTTTAATTATCATTTCTGATAAGGGAATTAATCCTAAAAAGACTTTTATACCTCCTTTACTTGCTGTTGGAGCAATTCATCATTATCTTCTTAAAAAAGAAATCAGGCTAAAAGCTTCTCTAATAATTGAGACTGGTCAATGCTGGAGCACACATCACTTAGCTTGTTTAATTGGATATGGAGCAAGTGCAGTTTGCCCTTGGTTGACCTTCGAAGCAGGTAGACACTGGTTAAAACATCCAAAAACACAAAAACTCATTGATAGCAAAAAAATAAATCCATTATCAACAGTTGATGTTCAAGAAAATATTAAAAAAGCTTTAGAAGACGGTCTAAGAAAAATTCTCTCAAAAATAGGCATCTCACTTTTATCTAGTTACCATGGTGCACAAATTTTTGAAGCTGTAGGCCTTGGATCTGACTTAATAAAAATTGCCTTTGATGGCACAACAAGTCGTATAGCAGGCATAACACTAAAAGAATTAACTAATGAAACACTTTCAATACATACGAAAGCCTATCCAGAGATCGATATAAAGAAATTAGAATTTTTAGGATTTGTACAATTTAGAAATAATGGAGAATATCATTCCAATAACCCAGAGATGTCCAAGGTTTTACATTCAGCGGTAAAACAAGGACCAGGATACGATCATTTTGAAACTTACAAAAAACTTATTAGTAATAGACCGACAACATCTCTTAGAGATTTACTAACAATTAATTCAACAAGAAAAAGTATTCCATTAGAGGAAGTTGAAAGTGTTGAATCAATTTGCAAAAGGTTCTGTACAGGGGGAATGAGTTTAGGTGCTTTATCCAGAGAAGCGCATGAAGTTTTAGCAGTTGCAATGAATAGAATTGGTGGAAAAAGTAATAGTGGAGAAGGAGGAGAAGATCCAGCTCGTTTTAATGTTTTAAATGATATCGATGAAAATACTCAGTCAGCGACGTTGCCATTTATTAAAGGCTTAGAGAATGGAGACACCGCATGCTCAGCTATTAAACAAATAGCATCAGGAAGGTTTGGAGTTACACCTGAATATCTAAGAAGTGGTAAACAACTCGAAATTAAAATGGCTCAAGGTGCAAAACCCGGAGAGGGGGGACAATTACCTGGTCCAAAAGTTGATTCTTACATCGCAAAACTAAGAAATAGTAAACCTGGGGTAGCTTTAATATCTCCTCCCCCGCATCATGATATTTATTCAATTGAAGATTTAGCTCAACTTATCCACGACTTACATCAAGTTCATCCAAAAGCGAAAGTAAGCGTTAAACTTGTTTCTGAAATTGGTATAGGCACTATTGCTGCTGGAGTAAGCAAAGCTAATGCAGATGTAATTCAAATATCAGGCCATGACGGAGGTACAGGTGCTTCACCCCTGAGTTCTATTAAACATGCAGGTTTACCATGGGAACTTGGTGTTGCTGAGGTTCATAAATCTCTCTTAGAGAATAACTTACGCGAAAGAGTAATTTTGAGAACTGATGGAGGTCTTAAAACAGGCTGGGACGTAGTTATTGCAGCTTTACTAGGCGCTGAAGAATACGGTTTTGGTTCTGTAGCGATGATTGCTGAAGGATGCATAATGGCTCGGGTTTGTCATACAAACAAGTGTCCTGTTGGAGTTGCCACACAAAAAGAAGAATTAAGAAAAAGATTTAAAGGTATTCCAGAAAATGTCGTCAATTTTTTCTTGTATATTGCTGAAGAAGTAAGACAGATTATGAGTAGTATCGGTGTCTCTAATATGGAAGAACTGATTGGTAATCAAGAATTTCTTTCTGCAAGAAATATCGATCTTCCAAAAACTTCTAATATTGATCTTTCTTCTTTAGTAAATGAACACTCAACCACTGATAGATCATGGTTAAAACACTTAAAAACTGCCCATAGTAATGGTTCTGTATTAGAAGACGAGTTTTTGTCTGATACTAAATTTATAGATTCAATTAAAAATCACGAAATATTAAACAAAGAAATTGAGATAAAAAATACCGATAGAAGTGTTTGTGCGAAAATATCAGGCGAAATCGCAGAACTTCATGGCAACACTGGCTTCAAAGGCAAAATCAACTTAAATTTCAAAGGATATGCAGGACAAAGCTTTGGTGCCTTTTTATTGAAGGGAATGAATGTTCAATTAATCGGAGAAGCTAATGATTATGTTTGTAAAGGAATGAATGGAGGCATACTCACAATTATTCCACCAAAAATAAATGAAATCTCCTCCGAACAAGTTATTTTAGGAAACACCTGTCTTTATGGAGCAACAGGTGGAAAATTATTTGCATTAGGAAAATCGGGAGAAAGATTTGCGGTTAGAAATAGTGGTGCTACAGCGGTAACAGAAGGAGCAGGTGATCATTGTTGTGAATATATGACTGGTGGGAAAGTAGTTATACTAGGTTCCACAGGAAGGAATATTGGTGCAGGCATGACCGGTGGAATAGCTTTTATAATCGATGAAAATAATGATTTAAGTAACAAAGTAAATAAAGAAATAGTAAGCATTCATCAAATAACTTCATCCAAACAGGAAAATATCTTATTGGAAATTCTTAGAGAATATCAAGCAAAAACAAATAGCTTAAAGGCTGCCAAAATAATTGAAAATTGGTCTCATTTTAAGAGTACTTTCAAATTAATTGTTCCCCCAAGCGAAGAAGAGATGCTTGGTATAAAAAAAATGTAAATGCCTTTCTTTGTAAAAACTGAAATTATAAAAAAAGAATACTTAATTAATAATGATTTAAAACGTAAAATAATTAACGAACATATTGATTGGGTAAAAAAATTAAAAACACAGGGAATTAATATAAAAAGTGGATTTTTGGTAGATGAGTTAAATAGGCCGGGTGACGGCGGATTACTTATTCTTGAGATGAATAACTATAGAAATGCACTAAAAATAATTAAGAATGATCCAATGATTAAAAATGATCTAGTTGAATGGAAATTAAATGAGTGGGTTGATCCAAATAAATGAATATAACTATCTTGGATACTTTTTCATAAGTTTTTGAATTTCTTCAGCATGGTAGCTACTACGAGTTAAAGGAGAACTAACTACTTGCATGAATTTTAAATCTTTTTCCCCGAACACTTTAAAGTAGTTAAATTTTGAAGGACTTACAAATCTTTTAACAGGTAAATGATTAGGGCCAGGAGATAAATATTGGCCAATAGTAACAATATCAACGAAATTACTTTTTAAATCCTTAAGCAGACTTAAGACCTCCTCGTCTTTTTCCCCTAAACCAAGCATGAAGCCTGACTTTGTATAAATTTTGGGAGAATAGTCTCTGGTTCTTTTAAGCAACTCAAGAGTTCTTTCATATTTGCCTTGAGGTCTTACTTTTTTATATAGCGAAGACACAGTCTCAATATTGTGGTTTAAAACATTTGGATTTGAATCAAGAACTTTTTCAAGCGCTTTCCAGTTGCCGCAAAGATCAGGTATTAGAAGCTCAATAGTAGTTTCAGGAGATTTTTCTCTTATTTGATGAACACATTGAAAAAATTGAGATGCGCCACCATCCTCAAGATCGTCTCTATTAACTGATGTGATTACAACATGCTTAAGCTTCATTCTAAAAACAGCTTCAGCTAAACGATATGGTTCAGTTGGGTCTAAGTCTCTCTTAGATCTATCAAAATCAATATCGCAATATGGACATGCCCTAGTGCAACCAGGGCCCATTATGAGGAAAGTTGCAGTTCCACTAGCAAAACATTCGCCGATATTTGGACAGCTTGCTTCTTGACATACTGTATTGAGATTTAAATCATTTAATAAATTTGCAGTATTACCAATTCGCTCAACTTGTGGAGCTTTGACCCTTAACCATTCAGGTTTTGAAATTAAACTATTAGTATTATTAGTCACATTAAATCTGCTTGACCTGTAATTTTATTTTACTAAAAACAAGATGAATTAACTATTTATAATTTCAAAGAGGAAGCTCATTCAACAGAAGTAAATAAATAAATGAATTCAACTAATCCTTCTGCAATTAAGAAAATTTTTTAATTAGATTTACTCATTACACAACGTTCTTGTTTCATTAACTAAAATTGAATCAGATTTCATAACGTTATTTTTAATATAGATATCAGAACACATTAACTTTAAAAATATGGCTAAAAAGTTGATCATAACAGCTTTATTTTGTACTAAAAAGTGTTTTTTTTAATATTTTTTGATACAGTAAAAAATATATGTAATAAAACATTGACTTTTAAATTCAAAAGAAAACGTATTTTATTATCGGAAAAAAGTAAAAACTCTAAAGCAATAGGTTATGCTAGAGCTACTCATAACGAATATGAATATTTAGAAGAACAAATAAAAATTTTGAAGGAAGAGGGCTGCAGTTTAGTGTTCTCTGAATTTATAAGTTTAGATGAAGAAATCAAACCCCAACTCAATAAAGCTATAAATTCCTTATCAAAAGGCGATCAATTAATAATAACTCAGCTTGATCGAGCATTTAAAAATAAACAAGAATGTTTGATTACCATAAATAAACTTATTAATAAGGATATCCAATTGCGAACTTTGACTGGTTTTTTTGCTGCTAATGAATCTTCTAATGCAAATTCTTCAATTTTTAAGATTTTATATGAATTAGATAATTTAGAAGACAAAAGTTTAGGTGAAAGAAAAAAAGAACAATTATTACGCAGAAAATTATCTGGAAATAATTTGGGAGGAAGGCCCAAAATAAGTCCTCTAAAAGAATCTTTAGTAATCAGATTGCGTAATGAAGGATATTCTTATCGATCAATCAGATCACAAACAGGAATTGCTTTGTCAACAATAAGAAGAGTAATTTTGGAAGGAGAACTAGCATAAAATGAAGAGGAAAGAAATTGAAAATTTAATTAAAGAAAATTTTAAAGATACAGCGTTGCGCATTTATGAATTAGATAATGAAGATAGAAAAAGTTTATTGGCTGAATATAGAGAATGGATTATGAATGATTTAGATTTTGCAGAAGTAATGATGTTGCCTTATGAAGCCTATACTGACAAATTAGATTCTAATTTCTTAGAAGATTCACTTTAGTCCTCAATAGTATATCTCTTATTAAAATCGTATACTTCTTTTGCTATAAACGGTAAAAGGGAAGAATCTTTGGAATATTTTTCTCCATTACAAAAAACTACTAATAAAGTTTGTAGAGATTGATTATTAATCCACCAAGCAGAATCATGTCTAACTTCAGACATTAAGCCTGCTTTACTCCAAAGATTAATGCTTTCTGGTAATCCTTCACCCAAAAAACCTTCTATTTGATTAAAAGAATCGTTTTTAAGAACAACTTTATTTAAATTTCTTTTTAAAAAACTTCGCAAATTTAAATTATTTTCTCGATAATCAATATGAATCATAATTTCCTCCATAACCCTTGCAGCTGAATCAGAGTTCATAGCGTTTCTATTTTTATTATCATATCCATAAAATTCTTTCTCACGACCAAATGGCCCATCATCCCAAGTCTTCTGACAGCAATTTATACCAACCAATTCTTCCCAATTTAAATCATGTAGCCAATCATTTATTATACTTCTTTGGTATTTCCAATTTTCCCATAATTCGCCTTCAATACGAGGGCCACTTGTTGTTCCAGTAAGTAAATCAATTAAAAAGCTTGTTGCATTATTACTAGAGAAAGACAACATTTTCCCTACAGCATCAATAATTTCATCTGATAATAATAAACTTCCTTTTTTAATCCAATAAAATGCCGCAAGGCCATAAACTAACTTGACTATGCTGGCAGGGTAAACCATTTTTTTGTTATTAATGCCAGTTCCAAAACCTTTAAATACACTTTTATTTTCACTTTTATAATTAATCCAAGTTATCGAAATATCTTCTCTTGAAAAATCTTTATCATGAGAGCATACTCTCCTTAAAATATCATTTAAGGCTAGACCCATCTCCTGACTTAAATAGTAAAAGGACATTGAATGGAAATTTATAAAAATCCTATCTCACTATTTAAACAAACTAATTTTTCAAAAACTATTTGGTGGCAATTAAAAGTTAATATTTCGGGATATCAAAATGAAACAGAAGATAAATTAGTTACTGAAATATTTAAAAATAGAATTTTTAGGCTTATTTATCCAAATATTTATCAAAACAACCATAAATATTCAAGAATACTAGTTCAACTATATGAAGATGGTTACGTCTGTTGGATAAATTTAGATGGATTAATTATTGAGAAATACGAATTCAAAAAAAATAACAGTTTAGAAAATGAACACTTCTTTATAAAAGATAAAGTTAACTCAATTTTAAAATGGATCAAAGATCAATCTGAGTTAAATAATGAATATCTTTGGGGAGGTACATTAGGACCCAATTTTGATTGTTCTGGATTAATTCAGACTGCTTTTTTAAAGCATCAAATTTTTATACCTCGAGACTCTTTTCAAATAAAAAGTTTTTGTAAGCACCTTTTTTATTTCAAAGAATCGTATGCGGCTCTACGACCTGGCGATCTTTTATTTTTTGGAAATGAAGGAAAATGTGATCATATTGGAATCTACAAAGGAGACGGATTCTATTACCATAGCTCTGGAGTGGATTTTGGCAGAAATGGAATAGGATTAGATACCCTAAAAAAGTCTAATGATAAAATCTCATTCCATTATAAATCTAAACTTATTTCGGCAGGAAGAGTAGTTAGAAATTATAGATGGGATCGTACTATACGTTAATTAATATAGCTCAACTTTAAATTAAAATATTACTTATTCTTTTATTTAGAAATTAACCAGCAGTCCAAATATTTTTAATGATTGGCATTATGGTATCTAAGTGTAATGTCCCAACAAGTAACCAAGCAAAAACAGCTCCTCCACATCCTCCTAACCAAAATCCACTTGTAAAATCAGCCCAACCAGCTCTTGTAAATAAGTCCTTTGGCGGATTATTAACAGTCGCATCTGGAGGTTGAACATTAGGTGCTTTACCAGGTGCATTGTATAGCACAAAAAGTGCTGTCAAAATATGAACAGCTCCAATAGTAGCGAGAAGTCCAGCTGTTAGAGCAAATTCAGAATTTCTTAGTGGGCCAGTCATAGTAAAAGGTCCGTATAGAAGATATCCAAAAGCTGCTCCAGTTTCTAAACCTCTAAAATTAGGAGAAATACCTTCTCTGTAAAAAGGTAAATTATTTATAAAGGCTTTTGTAAAATAACCACTATTAACTGGAGTAGCTAAATTACCAACACAAGGATCAGCAACTGTTTTTACTGCCCATTGTTCTGCTACGCCAATATCATTTGGTTGTACAGAAGTATCTATGTATTTCTCATCAAACTTAATAGAACTTGTTGATTCAGAGAATGATTTTTGAAAGTCGCTCATTTTTTTAATAGTTTAGTGTTTGATAATTTATTCAGTTGCTGTAATTAATCTTCCAATCAATACGATAAAAACAGCAGGCATTGCTATACCAATTAATGGAACAAAAATTGAGGGTAAAAGACTTGGTAAATCAGATGGCATAGTTCTTTAAACATCTTTAAACACTTTAGTATTGATCAGCGAAATAATGTTAATTTTATTACTGGATGATATAAAAATTATTAACTTTTTACATGTTAAATTTTTTCGCAATTTTACTTATTATTTTTATAGGAATATTACTTCTAGTTTTTAAAAAAAGAAGCTTTAAAAAGTTAATAAATCAAAGCAATTTAAATTCTATTAAATTAAAGAAAAATAAAAAAAGTAATAATAAATTTCTATCTAAAAAAAATAGTTATTTATACAATCACGAAGAAAAAAAGTACTCAATATTTTATAAAAATTCTCAAAGAAATAAAATGATTAGTCTTTTTAAGGGTGATACAGATAATAAATTAAAGGCATTAAAAATTGCGGAAGAATTAGCTGATAAATCAACATTACCAATTTTACGAAAAGGCTTAAGAGATATTTCTCCTGAAGTCGTTGAAATTTCAGCTTTATTAATAAGACAGTTCAAGTAAACAATCAATTTTGCTTAGCACTGTTTATTGATCTAATTCTGTAAATTGGACGACTTTGACTTTCATGATATGTCCTAATTAAAAGTTCACTCAACAATCCAAAGCTAAATAATTGAACACCAGCAATTCCTAATATTAATGCAAACATCAGCAACGGACGATTTCCAATATCCTCACCCATTATTTTTAAAACTATCAAATAAGAACTTATCGCAAGGCTAAAGAAAATACTTATAATTCCAACAAAACCAAATCCATACATCGGTCTTGTTAAAAATTTAGTCATAAACCAAACAGTTAGTAAATCCATTAAAACTCTAAAAGTTCTATCAATTCCATATTTACTAGATCCATATTGCCTGCTCCTATGATTTACTTTAATTTCTTTGATTCTTGCACCTTCAATATTAGCTAAAACGGGCAAAAACCTGTGAAGTTCCCCATATAACTTTATATCTTCTATTATTTCTTTCTTAAATGCTTTTAATGAGCAACCATAGTCATGTAACTTCAAACCTGTAACGTGAGCTATTAACTTATTCGCTATTTTTGATGGTATCTTTCTATTAATTAATTTATCTTTTCTATCAAACCTCCAACCACAAACCAAATCAAAACCATTATTAATCTCTGAAATTAATAAAGGAATATCATTTGGATCATTCTGTAAATCACCATCCAAAGTAATAACAATATCGCCCTTAGAATTATCAAAGCCAGCTGACATTGCTGCAGTTTGACCATAATTTTTGCGAAGGGAAATTACTGACAATTCTTTAATTTTGAGAGTTAGTTCCTTTAATACTTGATGAGTATTATCTTTAGAACCATCATTTACAACAATCAATTCAAAATTAATTTTATGAGATGACATTACATTTATAACTTCATCCAATAAAAGACCAATACTATCGCTTTCATTGAAAACAGGGACGATAATAGAAATTAATTGTTTTATATCTGACATTTATATCTAATAATAATTACACAATTTTAACTTAATTTAGAACATTAAAATTAAACAAAAAAAATCACCACAAACGTGGTGATTTAAATTATTTAAGGGAAATTTAACCAAATTTACCTGAAGTGGATGCGATAACAAATGCCCCAAATGTAAGTATGTTTCCAATCGTGAAATGTGCTAGTCCAACTAATCTAGCTTGAACAATTGAAAGTGCAACTGGCTTATCTCTCCAGCCAACAAGGTTAGCAATTGGAGTACGCTGATGTGCCCAAACTAATGTTTCAATTAATTCTTGCCAGTAACCACGCCATGATATTAGGAACATGAAACCAGTAGCCCAAACTAAGTGGCCGAATAGGAACATCCAGGCCCAAGGAGATAGGGAATTTACTCCAAATGGATTATATCCATTAATAAGTTGAGCAGAGTTTAACCAGAGATAATCTCTGAACCAACCCATTAGATAAGTTCCTGATTCGTTAAATTGTGCTACGTTTCCCTGCCAGATTGCTAGGTGTTTCCAATGCCAGTAGAAAGTTACCCATGCTAGTAAATTTAATGCCCAGAACATAGCTAAGTACATAGCGTCCCAAGATGAACTATCACAAGTACCGCCACGTCCAGGGCCATCGCAAGGGAATGCATAACCTAAATCTTTCTTATCAGGAATTAATTTTGTTCCCCTAGCATCAAGTGCTCCTTTGATAAGTATTAAAGCGGTTGTATGAAGACCTAAAGCGATAGCATGGTGAACTAAGAAATCTGCAGGACCGATAGGTAAGAAAGCACTTAATGCATCTTGTCTATTAATCAAATCCATCCAGTAGTGATTACCTGGCAATGAATTAGCGGCGAGACTTGCTGAACTTGTTGGATCAGATAATAAAGCATTAAAGCCGTACATCATTTTACCTTGAGCAGCTTGAACAAATTGAGCGAATACGGGCTCAATTAGAATTTGCTTTTCAGGATTACCAAAAGCTACAACAACGTCGTTATGAACATAAATTCCTAGAGTATGGAATCCAAGCAGCATTGTTACCCAACTAAGATGGCTTATCAAAGCTTCCTTTGTTCCAAGAACTCTTGCTAGTACATTATCTTTATTTAATTCCGGATCATAATCTCTTACAAAGAAAATAGCTCCGTGTGCAAATGCACCAACCATCAAGAACATTGCTATGTACTGATGATGACTATATAAAGCAGATTGTGTAGTGTAATCCCTGGCAATAAAAGCGTAAGAAGGAAGTGCACCCATGTGTTGAGCTACAAGAGAAGTTGCTACACCAAGGGATGCTAATGCTAATCCAAGTTGGAAATGTAATGAATTATTTACTGTTTCATATATTCCATCGTGGTTAATTCCAAAACTACCTTTATGAGGATCATTAGGGTGTCTTGTATTATGGGCTTCTGTAATTTCTTTTAGGCTATGACCAATACCAAAAGTATTTCTGTACATATGACCAGCAATTACAAAAACTGTTCCAATCGCAATATGGTGATGCGCAATATCGGTAAGCCATAATGCTTCACTTTGAGGATGAAGACCACCTAAGAAAGTAAAGATTGCTGTTCCAGCTCCTTCAGCTGTTCCAAATACTTGATCTAAAGAATCAGGATTTTGGGCATAAGCTCCCCAGTTTAAAGTAAAGAAAGGAGCTAATCCTGCAGGATGTGGAAGCACTGTTAACCAGTTATCCCAACCTACATGCTGACCTCTTGATTCAGGTATAGCAACATGAACCAAATGGCCCGTCCAAGCGATACTACTAAAACCAAATAAGACAGCTAAATGATGATTTAATCTTGACTCTGCATTTTTAAACCAAGCTAAAGAAGGTCTGAATTTAGGCTGTAAGTGTAACCAACCAGCAAATAGAGTCCAACATGCCAAAATACTCATAAATATTGAAGCTTGGAAGAGTTGCTCGTTAGTTCTCATTCCAATTGTGTACCACCAATGGTAGAGACCAGAATAAGCTATGTTTACTGGACCGCTTGCTCCAGCTTGTGTCATTGCTTCTGTTATACCAGATCCAAAATGAGGGTCCCAAATAGCATGAGCTATAGGGCGAACATGAGTTGGATCTAGTACAAATTGCTCAAAATTACCTTGCCAAGCAATATGAAATAAGTTACCGGCTACCCAGAGAGCAATTATTGCTAGATGTCCAAAATGTGTAGAGAATAGCTTCTGATAGAGTTTTTCTTCGGTCATACCGTCATGACTTTCAAAGTCATGAGCGGTAGCTATTCCGTACCATATTCGTCGGGTTGTGGGGTCCTGAGCTAGACCCTGGTTAAATGATGGAAATTTTGTTGCCATTGAATTAAAAAGGTGAAGTTCAGGTTATTAGCCCAGCCCGAAAAGGCGAGCATGGAAGAAGGCCCATGTGGTAGCTATACCACCTACAAGGAAGTGTGTAACACCTACTGCACGTCCCTGAGTAATAGATAGAGCTCGAGGTTGAATGGTTGGTGCAACCTTTAATTTATTGTGTGCCCAAACAATTGATTCGAACAATTCTTGCCAATATCCTCTTCCACTGAAGAGGAACATTAAACTGAACGCCCATATAAAGTGAGCTCCCAAGAACATCAAACCGTACATGCTTATTGATTGACCATAGCTTGTTAATACTTGAGAAGCTTGAGCCCAGAGGAAATCTCTTAACCAACCATTGATAGTAATTGAACTTTGTGCAAAATTACCACCAGTAAGTCCCCAAACATCACTCTGCATTTTCCAGGAGAAGTGGAAAATAACTATTGATAAACAGTTATACATCCAGAAGAGTGCTAAGAAAACGTGATCCCATGAAGAAACTTGACATGTACCACCTCTTCCAGGACCATCACAAGGGAATCTAAATCCTAAAGAAGCTTTGTCAGGAATTAACCTTGAACTTCTTGCATAAAGAACTCCTTTAAGAAGTATCAAAACAGTTACATGGATTTGGAAAGCATGAATATGATGAATCATTAAATCAGCTGTCCCTAGTGGAATTGGCGCTATAGCTACCTTTCCACCAACTTCTACTAAACTTCCATTAAAGACTTCACTTAAAGCTTTGTGAGGCAAAGCTTCTGCAGTACCTGCTAAAAGAGAAGTCCCAACAGCAGATGCTTGAATACTCTGTACCCATTGAGCAAAGATTGGCTGAAGTTGGATAGCAGAATCACTAAACATATCTTGGGGTCTACCTAAAGCTCTCATAGTATCGTTGTGAATATAGAGTCCAAAACTATGGAATCCTAACCACATACAAACCCAGTTCAAGTGACTGATTAATGCATCTCTTGCCTTAAGAATTCTGTCTAATACATTATCAATATGTTTTGCTGGATCGTAATCTCTAACCATTGCAATTCCGGCATGCGCACCCGCTCCTACTATGAATAATCCACCTATCCACATGTGATGGGTAAATAATCCAAGAACTGTCATATAGTCAGTAGCTATATAAGGATATGGAGGCATCGCATACATGTGATGAGATACAAGTATGCTTATTGATCCAAGCATCGCTAGGTTTACTGATAGCTGAGCATGTCTACTTTCTGCCATGAACTCAAAAAGACCTTGATGACCTTTAGGGGCAGGGAATAATATTGGGTCTCCCTGTTGTGAATCTAATATTTCTTTCATACTATGACCAATACCGTAATTGGTTCTGTACATATGACCACCTATTATCGCTATTACACCAAAAGCTAAATGATGATGTGAAACATCAGTCATCCACAAGCTTCCTGTCACAGGGTTAAGTCCACCTTTGAAAGTAAGGAAGTCTGAAAAAGCTAACCAATTTAAACTAAAGAAATTACCTGTACCACTTGCTAATCCTGGAAATATCTGACCGATAATTTGTGGATCGCATAGTTGATGCGGCATAGGCATATCTGCAATAGTTGCTATTTCTTTTCCATTAATAACTAAAGGAGAGCCTGCATCAATTGCATCTAAGAGAGCTGCAGTAGGAGCTCCGATATGAATACAATGGCCAGCCCATGCTAATGATCCTAAACCTACTAAACCAGCTATGTGGTGATTAAGCATAGACTCAATATCTTGAAACCACTCCATTTTTGGAGCTGCTTTGTGATAATGAAAAATTCCAGCGTGAAGCATAAGTGCCGCCATTACTACAGCACCTATTGCTAAAGCCATAAGTTCACTCTCATTAGTGATTCCCCATGCTCGCCACATGTGGAATATTCCTGAACTAATTTGAATACCGTTGTAGTTAGCACCAAGGTCAGCATTAAGCATTTCTTGTCCAACGATTGCCCATACTTGCTGAGCTCCTGGTTTGACGTGAGTTGGATCAGCTAACCAACCTGAGTAATTAGAAAATCTTGCTCCATGGAAAAATGCAGCACTCATCCATATAAAAATGACTGCAAGATGTCCAAAATGAGCTGAAAAGATTTTTCTTGTTGCTTCTTCAGCATCGCCTGTATGCACATCAAAATCATGTGCATCAGCATGCAAATTCCAGATCCAAGTTGTAGTTTTCGGACCTTTAGATAATTTACTTGACCAGAATCCTGGCTTATCTAATTTGGCAAAATCAATAGGTCTTGGATCGGCCTTGACAGGATCTTCCAAAACTTTTTTGTTTTTTTCTCCACTTTCTGGTGGGCTGATGGTCATCTAGCACCTCGAAAATAAATGACATTAAAGCCGATTGATCGGATCTTGAACTTATTTTTAATGATAATGTTCAAGAAAACGAATCCTTCGGAACTTTAGATATTCGTTTCAAAAATAATAAGGCAAAGATTCTTTCGTTATGCATTAACGTAACAAATGTTCTAATGATTGTTACTATATGAATATTTTGTTAAATTCTAGTCTATGACTAAATTATGAGTATTTTTACTCAAAATTTATACAAATTTCTTAAATTTTTTTTTATATTTCAAAGAAAATTTTTTAAATCCAGCGACAGGATATAATTTCAAAGTTACTATCAATAGTTTCTAATTTGAAAGGCATTGCGATAGGTCTATCTAATAATTCAAAAGAAATTTTAAAAAGGCTTAAAAAAACCGAATTTGTCAAAGACATATATATTGCGGGTTCTTCAAAAGAGGATGGAAAGGAAAATGAACTTATTCAAATACAAAAACCTAGAGAAATATTACTAAAAAAATGGCCGAAGACAGATTTAATAATTTTTATAGGCTCAATTGCTGCATCAATACGCATAATAAATCCATTTTTAACCTCTAAAGATCAAGATCCAGGAGTAATAGTTATAGATAACAAATGTTCCAAGATAGTTCCATTAATTGGCTTACATCAGTCAAATACGCAAAATATTTCATGTCAAATTGCTAATTTACTTGGTGGCGAAATTATAGAAACTAATAATTCCAATGATCAAAGCCTCTTAAATCTTGATGCATTTGGAAATCAATGGGGGTGGAAAAGGTCTGGCGAAATAAACGATTGGTCAAAACTAGTAATTAAACAAGCTAAAAACGAAGAAATATTTTGCAAACAATTATCTGGTAATAATTTATGGAAAACTTCAGAATCAGCTGAGATTATTAATCAAATTGATAAAAAAGAAAATGAAAAACCAGATTCAACATTTTATGTGAGTATATTCGAAAATCATGGAACAACTTGGCACCCGCCTGTATTATGGATTGGTATTGGATGTGAAAGAAATACAAGCAAAGAATTAATAGCAAATTCTTTAAATAATCTTTTGGAGTCAGGAAATTTATCGCAGCAATCAATTGCGGGATTTGCAACTATAGATATAAAAAAAGATGAGAAAGGAATTTTAGAACTTTCTGAAGAAAAAAACTTGCCTATAAAGTTTTTTAATAAAAAAGATCTTTCAACAATAATTGTTCCAAATCCATCAAATGTCGTGCAAAAGGAAATTGGTACACCTTCCGTAGCAGAAGCCTCTTGCTTACTCGCAGCAGGAGAAGAATCAAAATTATTAGAAGAAAAAAGAATTTTCAAAAATCAATCTGGGGCAGTAACTATCGCTATCGCAGAATCAAAAAATCAATATAATCCAACCCATGGTGAGATCCATATTATTGGAAGTGGGCCAGGTGATATCTCCTTCCTAACCAATAATGCAAGGAAAGCACTTTCAAGATGTACTGTTTGGATTGGATACAAAATGTATTTAGATTTAATAAAACCCTTAAAAAGGAATGATCAGGTTTTAATTGAAAGTAAACTTACTGAGGAAAAAGAGAGATGCAGTAAAGCAATTAAACTGGCTGAAGAAGGAATAAAAGTGGCTTTAATTTCGTCAGGTGAATCCGGGTTTTATGGAATGGCAGGTTTACTTTTAGAATTACTACAAAAAATCAAAAAAGAATATAGACCTTACTTTGAAGTACATCCAGGTATAAGTAGTGTTCAATTAGCTGCTGCAATTAGTGGAGCACCACTAATGAATGACTTTTGTTCAGTAAGCTTAAGCGATAAATTAACTCCATGGCCTTTAATAGAAAAAAGAATTAAAGGAGCTCTTATGGGCGACTTTGTAATAGCTTTATTTAATCCTCAATCCATTGAGAGAAATTGGCAGCTTAAAAGTGTAATAGATATATGTTTACAATCTAGGCATGGAAATACTCCAGTTTTATTAGCTAGACAAGTAGGTAGAGAAAATCAAACCAAAAAATATTTTACTTTAAATACCATTCCTTTTAAAGAGATTGATATGTTATCAATCATTATTATTGGCAATTCTCAAACAACCTTAGTTGACGAAATATTTCTTACTCCCAGAGGATATTTACAAAATTAAGTTTCGCTAATCCATAATTTTTATAAATAGAATGTTTTTCTTTGCTTTTTCTTTATAAGAATACTAATCTTTTATAATAATGATGTAAGAAAATTAATTGAAAAATATTGGTTTAATTTTGTTTGACATTGATGGGGTAATCCGCAGCGTAGAGAATAGTTACAGACTTTCATTAAAAAAAACTGTCTGCAAATTTACCGGATGGGAGCCAAGTTATATAGATATTGATAATGCCAAAAATGAAGGGATCTGGAATAATGATTGGGATTTAAGTTTAGAACTTATAAAAAGATGCATAAAAAAAGAAAACTTAAAACTTAAAATTCCTCCAAGAGAGGAGATAGTAAAATGTTTTGAAAAGTTTTACTTTGGTGTAGATCCAAGTAAAGATAGTAAATACTGGTCGGGTTACATAACAAATGAGGAGTTATTAGTTGATAAAAAGTTTTTTGATTTAATTCAAGATAATGGAATAATCTGGGGCTTTGTTAGTGGTGCAGAGTCTGCTTCTGCAAAATTTGTTTTAGAAAAAAGACTTGGACTAAAATCACCACCATTAATATCTATGGGAGATGCCCCTGATAAGCCTGATCCTAAAGGTTTTATTAACTTATCAAAAAAGCTTATTGGAGATAAAATTGGTGAATCAAATATTCCCATTGCATATGTAGGAGATACTATTGCAGATATAAATACAGTTATAAACGCTAGAAAGGAAATACCATCTCAGAAATTCATAAGTATCGGAATAGCTCCCCCTCATTTACATTTAAATTCTCGATTAAAAGAACGTAATTCTTACGAAACAAATCTTAGAAATGCAGGCGCTGACTTGATTTTAAATTCTATTTATGACTTAGAAGATATTGATCTTGACTCGTTTTAAAACAAATATTAATTAAAAATCTTCAAAATAAATCACGGAGAGGGAGGGATTCGAACCCTCGACAAAAGTTACCTCCTGTAACTCCTTAGCAGGGAGCCGCTTTCAACCACTCAGCCACCTCTCCAGTTCTTATACATTATCAATTTTTATGCAAATATTCAAAATTTTTTATTTAATCGAAATGTCTAATCAACTCTAACTTTCGGTAATCTATTTTTAAAAGAACAAAGAATTTCCCAAGGAATAGTATTAGATTCTCTAGCCCAATCAAGAGGAGAAATTGTTTTATCTCCAACAGATCCTAGTAATACCATTGTACTGCCAACTTTAATTTCATTCGAATCTGTTATGTCTATCATCATTTGATCCATAGTTATAGATCCAACTTGAGGATAAAATTTATTATTATGAATAACGTTTATCTTGCCTGAAAGATTTCTTGGTACTCCATCTGCATAACCAATACTTAATACAGCTAATTTAGTTTTTCTATAACTTACAAATTTACCTCCGTAACTTACACTTACACCTTTATCAATAGTTCTAATAAAAGCTACTTTAACCTTCAAAGATAGAGCTGGTTTAAGCAATAAATTTTTATTTGATTTTGATAAAGGTTTATATCCATACATAGATAATCCAATACGTACCATATGAAAATGGAAATTTTTATCAAGAAGCATTGCCGCTGAATTAGCCAAATGAATCTTGATATTTTTATTTCTATAAACATTAATTTGCTTTAATAATTCCTGAAACTTCATCCTTTGTAATTGTGTAATACTTTTTGGATCTAATGAGTTGAGTTCATCTGCAGAGGATAAATGACTATATATTCCTTTTATTAAAATGTTCTCAAAAGATTTTATTTTTTCAAATTGCTGAACAAATTTATCGTATTCAAATCCTAATCTTGACATTCCGGTATCAACTTTAAGGTGTAAAGGAAATTTCGATCCAAAGTGCTTACCAATGTTATTGCAAATTAAACATTCTCTTATACTACTGATAGTTGGCATAAGATCATTTTTAAAACATATAATAAGATCCCTTTTCGTATAAAGATTTCCGAGGATAAGTATTGGTTTTTTAACTCCAGAAGAACGTAGCTTAATGCCTTCATTTAATGTGGCAACACCTAATTGAGATGCTCCACCTTTGATAGCATACTGTGATACTAATTCCGCATCATGTCCATATCCATCAGCTTTAACGACTGCCATAAATTGACAATTTTTACTTAATTTTGATCTTAACTGTCTAACGTTTGTTTCTATTGCTTTACCTTTAACTTCAATCCATGCTCTTTGTTTAAAATCTATATCTTTTTCAAAATTTGGAAATTTGTCAAATTTAAGTAACTGATTTGTTTGCCTATTTTGCATTAACTTTGCACAAATATATGCGCTTATTGAAATATACAGTTAGCATGACATGTAAATTGTATTTTGGCATGGGCCAGACTCTAGTTTTAAATGCCTCTTATGAACCTTTAAACATCACTTCATGGCGAAGAGCAGTAATTTTGATGATTAAAGGTAAAGCAGAAAGCTTAGAGGAAGATAAAACATATTCAATTCATAGTGGGAAAAAGTTGCCGACAGTTATAAGACTTCGTTACTACGTCAAAGTTCCTTTTAGAGAGGTTTCTTTAACAAGAAAAAATATTCTTCTGAGAGATAATAATTCTTGCCAATACTGTAACTATAGGGGTAGTGACCTATCAATAGATCATGTTTTACCGAGAAGCCGAGGTGGAACAGATAACTGGGAAAATGTTACTACAGCATGTCTAAGATGTAATGTACAAAAAGGTAATCGAACTCCCGAAGAGGCGAATATGCCCTTAAAACGCAGGCCTTATCGTCCATTAAGTAATCTAAATTTTGAAGCTACAAGACAAATTGACTCTGGCAAGCATAAAGAATGGAGTAAATACGTAATAGGGGTTGCAATCTAATAAAAAAATCTTAATTTACTTCTTTATTAAAATCTTCCATCATTCTTTTTTGTTCTTGAGCTATGCATGCATTAATCACTTCTTCTAATTGACCAGCAAGAATTGGCTCAAGAGAAAAATTGGAACCTAATCTATGATCAGTTGTCCTGTTATCTTTAAAATTATAAGTTCTGATTTTTTCACTTCTATCGCCTGTTCCAACCTGGGAAAGCCTTTGTGATCTCTCTTTTGCATTGGCTTCTTTTAATTGAATTTCATACAATTTAGCTCTTAAAATTTCCATTGCTCGTTCGCGATTTTGCAATTGTGATCTCTCTTGAGTACAAAAAACTCTTATTCCTGTAGGCTTGTGGAGAAGATCAATAGCTGTTTCTACCTTATTAACATTTTGTCCCCCTGCACCTCCTGATCTTGCTGTTCCAACCTCTAGATCTGTTGGATCAATTTTAACTTCAACAGGATCAGCCTCAGGCATAACTGCAACTGTAGCAGTAGAGGTGTGAACTCTACCTTGAGATTCAGTAGCTGGAACTCTTTGGACTCTATGTACACCAGCCTCAAATTTAAGTTGACTATATACAGAATCTCCTTTAACGGAGATAACTAACTCCTTAAATCCACCCATATCTGACTCGGAAGCACTAACAGGTTTTACAGACCATCCAATTTTTTGTCCATATCTTTCATACATTCTTGCTAAATCGCCCGCCCAGATACAAGCCTCATTACCTCCAGCACCGGCTCTGATTTCTAACATTACACTTCTTTCATCTCTTGGGTCTTTTGGCAACAAGGCGATTGTGGTTTTTTGAATCAGTTCATTCTTAGATTCCTCTAGAGTTATTAACTCCTCATTTATCAAAGATTCCATTTCTTTATCATTTCTATTCTCCTTTAATAGATTTTTTGAATCTTCGATTTCTTTATCAGTATCAAGCAACTTATTAAAATCAATCACCAAAGGTTCTAATTTTGACCTTTCTCTTGCGATTGATTCTAATTTTTTTGGATCATTAGCTATATCAGGATCTGCAAGTTGCACTTCCAAATTTTCAAAACTTTCTGAAGCAGTTTTCAACCTTGCAATTAATGTTGAGTATTCCAATTGAAATTATGCTTAATTTTGAAAATTCTATTTTTTAGAATCTTTTTTTTCTTTTTGATCTTTTGATGTGGCTGAATTAGCTGAACCCATTCCATATTTTTTCATAAACCTATCAACCCTACCTTCTGTATCAAGAATCTTTTGAGTTCCGGTGAAGAAGGGATGATTTCCACTCCAAACATCAACATGTAATTCAGGCTGGGTTGAGCCAGTAGTCATTACAACTTCTCCATTACAAATAACTTTTGCATCTGGATACCATTTTGGATGAATTTCTGATTTTGGCATAATTTAAATTCCTTTAACGTTTAGAGAATTGAGGAGCTTTTCTTGCTTTTTTAAGACCATATTTTCTTCTTTCCTTAGCTCTAGGATCTCTACTCAGATGGCCTTCAGTTTTTAGCGGTTTCCTATTGTCAGGAGATAATTCACAAAGTGCCCTTGCTGCACCTTGCTTTATAGCATCTGCCTGGCCAGTCAATCCACCACCAAAGACATTTACCAAAATATCATAAGAATTTTCAAGGCCTAATGTTTGCAAAGGTGCTTTTATTGAATTTAAGTGCAGGGGATTAAAGTTTAAATAATCATCTCCAGAACGACCATTAATTTTTATAAGTCCATTACCTGGAATCAAGCGAACTCTAGCTACTGAAGTTTTTCTTCTTCCAGTTCCCCAATACACAGCTTTGTTTTTTATTTGACTATTCATTTTGATAAATTAACTATTTAATAATACAGGATTCTGAGCAGCATGAGGATGATCAGCACCTTTATAAACTTTTAGTTTTTTAAGCTGCTGTCTTCCTAAAGAATTATGAGGCAGCATGCCCTTAACAGCTTGCTCGATTATTCTTTCAGGAATTCTTTCTTTTAAAGACTCAAATTTTTCAATTTTCATTCCTCCTGGTCTTCCAGAATGTCTCCTGTACAATTTTTGTGATGCTTTTTTGCCTGTTACCTCAACTTTCTCGGCATTTACTACAATGACAAAATCTCCAGTATCTAGATGAGGTGTAAATGTTGGTTTATTCTTACCTCTCAATACAGTTGCGATTTCTGTAGCAAGTCTACCAAGCGTCTTATCTTTTGCGTCAACTAAAAACCAATTTCTTTCAATTGTTTCTAAAGATGGAGTAATTGTTTTATTCATTTACCAAATTTCTGCAAATAAATTTTAATTAGTCTTAAATTCTACATTATTGAAGGAATATTAAACAACAGTTTTGAATGATTTACACAAAAAATTCTCTTAATTAAAACTTACTTAAGAAAAACCCTTAATTAAAAATACAGGGAAAAGATCATTGTTATTAATCTTTTTAAAAACATTTTCTTCATAAACAGCATTTACAAAACATAACCCCTTAGCTGGAGCAGATTCTTTAACATCATTTTTCTTTTTGTTTACCCATCTATCTGTAAAAATTTCTGGCGATATTTTGTTTTCTCCAACTAAAACTAGTTGACCAATAATTAAGCGGACCATTCCATATAGAAAACCAGTAGCTTTAATATCAACAAAAATCAAATCTTCAACTCTTTTAATATCTATATTTTTTATTTTTGTAATTGAATTTGTTCTACTACTACCACTTTTCTGAAAAGCAAAAAAATCATGTTCTCCAATCATTTTCTTGGATGCATTTAACATTAAAACTTCATCTAAGACTTTTTGATATCTATGCCATGACCAATTATTGATGAACAAGTTTGGAAATTTACTGTTATTAATGACATATCGATAATGTCTATACATTACTGAATAGCATGCATGCCAACTATCTTTTACTTCAACTGATTCCAAGATCCTAATTGATGAGGGTAAGAGACTATTTAAGATATCAGAATAACTATTTCCTGGAACAACACAATCAACATCAAAGTGTACTACTTGACCTGATGCATGAACCCCAGCATCAGTCCTACCTGCTGCAAAAGTCTTTACTGTATGATTCGTAATCTTTAAAAGAGATCTGTCTAAAATTTCTTGAACAGTAGTTGCATTTTTTTGTTTTTGCCAACCTGAATAATGAGTTCCGTCATATTGGACTAGTAAAGCTACCCTTTTCAAAAGTTATTCTTTAGTAAAAGCCCCTTTAATTAACAAACTTAAACAAGCTCGATTATGGCCATCTGAGCGTTATCACCTTTTCTAGATACAGTTCTTACTATGCGTGTATAACCACCATCTCTGTCTCCATATCTTTCCTTTGCTTTTTCAAATAATGAATGAACTAACTTTTTATCATAAATATATCCAATAGCCCTTCTCCTAGAGGCCAAACTTCCATCTTTAGCGAGTGAAATCATTCTTTCAGCTTCATTTCTTAAAGCTTTAGCACGAGCTTTTGTTGTAGTTACTCTACCTTCCCTAATTAATTGAGTAGTTAAACCTCTTAGAAGTGCTTTCCTCTGGTCAGCAGGTTTACTTAATAATGGAATTCTAAGTTGGTGTCTCATAATCTTTAAAATTGTTAAACAGATGTTCTGCTTTGTGGAATAGAAATGCCGATGCGCTCAAGAGCCTCAATAACCTCATCAGCAGATTTAGAGCCAAAGTTCTTAATTTCAAGAAGATCTTCATAACTGAAGCCCATTAAATCTGAAACTGAGTTAACTTGCGCCCTTTTCAAACAATTATATGCTCTAACGGACAAGTTTAGTTCCTCTAGAGGAATTTGAGCTTCAGGAGATGGTTCAGGTTCTTCAGGAATTTCCTCAACCATTGTGACAGTAGCAAGGGGTTGAAAAAGTTCTATTAACTGATTTGCAGCTTCAGCAATAGCATCGTCAGGACTTGTTGAGCCATCTGTTACGACTTCCATTTTTAATCTTTCTCTTCCCGTTCCGCCTTCTGCTACAGCAGTTTCATCAATCGTAAAATTAACTCTCTTCACTGGCATAAATACAGCATCTATTTGAAGTAAATCAATTGCAGTTGTTTCTTCACTCTTGCGGTCTACGGGTCTATATCCAACACCTCTTTCAACATGGATTTCCAACTCTAAGTTATGACCCTCCTGGATAGTCGCAATGGGTTTTTCACCATCAACAATTTCAACTTGAGAAGAGAATTGGATGTCATTTGCCTTCACCTCCATTGGACCATTCGCTACTAACCTGCCGATTTCTAGCTCTGGATTTGAACTATTTATTGATAGTTGCTTGCAATTAAGAAGAATATCTAAAACGTCTTCTCTAACTCCAGGAATAGTGGCATATTCATGATTAATTCCTGCTATTCTTACTGCAGTAACTGCACTCCCTTCAAGTCCTCCCATAAGGACTCTTCTAAGGGAATTACCCAAAGTTGTAGCTTGTCCCCTTTCTAGTGGGCCAATTAAAAAAGTTCCTGTTTGGGAGCGATCATCTGCTATTTGATGGTCGATTCTGTCAATCTGGTATTGCAACACGGAAAATAATGAGGTTAAGAGTTTTTTGGGGGGGGGTTGAGAATGGTTAAGACCTAAACGCGTCTTCGTTTAGGTCTTCTACATCCATTATGAGGTAATGGAGTGACATCTCTTATTAGAGTTATTTCTAATCCGGCCACTTGTAAAGCTCTTATGGCCGTTTCCCTACCTGCGCCAGGCCCTCTAACTAGTACTTCTATTTGTCTCATACCTTGATCGAGTGCTCTTCTAGCTGCAGCTTCGGCAGCTGTTTGCGCAGCAAATGGGGTACCTTTCCTAGCTCCTTTAAATCCACTTGCGCCAGCAGAAGACCAAGAAATTACATGACCAGAGGTATCAGTAATTGAGACGATAGTATTATTAAATGTGCTTTGGATGTGTACCACACCATTAGGTACATTACGTTTAGATTTCTTTGAACCTGTTTTTTTTACTGTAGCTGCCATGATGTTTTAAGTTAATACTTCAATTTGTAAATAGATTTAGTTATTTATTTTTTTCTTCCAGCAACTGTTTTCCTAGAACCCCGTCTTGTTCTTGCATTGGTTCTAGTTCTTTGACCCCTTACTGGAAGACTCATTCTATGTCTTCTTCCTCTTACACACCCTATATCTTGTAGACGTTTTAAAGCCATTCCCTCTTTTCTTCTCAAATCCCCTTCTAAAGTGAAATCTTCTGTGGCACCTCTTAGTTTTTGCACATCAGAATCTGAAAGGTCTTTGACACGAGTATCTGGGTTTACACCCGTATTAGCAAGAATTAGCTTCGATCTCGTTAAACCAATTCCATAGACGTATGTAAGTGCAATTTCAACTCGCTTTTCGCGAGGTATGTCAATTCCTGCAATCCTGGCCACGTTTTTTGAATAAGTAAAAGTTTGAATTTAAGGGTTAAAATTTAACCCTGACGCTGTTTATTGCGAGGTCTTTTCTTGTTAATAACATAGATTTTACCTCTTCTCCTCACGATCTGATCGTCAGGGCTAATTTTTTTGACTGAAGATCTGACCTTCATAGGGGTTTAACAAATAAAACGTTAATACTATATTCTACATCATCATCAAGCCATTTTTAGTTTGATATCAGAGGAAATGGTTTTTAAATCTCTATCAGCATCAATATATTCTAACAATGAGAGATCTTTAAAATATCGAATCAATGGTTCTGTAGTTTTTTTATAAATGTCAACTCTTGTTTTAATTGTCTCTTCCGTATCATCTTTTCTACCTCTCAAAAGCAAACGCTTAATTAGTACTTCTTCAGGGATATCTAAATAAAAAACTAATTCCAAAGGTTGATTTATTTCATTTAAGACTTCATTCAATGAATTTGCTTGAGATAAATTTCTTGGGTAACCATCTAGAATCCAACCTTTGTTATCCTTGAGTAAATTTTGTCTTACTATCTTTAATACGAGTTCATCACTAACAAGTTCCCCTCGATTCATAATATCCTTTACCTGAATACCAAGGGCACTATTCATTTCGATTTCTTTTCTTAATAATTCACCAGTAGAAAGGTGTAAATAAGAATTAGTTTGACTAAGCAATTCCGCTTGAGTCCCTTTCCCTGCTCCAGGAGCACCTAAAAATAGTATATGTTTCTTCATTAATTGTTAATTAGTCCCTCATACCTTTGTGAAATAACATAAGTTTGAATTTGCTTAGCAGTATCAATAGCAACACCCACAAGAATAAGCAATGAAGTTGCTCCTAAACCTTGAAAGGTCTGCACATTAGTAGCTCTTTCTACTGCAGCTGGGATTATAGCTACTGAACCCAGAAATAATCCTCCCAATAAAGTCAACCTATTTTGTATACCTGATAGGTAGTTGGCTGTATTTGTTCCAGGTCTAACTCCTGGAATCGCTACTCCTCCTTTCTTTAAATTTGAAGCTACATCAACTGGATTGATAGTAAGAGATGCATAAAAATAGGAGAACCCCAAAATCAAGGAGAAGAATGTAAGAGCATATGGCCATGGATTAGAAGATCCAGGATTTAAACTACTGGCTAACTTTATTAAGACTGGATTACCCGTAACATTTGCAATAGTTATAGGTAAAAAGATTAAAGCAGATGCGAATATTATGGGCATGACTCCTCCTGCATTTAATTTCAAAGGTAAATAACTTTGCCTTGTAGGAAGTAGTGTTGAACTTCCTATCTGCCTTTTTGCACTAACAATAGGAATGCGTCTTGCTCCCTCTTGGACAAAAATGATCCCAACAATTGTCAGTAAAAATACTCCAAGTAAAACTGCTATACCTAAAACATCTCCTCTATCGCCGGTTTGAGCTTTTTCAATGGTTGAACTTAGAGCCTTAGGTAAAGTCGAAACAATATTCAAAAAAATTACCAGTGAAGCACCTTGACCTATCCCTTTTTCCGTAATAATTTCACTAAACCACATTACTAACATTGAGCCAGTAACTAAGGCAATGGAGGTTTGCAAGACAAATGTAGTTTCACTTATCCCCTCAATAGCATATTGTCTAAGAATTAAGGAAAAAATTATACTTTGCAAAAAACCCCATCCTAATGAAACATATCTAGTTATTTGAGCAATTTTTCTTCTCCCCGCTTCTCCTTCATTTTTTTGTAGATCTTCAAGCACAGGCAATGAAGCTGTGAGAAGCTGAATAATAATTGATGCGTTAATAAAGGGAAGTATGCCTAATGCGAATATTCCTAAGGTTGAAATTCCTCCTCCAGTAAAAATATCTAAAAAACCTATTAATTGCCCCCCTTGATCTATAAAACTTTTAAAAGCGACCCTATCAATACCAGGCATAGGGATATATATACCAAGTCTTACTAAAAGGAGCAGACCTAAAGTAGTTAAAACTCTACTCCTTAACTCTTTATTTAAAAATAATTGGGAAAGTATTTCAGAAGCGCTAGGATTTCTACTTTTGTTGACAAACATTTTAAGGTTTACCTAAATTTTTAGTAAATTTATTAATTATTTATAAGCTCGCAGGATCCACCTGCGTCCTCAATTTTTTGTTTTGCAACTTTTGTAAATGCATGAGCTTGGACTTTTAGCTTTACATTAATTTTTCCATTACCAAGGATTTTTAAAGGAAATTTAGGCTTGAAGATCAATCCTTTCTTAACTAGAGAGTCAAGGTTAACTGTATCGTTATCTTTGAAATCATTTAATTTTTCTAAATTTATTATGGAAAAGTTCTTTTGATTAATTATTTCAAAGTGCTTTAATTTGGGAACTCTTCTATATAAGGGCATTTGGCCACCTTCAAAACCTGGACGTGTAGGTCTTCCAGAACGTGACTTTTGTCCTCTCATTCCAAAACCACATGATGCACCCTGACCTGCTGCAATTCCTCTACCCTTTCTTAATTTTTTCTTTCTCGAGCCAGAGTTTGATTTAAGTGAATTTAATGTTGAAGTCATAATTTTAAGAATAGAGCTGTTCAAGTGAGATGCCTCTCTCCCTAGAGGCAGATTTGTGTGTTCTTAATTGAGAGAGAGCTACCATAGCAGCTCTAGCATTATTCAAAGGTGTTTTACTACCCAATCTTTTTGCTAAAACATTTTTTATGCCAGCTAATTCTAGAACTGTTCTTATTGAACCACCAGCAATTACTCCTGTACCTGGGGCAGCTGGTCTGATTAGAACATTAGCCGCACCATCTCGACCTAAAGATAAAGTCGGTATTGAATTATTTGGGGTTAAGGGAACCCTTACAAGATTCTTTTTACCATCTGAAACTCCCTTTCTAACCGCACCAATAACATCCCCTGCTTTGCCAACTCCAACTCCAACTTGACCTTTTTCATTACCTACTACAACAATTGCTCTAAAACTCATTTTTTTTCCACCCTTAACAGTCTTAGAAACGCGTCGAATTTGAACAACTCTTTCTTGCCAATCAGAATCTCTCTCTAGATTTTTTGAATCACCTCTTCTATTTCTTTTTCGATCATTACGATTATTCTTTTTTTGTTCTACGGGCGTAGCTGCAGGAACATTATCGTTCTTGGATTGAATTTCTTGTTTTGTTGGAGTGTCAGTCATAGTAAAAAATTAAAAGTTAGAATTCTAGGCCGGCTTCTCGAGCAGCATCTGCAAGTGCCTTTACTCTGCCGTGATATAAATTACCTCCACGGTCAAAAATTACTTGCTTAATACCTTTTTTTATCGCTCTTTTTGCTAATAATTTTCCAACAATAGAAGAGGAATTACAATCAGAAGGTAATTTCTCGGATTTTTCTCTTAGTTCTTTATCAACAGTTGAAGCTGAGCAAATAGTTGTTTGAGCGCTATCATCTATAACCTGAGCATAAATATGGTTATTAGAGCGAAAAACAGACAATCTTGGACGAGTTGCGTCTCCAATTAAGATTCTCCTTAATCTTCTATGTCTTTTTTGGGTTTGTAATTTCCTGGAAAGTTTGGTCATTTTTTTAATTGGAATTATTTTTTGCCAGATTTACCAGCTTTTCTGAGAATTCTCTCATCATGATATTTAATTCCTTTACCTTTATATGGCTCTGGAGGTCTAATTGATCTGATTTTTGCTGCTTCATTGCCAACAATTTCCTTATCAATTCCAGATACGGTAACGTTTGTATTACTCTCAACTTTGTATGTTATACCATCAGGGGGGATCATTTCTACAGGATGACTATATCCTGCACTTACAACTAGATTTTTACCTTTTACTTGTGCTCTTGATCCAACGCCTACAATTTCTAGTTTTTTTGAAAAGCCTTGAGTAACCCCTTCAACCATATTTGCAATTAAAGCTCTACATAAACCATGTCTCTGCCTTGAATGTATTTTGGTTGTGGTAGGACTTACGACAACAGTATTATCTTTCTTATCAAAACTAACTCCCTCAGGCATGAGACGTTTTAACTCACCCTTTGGGCCCTTAACTGTAACTGTTAATCCATCAAAATCAACTGTAACTTTCTCTGGAATAAGTACTGGTGTTTTTCCGATTCTTGACATGATTAATTCTCCTTAATAAACATAGCAGAGGACTTCGCCGCCAATGCCTTGCTTTCTAGCATCGCGATCACTCATAACGCCTTTAGAAGTTGATATTATGGCAACTCCAAGACCTCCAAGAACTTTTGGTAAACCTCTAGTATTTTTATAAATTCTCAAACCAGGTTTACTAACTCTTTGCATAGATCGAATAGTAGGAAATTTGTTTTTTCCACTATATTTAAGGCCAAGTATTATTTGTGATTTATAACCTTCACCTTCCTCATTAATATCAGAAATGAAACCCTCTTTCTGGAGTACTTTGGCGATACTTAAGGACATTTTTGAACCTGGGATTGTTGTGGTTGTATGCTTTTTTTGACTCGCATTTCTAATTCGAGTAAGCATATCGGAAATAGGATCGTGATTTGACATAGTTTTAAATTAATTCTTACTAAAAGGCATTCCTAACTCCTGCAAAAGAGCTTTACCTTCTTGATCTGATTTTGCACTAGTGACAATAGTTATATCCATACCTCTTATTGAATCTATTTTATCAAAAGAGATTTCAGGAAAAATCAATTGCTCTTTCACGCCAACGGTGTAATTACCTCTCCCATCAAAACTTTTTGGATTAACTCCTCTAAAGTCTCTTATTCTTGGTAAAGCTAGATTTATAAATCTCTCCAAAAAAGAATACATCCTGTCTCCTCTCAAAGTTACAGTACAACCAATTGGCATACCTTCACGAATTTTAAAACCCGCGATAGCTTTTTTGGCCCTAGTTACTAAAGCCTTTTGTCCTGTAATTGTTGCCATTTCATTTAAAGAGGCTTCAAGAGCTTTCGAATTCGAAGCTGCTTCACCAAGACCTCTGTTAACGTTGACTTTGACAACTTTAGGTACTTGATGAATATTTTTAAGACCAAGGTCCTTTAAAAGTTTTGGTCTTATTGATTCTTTGTAGCGATTTTTTAGAGTCATAATTTTTTGTTAATTCTGGTCTTTGTCAGAATTGATAAATTAGAAAAAGTTGAAATCTGGTTTCTGATGAAAAATTAATCAATTACTTCACCAGTTTTCTTCAATCTTCTTTTCTTAACCCCCTCTTTATCAATAAAGTATTCAATCTTACTTGTAAGATTTTTATCCTTTGAAAAAAACATTACATTTGATGCATGTAAAGATGCTTCTTCTGTAAGAATTCTTCCAGTTTCCCCTTCCTGAGTTGGTTTTACATGTTTTGTCCTAAGGTTAATTCCCTTTACAACTACTCTATTTTCAAGAGGGATAGTTTTTAAAACTTCACCAGTTTTTCCTTTATCCTTGCCATTAATTACTTTTACTAAATCTCCAGTTTTGATTCTCATTTTTATTCTCTGGAAATTTTTCTTTTGCTTTAATGAATCCAACATTTAAATCACCTCCGGAGCAAGAGAAACAATCTTTGTATAATTTTTATCCCGCAGTTCTCTAGCTACAGGACCAAAGACTCTAGTACCTTTTGGATTCTTATCTTCATTAATCAATACTGCCGCATTGTCATCAAATCTGATTGAATTACCAGTATTTCTTCTTAATGTTGCTTTAGTTCTGACGATAACAGCTTTAACAACTTCAGATTTCTTAACTCCCATGTTAGGAAGAGCATCTTTTACAGTTGCTACGATTACATCCCCGACATGTGCATACCTTCTATTAGAACCTAAAACCCTAATGCATTGGAGTCTTTTTGCTCCGCTATTATCGGCAACTGTTAAATAAGTTTCTTGTTGAATCATTTTTTAACCTCCTTAGCCTGACTTGTTTTATTGAGAATCTCTTCTATTGCCCATCTTTTTTGAGCACTAAGTGGTCTAGTTTCTCTAATTTTAACTCGATCACCTAAAACGCATGTATTTTCTGGATCATGCGCCTTATATCGAGTAGTTCTACTTACAATTTTTTTATAAGTGGGATGTGGATATCTGTTAATAACAGCAACAACAACTGTTTTATCCATTTTGTCGCTGACAACAGTACCAATTCTTTCTTTAAGTGCCATAACTAATAATTAATCAGAAGTTGTTTTAGAAGCAGATTGACTCTTACTGAGAGTGAGTAATTGCGCAACTTGTTTCTTGATAATTTTAAATTTATGAGTTTCATTGAGCTGTCTTGTTGCTTGCTTGAATCTCAAATCAAAAAGATCTTTTCGTAATTGGTCAATCTTTTCAGTAATTTTTTCAGAATTTAATTTTTTAAATTCTTTAAGTGACTCTGAGTTTTTCATTGTTTAACCTCCTCTTGAGATTTTTTAGTATTTTTTGTATTTTCTTGGGAGGAATTTTCTAGATTTTTATCAATTGAGATAAATTTAGTTTTTACAGGAAGTTTGTATTGAGCCAGACGCATAGCTTCCTTTGCAGTTTCCTCAGTGATATCCTCACCACCCATTTCAAAAAGGATTCTTCCAGGTTTTACAACTGCGACCCAAAACTCTGGATTACCTTTACCAGAACCCATTCTGGTTTCGGCAGGTCTCATGGTTACGGGTTTATCAGGAAATATTCTTATCCAGATTTGACCGCCACGTTTGATATATCTAGTCATAGCTCTTCTGCTTGCTTCAATCTGACGTGCAGTTACCCAGCCACAATCTTGAGCTTGGAGAGCAAATTGACCGAATGCAATAGTATTACCTTTTGAGGCTACACCCCTCATTCTGCCTCTATGTTGTTTACGGAATTTAGTACGTTTTGGACTAAGCATTTTTATACCTCCTATGAATTCTCATTTGAACGATCCTCAAATTGCTGAGGTCTTCTACTAGCTTTCCTCTTAGGGCTCCCACCCACAGGGATAGTTTGTTCTTCTTTGGGAAGAACTTCACCTTTGAAAACCCAAACTTTAATACCTAGAACACCGTAAGTTGTATTAGCTTCACGTGTTGCGTAGTCAATTTCAGCTCTCAAAGTATGTAAAGGTACTCTACCTTCTCTAGTCCATTCAGTTCTAGCTATTTCAGCACCATTCAACCTACCCCCTACTTGAATTTTAAGACCTAGAACTCCAGCCCTTTGAGCTCTTTGTAAGGCCATCCTAATAGTTCTTCTGAAGGCGACTCTTTTTTCTAGTTGTTGAGCAATATATTCAGCAAGTAAAAAAGCATCAGCGTCTACGCGTTCAACTTCAACAACGTTTATTCTGACTTGCCTTGTTCTATCACCTATAGTTTTTTGAATGCCAGATCTTAATTCTTCAATACCACTTCCTTGTCTTCCAACTATAACTCCTGGTCTTGCGGTTTTTAATTCAAGTTCCAGTTGGTCAGCTTTTCTTGCTATTAAGACATCGCTAATTCCTGCTGCTCCATATTTTTTTTGTATGAAGGTACGAATTTTAAAATCTTCTTGGAGAAGAATTGGATATGTTTTAGAAGTAGCAAACCACTTAGAGCGATGCTCTTGTGTAATTCCTAATCTTAGTCCAGAAGGATGTATTTTATGTCCCATTAGTTTTGTACCTCCGCATTAGTTTGAGTAGGAGCAGACTCAACAGAAATACTGATGTGGCAAGTCTGTTTTTTAATTGAAAAAGCTCGACCTTGAGCTCTGGGTCTATACCTTTTCATTACTGGACCACTATTAGCCCATGCAGAGGAAATAACTAGGGTAGATGGATCCATTCCAAGGTTATGTTCTGCATTAGCAACAGCAGATCTTAGAACTTTAGTAATGGGGTCTGTAGATCTGTAAGGCATAAATTCCAACATAATCAATGCATCTCTATAAGATCTACCCCTTATCTGATCCAAAACTCTTCTCACTTTAGAGGCTGATCCGCGAACATAATTCCCATGAGCAATAGCTGTTTTTGGTGTTTCAGGTGTTTTTGTCATGATTTTGCTCCTTTCTTATCTCTTATATGACCTCGGTAAGTGCGTGTAGGAGCAAATTCACCTAGTTTATGACCAATCATTTGTTCAGTAATAAATACTGGAATGTGAGTCTTGCCATTATGTACAGCGATTGTGTGACCGATCATTAAAGGTAAAATCGTAGAGGATCTTGACCAAGTTTTAATAACAGACTTGTCATTATCGGTATTTTGTTTTTCTACCTTCTTGAGCAGGCTATCTGCTATAAAAGGTCCTTTTTTTAGTGAACGTCCCATGATTATGTAATAGAAATTGAAATAATAAATGAAGTGATCAAGAGTCTCTTCCTCCTCTACTCCTCTTAGAAACGCGACGACGTCTTCGAACAACTAATTTATTACTTGGTTTGTTCTTTTTACGTGTCTTTAGTCCAAGAGCTGGCTTACCCCATGGAGTAACTGGACCTGCTCTACCAATTGGTGCTTTTCCCTCTCCTCCTCCATGTGGATGATCACATGGGTTCATTACACTACCTCTTACTTGAGGCCTTCTTCCAAGCCATCTTCTTCTTCCTGCTTTACCTAAGCTAGTATTTCTTATTTCAGAATTACCTACTTCACCAAGAGTTGCGTAGCATTCTTTTCTTACAAGTCTTACCTCAGTAGATGGGAGTTTTAAAGCAACATAATCTCCCTCTTTTGCCATAACTTGAGCACTAGCTCCTGCGGATCTAACCATTTGAGCACCCCTACCTGCGTATAACTCAACACAATGAACACTAGATCCTAATGGCATAACAGAAAGCGGCATGGCATTTCCATCTTCAATTGGAACACTTTCTCCAGAAATGACATTTTGTCCGACTTTTACTCCTGCTGGAGCGATAATATATCTTTTCTCTCCATCTTCGTAAAATAAAAGTGCCAACCTTGCATTTCTATGAGGATCGTAGTGTATAGCTGCAACTTTAGCGTTGATATTTCTTTTATCTCTTCTAAAGTCGACCAATCTATATTGCCTTTTGTGACCACCTCCACGATGACGACAAGTGATAACTCCACGATTATTCCTGCCTTTAACTCGATGTTTTGAAACTATTAGAGATCTTTCAGGTTTTGCACTTGTGATTTCACTAAAGTCAGTAACTACTCTCTGCCTAGTGCCAGGTGTATAAGGTTTAAATTTACGTATTGCCATGATTAAAACTCCTTAAGATTCTGGAAATAGTTGGATTTTGTCTCCTTCAGCAAGACGTACAATTGCCTTCTTGACCTGAGAACGTTTACCGGAAAATTTCCCGACTCTTCTTGTTCTCCTGGGAGGATTCATAGTATTAACACCTATGACTTTAACACTGAACAAGGCTTCAATAGCTGCCTTTATTTGTGGTTTAGCCGCTCTATGATCTACTTCGAAAGTATATTGGTTAAGATCTAGTGCATTTGTAGCTTTTTCAGTAATAACTGGCTTTCGTATTACATCGGCTAAACGAGAATCGAATAATTTGCTCATGATGCATAAACCTCCTGAATTTTATCTATCGCTGTTTGACCTATTACCAATTTATTGGCATTGAGAATATCAAATACATTTAATTGATCGGCGGCGATTAATTTTACTTTCTCAATATTATTAATAGATTTTTTTATAATATCGGAAGGGCTATCAAGAATAACCAAAACTTTTTCAGTTTTTTGTATACCTAATCGAGTAAGGCCATTGATGATATCACTTGTTTTAGGCTGCTTTAAAGTAGATCCAAAATCTTCAACAGCCTTCATATCAGATACTCTGGACATAAGAGCTGTTCTAAGAGCTAATCTACGTTCCTTACGATTCATATCAAGATTGTAAGAACGTGGCTTCGGTCCAAAAATAATTCCGCCACCTGGTCTTAAGGGTGTCCTTATTGATCCTTGACGAGCTCTTCCTGTACCTTTCTGTTTGTATGGCTTTCTGCCGCCCCCGCGCACTTCTGATCTTGTCAAAGTTGATGCTGTCCCTTGTCTTTTATTTGCTAGCTGTCTAAGGACTGCTCTATGGATTAAGTCTGCGGAAGAAGTTTCTTTAGCAACTGCTAAATCAAGAGTAACTTTGCCTGATTTTTTACCATCCCACTTTAAAGTTTCAAGTGTTGTCATGATTTTTCACCTCCTTTTTTGCCTACAACATTATTTGGCTTAATGTTGACAATTGAGCCGGGCTTACCTGGAACAGAACCCTTTACTACAAGTAAATTCTTTTGATCATCAATTTTTAGAACTAACAATCCTTTGGTAGTTATCTGTTTTCCTCCATATCTTCCTGCCATTCTTTTCCCTGGATAAATTCTACCCGGAGTTGTTCCTGCTCCTGTAGATCCTGGTGCTCTATGATTTTTTGAACCATGACTCATAGGACCTCTGCTAAAACCATGTCTTTTCTGGTAACCTGCAAAACCTCTACCCATAGATTTGCCACTGATATCAACTTTTTGACCAACCTCAAAGTTTTTTACAGTTATTTGTTTTCCGATTTCATAAGATGAAGTTTCTTCAACCCTATATTCTTTCAAATGCTTTAAAAGTTCTTCACCTGATTTCAATAAGTGTCCTTTTTCAGGTTTGCTTAAATGCTTCTCTTTGGACAAGCCATAACCTATCTGAACGGCGGTATAACCATCCAAAGCAGTTGTTTTCAATTGAGTGACGCGGCACGGACCTGCCTCTATAAGAGTAACTGGTACCGAATTACCTTTATCATCGAAAAGTTGGGACATGCCCAATTTCTTTCCTAAAATTCCGATAGACATAAGACTAAATTAGGCTAGCTCGTAATAATTTTTCAATTATCTAAACCCTTCAGTTATTAAGGTGAAGTTAATAAAAAAACAATTAGTAAGGTTGAGACTTATCTGAAATAATAGATAGTTTCTCTCGGGATAAACCCACCTGAGTTTTTTAACGAAACGCTAAAAAATGTGAAATTTTCAGAGGCTTGGCTAGCTTGCGAGCTTAAAAATTCACTGAATCACAATTGTACATCATCAAGTACCATAAAATAAAATAAAATAGAAATAAAGGAAATTTTTATGCCATTACTTCTCTCAGGGAAAAAGTTTCATAACGATTTAAAAACTAACAAATGTCTCGCAATATTTGCTCCTCTTGAAGGTGGTTATGAAACTCGTCTTTTGAGGAGAATGAGGGCCAAAGGCTTTAAAACTTTTATAACTTCAGCAAGAGGGCTTGGAGACCCAGAAGTTTTTTTGCTTAAATTGCATGGCGTTAGACCACCTCACCTTGGTCATCAAAGTATTGGAAGAAACGGAGCGCTTGGGGAAGTTCAACAAGTTATCCCACAAGCTTCTGAGTTATTTAATGAAAATGATAAAAATAAATTACTTTGGTTATTAGAAGGTCAAGTATTATCTCAATCTGAATTAGAAAGCTTAATAGAGATTTGCACTAACGATAATAAACTAACAATAGTTGTTGAAATGGGGGGTTCAAGAAAACTTGAATGGAAATCATTAAGTAATTATATTTTGGATGAATTTAAAAGTTAAATTGTTTGATTAAAACCAAGAATAAAAAAGATAAATGGATTAAGTTAATATGTGGTGCCAGTAATGAAGATATTGTTGCCATAGAAGATTTATGTGCAATTTATACTGCTGCTGGTGTTGACTACATAGATGTTGCAGCAGAAGAATCTATAGTTTATGCAGCAAAAAAAGGAATCGATTGGGCAAAAAAAGTCTTTAAAAACTCCCCTGGATTAATGATAAGTATTAGTGATGGTAATGATATCCACTTTCGAAAAGCAAAATTTGATCCTTTAAAATGTCCCCCTAGTTGTCCAAGACCATGTGAAAAAGTATGCCCCACCTTTGCAATTGATAATTTTGGAATTAAAGAGAGTAAATGTTATGGATGTGGAAGATGTTTAAATAGTTGTCCTCTAAATCTAATTAGTGAATATGAATATAATTTGTCAAAAAATAATTTAGCATCAACACTTCAAAAAATAAGGCCTAATGCAGTAGAAATTCACACAGAAATCAATCGCCTAGATTCTTTCACAAAAGTTGTAAGTATCCTTAAAAGTTCTGGAATGAAATTAGACAAGATATCTATTAGTTGTGGATTAAATCAATCTTTTAAAAGGACCCAAGAGCCCGAAGATCTTTTGAAAGCTCTTTGGGAAAGATATGAAATTCTGAATGAGCTAGATATTCCCCTTATTTGGCAACTAGATGGAAGGCCAATGTCTGGAGATCTTGCTCTTACAACAAGTAGAGATGCTGTTAAATTGTTTGAAAAAATCGGTTCAGATCTTCCACCAGGATTAATTCAATTAGCAGGAGGAACAAATGAAAAAACTCATGAATTGTTGAATTCAAATAATCTCCCAGATGGAATAGCATTTGGAAGTGCTGCAAGAAAAATTATGCAGCCCCTTATTGAATTTGCTCACAAAAATAACAAAAAACTCTATGACTATCCTGAAATAATGGGTTTGGCGATCAAAAAAGCTCAGAAATTTCTAGAGCCATGGAAATCGAGCTCATTCAAATAATATTTTTATTTTTCAAAACTAGCGCCATGTTTATAAAAAATTTGTATTTTTTGGATAGAAAAAAATCTTTTCATGTATTAAAATGGAAACTTAATGGGCCGTCGCCAAGTGGTAAGGCATCGGGTTTTGGTCTCGACATTCCTAGGTTCGAATCCTAGCGGCCCAGTTCTAATATTCAATTGGTGTCTTCTCAAAAAATTTTTCTATTTGATTTTGATGGAGTAATAGTTGATGGAATGGAAGAATATTGGCATAGCTCCTTGCTGGCCTGTGAAAGATATTTAAATTCACCCAACATCACTATTGATCAAAAACTTTATCAAGGAGTACCAAATTCTTTCAAAGAAATTAGGCCTTGGGTTAAATATGGTTGGGAAATGATTCTAATTGTTCACGAAATTATAAAAACAGAAAATCCATTAAAAAGTGATAATAAAGATGATTTCATTAATAATTATCATCAAAATTGCCAGAGGATATTAAATGAAAATTCCTGGATAGCAGAAGATATACAAAAAATGTTAGATAAGTCTCGCAAGTACCAAATTGATAAAGATTTTAAATCGTGGGTAAATTTACATAAACCTTTTTTTGAAATTATAAATTTTATGAAAGAATTAAGCAAAAGAGGAATAAAAACTGGAGTTATAACTACTAAAGGTAAAATATTTGCAGAAAAAATTCTTAAACAATTAAATATTTTTCCAGAATTTATTTTTGGTTATGAATCAGGAACAAAAATCAAAATAGCTGAAAAACTTACACAAACTTATGAAATTTTAGGATTTATAGAAGATAGAAAAAAAACTCTAATCGATATTAAACAAAATTCAGAAACTTCTCACATTCCATGCTTCCTAGCTGATTGGGGATATTTGAAAGAATCAGATAAAAATAAGTTAAGTAATGAAATCAAATTATTAAAATTAGGAAACCTTGGAGAATTAGTTGCAATTTAAAGATAATCAGCTAGAGTACAGATGTACTATAGTTTGTATTTATGAAGTTTGGTTTAAATAAAAATTTCCAAATTTAGAATAATTACAAGAACTTTAACCAATAAATCAAACAATGAGCCTTGAAGAAAAGAAAAAAACTGAATCAAAAGAAAAAGACAAGGCATTAAGTCTTGTCTTAGGTCAAATAGAAAGAAATTTTGGACGAGGTTCAATAATGAGACTTGGTGACGCCTCAAGAATGAAAGTAGAAACAATATCTACTGGAGCGCTCACATTAGATTTAGCATTAGGAGGAGGCTATCCAAAAGGAAGAGTAGTAGAAGTTTACGGACCAGAAAGTTCAGGAAAAACTACATTAACGCTTCACGCGATAGCGGAAGTCCAAAAAAATGGAGGAGTAGCTGCATTTGTAGATGCTGAGCATGCACTCGATCCAGTTTATGCGGCCTCTTTAGGTGTTGATGTTGAAAATTTGTTAGTTTCACAGCCAGATACTGGTGAAATGGCTCTAGAAATAGTTGACCAACTTATAAGATCGAGTGCGGTAGATCTTGTTGTTGTTGACTCGGTCGCAGCACTAACCCCAAGAGCCGAGATAGAAGGAGAGATGGGAGATCACGTAATTGGAAGCCAAGCAAGGCTAATGAGCCAAGCAATGAGGAAAATAACAGGAAATATTGGCAAATCGGGATGTACGGTAATATTCCTGAATCAATTACGCCTAAAAATTGGCGTTACATACGGCAATCCAGAAACAACCACAGGAGGGAATGCATTAAAATTTTACGCCTCAGTAAGACTTGATATCAGAAGAATTCAAACTCTTAAAAGAGGTACTGAAGAATATGGCATAAGAGCAAAAGTGAAAGTAGCAAAAAACAAAGTTGCACCACCATTTAGAATTGCAGAATTTGATATTCTCTTTGGGAAAGGTATTAGTACAACAGGATGCTTATTAGATTTAGCAGAAGAGACTAATATCATCATAAGGAGAGGTGCTTGGTATAGTTATGAAGGAGAAAATATTGGGCAAGGAAGAGATAATACAATTATTTGGCTTGATCAAAACTTAGAAATCAGGAATAAAGTAGAATCTATAGTTAAAGAGAAATTAACAGAAGGAACTGAAGTCAGTTCTAATTCAATGAAAGCATTAAATAGCAGTCCTGCTAATACAATCGCTGTTAATGATATAAAAACAGTAGCTTAGATTTATAAAGAATCAGCTAAAGTCCACCACCCAGCAGCAGGGCCTATAAATCTCACTACAATCCATAAGATTACTAACCCTCCGATTCCAAACCAACTGGCCTTAATACTTAATTTAATTAGTTTATCTCTTTGATTGAGTGTAAAGGGAAGCCATTCAAATAATCTTGGAGACTCATCAATTTGAGTTTTAGTATTATTTTTTTTTGGAGGTAAACCAAGTGTTTTGCGTCTTTTTGCTTCTCCCATATTTCTTTAGTTATTTACAAAATCATAACCTAATCAAAAGGTAGCATATAGTGAATTTGTTTTGAGGGTTGAATGTTTTGCAAAAGTAATCTTCCCCAGTTTCTTTTATTTGCTCTTCCATCTAGGATTATTAACTTACCTGAATTTCTTCTTAAAGGAGAAATAGATCTTTCAAGTTTAATTCTAGCTTGAGGAAGAAAAAACTCTCTAAACCAATCTTGAGAAAGCTTCTTTTTATGAGAGACGGTAATTGCATTAATGGGTTCTGACATATTCGGAATCGGAAGTAAAGGAATGATAATTTGTTCTGGAATTTGAATTAAATAAGAATTCATAATCCACCAGTCAAAACTAGAGCAAAGGATTTCATTTCTACCTGAGGGAATTGTCTCTAGCAATACTCTTTTCCCGTAAGTAGAAGCTAATTCTGTAGCAAGATTAGTTTTTAAATCAATATCATCAGACAACACTAAAGTTAAACCCTTTCTAAAAAGTATTAACTTTTTGCATTTGTCCAAGATTGAATTGGTAAAAAGAGGATTATTAGGAAGCAACTGTTTAGTGGGTATATATAAAGAAATCTTTTTCTCTTCAAAATTACTCTTAAAATTAATAACCAAATCAATATCTAAACTATGCTTTTTAAAATACATTTGGAAAAAATTATCTTTTCTCAATGCTGATAAAAAAACAAATTTATTATTTGAAAAAAATTCCTTAATTTGAAAAAGTTCATCTATTGGCTGTAAATACAAATTCCAATCTAAATTTGTATCGTTTAACTTTACCCAGCATGCCCAACCTTGAGATAATGCTTTGTTAACGCTTAAAAATTTATCAGAATAAAAAGAATTTTCATGAAAAAAGTTTGACAAGAAACTAATTTCATTTTCATCTAAACTGATATAACTATTTCCTAAGACCTTTCTCAAAAAGAACTTTTTCTTCAACGAATCATATATTTTTATAAATTTTTGATTGATTAATTCAAATTCTTTCAAATTTTTTGTCCAATCCTTTTTAAGTAATGAAATCCTAAAATGATTTTTTAAATCCTGTTTTATATCCTCAATTCCTGAATAAACTATTCGATGATTTCTAAGATTACGAGAATTGGGATCATTAAGAAAATTTTGGATAGTTATCAAGTGAACATGATGATTTGCAAAAATAAATTGATCATTTTTCAAAATAAAATTAAAACCTAGATTTTTCAATAAATCAATCTGAAATTGGATTATATATTGGATTTTTTCTTTAGATAAAATAAAAGTTGAATCCTCTTCTTTTAAAAATAAAGAAATCAAAATTGGAGGTAACCAATCATAGCTAGAGAAAATTTCTGAATTAATTAGGTAGGTAGAATCATTTTCAATACATTTGGAAACTATCCTCCCAAAAGAATATATGTGCTCCCAATTAATACTTTGATCTCTCAAAAAATTTTTCAAATATTGATGACTTAAAATTTCAAGCATTTATAATTAATTTAATTTCAAAAACATGCAAAATTTATGAACCTAATATACAAAAAATTGGTATCAATAAAAAAGGGTCTTGAATTAATTAATTTATGAAAATTGGAATAGTAGGATTAGGATTAATTGGTGGTTCTTTAGGATTAAAACTCCAAAGTCTAAATCATACAATTTATGGAATAGCAAATAATGAATTTAATGAAAAAAAAGCTAAGGATAAAAAACTTGCAAATTTTGTTAGCTGTGATCTGAGCTTATTAAAAAAATGTGAGCTAATAATTTTGGCATTGCCTATCAAAGATTTGATCAGTCCGTCGCAACAATTAGTAGCATCAATACCTCAGGAATCAATACTAACTGATGTAGGGTCTGTAAAAGAACCAATTGTAAATACATGGGAAAATTCACATCCTCTTTTTATTGGATCTCATCCAATGGCAGGCACAGAAAAAAAAGGAGTGGATTCAGGTTTTGAAGGTCTTTTTAAAAATGCAAAATGGATTATTACCCCAACACAAAATAGTGATTTAAATTCAGTCAGAACTATTTCCGAGCTGATAAAATCAATGGATTGCGAAATTTGCCAAGCTTCGCCAAAAGAGCATGATGAAGCAGTATCTCTAATTTCTCATTTGCCTATATTTTTAGCTTCTGCTCTCATAGAAACTGCGCAAACAAAAAATAATCAATCTTTATTAGATCTCTCACAAAAATTAGCTGCTACGGGATTTGCTGACACTTCGAGAGTTGGCGGAGGCAATGAACAACTAGGCCTAGATTTAGCTATTAATAATCAGATCAATGTTTTAAATTCCATAAATAATTTTAAAAATAAGCTGAATATACTGGAATCTCTTATTAAAGAAAAAAATTGGGATTTACTTTCTAAAAAACTTGCTGAAGCAAAAGAAAACAGACAAAATTTTATAAACTAAAATTTTCTATACCTTTGGAAGCTAAAATTTGCCTTGAAACCATTAATGCAGACTGACTAACACCTGCAGTCCCCTCTCCTGGATAAATCGAATCTCCACATAACCATAAACCTTCAAAAGGTGTCCTACTTGATAATCCAAATAAACCAAAAATATCTGGATTTTGACCAAGCCCGCCTACTATTCCATTAGGTCTTTTTGTCCATTTTTCAAAGCCCAATGGAGTTGCTAATTCTCTATGTAGCCATTTTTCAGGATCAATATCAAATTGACTTTCCAATTCAAGGGATATTTTTTTCATGAAACCATTTTTTTTCTTTAAGTAAGTTTCTTTATCTAGATCAAACCAATCTTTAGTTTTGGTAAAGATACTGGCAATTAAAGTAACCTCACCTTTTGGGGCTCTTCCATCACCATCATCACTAATTGATACAAATAACGAACAAAATTCTTTTGAAACAAATTGATAATGATTGGAGAATGTTTTTTTAATATGTTCCTTTTTTAATGCTGAATAAAAAACTACAGCTCCACTTGGATCAGGCAAATTATTAAGTCGATTTTTATAATTTTTTTTTCTTTCTAAAGGATCTTTCAAATGCTTGAGCAAAGATTGTGGAGGTGCGGTATAAATCACATCTTTTGCTTGATAGATAAATGATTTTTTTTTCGAATTAGCAAATAGTTGCCAACACATATTTACGTCGTCAAAAGTTATAGAATTAACCTCTTGTCCAAAAATTAAATTAACTCCAGTTTTAATTAATGAACTTTCTAATGCTTCACTTAAAGACTGCATAGATTTTTTAAGATGCCACAGACCATGTGGCTGTTGACACATCTGAAGAACAGTAGATCCATATAATGCTGCAGTACTATAAACGTCCTCTTGAGAATAAAGTTTTAGTTGAAGATTTAAGAATTTAATCAAGCGCTCATTCTTGGATAATCCACATATCCGCAATAGATCAAAAATAGTAGATTTAAGTAAGATACCTGTGACAAGGTTTGAAGGTACTAGTGCCTTAAAAAGTTGAGAAAAATCCCAAAAATTACTTATTGGTAATACAGGATTATTATTAGCAAATATCCAATTACTTTCATGTATTAGGGTACAAAGCTTCCAAAATCTTTGACTCCCAGGAAACTGCATTTCTCGTTCAGCAATCCATTTACTTTTTTCATACCAAATAGGTATAGGATTACCACCATCATTTAAATCAACAATGCAAGCAGGGTCTAAAATTGTTGCTTCAGGGGATGGAATATTTAAAAAATCAAAAATTCTAGAATGTATTCCTCCCTTCTCTAAACCAGCAACCTGAGTTGCGCCAACATCGAAAGTATAATTCTTTCTTTTAAAAGTACCGGCACATCCTCCGGCTTGAGTATGAGATTCGATTAAAGTCACTGATAAGCCTTGTTTTGATAAAATCGCTGCAGAAGTTAGTCCTGCTATACCGGCGCCTACAACAATAACTTCAGACTTTTTCATTAAAATGCAACAATTATCTCCTATTGAAATTAACGAAATTTGTGAAGAATTAGGTGAAACCTATCCAAAAAGTATTGAACAAGTACATGGTGGCGATATTCATAATGCATGGCGAATAGAATTCTCAAACAAAAAGTTATTCCTTAAAAGAAACATTAGAAACAAAAAATTTCTTGAATTTGAAAAATATTGTCTCCAAAATTTGAGAAAATACATTAATCAAGAAAACTTAGTTATTCCTGAAGTTATTGCATATAAAAATATAAAAAATATAGAGATTCTTTTAATTGAATGGATAGATATGCATAACTTTGACCAAAAAAAACTTGGAAAAGGTTTAGGTGAATTGCACTTGAAATCAGCTGAATCTAACCCCAAAATGTTTGGGTTTCCAGTTGAGGGTTTTATCGGAACAACAGATCAGAAAAAAGGCATGGAAGATAATTGGATAGATTGTTTTTTAAACTTAAGAATAATACCTCAATTATTAAGTCTTAAATCGAGAATTTTAGATAAAGAAATTATAAATAAAGTTAAAGAAAAAATTAAATCAGAATTGCTGAATCACAAACCAATTAATGCTCTAGTACATGGTGATTTATGGTCAGGAAATGCAGGAATGGACAAAAATGGAAAGGGGGTTATATTTGACCCCGCATCTTGGTGGGCAGATAATGAAGTAGATATAGCTATGACAAAACTATTTGGAGGTTTTAGAAAAGAATTTTATGAAGAATATCATAGAATTTTTCCTTTAAAAAACGGATTTGAAAAAAGAATTATTATTTATAATTTTTATCACATATTGAATCACGCCAATATGTTTGGAGGAGGGTACTTAAACCAAGTTGAAGATTACGTAAAAGCAATTCTTAATATGTAATCTTTAACTACCCTAAATATGTCTTCTTAAGATTTTGTACCTTATCTAAAACAGCTTCACGATTTTCACTGGTACGAAGATTTTGCCAGCTCCATTGACCGACAACAATTACGCCCAGTAGTTCTAGTAAACCAGGGAGAATTGGGAAAAAGTTTATCGTGTCAATGACAACTTTAATTATTATCTGAGCTATTACGACAACAGCAATTATGCCTGCCGCTTTGCCGTACTTACCCATTTGAGTCCAATCAACATTACCAAGGGTTTCGTTGACTTTTCCCATAACATCAGAGTACTTCTCTGAAAAACTTTTGGTTTCTGAGCTTGTATCGGAGCCGGAGTCTTGGTTTGACTCTGGAGTGTTATCACTCATGAATTCAGTAAACTTAATATATGAACCAGACAGTATCGGAAAAAACGTCTATTGACTACCTTTTTGTTGTGCAAAGTTTCGAACCGAAACATTTTGTATTTTTTTAGAGGCGTTGGTATGCAGGCTTTCTGAAGATATTTGAACTTAAAATTGATTTATAAAAACTTCACATTATCATCTAGTTCTAACAAAAACATTAATAAATCAGAGCAATAAGAAAACTTTAAAAGTCTAAAATTTTTATTTTAATTATTATATTTTCATAGTTTAGCTCCCAAAAATTAAAGGATCTCAATGTCCAAAAATATAAAATTTAATTTCTTAAACCCTGATGAAGAAGAAAGATATCAAAAACACCTTACCCTTAAAGAGATAGGTTATGAGGGTCAACTAAATCTTAAAAACAGCTCTGTATTATGTATTGGAGCAGGTGGGCTTGGGTCTTCCGTTTTGCTTTATTTAGCTGCAGCAGGAATTGGGAGAATTGGAATAGTTGATAACGATCAAGTTGAAAAGTCTAATCTCCAGAGACAGATAATTCATGAAACAAATACTATTGGCAATCTTAAAATTGATTCTGCTAGGAAAAGAATTAAAAAATTCAATCCTAATTGTGAAATATTAACCTTTTCAGAGAGAATTAATCCTAAAAATGCTCTTGAATTAATAAAGGAGTTTGATGTTATTTGTGATTGCTCGGATAACTTTGGCACAAGATATTTAATAAATGATTCATGCCTGATATTAAATAAACCCCTAGTCTTTGGAAGTGTACAAGGCTTTGAAGGGCAAGTGAGTGTTTTTAATTTATATAAAAATAGTCCTAATTTAAGAGACTTACTTCCAGAATCACCTACAAAAAATGCTGTCCCTAGTTGTGCAGAATACGGGGTTGTAGGTGTTTCAACAGGTTTAATAGGAATTCTTCAGGTTAATGAAATTATCAAAATCATTTTAAAAAAAGGTGAAATTTTAGATGGGAAAATTTTAATTTTTGATCTTTTTAATATGAATATGAAAAAATTACATCTAAAAAGTGATCAGTTAAATAAACGAATAAAAAATCTGTCTCAGTTTGAGAGCTTTTATAATAGTGATGAATATTGTGGGAAAAACGATGAAATTAAAAGTATAAATGCTAATGACTTTAATAATTTATACAAAGCAAAATCTAACAAAATTCTTTTAATTGATGTTAGAGAAAATGAAGAGTTTTCTAAATCTGCAATAGAGGGATCTATCTCAATTCCCCTGAGTTATTTACAGCAAGAATCTGACTTAAAATTTATTCAAAAAGAAAGTTTAAATAAAGAGGTTTTCACTATATGTAAATCGGGGAAACGCTCTGAAAAAGCTTCAAGAATCTTGTCTAAATTCAAAATTCAGTCAAGATCTATTGAAGGCGGCATTGAAAAAATAAAAAAATATTGTGGAAATAATTTTTTAAGAATAAGTTAGTAATCAACTCCTCTTTTTAAATCAACTCCCACATTTGCATAATGCTTATGACAAACCATTTCAGAGTAAACATCAGCTAGTTCAAAGTATGAAGGTTCATTTTTACACCTCCCAGTAATTACAACTTCTGTATCTGCTGGTTTTTTTAAGAGCGTTTGATGTATTGATTCCACAGGTAACAACTCTAAATCAACAGTTGGATTCAATTCATCTAAAATGATTGTTTTATACAAGCCAGACAAAATAGCAGCTTTAGCAATTTCCCATGCTCTTTCAGCCTCAACATAATCAATTGGTTGTTGTTGACCCCTCCATACAATGGCATCTCTGCCTGAACGCAAATGATCTACTAAATGAGGGTAACTCTCTCTCAAAGCTTCTATGGCAGCATCTTCGGTATATCCATTTCCACCTTTTAACCACTGTAATATTAAAACTCTATGACTTTTATCTTGAGATATTCCTTTACCGATAGCTTGAAGAGCCTTACCGAGTGCACTTGTGGATTTACCCTTTCCTTCACCTGTATAAATCTCAATTCCACCACTATAACTACTTTTTTTGGATAGTTCTGATAAGTCTCCTGTCAAACGTGGTCTCATTTCTGAGTGGAGTTGAGATATTCTTACCAAAGAGGGTGGGGCTGCCCTTCCAGTAATAATTATTTCTAATCCATCTGGACGATTTTGCAGAGTATTAACTACTTCATTGATATCAAGCATTCCTAAATCAAGAACTGGATTCAACTCATCCAGTACAACTACAGAATAAAGAGAACTAGCAATTGCTCCTTTAGCAATATTCCAGCCTCTTTCGGCCTCACCAACATCAAACTTTGTCACTTGGTCAGCAGTGAAAAATTCGGATCTTCCTGTCCTTACATGGTCAATTAAATGTGGAAAGCCTCTTTGTAAAGCCTCTATAGCTGAATCCTCGTCATATGGTCTCTCAGGGCCTTTTAAAAATCTTAGAAGTAAAACTCTTGACTGTCTTTTTTCGCATATTCCTAATCCTATTGTCCTCAGAACTACTCCCAATGCAGCCTGACTTTTCCCCTTACCCTCTCCATCATAAATATGTAATTGACCTTTTGATCTCTCTTGGCTGTCACTTGCTGTGACAATTCCAATTCCTCTATTTCTACTCGTATTCGTCAATTGAACAAAATTAGTAAATTTAATCTAAGATATAGATAAGAATATTATTAAAGATTTAATAATAAATTCAACCTATTCATAGGTAATTTGAATTTTAAAGTAATTAGCATGTTCAATCAACTAGAAATTCTCTCTGATGAACAAAGTGAAAAGCTTTATACAATTAGAAGATACATTAAGAATCTTGATAGTGTTTGTATTGCTTATTCCGGAGGAGTTGACAGTACATTAGTAGCATCATTAGCATTCGAGCAATTAGGTAGCAAAGCAATTGCCATAACTGGAATTTCTCCTGCATTAGCCACTACTCTTCGTGAAGAAGCAAGAAGGCAAGCAAAATGGATTGGAGTAAAGCATGTAGAGATTAAAACATCAGAATTAGACCAATCAAGTTATAGTGAAAATCCTAGGGATAGATGCTTTGCATGCAAAAAAGAGCTCCACAAACATACAACCTACCTCTCTAAAAAACTTAATTACAAGATAGTTTTAGATGGAGTCAATCTGGATGACCTTAAAGATTACAGACCAGGCATACAAGCCTCAAAACAAGCAGGAGTTATCTCTCCCCTTGCAAAATTTAAAGTCTCAAAACAAGACATTAGGGATATATCAAAAGCATTAGGTTTTCCTTGGTGGGATAAACCTGCTCAACCTTGTTTATCATCAAGATTTCCTTATGGCCACGAAATAACTAGTGAAAGGCTAAAAATGGTTGAGAAAGCAGAAGAATATCTTAAAGAATGTGGATTATCGGAGGTTAGAGTTAGATGCCAAGGCTCAACTGCAAGAATAGAAATTCCCCAAGATGAATTAAAGCATTTTTTTAACAAATATAATTTTAGTGAGTTAGTTCAATATTTTTCTAATTTAGGATTTAATTGCACAAGTTTAGATCTTGAGGGACTTGTAAGCGGAAAATTAAATAGGTAAATATTGTTAAACAACCGTTCTGATCTGATTAGAGACTGCTGAAGGTGGATTTCGCTCAATGACACGCAAAGAATGTTCTTTAGCCATCAAAAATTCAATTAAATATTGACTAGCTAGTTCAGGCATCATATTTTGACCACATGTAAAAATATCGACTGCCGAATAATTAGATTCAGGCCAAGTATGTATTGAAATATGAGATTCTGCCAGTAATGCAATTGCCGTAACCCCCTGAGGCTCAAATTTATTACTTATCAAATTCAAAACTGTTGCATTTGCCAATTTAGCAGCTCTATTTAAAATACAGCGCAAAAAGGATTCGTCATTTAATTTTTCGCGATCGCATCTATAAAGTTCCAACAAAAGGTGTTTACTTTGATGAATTAATTTTTGCTCATTACTTAACGAACTTAAAATTTGATTTTTTTTGTAGATTTCCATTTAAGAAATTTATATGAAATTAAGATTAGCTAAAAAACATGCTTTTTAAAAATTATAAGTGAATCATTTGTGAAGAGCCTAAGAAAGACTGATTAAATTTATCTAAATGTGTCGCACTTATAAAACATTGACTATCTTTACCAACAGAATTTAATAATAAATTTTGCCTAGTTAAATCTAATTCCGCCAAGACATCATCCAATATAAGTATTGGAGGAACATTTAGTGTTTTAGTTAATAAATCGAGTTCAGCCATCTTTAAAGCCAAGATAAAAGTCCTTTGCTGTCCTGAGGAACCATATTTTCTAACTGAAACATTATTAATTAGAAACTCAATATCATCACGATGAGGGCCAAAATTACATTTACCAGTCAATGCTTCTATTGAACGCTGATTTAAGAGTTGTTCTGCTATTTTTTTACTAATAACTTCTTCTTCTTCTTCTTCTGGACTTATATTTTGTATCCCCGATAGATAATTTATGTCTATTTGCTCTTGAGATTTACTTAAATGATTATGCCAATATTCAACATATGGTTTTATTTTTAATAAAGCTCTTCTTCTGCGCCGAAAAATTCTTGTACTTATTATTGACATTTGAATATCAAAGCTTTCAACAATATCTGTGGATTGGGTTTTTAAGAAACTTTCCGAACGCCAAAAATGACTTCTTTGTTTTAAAAGCCTATTAAATCTACTTATCAAGTCTAGATATACTGGTTCAAGCTGAGATACGACTTTATCAATCCATGTTCTTCGATAACTTGGTTCACTTCTAACAATATCTATATCATTAGAACAGAAACATACACTCCGAATATAATTCTTTATTTCACTCTGTTTTTTCAAGATTGATTCATTAACATAAATTCTTTTAGGCCCTTTACGGAATAAATTTAACTTTAAATCGTCTTTAAAATTTATTTGTCCTATAACTACAGCCATATCACTATCGTTCTCTATTAAATCTTTATCGCTTAGTGCTCTATTTGATTTTAATTGACTTAAAAATTCAACCGATTCAAGTAAATTTGATTTGCCAATACCATTGCAGCCAAGAACAATTGCTCTTTGCTCCTTTAGATCAATTTCAAAACTTTTATGGTTCCGAAAATTTTTAATTTTTAATTTATTTAAAAAAATTTTTTTTGTGCATTCATTAATTAAATTAGCTAAGTTTAAAATATTTAGATTCTCTTTAAAGAAATTGAAAAATTAAAGGGCATGTAGCTCAGTTGGATAGAGCATCAGATTCCGGTTCTGAGAGTCGGGGGTTCGAATCCCTCCATGCTCGTAAAATGATTTTTAAAGTTTATATCCCATTACTCTTATTCCATTTGGATCTAGTATAAATCCATTTTTCTCTAAACTTAAAAAAGAAGATACTGGAGCCTGTACAGAAATACTGCATCCAGGCATTTCTCTATTTATTTTCTCAAGAGTTACTTGAAGCAATATTGAATAATAAAGTTGCTGATTATTCCCTGGCAATGCACTTAAATTCCACAAGTTAGCATTCAATCCCCTGTCTGACGTAACCCTTACAAAACCATATAATTTATTCTTTAATTCATTCTGTATGGTGAAGAAGAAATTACTTTTCTGAATAGCCTCAGAAAGAGGTTTTATTGGAAACGTCTCACAACCACAATTAGCTAAAAGTTTATTAACTTCTTTAGCTAATGGAATTTGAGAAGAGTTAACAAAATAACCTTCTGGGAGAACAAGTTTTTTTTTAGAAAAATACTGCAATTATCAACCTGTATTTCTCATACCAGCTGCTATCCCATTAATAGTTAAAAGTGCTCCCCTCAATAGTTCACTTCTGCTGTAAGCCCTTCTAGATTCATCTTTATCTATCATAAATTCGCTTATTGGAGGTTGTCTTGTCTGGTCTCTTAATCTTCTTAAAAGTGAAACCTGCAAAAACCCTAATGGAATAATTGTCTTATTTCTCAAGCTAACTGAAGATTTCAAGTCTCTATCAGATTCTAGGAGCTTATTTTTACCAGTAATTTCAAGTATTAAAGATTTTGTAAGATTATATTCCTTAGAAATTACTTCAAAAATATCATCAAAAGAATCCTTATTTTTTTTACTGCCAAGAGTATCAACATAATATCTAGCAACTTCCAAATCCACCTTAGATAATGTCATTTCTACCTTAGAAATAAGCATCCTAAAAAATGGCCATCTTTGATGCAGAACTCTTAATAATTCAATTTGTTGTGGATCTGAATTTAATTCAGATGACAATGCAGTGCCTACTCCGAACCAACTTGGTAAAAGAAATCTACTTTGTGTCCAACCAAATACCCATGGAATAGCTCTTAAACTTGACAAATCTTTTGCACCTTTTTTTCTTCTAGCAGGCCTACTAGAAATCTGTAATTTACTTATTTCTTCTATTGGAGTGACCTCTTGAAAAAAATTTAACAGATCAGGATTCTCATGCACTAATTTTCTGTAATGAGACCTTGATGTTTCTGCCAACCTAGACATTAATTGATTCCATTCTGGAGTAGCGTCAAGTCTATTATTTACCAAACTATTTTGAATTACCGCTGTAGTTACAGTCTCAAGATTGTACAAAGCCAGTTCGGGAAGACTATATTTAGAAGCTAAAACTTCACCTTGTTCCGTTATTTTTATTCGCCCTTTTAAAGTGCCGCTTGGTTGAGCCAATATTGCCTGATAGGCTGGGCCTCCTCCTCTCCCTACAGAACCACCTCTTCCATGAAAAAGTCTTAGCAATATGTTATTTCTACTTGAGAGATTTTGAAGAGCTATTTGAGCTCTATGAATTTCCCAATTACTAGAAACAAACCCTGAATCTTTATTGCTATCAGAATATCCAAGCATTAATTCTTGCAGAGGTTTAAAAGATTCTCCTACTTTTGGCAATAATGATCTATAGAAATCTAATTTAAACAACTTTTCCATTACTTTTGGTGCTCTTTTAAGGTCTTCCACAGTTTCAAAAAGAGGAACAACCAATAATTTTGACTTTTGTGAATTTTGATCAAGAAGTCCCATTTCTTTTGCCAGCAAAAGAACTTCAAGCAAATCAGATGCACTATGACTCATTGAAATTACATAAGAATGACAAATGCGACTTCCAAATTCTTGCTGTAGTCTCTTAACCATTTTAAAAACTGAAAAAGTTTCTTCTGTAGTTTTTGTCCAATTAACGTCAGTTGGAATTAAAGGCCTTTTTGTATTTAATTCGTCTATAAGCCATTTAATTTTCTCTTCCTCAGACATTTGGTCATATTGAACAGATAAATCAAGATAACTTGTAAGCTCTTGTATAGCGTCACTATGCCTTGTACTCTCTTGACGAATATCTAAACTTGCTAAAGAAAATCCAAAAATATGAACCTGAGTAAGTAAAGTGTTTACTGACTCACAAGTTAAATCTGTACTAATCAAGCTATTTTTAATTAGTTCGAGATCATAAGTAAATTCTTTTACTGACTTGTAATATAAGTTTTCAACTTTATCTAGATTTTTGTTATCAGTTTCTCCCTCCAAGTCAAATTTCCACCCACTATCAGCTAATAAATTATTTCTTTCTTGTGTTAACCTTAGTTTTTCTAAAATATAACTTAATTTTAATCTGTAGGGTTCTGATCTATACCTTGTAGCTCTAGCTTCATATATTTCAGGGAACTTAACCCTGTCAGTTTCGAGTGATTCTAATAGGGAAGAACTGACTTGACTCCATTGCATCGACACACTTAATTGATCTCTAAGATTAGACGTCGCAATAATATATCTTTCCAACATCAACTGTCTTTGGTAGCAAGCAGTCCTCCATGTTATTTCCGGTGTGACCGATGGATTACCGTCCCTATCAGATCCTACCCATGAACCGAAGTTACAAAATGATTCTGAGGGCAACTGAACATCTGGATAATTTTCGGTAAGTGCTTCAGCGATCCTGCCCCTCAATTGAGGCATCGCATTAAATAAAACTTGCTGAAAATAATGCAAGGCATAATCAACTTCATCTAAAACTGAAGGTTTAAATTGATGCAATTCATCTGTTCTCCACCAAAGTCTTACTTCCTCTTTTAATTGGGTTTTTAAAGAAATTTTTTCTTCTTTTGTTAGAAATTGCTCAATCTGTATTTTTTTTAATAAATTTGCTACTCTTGTTTGCTTATGTCTAATAGTATGTCTTACGATCTCCGTCGGATGTGCAGTAAAAACTAAACGAATATCCATTTCCTGCAATAACTCCTCTAATTTTCCTGGTGGTACATTTAATTTCCTTAGCCTATAAAATAATTCTCTAAAAGTTACTGGAGCATTTTGCCTAGCCAATGCTGGGGCAAAAGGATCAAGATTATCGGGCGATTTTTGAACATCCTTATTGGTAAAGCTTTGAATATATCTATCTTCCTCAACTCTTTGTTCTAATATATTCACGAGTTGAAAATATAATGAAAACGCCCGTGCTGCTGCTATAGATTCTGCTAAATCCATAGAATTTACAATATCAACTATTTCATTTTTAAAAGTTTTTGAACTGTCACCATCAATTTGTTTTGAATAACTTAATTCTTTAAGCTGTATCAATCTCTCTGCTTGATCATTTGGGCATTCTTCTCTGAGCACAGATTCCCAGAGATCTTCAATTAAAAGACGATTTTTATCTAGTGGATCATTGTTACTTATCAGATCCACGTTATTATTTTTTATCTGTCGAAAAGATTCCATATAATCATTATGTCACAAGTGAAAATGTTCAGATCAAAGTTTATTTAAATAATCAAACATTCTAGGCCTCACTCCTAATCATATCTTCGATAGAAATTTTCATTATCTGCTCAATAGAAAGCCCTTTTTCATATTGATTGATCCATTTCATAGATTGATTGCCTTCTTCAAGCACTTTATATATAGGATCTAAAAGATGTTTCATACCAAAATTTTCTGCTGTGGATGATAAATCTGATAACAAGCTTTGAATCCATTCTCTACAAATAACTTTTTTGCCATCTTGCCAGTTAATTAACTCTGAATTCAGACTATCTTTAGCAGCATTAATTTCATTCTGATCACATATTTCTGACAACTCATCCATAGAAAAAATACTAGCATTCATGGGATCTAAGGTATTTATATTTTCAAAAAGATTTAAAATCCTTAGTTCTATCATGGCCGTTATCCCTAAAAGCAAATTAATATCGTGAACAAAATCACAAATTCTTAATTCCAAACGATCAAGAATCAAAGGTCTTTGAGGACCATTTGGTCGGATTGACGACCAAAAATGCCTAATATTTTGCATGTTTTTATTAGATATATTTTGCTCTATCCAGTCGATATAAGAATTATGATTTACAAAAAAAGGAACCCTACTAGGGGTTTTAGGAAACTGAATCCATCTTTGAGAATGATTATTCGTAATTTTATTATTTAAAAAAGGTGAACTAGCACTTAATGATAAATATAGAGCAGCCTCAGATCTTATAAGTCTTATAGCTGTAAAAAGTTTATCTAAATCATCTATTCCTATGTTAATATGGACACTTGAAGTTGCAATAGATATTCCATAATTATCTTGAATAAATTGATGATAGACGTTGTCAATATCAGATCTTTGAAATTGAATATCGTGTTCAAAACAAAGAGTGGATGAAGGAATGATTGTTAAATTTTTTGTATTTAGCCACTGCCTTAACTTTTTTCTTGGAGTTATTAATTTCTCATACAAAGAACCATAGTCTTTTTCAGGCGTTGTTATGTATTCAACGTTTCTGTTATCTGGCTCTTTTACAAAATTACGAAATTTTTTCTCAATTTCAGCCGAAACACCAATATGAGAATTTAAAGAACCCGTAAAAAGTTCCACCTCAAAACCCTTATAAAGATTATTTTGACTCATTTATTTATCCAAACAGGCTAATGCTTTAAGTATTCCCTTTGCTTTATTTATCGTCTCTTGATATTCATTTTCAGGGAAAGAATCAGCAACTATTCCAGCTCCTGCTTGCACTGATACATCATATTTTCCATCTCTTGAGGGTTTAACTATCATGGTTCTTATCGTAATTGCTGTATTTAATGCACCATTAATATCAACAGATCCGTAAACACCAGCATAAGGTCCTCTAGCATCTTTTTCAAAGTGCTTAATCAATTGCATAGCTCTTATTTTTGGGGCGCCAGTTACTGTCCCAGCGGGAAAGGATGCTTTGAGCAAATCCCATACATCAGCATTGTTTTTTAAGATTCCCTCAACTTGACTGACTATATGCATAACATGTGAATATTTCTCAATAACCATTAAATCCTTAACCTTGACAGTACCAATTTCACAAACTCTTCCAAGATCATTTCTCCCAAGATCAATTAGCATTACATGCTCAGCTATCTCTTTTGGATCTTTTAATAATTCCTTTTCTAATTCCAAGTCTTGTTGATTATCAATTCCTCTAGGTCTTGTACCAGCTATTGGTCTTAAGCTTGCAACAATCTGACTATTTTTATTTTTTTCTGCTTTAACCATTACTTCAGGACTTGAACCTATCAGATACCATGAGCCGAAATCAAAAAATGACATATATGGAGATGGATTAACCATCCTCAAACTTCTATATAAATTAAAGGGATCATTATTGACCTGAGTTTGGAATCTCTGACTTATAACTATTTGGAAGATATCTCCCCTTCTTATGTATTCTTTTGCAGAGAGAACTGCATCCTCAAAATCTTTTTTCTCCCAATTACTTTCTAGATCTAAATTCAAATTCTCATTTTCATTCCAATCTAAAAACTCATTTTCTGTCAGAGGAACTCTCATTAAATTTCTAGTTTTCTGAATTTTAGAAACTGCATTTAGATACAACTCCTCAATTAAGCACTCTTTTGAAGAAGTTGTATCTGTATAAACGACTGCAGTAATACATCTTTTTATTTGATCAAAAACAACTAACTGATCAAAAAACATCCAGGAACCATCGGGGATGTTGTTTTCTGGTATTTCATTTATTGGAACGCTTGGTTCTATTTGATTTATTAATTCATAACCCCAAGAGCCATATAACTGACCAATTGATGGTAAGTCATCAAGCATGGTTGACTTATATTCCTTTGTCCAACTTCTTAAAATATCGAAAGGATCACCTTTATGTGTCTCAGTTTTGCCATTATTCCAAGTTTTAACTATTTCTTCTCCATGACAAACTGCTTCCCAAAGAGGTTTAGTAGCAACAATACTCCACCTACCCAAATTCTCCCCACCTTCAACCGATTCAAGAAAAACACCATGAGAATCTTTTGAGGATAATTTTAACCAAGTTGACAATGGAGTCTCTAAATCTGCTGGCCAAGTTTCAACTATAGGTATAAAGTTTTTACCTTCTTTATAAGCCTTTAAAAAATTATCTTTCTGTGAGCTGTTCATATTAATAATGCCAGCCCAAATTATAATTATTTTCTTCTTTTATATCAACTTTAAGGAAGTTAATCAAAAGTATTCTTAGTTGTAAATTTCAAACCAGCTGGATTAGGATTCTCACCTATTCTTCTTGGATTATGACCTACTTTCTCTCTTCCTTCGTTTACTTTTTCAGGGAAAACACCATCCTTTGGGTGTAAAAATTCAATATCGCCACCTGGAAAAATTCGGTAGATTTTAAAATCTTCAATTCTTGGTTTGAAGGCTCTTAATTGTGTCCCTAATGCAAGGCATTGTTCTTTTCTTGCAAAGTACATTAAATTATCTCCTTCATTCATAATAGCCGCACCACCGGTAGGCAATTCAAATGCTTGTTCCTTTGAACTTTTCCATACAATTGCATATTTTTCTTCGGTTTCTGCTGAGTTTAATAAACCCCCAGTACTTCCTATATGCTTTGGAAATTGACCAACTAAAGTTTCAGTCATCCTAAATTTTGAATTATTTATAATAAGAAACTAGCATTCATATTTTGCAAAATTATAAATTCACAAGAAATTTTCTACATTATTTAATATATGTTTAACTTAATTCTCATTTCATTTTGCATCTGAAATGGGGAAAAATACCGTCAATCCTGCATCACGTCTTTGTGTGACATGCCCTCCTAAACTAGCTAATAACTTTTGAGTGGCATTTTGACTAAGTTGTAAACTTCCAGTTTGAGGGTTCCAATTTAAAACTGGACCAAGATCAGAACTATTATCTTTTTTTAGAATCTCTTCTTGATTGTTATCTAATTTTTGTACTTTGAGTTGAAGTTTGAGCTTTTGACCAGCTGGCCTTAATTCTAAAATTAAAGTACTACCCTCTTTTAATCCTCTGGTATTTTTATCAATTAATCCTCTTAACATTAATTCTAATTTTTCAGAATCACTCAAAATTTGTGGAAGTTGTTTGGGGATATCTATCTTCAAAGAAATACCACGACGATTTAATTGTTTATTCCAAAAAGGAGCAAGCTTTTTGAAAATTTCGGCTAAATTAATTTTCGCCAAGTTATTCAACGATGGCACTTCATTACTTACTAATTCTGCTGCATTAAAGATTAAACCAAACCTATCAATTTGTTCATTACATTCATTATCTATTTGAATTAAACGATTTCTCATTGATTCATCCATTTTATATTTTTTTAAAGTAGAACTTATTAGAGTTCTTATTGTTGCCAAAGGAGTTCTTACTTCATGAGAAATTGCACGTAATAATTTTGCTTCAGTGATTTGCGCATTTTTTTCATCATTTTTCACAAAATTTTGTATGTTATGACTTGGCGTATTATTTGCTAATTTTGCCGATAATATTGGCCAAAATAATTTTTCAAATTGCTTATTAATTTTAAGGTTACCTAAATTATTTATTGCATTACGAAATTTTACTCCTTCCTCATAATTTTCTTGATTTAATTTTGCATGCATTAATTCAATTGATAGTTTTAGGCTTTCTTCATCACACTTCATTAATAGAATTTTCTTATCTTTTTCTCCTACAATTGATAATACGCATTGAAAATTTGGGGTGATTATCATCAAAAAAGGTTCATAGCCATCTTCCTGACAAAGATTTAAGACTTTATAATTACTAAATAAATCGAAATCTTTTTTTATCTTTTCTGAATTATTGACTGGTAAAAAACCTGCATTCTCATTTTGAAAGTATGGAAACCCCTCAGGAGACCAAAGCCATCCATGAAGTTGATTTAAAAATTTTTTATCATTAAAAGCGGGCAAAGGAGAGGAGATCCAGATACCCCCCTGTTTATAATTCTGAGATAGGAATTCTTTTTGAATAACTTCTAAAGAAGCCCACCACATTCTTCTGGATGTATCATCATCAACATATATGGTTTGAACTCCTTTAATTAAAAACTCTTGAATTTTTTTTATGGTTATTTGTGATTTCATCAACTTCTTAGTGATCTAGAACGTTTCAATATAGATAAAACAAATCCAATAGATATAAAATTAGTCACCATTGACGTTCGACCATAGCTCATAAAAGGAAGGGGAATCCCAGTAACTGGTCCTAATCCAATAGTCATAAATAAGTTAATAATTATTTGAAATAAAAAAGTTGAGGCTATTCCGATAACAATTAGAGATTCAAAGTTAGTCCTAGCAATTGATGCAATATTAATAAGTTTTTTTATCAAAAAAAAGAACAAAAATAAAACTATAGTGCACCCCACAAAACCTAATTCTTCCCCTAAAGCACTGAATATAAAATCAGTATGTTGTTCAGGTATAAATTGCAAATTTGTCAGCTTACCTTGTAGCAAACCAGTCCCAAATAATCCTCCAGAACCAATTGCAATTTGACTCTGTATCAAATGATATCCGCCACCTAGTGGATCTCTATTTGGATCTAAAAATAAAACTAATCTATCTTTTTGATATTCTTTTAAGCCATATTGCCACAAAATTGGTGTCAGTTTTGCCACTAATAAATGGAACGAAATAGCGATAGCAGAAAAAATAATTTTCTTTTTTGAAGATCTATAAGCAAGATATCCTATAACTGGAATCCAGAAAATAAGAAGAGTTGGTAAGGTTAGGTACAATATAGATGTGATAATACAAAATACCAATATCAAAATCCACTCTATGGGCATTTGCGACCAATAGAGCATCACACTCGTCAAAACAAGTAAAACTAAAGAGGTGCCTAAGTCAGGCTGAAAGAAAATTAATAACCAAGGAATAATTACTACTAATAAGGGCAATACTAAATCTCTTATTGTTAAAATTATTTTTTTATCGAGTACTAAAGCAAGAGTTAATACAGTACTAAGTTTAGCTACTTCTGAAGGCTGAAAAGAAAAGATGCTCAAGTTTAGCCATCTTTGGGCTCCAGAAACTGAAATCCCAAAAAAATAAATTAGTAATAAGGATATTAAAGTACACAAATGAAATGGAACTATATACTTTCTAATTCTCTCTAAGGGTATATAAGAAATAAAAAATGCTAAAAAATAACATAAAAAACCAGTTAGGATATGACTCAAATAATTTGATACTAATAGATCACCCTGAATACTTTTTATTAAGAAACCCGAAATAATGACAAAAAACAGAGGAATTATAAGTAGTGGAGTAAATAAAAAACCTCTATCAAAGTTTTCTTTTTTTTGTAAAAATCCTCTTTTATTTAATAAAGAAATTCTCTTAAACATCAATTAACTATCAACAAATTGATTCTTAATTAATTGAGCTAAATTACCAAATACAACAGCACTTTCTATATTTGGCTGACTTACTGAGATTGGTACGCCTTTATTACTATCATCAACGAGAGGGATTTCAATAGGAATTTGAGCTAACAATGGTAAGTCATTTTCGTTAGCTAATGTTTGCCCACCACCTTTACCAAAAATTGCATATTTTTTACCTGGCATATCTGGCGGAATAAATACTGACATATTTTCTACAATACCCAGTAAAGGTACTCCGAGTTGTTTAAACATTGCTAATCCCCTCCTTGCGTCTTGCAAAGATACTTGTTGAGGAGTAGTGACAACTATAGCTCCAGAAATAGGCACAGATTGAGAAAGAGATATTTGAGCGTCTCCTGTTCCTGGAGGCAAATCAATAACCAAAAAATCAAGATTATTCCATTCAACTTGGTACAAAAATTGTCTGATAATACTATTAAGCATTGGTCCTCTCCATATAACTGGCTGACCTTCTTCTATGAGGAAACCCATTGATACCAATGAAATTCCATATTTATTTATTGGTATTAACCTTTGATCACTGCCACTACCTTCTGTAACCTTTGGATTCTGTTCGGCAACTCCCATCATTGAGGGAGTATTAGGTCCATATATATCGGCATCTAACAAACCAGTTTTAAAGCCTAATTTAGCTAGAGAACAAGCGAGATTAACTGCAATGGTACTTTTTCCAACTCCACCTTTACCACTGCTTACAGCTATGATATGTCGAATCCCATCAATCTTCTGCAACTCAGGAGCATTACTTTGATTTTGAGATTCTGTTTTGGAAGGATTATTATCTATCTCTATTTGAACATCATCAATATCTTCAAAATCCAGTAGTACGCCTCTAACCTCTTCTACAATTCTATCTCTTTGAGAATTTGCAAACGATGGTAATGATAATGTTACGATTACTCTCGGTATAGTTACTCTTACATTTTTAATCCAAGCTAATTCAATTACATTTTTCTGTGATCCAGCATCTAGAACTTTTTGTAAAGCAAAATTCGCATCTTCTATTGTGGTCATTAAATTTTTAAATATTTTGACAATGGTAGTCGACTGTTTAAAAGATTAAGAACTATGTCGAACTATCAAATAATAGGCAATAAGGACCCCCTAAGAGAAATTATAAAGAGAAACTTATAATTAACCAAAAAAATTTTTTTCTTCAAGATTTACTAAATACATGTTGAAAGAACCTCCTAAAAACTCGAGAGAAAAAACTAAAAATCTCTTATTAACTCTACAAGACAAAATTTGTTCAGGACTTGAAAATGTAGATGGCAAAGGGAAATTTACAGAGGAATCCTGGCTAAGAGACGAAGGTGGCGGTGGAAGATCTAGAGTATTGAAAAATGGTTCTATTTTTGAGCAAGCAGGCGTTAATTTCTCGGAAGTACAGGGAAAGGAATTACCTCAATCTATAATCTCTCAAAGACCCGAAGCAAAAGGTCATGAATGGTTCGCTACGGGAACTTCTATGGTTTTGCATCCTAAGAATCCCTATATTCCTACAGTTCATCTGAATTATCGATATTTCGAAGCTGGTCCTGTTTGGTGGTTTGGAGGAGGTGCTGATTTAACCCCTTTTTATCCTTATCTTTCTGATGTAAGGAATTTTCATAATGAACATAAAAAAGCTTGTGAGAAAGTTGATCAAGATTTGCATAAAGTTTTCAAACCATGGTGTGATGAATATTTCTTCTTGAAGCATAGACATGAATCGAGAGGCATAGGAGGTATTTTTTATGATTATCAAGATGGTTCAGGCAATATTTATAGAGGAAATAATCAAAATGGAGAAGCATCAAAAGCTTCAAAAAATATTGGCAGATCTAATTTAAATTGGGATGATTTATTTTCTTTAGCAGAAAATTGTGGGCAGGCATTCCTCCCTTCTTACTTACCCATTATTGAAAAAAGAGCTTCTCAAACATATTCATCAAAGGAAAGAGAATTCCAGCTATATCGAAGAGGTAGATATGTCGAATTCAATTTAGTTTGGGATAGAGGGACAATTTTTGGACTACAAACAAATGGCAGAACTGAATCTATATTAATGTCCTTACCGCCTTTAGCTAGATGGGAATATGGATATAAAGCTAGAAAGAATTCTCGAGAGGAATTTCTCACATCAATTTTTACAAAACCCCAAGATTGGTTAAACGATAAAGATTTAGAGAAATTCTGTATAGAGAACAATATTTTTGATTAAAAATTATCGAATAAAATTTTAAAGTATCTTAAATAGGTGTTTTAAATAAAGAACCGTCACTTTTCAATTGAAGTTTTTCTCCAAGTTCATTTTCTAAAGAGATTAATTCATCCCTATGGGCTCTAAGTCTCATAAAAGTTGAATCATTTTCATTTTCGTTGATCAACCTTAATTCAAATTTCTCCTCTCTTGCTGATTTTTTAAAATAAACAATTCCAGACAAGGGTCCACCAATTAATCCCAAAAGAATAGGCCACCAACCCAATTCAGGATATATTTGAATAATTACTAATCCCAAAGCACATGAACCAAAACCGCCAAGAAAACCTAAAAAAATTGCTAAGAATTTACTAGAAACAACTTGACCCTTGAATATTAAAATTCTTTGTTCAAAATCTCCTCCTGTTTGCTTCCATCCCCTCAAATTAAGCCATTCACATAAACCATTTAAAACCTTAATTGGCTGCTGAGAAGATGAAATTTCAACGATGGTTGTTCTATCTTTACTGGAAGCCCTAAGAAAAAAAAATAATCCTATGGCCAAGAGAATTGTCAGCAATAATGTTGAATTTAAGGAATATGACATTAAATAATTTTTTCTAGTAACTTGAGAATAAAAATTAAAGTTACATCATATTATAATTTTTTAGAATTATTCTGTAAAATATTCCTATTAGATAAAAATTCTTAATTATATAAAATCTTAAGTAATATTCTAAACCTTAAATTTCTTTAAATACTTATTAAAAATGACTATTAAAAATAAAAATATTGATCTTCTTTATAACGATTTAACAGTAGATTTATACAATCTTTATAAAAAATCATCCTACCTAGCTATTGACACTGAAGCAATGGGTTTAATTCATGGAAGAGATAGGCTCTGTTTAGTACAAATATGCAATGAATTTAAAAGAACATCGTGTATAAAAATCGAACTTAATACATCTTCTGCACCTCATTTAAAAAAACTTCTTGAAGATGAAAAAATTACTAAAATATTTCACTACGCAAGATTTGATGTAGCAGCTCTAAAATGCAATCTTGAGATTAATACAAAAAATATTTTTTGTACAAAAATTGCTAGTAAGTTGGCAAGAACTTATACAAATAAACACGGTTTAAAGGATTTAATTAATGAATTGTTAGGTATAGAACTGGACAAAAGCTCGCAAAGTAGTGATTGGGGTAGCAACGAAGATTTAACAAAAGATCAATTAGATTATGCAGCAAATGATGTTAGATATTTAATTGAAGCCATGCATAAATTAAAAGTTATCTTAGAAAGAGAGAATAGATATGAATTAGCTCAAAAATGTTTCGAAACAGTTTCTCTATATGCTGATTTAGACATACTAAAATTCTCAAATATATTTGAACATTAAAAATCAATCTTCAGTTAAAAAATTATCTTCACCATCAAGGGTTTCCATAAGCTTATCAAGTATTCTTGAAGAACTTAATTTATCTCCACCATTTTTTTCACAAATTTTTAAAACATTTTGTGCAACTTGTATTTTTTCTTGAATAGTTTTCGAGCCTTCTTTTGCAATTTGAATTTCTACTTTCTTTTTAGCAGAAGATAAGCTTATACTCATAAGTTTTGCAATCTCTGCACAAATTTTTAGATATTGCCGATCATTTATTGGATACATAAAAGAATTAATAATTAATAAGCTAGTGCCATTTACTAAGATAACAAATGAAGGTTTATGGCATCTACGATTTTCTTACTTGCTCCGGATTCCCCCATTCTTTTTTTTCCAATTTTTGCTTGTTCTGACCTATAAACTTTTCCTTTCAAAAGAAAACTTAAACGTTTTAAAAGAATTTTTTTGTTCTTGCAAACTAAAACACTACCTCCCAATAATCTTGATTGTCTTTTTGCAAATGATTTTGTAAATTGTGGTCCAGGTCCCGGTAGAGAAAGGGATGGAATTCCAAGGCCAGCAATTTGCTCTGTAGCAGTTCCTGCATTAGACAAACCAACTTCTGCCATACTGGCCCATGAATTGAATTTACCTTTTCCTATCACTAGATATTGATCTTTCTTTTTCCATACTGAATCTTCATCAATAAGAAATTTAACTTTACTTTGCTTTATAAAACCATATTTATTTAAATAATTTTGAATTTGAATCACATTCGCGTTAATGCTCAAAGGCAAAAGTATTACCAATTCCTTTGATAAATCAAAATCTTGCAAACAATTTAGAAAATTATCAAGATTTTTAAGAGCTTCAGGGTATCTACTGCCAACTAATAAAATAATCCTTTTAAAAGAAATAATATTTGATATCTTGTCGTTTGTTACATTGACAAAATCCATCATTGGATTACCCAAGTATTTTGCATCAATATTTTTTTTATACAAATTATTAGCTGTAATTTTATCTCTCATAATTAAATTTTTACATCTTGGAGATTTCATTAAAAACATTTCCCATGGATCCCATTCAGAACCTTTCAACTTATGATAAAAATCGCTTAAATCCCAACCTGGCCCACTACTCCAAGTATGGTCACTTTTGGGGGTTCCAATGAAACTAAAGTCGCATTCTGAACTCCAAGCGTAGATTAATGGCAAAAAATCGCCTACAGCGATAATTTTGCATTTATGTTTTGACTTCTGTTTTACAAGTAGAAAATTTCTTAAATTATCGATTAAAAATCCTGCAAACAAATCAAGCACAAATCCCTTCAGACTTTGATTGCTAAAACCTCCACTAGGCAGCTCTTTTAAATATCCTATTTTACGAAAATTCTTTGATTTTATGGAATTAAATACATCTCCATTTCCTACTAACGGCAAAACTTCAATATTTTTATTTTTTATTTTTTTTAGTAATCTTTTTATTATCTCCGATGCGATTACATCTTCTCCATGACCGTTGCATATAAATAATAGAGAATGAGACACCTTACTGTTAAGATCATAAAAAGACTCAATCGAATCTTTTTCGGCGGCATGGCCAAGTGGTAAGGCAGAGGATTGCAAATCCTTTATCCCCAGTTCGAATCTGGGTGCCGCCTTATTTAATTTTTTTACACATTTAATTATGAAATTTTCTAAGAACTTCAATTTCAAATAAAGGGTATAAACTTTCAATTACTTATTGATATACAGAAAAATAATCTTTTCTTTATTTTTTTTTAAATAATACTTGATATCCATTAATAAATAAAATTTAGTTAATTTATTAATTATTTTCATCAGATTATTTATATGAGAATTTGAATTATTCTAGTAATCATTATCTGCTACACACATTCCTAAACATCTAACACCATTTGATGCAGTCCTTTTGCAATGATTACATAAAATAGGATCTTTATCTGAAGTAAGATTAATTTTTGAATTATTTTGTTCTTTTAAATTTATTAACTCTTGTGTTGAATCAAATAGAGTCATTCTTAGAATCATCACTTGAGTCGATACTAACAACAAGTGAAGCATTAGTGTTGGAAGAAGGTATATCCATAATTTTTACAGTTTCTTTAGGCTCATCAATAACTTTATTTTCTTCAGTACTTTCATCAACTGCACAAGCTTCAAGAGCCTCTCGGAGTAGTGAATCAAAAGTTGCTCCAGGCAATCTATGTCTTGCAACCTCCAGAAAAGTTCTAGGTAACGATTCAGATGCAGCATCTCGTAAAGCAGGATTATTCTTTCTATGTTCTTGTTCTTCTTCTATTGATTTAATAAACCTCAGTGTGACATCTCTTTTGGTAGAAGCTTTTATCAGCGTATCGTTTTCCGGATTACTAACATTAGGTTCATTTTCAAGATCACTAAGTCTTTTTTCCAAACTATTTAAAACTTCATTAGCTTCTTTACTAATATGCGCTAATTGACCATCGGACAAATTAGGTAAATCAGCGACAAAAACTTTCCCATGATCTCTTAGTGTCAAGAAAGTTGGCCTTGGGCCTTGAGCCTGTCTACCAATTGATTCAGAATTATTACCTATTGGTCTTTTGGGGGGTGTAGGACCAGCTGAACTACGTCTACGTGTGATTCTTTGATTATTTGCAAAGGGCATTGAATAAAGGTTAAATCTTAATACTTAAACTTCCGATATAATTCGGCTGTAATTTTATTATATTACACCTAACTTTTTCATTTGGGTATAAAAAATAATTTTTTAAAACGCATTTGAAAAAGATAAAAAAATTTAAGTTAAAATTTCTGGTAAAAATTTACTAATTGTTGAATCATTTTTTCGAACTATCTTTCCAATTTCCCAACTATCTATATCATGATCTTTACAGATACTTAATATCGCTTCCTTAAATTGTTTATCAATAATTAAACAAAATCCCACTCCAAGATTGAAAGTATTCCAAAAATCTTTTTCGGGAATAGATCCTTCCTCTTTAAGGAATTTAAATAAAGTAGGTATTTGCCATGAACTGGTATTGATGTAAGGAATAAAATCAGAAGGAATACATCTTGGTAAATTTTCTGGAATTCCTCCTCCAGTTATATGAGACATTGCTTTAATTTCTATATCTTCAGATAACATTTGGTTAATCACATTATTGTAAATTTTTGTAGGTTTCAATAACTCATCATAAAAATTTAAGTGAGAAACTTTTTCAAATTCTTTATCTATTTGATTATTGTTTTGAATAATTTTTCTTACTAAACTAAAACCGTTACTATGAATCCCATTACTTTTTAAAGCAATTATTAAGTCATTTTCAGAGACTTTTTTACCATTAATAAGCTTATCCTCATCAACTATTCCAACACAAAATCCTGCAAGATCATACTTATTTTTTGAATAAAATCCAGGCATTTCAGCAGTTTCTCCGCCGAGTAATGAACAGTTATTTTCTCTGCATCCATGTGAAATTCCCTGAACAACCCTCAATAATTGTTTCTTATCGAGCTTACCGGTAGCAATATAATCTAGAAAAAATAAAGGTTTTGCACCACTAGTAATGATATCGTTCATGCACATAGCAACTAAATCAATACCAACCTCAAAATGAAAGTTTTTACTTTGTGCTAATTCTAATTTTGTTCCAACACCATCAGTTCCTGAAACAAGAACTGGTTTTTTAAAACTATCGATAGGAATTCTAAACAAACCTCCAAACCCGCCAATACCCTCAATCACATTAGATGTATGAGTTCCTTCAACTGCCTGTTTAATTTCAGAAACAAATTCTCGCCCAGCTTCTATATCCACACCTGATGTTTTGTAATCCATGAAATAAAAATGATAGACTTTCCCTATATAGATATTCCTCCTAAGATTGTTTTTGTCCAGTAATTATTTATCAAATAGATTTATTTTTTAAAAACAAAGTGAAGAAAGTAATCATAAGGAAAACTGAAGAAATAGAAAATTGGAGGAGAAATTTAAATAGTGAAATTAACTTCATTCCAACAATGGGTAATCTTCATGATGGTCATATTAAACTTATATCAACAGCAAAAAATGACAATTCAAATGTTAATTTAGTAAGTATTTTTATTAATCCACTTCAATTTGATAACAAGTTAGATTTAGAGAATTACCCTAAAACAATTGATAATGATATAAAAATCTCCTTTTCGAATGGCGCAGATGCTATCTTCATCCCAAGTAATGAAGATATATATCCACCGAATAATAAAAATATTAAATTCCTAAAAGCTCCAAAAGAATTATCTTCTGCATTATGTGGATTAAATCGAATGGGACATTTTGATGGCGTTTGTACAGTAGTTTATAGATTACTTAATATCATCAAGCCAAAAAATCTTTACTTAGGAGAAAAAGATTGGCAACAACTTTTAATTTTAAAAAATCTTGTCCTTAGAAAGAAATTAAATGTTGCTATTAAATCCATTCCTACACAAAGAGATTTTGATGGAATTCCTTTAAGTTCACGTAATGTACATTTATCAAAAAACGAAAGAAAATTGATTAATTTTTTTTCAAGTGAGTTATTAGAAGCAAAAAAAAATTTTCAAAAAAATAAAAAGATCGATTTAAACCAAATAATTAAAAAACTATTAGCAAAAAAAATTTCAATTGAATATTTAGAACATTTACACCCTCATACACTCCAAAAAGCAAGACCTAAAGATAATATTTCTTTACTGGCTGGTGCGATAAGATGTGGAGAGACAAGATTAATTGATCACGTTTTCCTAATGAAAAGAAGGCCGATTATTGCAATTGATGGTCCTGCAGGTTCAGGTAAAAGTACTGTAACAAAGTTAATAGCGAAGAAACTTAAACTTTTATATTTAGATACTGGCGCAATGTATAGGGCATTGAGTTGGCTTATGATAAAAGAAAAAATTAATTATAAAAAAGAAAAAAATTTACAGAATATTCTTAAAGGTATATCTATAGTTTTCAAGTCGAATACAAATTCACATCAGGATGTTTATGTTAATAACTACTGTGTTACTGAAGAAATTAGGTCGCAAAAGATAAGTTCCATCGTTTCTAAGATTTCCTCAATAAAAGAAGTAAGAGAATTCTTAGTAGAAGAACAAAGAAAAATTGGAGAATCAGGCGGACTTGTAGCTGAGGGAAGAGATATAGGAACTACTGTTTTTCCTCATGCAGAACTTAAAATATTTTTAACTGCTAGCATCGATGAAAGAGCAAAAAGAAGAAAATCTGATAAAAATAGTAAAGACTCACAAGAAATAGACCTCCATACATTAAAAGAACTTATAAAGAAAAGAGATTTTGAAGATTCCAATAGGGAAATTTCGCCTCTAATTAAGGCGAATGATGCAATAGAAATTATTACGGACGGATATACGATTAATGAGGTTGTGGATAAAATTATTGACCTTTACAATGACAAGATTCCTAAAGAGACTGAGATCAAATAAATTCAAGAAATACTTTCCATAAAACCGTTTACAGAGTCTTCTAAAATATCAAGGACATAATCGAAGCCCTCATCACCTCCAAAATATGGGTCAGGAACTTCTTGCTCATTAAAAACTGATCTAAAATCTTGTATTTTTTTTATTGATGCAAAACCATTTGAAGCTGTTCTATTTTTAAGATCTTGAATATTTTTAAAATTTGAATCGTCCATAGCAAGAATATAGTTAAATTCCTCAAAATCTTTGCTATTAATTTGACGAGCCCTGCTTAAGATGTTTATATCTCTTCTTTCTGCCGCAATTCTCATCCTAGAGTCAGCTTTTTTTCCAATATGCCAACTCCCAGTTCCAGCAGAATCAACAATAAAGGCATCGGTCAATCCCTTTTTTTCAAGTAGTCTTATAAAGATAGCTTCTGCTGCAGGAGACCTACAAATATTTCCCAAACATACAAAAAGAACAGAAATTTTATTCATATGATTTCAAATTTCAGTAAATTATAAGGCTTTTAAGTAGTAAATAAAACTTCTTCAATTAAAGATTCAGTAAATTCTTTACCAAACAAACTCGACAACATTGGCCTTGCTGGATCGTTTTCTCTTCTATAATTCAAATAATTATTTTGACCGTTTATCAATTCTTTTTGCAGTTCAATATTGACTTCTTTGCTTTCGAAAAGAATTTCCAAATACAAATCAATATATTCCTTAAATGAGGTATAAAGCTGATTAGTAATTAAAAAATCACTTCTTTCATCTTTTGGTAATTTTGACCATATTACTCCTGGAGAAAAAAATCTAGCTACATCCGCAGACATTTTTTCAGCTAATGGGAGTGATGAATGACAATGATTTTTGAGTTTTATAAGTTTTTCTAATAACTCATTCTTGTATTGATTTTGTATTTTTAATGAAGGCTGAAAATCTAAGACTATTAAATAACTATTAGGTAGAGAAACAAAATCTACTCCAAAAAATGGGACGTTATAAATAGTATTAGGAATAATTAAAAAATTTAAAACAGAATAATTTGGACTATTTATACAAACTGCCCTTGCAAATTGAATTCTTTTTTTATGCGTTACACCCCAAGTAGATAGATTCACATTTTTTTTTGATTTTTTTGAACCATAAGTTGAATCTTTATAAGAATATTCCGAGGGTATTTTTTTTTCTAAACAGTTATATTTACTTAAATTATTTATTAAATATTTTAAGAAATCATGCCATTTCCAATCTGGCCTATAAAAAATAGTATCTTGAATTAACATTCAATGAATAATCTCATTATTTAATGTAAATAGAAATTTATTGATAAATTTTTTTGTCCATTTTTCTCCAAAAAAAGATTTAAACAATTTATCTGCAGGGTCTTTTTCAAAACTGTACTTATCATATTTAATATGATTAATCTTTATTTCTTCCGCATTTAAAAATTGATTAACAGGATTCGATTTATAAATTTTCAAATAATTATTTACAAATGAATGGAATATATTATTTAAATCCCTATCAAGATTTAATTTATTTCCTCTACATATAATCACCCATGGGGAGAAATATTTTTTTGAATCATATATATTCTTCATTTTATTATTATCAAATGCAGAATATTTTTTCTTAATACTACCTAAACTTGAACAATATTTTTCAAGATATTTGCTTTCTTGAATTAAAGGTTGATAATCAAGTATTGCTAATAACTTTTGAGAAGTTCCAAACCATAAAATATCAGCTCCTAAAATAGGCAATTCACTATCAAAATTAGGATATGCGACCGTATTAAACACTTGCAGTTTTTTACCACCATCTAATCTTGTTATTCGCCACTTTCTATATTCGGGAGATGAAAAAAGCCAATTTTTAATAATATATTTTGAGTCTTCATTGTGATGTTCTTTAAATTCACTAGATATTTTTACTTCATGTCCATTTAATTCATCAATATTGGTTTTAAGGAAATCAACTAATGAATCAAACATAAGCATTAGGTCTCGGTACTTCCTTTCCTAACTTTTTTTGTAATGTAATTGAATACAATCTTTCCTAAAACAGCAATCAAGTTACCTTCAAGCTCCTTAAACATTTTCATATTGTAAGTAAATGCTTGATTAGCTTCATCAATAATTTGATCAGCCGTTTTTTGATTAATTGGAAGTTGATTCAAAGTAAGGGAATATTCTTCCTTAAATTTCTTTTCATCAGCAATTAATTCAAACTCATAAAAATTTAAACCATCATTTCCCTCCAAATTCAATGCTTTTTTAGCGATCCTTTTCAAGATTTGGCCCCCAGATAAATCTCCTATATAGCGTGTGTAGTGGTGACCAACCAATAACTCTGGTGATTTTTTTGCGACCTCTCGGATTCTTTCAACATATTCTCTTGCTGAGTGAGAAATATTAATTTCATTCTTCCAGTTTTCACCAAAATAAAATTTTAGATCATTTACAAGAGTTTCTTTCCTGAATAATGATTTAAAACCTATAGGTTTTATTACGGGATGTTCCTCATTGACTAGTCTTTCAATTTCTTCTTCCATAGCTTCATAAACAAAATATAAATCACTAATTAATTTCCTGTAAGATTTTTTTTCAACAACTCCTTTTAAAAAACATGCCACAAAGCCAGTATTTTCTGCCATAGTGTGGGATTTTTTTGTCCCTTCTCTTAATTGTCCTGCAAGAGCGACTGCCATATATTTTGAATTATTTGTGTAAGTGTATTTAATCTACAAGGAAAATACATAAAACAGCTAATTTTTGTTACCAGCGGATGTTGTAGAGAATAGCTTATGAAGTTCTTTACAAACCAAAAAAAGGTTATCTTTTTGTTCCTGTTGCGGTAAATGAGTGCCAGTCATTTCCCAATCACCGATAGTAGCCACTCTCCATCTCTCGGAGGGAACAATCATACCTCTCATTATAATTCCCAACAGTTTCGGAACTCTGCAATTACTATCACTTTCAATTCTTAATTGTAAAAGTATTGCTCTGCATTCAATAAGAGGACTCCAACCAGGAAAATGGAAAGCAAAATCAATAGTATCTTGCATGGATTCATTATTTGAATTGTCCCATGGACTAAAGTTTACACTTGCATCAGGAAAATATTTCCGAAACAAAGCTGCAGTAGAAGCAATTTTATTAGCTATTTCAACATTACTTACATTTGAACTCGCATTCATAAGTAGCTGATTACATTTTTTTGAAAATGACACAATTTGCTTGAACTTGCTTATTAACTTCTTTTTCTTTTAATAAAGATGTTGAAATGCTGATCAATAAAGTATTCTCTGTTCACATTTGAATAATAAATTTCTAGGTTTTAAAGAAAACAACTCATCGCAAATTACAATACGAGGAACTTCAATGAGTTATCTTTCATTAATAGAATGCTATGCCAAAATTTGAAAAATTAACTTTACCTAATGAAGGCGAGATAATAACTTTTAATCAAGGCAAACCTAATGTTCCTAATAATCCAATTGTCCCATTTATTAGGGGTGATGGTACTGGAGTTGATATTTGGCCTGCTACTCAAATCGTTCTTGATTCAGCGATTAAAAAAAGCTATGGAGAAGAAAGAAAAATTAATTGGTTTAAAGTCTATGCAGGCGATGAAGCTTGTGAGCTTTATGGAACATATAACTATCTCCCTCAAGATACTATTGAAGCAATCAAACACTTTGGTGTAGCCATCAAAGGTCCTTTAACGACTCCCATCGGTGGAGGTATTAGATCTCTTAATGTTGCATTAAGGCAAATCTTTGATTTATATAGCTGTGTTAGACCATGCAAATATTATTCAGGAACTCCAAGCCCTCACAAAAACCCCCAAAATTTAGACGTTATCGTCTATAGAGAAAATACTGAGGATATTTACATGGGAATTGAATGGGAAGCAGAGGATAATAATTGTCTTGAATTAATTAATCACTTAAACAACGTAGTCATACCAAAAAGTAAAAATTTAAAAAATAGATCCATACCAAACGGTTCAGGCATTGGAATAAAACCAGTGAGTAAAACTGGTAGCCAAAGGCATATTAGAAAAGCTATTGAACATGCTAAAAGATTATCAGGAGATAAAAGGCATGTCACTCTTGTACATAAAGGGAATATTATGAAATACACAGAAGGTGCATTTAGAGATTGGGGATATGAATTAGCAGTAAATGAATTTAGAGAAGATTGCATTACAGAAAGAGAAAGCTGGATTTTAGACAATATTCAGAAAAACCCAGAAATTACAATTGAAAATAATGGTCGAAAAATTGAACCAGGTTTTGACAAGCTAACAAATAACAAAAAAGCATTCATTTGCGAAGAAATTAAAGAAGTTATTGCATCAATATCAAATTCTCACGGAGATGGGAAATGGAGAAAACTTGTTCTTATTGATGATCGGATAGCTGATAGTATATTTCAACAAATTCAAACTAGACCTCAAGAATATTCAATTCTTGCAACATTAAACCTTAATGGAGACTATGTTTCTGATGCGGCTGCAGCAATTGTTGGAGGCCTAGGTATGGCTCCCGGTGCAAATATTGGAGATAATGCAGCAATTTTCGAAGCTACGCACGGTACTGCTCCAAAACATGCCGGCTTAAACAAGATTAATCCAGGCTCAGTAATTCTTAGTGGTGTAATGATGCTTGAATATTTTGGTTGGAATGAAGCAGCTAACTTAATTACTAATGGTTTAAGTAAGGCAATAGAGCAAAAAAAAGTCACCTATGATCTAGCGCGCTTAATGGAACCAAAAGTAGAGCCACTATCCTGCAGCAGTTTTGCTGAAGAAATTATCTCAAATTTCTAATTTTAAAAATTATTTTTACTTTCAAAAACTTTCCAAATATTAACGAGTGAATCTTCAGTGCCAATGTTTCCAGGATGAGTAACGATAGGAAGTTTTTCGTCATTTTTTAGGTCATAAGTCACTACTGAAATACCTTTAAAAATCTGTCCCTCAAGATAAACATAATCTGCATTAAGTCCATTACTAAGAATCAAATTTGTTGTTATTCCACCTTTCGAAATCAAATATCCTATTTCATACTTCAAATCTGCGACTAATTCAGCAATAAAACAAGCAAGTAAATTATAAAAATTCAATAGTTCAGAAGAATCTAAAGACATAAATTTTCTTGAAGTAAACAAGACAGGTGTTTTCCCTTTCTCAAAAGAAAATCTAATTTCTTTCAAAAATTTATTTTTAAACAAATTCATTTGCTTCTTATTATTATCTAATGAAGAAATTTTAAAAAATTCAAAAACATCTAATTCAATTGGATTGCAATTTCTTATCTCTAACAAATTATTCAATTGCATTGTTGAAAGTTTTACATAAGATCCAACAATTATTAGTCCTGGAAGAAAGCTCTTTTCTTTATTTCTTATTCTTAAATTATAGAAAAATTTTTTACTCTGAGAGACACTTTTTTTCTCAGAAATTGAACTTATAAAACTTGCTGCAGTTCGAAAGAGGAATTTTTTTTGTTTAATTAATTTTTTAATTACTAAAGAAAATTTTTTTAGTTGAGAATAATTTTCTACATCTACAACTACATGTTTATTATTCTTCAAGTTCTTTAATGTTTTAAAAACAATATTATTTTCTTCATCATTTAGCATTTCGATATCTGACAATAAAAGATTTTGAATATCTTCAAAATTTATTTGCGATTTACTCTGCTGAAATAAAAGATTCTTAACATTACTTGTCTCATATCCAAAAATTTTATCTGTTGCAAAAATTGTTTGACTAATAGGAGTTTTATCAACAAAATGAGATCCATTAATTGTTAATCTTTTACCCTCTATGAAAGCTGGAATATGAAAAGTGGCATCAAAAGGACCTAAACAACTATTCAGGGCACTTGGCTCTAAAAAGTTATGTCCTCGAAGAGTAGAGTCTCCTCTACTTATAAAAATAATTTCTTCTTCATAGGCTTGAGAAGTAATGACAGTCTTAAGATTTTTGCAAATTTCCTCTATTGTTAATTTCGCATCATTTTCCGATAGCGACCTTGTATTAGCCAAAATAAAAAATAAATTAGATTTAGATTCAAAACCTTTGACTAAAGTTGAGCAGTCCCACTTAAGCAGTAATAAGCAATCTTGAACAGTTTGAGAGCCTGTAGGATCATCATCTATAACGACAAATTTCATTAGTATTACAAAATTACTTAAGAGATTTTATTTGTATTGAGGCATTTAACCTTTTACTATCATTTGAAGGAATCATAATGTTTCTAAATCCATCAACAAAAGAATTTCGGGGACTAGTCCAAGGTTCGAGACATATCATTTTTCTTGGAGGATCACTCCAAATAACGCCTAAATCAAAAGGATAGGGATGATTTAAATTTATTTCTCTTTTAAAAATTTTATCTCGAAAAGAACTTCTGCCGGAAGTATACATAAGTAGATCAACTCCTAAATTAATTTTGTTTAATTCATCCAAAGTATTCCTTATAGTATTTCTTTCTTGATCCTGACAATTAAGTGGATTATCAAAAAACTCTAAATTTTTGAAATCTGAAACATTAAAATAAGGATGCAAACCAAAATTTATAGGCATAGTAAAGTCTGTTTTGTTATGAATTTTAATTTCAAATTCTAAAGAGTTAATTTTTAAGGTAACTTCTATTTTTAGTTCGAAATCGAAAGGATAATATTTTTTGGTTTTTTTAGATGCATTTAAAAATAAGCATAAAATTTTTTCATTTTGATTGAAGGAGTATTGCCATTGCAAATCCCTAGCGAAACCATGTTGTGGCAATTGCAAATAACCATTTCCAAATACTGAACTAGAGGTATTGAGATTTCCACAAATTGGAAACAAAATTGGAATTCCTCCCCTAATACTTTTTGTCTTGTCCATAAATCTTGTTTCATCGAAATAAAGTATTTCATTTCCATCCGAAACCCAATTTGTAATAACGCCTCCTCTTTCAGGACAAAATTTAATGTAATTATTTTTATCTAATTCAAAGACAAAAATTCCTTGGTCCTTATTAGATAATTCAAGTTTCACGATTATTACTTAAAGAGAATCAACCCAATCCAAAATATGCTGATTGACTAATTCAGGTATCTCATCATGAGGACAATGTCCTGCATCGAGAATAATTTCTTTTGTATTCTTTGGTGTGAATTTTTTATATAGATTTCTTTTTTTTGGAGTATTCATCCATGGATCTTTCCCTCCCCAAAGAAGTAATAATGGTGCATTTAATTTTGCGAATAGCTTATCCAACGGCAATCCCTGAGGACCTGATGGGTTAAATACACTTCTAAAAACATTAAAAGCTCCGAAATCTAGAGAAGGCTTCCTTATTGACTCAACTAAAAAATCATCAACATTTTTTTTATCAACATAAACTTGATTCAAAGTTTTTTTAATATTGTTTGGATTTCTCATATTCTCAAAAATCAAACGTTGAAGAACAATATTTTTCAAAAATATGCCAGCTACTGTTTCAATTGAAGTTTGCAACATATTCTTTTTGATAGTTTTTTCTTCACTAAAATATCCAGCAGCATTAAGTAAGATCACTCCTGCGTTTAACTCATTTAATTCTGCACCAGCTGCTAATGCGGCATAACCACCTAATGAATTGCCAACAACAATTGTAGGTTTTTTTATTTTCTCTTTTACATAAGCAACAACCTGGTCTTTCCATAGAGATCCTGAGTATTCGATATCTTGAGGCTTAGGACTTTTTCCAAAACCGAGTAAATCCATAGCATGAACTTCGTATTTTGTACTCAAAACAGGGATATTAAATCTCCAATGATCCGTAGAAGCCCCAAAACCATGAATTAATAAAATTGCACATTCTTTTGATGTTTGCTCCGGCTTAGCGGAAACTGTATGAATTGGGTAATTTAAAAAATTCCAGTTATAATTTACATCACTATCTATCAGAGCTGACTTTTCCATTTATTAAAAATTCTATATTTATTAATTCTAATAAACTTATTTACTAAAGAAGACCCACAGGATCAGCTGCAACATCATCTGAAATTTTATTACCATCATTTGGGGGCTTATCTTTTAGAACAATTCTTAAGAGTACAGGTGCAAGAAATGTAGTTCCTATAACCATTAACAAAATAGCCGCTTCAAGAGAAGGAGTTAATAACTTAGCGCTTGTTCCTAGCCCAAGAAAAATTAAACCAACCTCTCCTCTAGGCATCATACCCAATCCTACAACTAATCTATTTGTAGGCTTATCACTTGAAAATACCCATCCGGCTGCAATTTTTCCAATAATCGCAACAACTAATAAAAATCCTGCAACTACAAGAGCTGATCTACTTGTTGGATCGAGTGGATTGATAACAGATAAATCCATTCCAGCTCCAACTAATACAAAGAAAATAGTTGCGAATAAGGAAACTAAAGGTAAAACAGATTGTTGTATTGCATGATTATTTTTAGAACTACTAAGAATCAATCCAGCTGCAAAAGCCCCTAAGGCTGCTTCCAATCCAATGGCTGTTGCCACGAAACAACACAATACAAGTATCACAAAAGAAGCTACCACCACGGCTCCAGGAGCCTTTAATCTATCTAATAACCAATCAAAACCTGGAGCAGCTGTTCTACTTAATGCAATAGCAGCAATAACAAACACTACAGCTGCTGCAACTAATTTAACAATAGGAGCAATTTCTAAAGTACCTCCTGCAGCAAGAGCGACTACAACTGCCAGAATAACAATTCCCAAAATATCATCTAGAACTGCTGCACCAATAACAATCTGTCCTTCTCTAGTTTTCAAATATCCCAATTCACCGAAAACACTCGCAGTAATTCCTATACTTGTGGCTGTCATAGATGCTCCAGCAAAAACTGCTGGAATTAGATCTACTTGGAAAATAAACATTAATCCAAGAGTTCCAAACGCAAACGGTAAAATTACGCCAGCCATAGCAACAGTAAAAGCCTGAGCACCGACAGCTACCAATTCCTCTAACTCACTTTCTAAGCCTGTTAAAAATAAAAGTGCATATAAACCAAGTGTTGCTACCGCTTGGAGCGAGGGAAAGCTTTCGAAATAAACATCAGGTACTGCTTCTGGGGGGATTGAAGCTAATGAACTAATTACATTTACAAGTCCCTCATTTAGTTCAGTTCCAGCTGAGGGCGGTATCAATAAATGAAATCCTGATGCTCCTATTACAACCCCTGCAAGAAGCTCACCTACAATAGTTGGCAAACTTAGTCTTACTAATACTTCTGCTAATGCTCTTGCTGCTAAAAAGATCAATAAAAATCTTATAACTCCGATCAATGTTTCAGCAACTTCTAAATCATGTGCACTTAATTCAGCAAGTAAAGAGTACATTTAAGTGTAAAAAATAAACTACCTACTTGGAAGATAGTTTATTGAGGGCCCACTTTAAGAAATATGTAAGAAAAAAGCAAAAATACTCAACAAGTGTGGATCTGAAGTTACAACAAAGAAATTTTCTTAAAAATGGCTATTGTCTGTTATATGGCTAATACAATGAATTCCAACGAACCCTTTGATCTGCGCTTGCCCACACCAGGCTGCTATTTAGATCCTGAGAAAGCTGGGATGGATTCAGATGCTGTTTTTCAAGGAATGACAGCCCATCTTTTCTACACTCTTGGAAAGTTAGCAACCTCTGCAAGTCCTCACGACTTGTATATGGCTTTGAGTTACGCAGTTAAAGATAGGTTAATGACAAGATATTTAGCTAGCCAAGAAGTTATAAGAAAAAAACCACAAAAAACAGTCGCCTACTTATCAGCAGAATTTTTAATAGGCCCTCAATTAAGTAATAATCTTCTAAATCTTGGAATAACTCAAGAGGCAGAAGATGCCCTAAAAAGATTTGGTATTGAATCATTGGCAACAATTCTTGAAGTTGAAGAGGAGCCTGGATTAGGAAATGGTGGACTTGGCAGACTTGCAGCTTGTTATATGGAATCATTAGCGTCTCTACAAGTCCCAGCGGTTGGTTATGGTATTAGATATGAATTTGGAATATTCAATCAGTTAATTAGAGATGGTTGGCAAGTTGAAGTAACTGACAAATGGTTAAAAGGTGGATGGCCATGGGAACTTCCACAACCAGACGAATCATGTTTCGTTGGTTTTGGAGGCAGAACTGAAAGTTATAGAGATGATAAAGGGAACTACAGATCAAGATGGATTCCCTCTGAACATGCTATTGGAGTACCTCATGATGTTCCAGTTTTAGGATACAGAGTAAATACATGTGACAGATTAAGATTATGGAGAGCTGATGCAACTGAAAGTTTTGACTTTTATGCATTCAATATTGGTGATTATTATGGCGCAGTAGAAGAAAAAGTGGCCTCTGAAACACTTTCAAAAGTTCTATATCCAAATGATGGAACTGACGAAGGTAGAAGATTAAGACTCAAACAACAACACTTTTTTGTAAGTTGTTCTCTTCAAGATATGTTGAGAAGCCTTGAAAAAAGATCAATACCAATAACAGAATTCCCTAAGCATTGGACAGTCCAATTAAATGATACCCACCCTGCTATTGCAGTTGCAGAATTAATGCGACTTCTTATTGACCAATATCAAATTGGCTGGGATAAAGCTTGGAATATAACAACCTCCTCAGTTGCTTATACCAACCACACATTACTACCAGAAGCTTTAGAGAAGTGGGATTTAGGTTTATTTAACGATCTTCTTCCTCGTCATCTAGAAATTATTTATGAAATTAATTGGAGATTTCTACAGCAATTAAGACTTCGTTACCCTGGAGAGGACAAAATCCTTCAAAAACTTTCAATAATTGATGAAGAAGGTTCCAAATCAGTGCGAATGGCCCACTTAGCTACAATTGGAGCCCATCATATAAATGGTGTCGCAGCTCTTCACTCAGATCTTATAAAAAGACAACTTCTGCCTGAATTCGCAGCATTATGGCCTGAAAAATTTACAAATGTAACTAATGGGGTTACTCCAAGAAGATGGGTTGCCCTATCTAACCCATCTTTATCTAACCTTCTTGAAAAAGAAGTTGGTCCAAATTGGATAACAAATATGGAACTTCTAAAGAAATTAGAAGAAAAAAAAGATGACAACAATTTTTTACAAAATTTTGAAGAAACTAAGCTAAATGGCAAAAGAAAATTAGCTAGTTTTATCCATTCAAAAACTGGAATACTTGTAGATCCATCAAGTTTATTTGATGTTCAAGTAAAAAGAATACATCAATATAAAAGGCAACATTTAAATGCTCTTCAAATTATTGCTCAATATCTAAGAATCAAAAATGGTACAAACAAATATGAAGTGCCAAGAACAATAATATTTGGAGGTAAAGCTGCACCAGGCTACTTTATGGCAAAGCTGATGATTCGATTCATAAATGGTATTGCTGACGTAGTCAATTCCGATCCAGATATGGACGGTCTATTAAGAGTTGTTTTTCTACCAGACTACAACGTTAAACTTGGTGAAATAGTTTATCCTGCAACGGATCTTTCAGAACAAATTTCAACTGCTGGAAAAGAGGCATCTGGAACTGGAAATATGAAATTTGCAATGAATGGAGCTTTAACTATTGGAACCTTAGATGGAGCTAATGTCGAATTAAGAGATCTTGTGAAAAAAGAGAATTTCTTCCTTTTTGGTAAAACTGAACGCGAAATTATGGACTTAAAAAATAATAATTACTCCCCCAAAACTTTTATTGATAAATGCCCAGAGCTCAAAGAGGTTATACGCCTAATTGAAATAGGACACTTTAGCAATGGGGATAAAGAATTATTTAAACCTTTATTAAACAGCCTTACAGGACATGACCCATTTTTTGTTATGGCTGACTTTGAAGATTACTTAAATAAGCAGGATGTAGTAAGTGAATGCTGGAATAATAAAAAATCTTGGAATAAAATGGCATTATTAAATACTGCTAGATCTGGATATTTTTCTTCAGATAGATCTATTAGAGAATATTGTAAATCTATTTGGAAAGTATCTCCTATGCCTGTTGAAATTACTTGCGATGTGGAAGAATTAACTAATTAATATTTTTCTTATCTGGTGAATCTGGGGTTTGATGAAATAGTCTATTCAAAATCAATCTATCCATATTTAATGGGTCTGGAGCTAATTCATTTGCAATTTCTTTAAATTTTGATTCAATATTGTTTGAAATTTTTGTATCAAATATTCTTTCCATTAAAGCTTCAATTGAATATAAATAGGCATTGACACTTTCCAGTTCATCTAAAGCTTCAGTAATTTCTGTATCAGAAATATGTTTTTCTTTTGTACTGGTTTCTTCATTTGATTCTCTTTCAGATAATTCTCTCTGCAACTCATCAGTAACCTTAGTACAAAGAGTTCTAAACGATTGAATAGATGCCCAATTCAATTCTTGTTGCTGCTTAAAAGTAGGAAATTCTCTAATTAGACGATCATGCTCTCTATAAAATCTCTGACAATCAGAGCATTGACATGGTTCTTCAGTCAAAAGAAAAAATAATTCTTTCTATATCATCTCACTATTTGGGCAAAATTGTAGGGCCATCCAATAATTCGTCATTTTCATCTAGAGAATCTGGACTGTCTGGCAAAGGTATTTCTATACTAGTAACCAAATTAATAACATCTCTTAGTCTCATAGAATCAGCAAACCATCCCATTGCCTGCTCGGCATCGCCTCTTTTTTCTGCATCATTTGCTTGATCTTCGTGAGCTTCCGCCAATAGAGCAAGCCAGCACAGACATCTTGCTTGAACTATTGAAAGATCTAAATCATTAGGTTGGGATTTAGAAATGCGTTCATGCTCTTGTTGAATTAGAAGCTTTAAACGCATATCATGCAACTTAGCCATAAAAGATTTACTACTAACTATACGCTAGCTAGAGAGTAGCAAATTTGCACACATACTACATATAGTTTTTTATTTTTACGGGACTGGCGGGAGTCGAACCCACGACCTACGGTTTAGGAAACCGTTGCTCTATCCTGCTGAGCTACAGCCCCAATAGATGATTTTTGGAGTATTAAGCATTATGCTAAATGAAAGCAGGAGAGGCAATCGCAAGAAAGTTTTATTTTGGAAACAAAATAAAACTTTCTTGAGGAAAGTCCGGGCTCCCATATGGTCAGGCTTGCTGGGTAATTCCCAGTGCGGGCAACCGTGAGGATAGTGCCACAGAAACATACCGCCTAATACTTTATGTATGGCAAGGGTGCAAGGGTGCGGTAAGAGCGCACCAGCAACATTGAGAAGTGTTGGCTAGGTAAACCCCGGCTGGGAGCAAGGCTTTGTAGATTTATGACCATTACACAATCTACTTATCAGCGCCGCTTGAGACTGTGAAGTAATTCCAGTTCTAGATAGATGATTGCCCATCTTATAAATTAAGATGAACAGAACCCGGCTTATGACCTGCTTTCTAAATTGTTGTGATTATTCAAATCAGATGACAAATATACTTAACGCAAAGAGGATTAATCAAATAACTACTTTTTTAAAATCTTTAAATATTAAATCAAAAAGATTTTCCGAAATAATTAGTGCTCAAAATATTTCAATTATTCAAAATTTTAATCAAGCATTTATCCACTCTTCGGAGAACAAAATATTGAATTATGAAAAACTAGAATTTTTCGGAGATGCAGTTCTCAGATTAGCGGCTTCTAATTTTATTGAAAAAAAATATCCTCAAATGAGTGTTGGAGAAAGATCAGAGCTAAGAGCACAAATTGTAAGTGATGAATGGTTAACTAAACTAGGTGAAAAAATTGATATAGAAAAATTAATAATTAAGGGGCCTAAAGCTCTTGGCGATGAAAATTCAAAAAATACTATTATTGGTGAAGCTACAGAAGCTTTAATCGGTGCTGTTTACAAGTGCTTTAATTCCATTAAGGAAGTAAATCTTTGGTTAGATGATATTTGGGAAGAAGATTCAGAAATCTTTTTAAAAGCTCCATATAAATTCAAATCTAAAACAGTATTGCAAGAGTGGTGTCAAAGTAAAGGTTTCGATTTGCCAGTTTATAAAATAATAGAAGTCTCTAAAAAAAATGGGGACCCCAAAAGATTTTCTTGCAATATATTTATCGAAGGATTAAAAGAATCATCTGCATTCGGCAAGTCTCATAAACAAGCAGAAACAAATGCAGCTAGAATTTTGATAGAAAAATTTATTACTACAGGTAAAATATAATTTTTATACTATTTCTAAATTGGTTAGCTGAAAAGTTATGAGTTTATCCCAATTACCCCCTTCAAAAAGAACCGCTGCTCTCTTTTTCGTCACTCTTTGTACAAACCCTTTATATCCTCTATAAATAGAATTGGTGTCTTTTACAACAACAAAAGATCCAGGGAGTATGGGTTTAGTAGAAAATTCCATAAAACACTCTTTCTAATACAATATATGATAAATAAAAATGAATGGTTGACTGTTGGATTAATAACATCATGTCATGGAATTAATGGACAGGTAAAGGTTAAATCTCTAAGTGATTTTGAAGAAAGATTTTTAAAACCGGGAATTAGATGGTTGCAAAAAGAAAATGAAGCTCCTTCAAAAATAGAACTAATATCTGGTTTCAAACAGCCTGGTAAAGCCACCTTCATACTTAAGTTCCAAGGAATAAATACAAGAAATCATGCAGAACAATTGAAAAAATTTAAAATTCTTGTAAAAGCCGATAAACTACCCAAACTACAAAAGGAAGAATTCCATTTGTTAGAACTCGTAAATCTCGAGGTCAAGACTTTAGAAAATAATGAATTAAAAAAAATTGGGAAAGTTATCAATTTAGAAAATGAAAAAAATAATTTACTTGTAGTTGAACTATTTAAAAATCAAAAAAAAGTTCTTATACCATTTGTGAAAGAAATAGTCCCATTAGTAGATATAAAAAATAATTTTCTAATCATCAATCCTCCAAATGGACTTTTAGAGCTTTAAATTAAAAATGAAAAATTTGTAAGAAACTTATTATTCAACAGTTACACTTTTAGCTAAATTTCTTGGTTGATCCACGTCAAGTCCCCTATGAGCTGCAATATGATAACTCAATAACTGTAGAGGCAGAATATTAAGTAGAGGTGAAATCCATTCATTAGAGGAAGGAACTTTCATCAAATAATCAAAGATTTCAGTTCCATTACATTCAGGAGCAATCCCTATCAAATATGAATCTCTAGCTTTTGCTTCTTGAGCATTACTTATAACTTTATCAAAAACCTCACCAGGAGAGGCAATAGAAATTACGGGTACTTTTTTATCTAACAAAGCTATTGGACCATGTTTCATTTCACCAGCAGGATATCCAGCTGCATGAATGTAACTAATTTCTTTAAGTTTTAACGCGCCCTCAAGGGCAATAGGATAATTGATTCCTCTTCCTAAAAAAATAACATCTTTAATATTAAAAAAGTCATGTGCTAGCTTTTCTGAAGATTTATTATGTTTCTCTAAGAGATCTTCAAGTAATGGAGGAAGTTTTATAAGTTCGTTTATTAATTTACCTATTTCATCAGAACTTTGATTGCCTTTAATTTGAGCAAATTTTATGGCTAATCCATAAAAAGAAAGTAATTGAGCAAAAAAAGTTTTTGTTGCTGCGACTCCAACTTCTATTCCTGCACAGATATCAATTATATTTGAGACCTGCCTTCCTATAGAACTCTCTTTTCTATTTGTTATTGCAATAAGATTGGGTTTAAATTGTTCATTGTCAATTGAAGAACGTCTTTTAATTTCCATATCTATAGCAGCAATTGTATCTGCAGTTTCTCCGGATTGAGTGACTCCAATAGTTAATGTATTCGGCAATAGTGGAGGTGGTGAATATCGAAATTCGCTTGCATAAAAAACATTTGTAGGGATACCTGAAAATTGTTCTAATAAAAAGCTGCCCACCATTGCAGCATGTTTACTTGTACCACAAGCAATAATTTCAATTCTTTCTATTGATTCAAAAAACTCTGTATCAAAGGGATAGTTAATTTGATATTGATCATTATCTGAGTTCTTAATTAAATAATTTTCCAACCAGTTTTTTGCAGTCTGTGGTTGATCATATATCTCTTTCAACATGTAGTGTTTGAAATTCATCTTATCTATTATTTGCTCTGAGACTTTTAAAGAAACTGGATTTCTATACTGCCTCTCGTTGCCTGAGTCATATATTTCAATTCCAAGTGGAGTCAACAAAGCTATTTCTTCATCCTCCATAGGCAAAATAATATTCGTAAAGTTTGCAATTGCTGGAGTATCACTAGCACAAATAAATTCTCCTTCACCCAAACCAATAATCAAGGGCGCTTGTCTTCTTGCAACTACCAAAGAGGTTGGAGCACCAGACCACAAAACTGCTAAAGCATAAGATCCTTCTAAATCCGATAATACATTTCTCACAGCTACTAATAATGTTGAACCATTATTCTCAAGATTAAGTTTACTTAAATTATTTAACTCTCTTTGAATTAGATGGGGAATTACCTCGGTATCTGTATCAGAATTAAAAATAATGCCCTCTTCCTCTAATTTATTTTTTAAATCTTGAAAATTTTCAATAATGCCATTTTGAACAACTGCTATATTTCCTGAACTATCAATGTGAGGATGTGCATTTTTAACTTCAGGTTTTCCATGAGTTGCCCATCTAGTATGTCCTATACCGACAGTTCCAGGAATATTATGATCATTAAGATTACTTATTAAATTCTTAAGTTTTCCTTCTGCTTTATTACAAGAAATACAATTAGTTTCGGAATTTATTATTGCAATACCTGCAGAATCATAACCTCTGTATTCGAGTTTTTCTAAACCATTAATTAATAATGGTAAAGCTTTTTTATATCCAGTTACAGCAACTATTCCACACATACGCATTTTTTTTTTCAATTATATTGAAACAAAATGCCTATTTACAAAAACATGGACTCTCTTAAAACTGCACTATAAAAATTAATATGCTAAGCCCATACTCCTAGAAGTTTCATCTCCTAAATAAACACGAATACTTAAGAAATCTGTAGGACATGCCGTTTCGCATCTTTTGCAACCTACACAATCTTCCGTTCTAGGAGATGAAGCTATTTGGCCAGCTTTACAGCCGTCCCAAGGAACCATCTCTAAAACATCAAGTGGGCAAGCCCTGACACATTGGGTACAACCAATGCAAGTGTCATAAATTTTAACTGCGTGTGACATGTAAAAATTGTCTTTTGAACCTCGTTTTATAATACTATTGTCTTACAAAGAAATTAAAAAAATTAAGATATGCTTCACTCTTGTTAACTCTAGGGCATAAAATCATATAGATAATTAGTAATTTCCATAAACTATGTCACAAGAAATCCTCGAAAAAGTCTGTTCTATAGTTTCAGAACAATTAAGCGTTGAAGCAGGAGAGGTCAAATCAGATTCAAATTTCCAAAATGATTTAGGTGCTGATTCTCTAGATACTGTTGAATTAGTAATGGCTCTTGAAGAAGCATTTGATATTGAAATTCCTGATGAAGCAGCAGAAGGAATAGCAACTGTTGGCGATGCAGTAAAATTCATCGAAGAAAAAAAAGGTTAGTATAGGATGCCAAATTTCCATCGAGTAGTTATTACTGGTATCGGAGCAGTAACTCCAATTGGTAATAACATTGATGAATATTTAGTCGGTCTTCAAACAGGTACTAATGGGGTTTCAGATATTACTCTCTTTGATCCTGAACAACATCCCTGCAAATTTGCTGCAGAAGTAAAAAATCTTCAATCTGAAAATTTTATTGAAGCTAAAGAATCCAAAAGATGGGATCGTTTTTCCCAGTTTGGAGTTATTGCTGCAAAGCAAGCCTTTAATGATTCAGGACTTGAAATTACTGAAGCTAACGCATCAAGAATTGGAGTGATTATTGGTTCTGGTGTTGGAGGCTTACTAACTATGGAAAGTCAAGCTCAAATATTAAGTCATAAAGGGCCTAAAAGAGTAAGTCCATTTACAGTCCCAATGATGATTCCAAACATGGCCACTGGATTAGCTGCAATCGCTTTGGGTGCCAAAGGACCAAGTTCCTCTGTTTCCACCGCTTGCGCTGCCGGTTCAAATGCAATTGGTGATTCATTTAGATTACTCCAACTTGGAAAAGCAGATGCAATGATCTGTGGAGGAGCAGAAGCAAGTATTACGCCTCTCGGAGTAGCTGGTTTTGCCAGTGCCAAAGCTCTTTCTTCCAGAAATGAAAGCCCTCAAACTGCTAGCAGACCATTTGATGCAGAAAGAGATGGATTTGTTATTGGAGAGGGATCTGGAATTCTTGTTTTAGAAACTTTAGAAAATGCACAAAAAAGGAATGCGAGAATTTATGCAGAAATTGTTGGTTATGGAACAACATGTGATGCTCATCACATAACTGCTCCATCTCCAGGCGGGATAGGAGGCGCCGAAGCTATCAAATTAGCAATTGAAGATGCTTGTCTTAACCATGAAAAAGTTGATTACATAAATGCTCATGGAACAAGTACATCAGCTAATGATAAAAATGAAACTTCTGCAATTAAATCTATTTTTAAAGACAGATCTTACCTCATTCCTGTAAGCTCTACTAAGTCGATGACAGGTCATCTCTTAGGAGGCTCAGGAGGTATAGAAGCTGTAGCTTGTATACTTTCTTTGACACATAATTTTATCCCTCCTACAATTAACTACGTCAATCGAGATCCTGAATGTGATCTTGATTATGTACCAAATAATGCAAGAGAAGCTCAAATAGGAGTTGCTCTTTCTAATTCTTTCGGCTTTGGTGGTCACAATGTTTGCCTTGCTTTCAGCAAAATGAATTGAAGACAACCAATTCTGTATTTCCAACTTAACTTTTTTTAAAACAATGGTCGCTGCATCTGTTTCATTAGAATCACTTTGTGTAAATAGTATAAGAATGCTTGCTGTAGATGCAGTAAATAAATCTAATAGTGGACATCCCGGATTGCCAATGGGATGTGCTCCTATGGGTTATGCATTATGGCAAAACATACTTAATCACAACCCTAATAACCCAAAATGGTTCAATAGAGATCGTTTTGTATTATCAGCTGGTCATGGCTGTATGCTGTTATATTCCTTGCTTCATTTGACAGGATATAAATCAGTTTCCATAGAAGATATTAAAGAATTTAGGCAGTGGGGATCAAAAACACCTGGACATCCAGAAACATTCGAAACTGAAGGTGTTGAAGTTACAGCTGGACCTCTTGGAGCCGGAATTTCAAATGCAGTTGGTTTAGCAATAGCTGAAACACATTTAGCAGCTAAATTTAATAAGCCTGATTGCGATATCGTTGATCACTATACTTACGTAATAATGGGTGATGGCTGTAATCAAGAAGGTATTGCATCAGAGGCCTGTTCATTAGCTGGTCACCTTAAACTTGGAAAATTAATTGCACTATATGACGATAATCAAATTACAATTGATGGGCGAACCGACGTTTCTTTTACCGAAGATGTCTTAAAAAGATATGAAGCTTATGGATGGCATGTACAACATGTTGAAGATGGGAATCATGATGTTAAAGGAATCACTGAAGCTATTGAAAAAGCAAAATTAATTACAGACAAGCCTTCAATTATAAAGATTTCTACAACCATAGGTTATGGTTCTCCAAATAAATCAGATACGGCTGGAATTCATGGAGCAGCTGTTGGAGAAGAAGAAGCTGCATTAACTAGAGAATTTCTAAATTGGGAATACCCTCCATTTGAAATACCCGATGAAGTATATGCGCATTTTAGAAATTCAATAAACAAAGGTGAAAATTTAGAGAAGGAATGGGATACTAAATTTGAAGAATATCAAAAAAAATATCCCTCTGAAGGAGCCGAGTTAAAAAGAATGTTAGACGGTCAATTACCTGAGGGTTGGGACTCGGATCTCCCCTCTTATTCGCCTGATGATAAAGGGTTAGCCACCAGAAAGCATTCACAAATATGTCTGGGTGCTCTAGGTCCTAATTTACCTGAATTAATTGGCGGATCTGCAGATTTAACTCACTCTAATTACACAGATATAAAAGGAGAAACTGGATCATTCCAGCCACATAGCCCTGAAAAAAGATATTTACATTTTGGTGTACGTGAGCATGCAATGGCAGCTGTACTTAATGGTATTGCCTATCACAATAGTGGGCTTATCCCTTATGGTGGAACCTTCCTTGTTTTCGCCGATTATATGAGAGGCTCAATGAGGCTTTCAGCACTTAGCGAATTAGGAGTGATCTATGTCTTAACTCACGATTCAATTGGAGTAGGAGAAGATGGCCCAACACATCAACCTATTGAAACTATCCCTTCTCTTCGCGCCATGCCTAACATGCTAGTTTTCAGGCCTGGAGATGGTAATGAGACGAGTGGAGCTTATAAGCTTGCTATTCAAAATCGAAAAAGACCTTCCGCCCTTTGTTTAAGTAGACAAGGTATGCCAAATCAAGAAAATACTTCTATCGACAAAGTTGCTCTAGGAGGATATGTAGTTTCAGATTGTGAAGGAACACCAGACTTAATATTTATTGGTACCGGCAGCGAACTGAATCTTTGCATTGAAGCAAGTAAAGAAATTTCAAGCTTAGGTAAAAAAATTAGAGTTGTTTCTATGCCTTGTGTAGAACTTTTTGAAGAGCAAGAAGAATCCTATAAAGAAAGTGTTTTACCTAGTAGTGTGAAAAAGAGAGTTGTAGTAGAAGCTGCACATTCATTTGGATGGCATAAATATACAGGTTTTGACGGAATTTGTATTACTATGGATAGGTTTGGTGCATCAGCACCAGGCGGAGAATGTATGAAAAATTTTGGGTTTACTGTCGAAAACGTAGTTAAAAAGACGAAGGAAATTCTATAACTACTAATTTATAACTACACTGAAGTATTGCATCCTTCAAGCTTATCTTTTAACTGATCAAGAGATTCATCAGAAATCTTTGAATTCATTGGACAATGTTTAGGGCCACACATTGAACAAAACTCTGCTTTTTTAAAGATTTCTTCAGGAAGTGTCTCATCATGGTACTGCTTCGCCCTTTCAGGATCTAATGAAAGTTCGAATTGTTTATTCCAATCAAAGTTATACCTTGCATGACTAAGTTCATCATCTCGATCACGAGCTCCAGCTCTATGTCTTGCTATATCAGCAGCGTGAGCAGCTATTTTATAAGCAATTAAGCCTTCTCTCACATCTTCTGCATTTGGTAGACCTAGATGTTCTTTTGGCGTTACATAACATAACATTGAAGTTCCATACCACCCTGCCATCGCCGCCCCAATAGCACTTGATATATGGTCATAACCAGGTGATATATCTGTAACTAATGGACCAAGCACATAAAATGGGGCTTCTGAACATTCTTCCATTTGCTTTCTCACATTAAACTCAATTTGGTCCATAGGTACATGACCAGGACCCTCAACCATTACTTGAACATTATGTTCCCATGCTCTTCGAGTAAGCTCTCCTAAGGTCTTCAATTCAGCTAACTGGGCTTCATCAGAAGCATCATGTAAACATCCAGGTCTTAATGAGTCTCCTAGAGAAAAAGTACAATCATATTTCTTAAAAATCTCACAAATGTCATCAAATCTTGTGTAGAGAGGATTTTGTTTAAAATGATGTAACATCCATTGGGCTAAAATACCTCCCCCCCTACTGACAATTCCAGTAATTCTTCCTTTAACTTTCGGCAAATGCTCTATTAATAGCCCGGCATGTATGGTTTGATAATCTACACCCTGCTGACAATGTTTTTCAATAATATGAAGAAAATCGTCTTCAGTTAATCTATCTATTGAACCATGTACACTTTCTAATGCTTGATAGACAGGAACTGTTCCAATAGGGACAGGAGACTCATGAATTATTGCTTGCCGAACTTCATCTAAATTTACTCCTCCTGTAGAAAGATCCATAACCGTATCAGCGCCATATTTAACTGCCAGTTTTAGCTTCTCAACTTCTTCATTGATATCACTTGCATTAGGGGAGGCACCAATATTGGCATTAACTTTGCATCTTGAAGCAATTCCTATTGACATTGGCTCAAGATTCAAATGATTAATATTAGCTGGAATAATTAATCTGCCTCTTGCCACTTCTTCCATTATTAAAGAAGAAGGGAGATTCTCTTTTTTAGCAACAAAATCCATTTCTTCAGTGATATATCCGTTTCTCGCAAAGTTCATTTGAGTTACATTGTCTTTCCCAAGGCGAGGCTTAATCCACGAACTTCTCATAATTTACAAATTTTTTAAAAGTGTTATTACTAAAGTTTGATCAAATCTTCACTTCCCTGCATCAAGTTTAATGATTCAGGTTCAAAGGGTATGATCTCAGCTAAGTTAAAATTCTTAGCACCCCTAGTATTATTATTATTAATAGCTCTTTTCTAAAAAATAGTCATCTCATGTTGCGTAAAAATAAATAAAGTGATTTTATTTAGCTTTTTGATAAGACTTTATCTTTTTAAGAATATTTTTCCTATCCAATTGTCTGCTTATACCCCTCTCCAAAATAATTACAACCCCCATTACGCCAATAGGTAAATAAAAAATCTTCCTAGAATTGTCCCTAAATATCAATCCGATAGCAGATATGAGAATCATGAAGGGAGCTACAAAAGATAAAATAAATCTTTTATTAATATTCATTTTCCAATTTTATTAATTTTTTCATTGTTTAACTGTACTATGGATTCTGTTATCACTTTAATTCCAACAGCAATAGCTCTTTCATCTGGATCAAATTTAGAACTATGAAGCGGAGCACATCCATTTGAACTCGAAACGCCAAGCCTAAACATAGCCCCTGGAATATCTTTTAAAAATTCAGCGAAATCCTCAGCTCCTAATGATGGTTTTTGCAATTCGATAACATTTTCTTGCCCTAAAACCTTAACTCCCGAATCTCTAAGGACTTTATTAATTTCAGAATTATTATTAACTGCCGGAGTGATTTCTCTAAATATTACTTTTGCTTCAGCTCCGCAACTATTAGCTAAAGAAGTGATATTTTCATTTAGCCAATTACCAATATTCGTAAATACTTTACGATTAGTACATCTAACAGTACCAATTAAATTAACCTTTTCTGCGAGAACATTGAATGCATTGCCGCCATTTATTTTCCCAAAAGTTATTACTACTGGATCTAGAGGGTCTAACTTCCGTGTTATTGATTCTTGAATTCCCGAGATAACTTTTGAGGCCGTCCAAATAGCATCAACTCCTTCATGAGGTCGAGCACCATGGCCTGATTTTCCTTTAATCTCAACATTAAGTTCTCCAGCAGCGGCAGTTAAACTTCCCTCTTTAATACCAATAGTCCCTACTGATAAATCGGGGTAAACATGAACTCCTAAAATATGGGTTAAACCATTAGTTGCACCATCCTTAATCATCCATCTAGCTCCACTCGCAATTTCTTCAGCAGGCTGAAAAATTATCCGAGTCCCAAAATTTAGTTTTAAATCCTTAATAATTTTTGCCACACCCAATCCAATCGAGATATGCAAATCGTGACCGCAGGCATGCATAACACCATCTACTTTTGAAGAAAAACTTAATTTAGTTTCCTCAAATATTGGCAAAGCATCCATATCCACTCTTAAACCTATAATCCCCTTGTCTAAGGGACCAAAATCAGCTATAACTCCAGTTCTACCTATAGATTCTCTAACATTCCAACCAATATCTTTTAAAAAACCACTGATCAAGATCGCTGTTTGATTTTCAAGTCCACTTAATTCAGGATGTTCATGAATATGTCTTCTTAGGTTAATTAGTTCATCATTAAACGAATCAATTTTTTTGTGTAACTGATCTCTATTCATTACTTATTTTAAATCGATAAAATTCATTAAATCTTTAATTGGTTGTGGAGGCCATCTCCTTATTTTTTTTAACCATTCTTCATCACTATATCTAGGATCTAATTCAGTTACCGCTATCCAATTACTCTCTGCTTTACCAGCTTCACCATTAGACCAATTCAAAGCTGTCAAAGCTGCCCTAGCATCTGCAAAAGTTGGATAACGTCTAATTAACTTTATTAATTCCTTTTCAGCTTCATCAATATTTCCCAACTGGAAATCTGCTAACGCCAAACTTGACCTAGCCATGGCAAATCCTGGATTATATAAAGAAGCTTTTGAGAATAAATCTCTTGCTTTATCCCAATGAGATGTAGATCCTTCGACGTTAGCTAGATTATATAATGCAGAGAAATTTTTACTATCTAGGGAAATAACAAACATATAATCCTTTTTAGCTTGCGACCATAAACCCAATGCTTCCTCAGCTATCCCCCTATTAATATAAGGATCTATTTCACTAGGATTCAAACTTATTGCCTTATTTTGGTCATCAATTGATCCCTTAACATCTCCTACAACAAGTCTTACATTTCCTCTGTTGCTAAAACCTGCAGCATCATCAGGATAAGAATCGAGATATTGATTCCATTCTTGTAAAGCGAGATTAAATTTTCCGCCTGAACTAAGATCTAACGCATTTTTAAACAAATCTTCTCTCAAAGATAATGAATAGCATGGTGCAATATAAAAAATATTGAAGAAAATAAAAATTAATAAAAAACAAACCTTAACTTTTTTAAAAGTTATCATCTTTTGAATTAATGTACTTTTTTCCTAAAGCAGTAAGCAATCTTCCTCGAGGAGTTCTTGTTAGAAAACCAATTTTAATGAGATATGGCTCAACTACAAATTCTAACATTGAGGAATCATCGCCCAAACCAGATGCAATTGAATCAAGGCCAGTTGGAATATTATTATTTTGGTTAAGAAAAGACAAATAGTGTCTATCTAAAGAATCCAATCCTTTTTCGTCTATTTGGTAAGAATTTAAAGCTTTTTTTATTAAATTCACAGAGATAGTATTAGTTTTCATAACAACTTGAGCATAATCTCTAACTCGTCTTAATAATCTTAAAGCAATTCTTGGAGTCCCTCGAGATATCTTTGCCAAATCATAAGATGCTTCTTCTTCTAAATTGAGGTTTATTAATCGGGAGAAATTAACAATAATTTGTTTTAATTCATCACATGTATAAATTTCAATTTTCTGAGATATCCCAAATCTGTCTCTTAGAGGAGCACTTATTGAGGCTAATTTAGTTGTCGCGCCAATCAGAGTAAACCTTGGAAGATTAATTGTTCTGCAACGGGCTCCTCTATTAGCTCCCATAGTTAAGTCAAGTCTAAAATCCTCCATTGCAGAATATAACAACTCTTCAGTTAACCTATTTAAGCGATGTATCTCATCGATAAATAAAACTTCACCTTCTTTTAATCCAAGAAGTAAACCTACAATATCTCTTGGTCTTTCAATTGCTGGTGCAGTCGCAACTCTACATTTTGTATTCAATTCATGGGCTATCAAAAAAGCAAGAGTAGTCTTACCTAGACCAGGCTGTCCATATAAAAGAATATGCTCCAAAGGTTCTTTTCTAATAATTGAAGCATCTATAGCTATTCTTAAAGAAGATTTAAGTTGTTCTTGGCCAATAAATTCTTTTAAATTAAGAGGCCGGGCTAAGTTCAAATTATTATTTCTCTTTTCTTCTGGAATGTTTTTTGAATCAACTAGCCTAAGTTCTTTTTTACGAAAAGAAAAGTCATTATCGCCTATATTGGAAGAAATTATTGCCATAATGAAAGGTTAATTGCAATTGTTCTGAGTAGAAAGATTTTTTACAACTAAAATGGCAAAAAATTCAAACAAAGTTAAAAAAAATACTCATAAAGGAAATAATTTTAAACTTCTAGCTGATAATAGATATGCAAAATTTCAATATGCAATATCTGAAACAATCGAAGCTGGAATTGAGCTTTTAGGGACTGAAGTAAAGTCCATTAGAAACGGAAAAGCAAATTTAAGAGACGGATACTGTTCATTCAGAGATGGTGAGATCTTATTATTAAATGTTCACATTTCACCACATAAAAATGTGGGGTCTTTCTTTAATCATGATCCCCTAAGAAATAGAAAGTTGCTACTACATAAAAAAGAAATAATAAAAATGAAATCCAATACTGAAAAAAAAGGAATGACTATTGTTCCATTATCTCTTTATTTAAAAGGCTCATGGATAAAACTAACTATTGGAGTTGGTAAAGGGAAAAAATTACATGACAAACGACAAGATGAAAAACAAAAAAGCATAAAAAAAGAAATCAACTCTGCACTAAAGAGATAAAAGATTAGGCAGAATTATTGAAAATATCAATCTAAACTTACTGAACCTGGAGGTGGAGAAGGATCTGGATCTGCAATTAGCATATGCTGCAATACAGTTTCTGGCCTCTCACTATCTCTCCAGCGAATTTTATATGCAGGCATTTTTGTTCCTCTACTTGTAGTTTGCTCTACTGGTTCAATAACCCATCCTCGTCTTGATCGGCCTTGAGGATTTCTTTTTACTACTGCATCCGCGTGTTTGAAACGGAAACCAACACGTTCACCACTCATTTAAAAAATTTCGTATTGGATTAATTTAATTATTTTACTTCATTCGAGGGTAATTTTTCACTTTTTTTAGAAGTTATTTCTGGTTTTAACAATGGGAAAGGGATTACATCTCTAATCGATGCGCTATTAGTAATTAACATAATTAGCCTATCAATGCCTATACCTAATCCTCCCGTAGGCGGCATGCCAATCTCTAAAGCATTCAAAAAATCTTCATCTATACAGTGAGCCTCAAGATCTCCTTCATCTCTAAGAGATTGCTGTAATTGCATTCTTTCTCTTTGATCTACTGGATCTATCAACTCACTAAACGCATTTGCCAGTTCTCGTCCAACAATGAATAATTCAAATCTCTGAACTATTTCTTTATTATCATGATGAGGCCTAGCTAAAGGAGAAATTTCAACAGGATAATCAATAATAAAAGTGGGTTCTATAAGTTTTGATTCTACTTTTTGCTCGAAGACCTCATTTAAAAGTCTTCCGATAGTATTTACTTTATTAGAAAAATCAACATTGATATTTTTAACGGCTTGTTTTGCTGCTAGAAAGTCTCCACTGAAAGAATCAAAATCAATCCCTGTATATTTTTTGACAATAGCTTTCATGGATATTCTTAACCAAGGCTTAGAAAAATCAATTTCTTTATTTTGATAATTTATAATTAAAGAACCACATGCATCAGCTACGATATCTTTAATCAATTCTTCAGTTAAATTCATCATATCCACATAATCAGAATAAGCTTCATAAATTTCAACTGAGGTGAATTCTGGATTATGCCTTGTACTTATCCCCTCATTACGGAATATTCTTCCTAATTCATATACTTTCTCAAAACCTCCAACAACCATTCTCTTTAAATGTAATTCTGTAGCTATTCTTAAATACAAAGGAATATCTAATGTATTGTGATGAGTTATAAATGGTCTTGCTTCAGCACCACCAGCTTCAGATTGCAGAATTGGAGTCTCTATCTCTAAAAAATTTCTATTATCTAACCATTTTCTTATAAAACTTATGCATTTTGCTCTGGTTTTAAATACATTTTTGGAGTGAGGATTTACAATTAAATCTAAATAACGTTGTCTATATCTTTTTTCAATATCAGTCAATCCATGCCATTTATCTGGGAGAGGTTGTAATGATTTGGATAACATTTCCCATTTTTCTACTTTAATTGAAAGCTCACCTTTATTAGTTTTTTTAATAGTTCCATAGACGCCTATCCAATCACCAATATCTACTATTTCCTTGAGATCTTCAAAAGAAAGTAATTTTTGTTTTTCTAAATTGAAATTAATAATCCTTTTATCTAGATAAAGCTGAATCTGACCTTCTTGATCGCTTATTGTGAAAAAGGCAATTTTGCCCATTACCCTTTTTGCCAGAACTCTACCAGCAATAGAAACACTGAAGTCTTCCTCTTGACCATTTTCTAGATAATCAAATTTTTGAATAAGAAAACTGGTAGTATGTGATACCTTAAAGCTCTGTGCGTAAGAAGCAAATCCTTTATTAATGAGTGAACTAGCTTTTTGTAAGCGCGCTTCTTTTATTTCAGACAAAATTTATTTTAATATATTTGTTTTATTTAATAAAATTATCAGACTATTGCTCAACTTGCCAAAGATGTTGCTGTTTCGCCAACTCTCTGGGATGCGTAACCAATCCCTCTAACAGTTAAGATTAATTCTGGATTTCTTGGATCTGGTTCTAACTTACCTCTTAATCTAGCTACGTATACATCTACAACCCTTAAATCTGCTGCTCTACGAGGAGGATAACCCCATAATTGTTCTAAAATTTCTGCTCTCGGGACAACCTTTCCAGGCTCGTCAAACAATAATTCTAGAAGGCTAAATTCAGTATAAGTAAGACTAATTCTATCTCCAGCTCGAGAAACTTGTCTGCGATTAGTATCAACAACTAAACTTCCAAATTTCATAACTCCTTTACCCGATGGAACTTCTTTAGTTTCCGTAACCGATACTGTTGGGCCCATTCTTCTCAAAATGGTAGCTATTCTAGCCTCTAACTCTTTTGGGCTAAAAGGTTTAGATAAGTAATCATCAGCCCCTAAATCCAAACCCGCAACTCTTTCTGAAATAGCCTCTAGAGCTGTTAAAAATATTATTGGAACTACTGATTCAGCTCTAATTCTTCTACAAACAGCAAACCCATCCATTTTTGGAAGCATAACATCAAGAACAATCAAATCAGGAGAATCCCTTTGAAAAGACTCTAGAGCTTCTTCGCCGTTAGTGGCTGAATAAACTTGATATCCTGCCAGTTGAAGCCTTGTAACTAATACCTTCAAAACTGCTGGTTCATCATCAACAACTAAGATTCTTGCTTTTGACATAGTTAAAAAAGATTTCTCGATATTTCAAAGCAAAGAACTATTGCATTGAATATTTATTCTAACAATTAAAAATATAACATTACGAACCCTCAAAGAGATATTCCTAAGGTTTACAAACATTTTAAATGATCTTAAGGTGTATAAATTTTTCAAACACTTTTACCTCTCAGCAAAATTTATTACTATTTTTTTTCTTTTTGAAAATTTAAACATTCTTAAAAGTTGGGAGCAAATAAAGGGAGCAAAAAAACCTGTCAAAAAAACTTCAGCTAAGATATTTCTAACACTGGGAATCAAAATTAAAGAATTAATATCTGAATAATTTCTAAACAAAATTTGTAAAAAATAAAAAGTCCCACATAAAAAACTTCCAAAAGAACAAATTAAACCATACCTAAAATGTCCCAACAAAATATCACTATGTAATTTAATTCTCCCAAACAAAAACCCACAAAAAATTAAGCCTGGTATTTGAGTAAAACTTTCATTTAAAGTTAGAGAATCTAAGATGAGACCTAAAAACAAACCAAATATTAATCCATTGATTGATCCATTAATCATTGACCAAGGCAATAACCAAAATAATGGCCAATATGGCTGAACACCTAAAAATCCAAGCCAATTAGGGTGCCACAAAAAAATAATTGGGATAAAAATAAAGCTTATTATGGATAATTTTTTTGTAAAAAATTTATTCATTAAATATTTACTTTCAAAATTTGAACCCAATCAATTACATGAGGTTTTGCTAAAAGTGAAATTTTTGCCGTTTTTTTTGATTGCAATGTCTCATCTATAGATTGGACAATACCAATAGGGATATTTGGAGGTAATAACGTACTAGCAGGAGATGATGATACAAAATCTCCGACTTTAATATCAGTATCTTTTGAATAAAGTATTAGGCTAGGGTAATCATCTCCTAAACCGACTAGTAATCCATTGATTTGAATTCTATCCACCCAAACACCTAACTTACTTTCTGAAGAAGTTATTAAAGTTACCGACGAAGTGAATAAAGAAGTATTTTTTACTCTTCCTAATAATCCACCTGGACCAATCACAATATCACCAATTTCTACTCCATCCTTTGAACCTTTGTTTAAAATGATTTGTCTCCACCAACTACCTGTTTTTCTCGAAATAACAGCAGCTGAAATATATTCATCATTAGATGATTCTTGAAGAGATAAGATCTGTCGCAATCTTGTATTATCTTTTCTAAGAAGATTTAACTTTATTAAATATTCTTGGTTAATACTCTCAAAAACAATTTCTTTTTGATTTGGATCAGGCCAAAAAGGTTTTGAAATAAAATAATAAAAATCTTTATAAAAAGCTCCTTTTGATATTCTTACAAAAACCAAAAATAAAAAAATCGCAAAAAATAGCCAATTTTTCTTTTTATGCCACCAACGACTAGTAGAAATTCGTCGAACATTTAACATAACATTAATCTCTTATGGCATTTCTTATAAATTCTGGAGTGTCAACAACTCTTTTAAGTTTTTTAAAATCATCCAACACCTCTCCACAACCATTCACTACGCAAAGCAGTGGGTTTTCTGCTATGTGAGTAAAAATTCCTGTTTCATCGCTCAATAAATCATTAATACCTCTAACTAAAGCTCCACCTCCGGCAAGCATAATCCCCCTATCAACTATGTCTGCAGCAAGTTCAGGAGGGGTTCGCTCTAAAGTTCTTTTTACGGCTTCAACTATTTTACTAAGTGTTTCAGCCATGGCTTCTCTGATTTCTCCTGATGTCAAAGTGACTGACCTAGGTAGACCAGATAAAAGATGTAAACCTCTAACCTCTAAAGTAGTTTTATCAAAATCATCATCAGGAAATGCAGATCCAATTTTAATCTTGATATCTTCTGCTGTTCTCTCTCCAACTACTAAATTATGAACTTTTTTAAGATAGAGAGCTATTGACTCATTTATTTCATCGCCTGCTATTCGAACAGATTCACTCAAAACAGTTCCTCCTAAACTTAATACTGCAACCTCAGTAGTACCTCCACCAATATCAACAATCATTGTTCCAATTGGCTCAGTTACTGGTAGTGATGCTCCTATTGCTGCTGCGACAGGTTCATCAATTAAATGAACTTCTCTAGCTCCCGCTAATCCAGCTTCTCTTACTGCTCTTCGTTCAACACTAGTAACTCCACTTGGGATACCAATCACTATTCTTGGCGCTACAATCCCCTTGCCTTCATTACATTTTTGAATAAATGTTTTTATCATTTGTTCTGCAGCATCAAAATCTGCGATAACCCCATCTCTTAGTGGTCTTACAGCTCTTATATTCCCAGGGGTCCTTCCAAGCATTAACTTTGCTTCTTTACCAACAGCTAATGGAATCCCTTCTTCTAAATCCATAGCTACCACAGAAGGCTCCTGTAAAACAACGCCTTTTCCTGATACATGTATAAGAGTATTGGCGGTTCCCAAATCTATGCCAATATCTCGAGAAAATTTAAATCTGTTAAAAATCACAATAAGAATTTCTTTTTTTAAATAATATATCTATTTTTTGATAAGCTCTCGGAATTCTGTTGTTTAGTTATGAATAGCACGTAAAACTTTGAGCAGAACCTGGAAATAAGAGTAGTATTAAAAAAAAAAAAATTATGCAAATTAACACTATTAATCTTGTTGGCAGAGCAGGAAGAGAACCAGATGTCAGATATTTTGAATCAGGAAGTATCGTAGCAAATTTCACAATTGCAGTTAACCGAAGAAGCAGAGATGAAGAGCCAGATTGGTTTAATTTAGAAATATGGGGCAAGCAAGCACAAATAGCCGCAGATTATGTGAAAAAAGGATCATTAATAGGAATTACAGGAAGCTTTAAAATTGATAGTTGGAAAGATAAAAATACTGGCGAAGATAGATATAAACCAGTTGTTAGGGTAGATAAATTAAACTTACTAGGCTCACGAAAGGATTCTGATAATAACCAGTATTCCAACAGCAATAACTCAAGTGAAATTCCTTTTTAAGCTCTATTTTTTTTAAGAAATCTAATAAGTATTCTTATAAAGAAGTATAAGAAAATTAAAATTAAAATTGGCTTTACAAAATATTTGATTTGATCTAAATAAGTTTGAATGATTGGATAATTTTCACCAAATAAATAACCCGAATATGTTAGAAGGGCTACCCATATCAGGCTCCCAAACGTAGTCCAAAGCAAAAATTTTCTTAATGGCATAAGTTCTATGCCAGCAGGAACTGAGATTAAAGTTCGTATACCTGGTACTAATCTGCCCCAAAAAACTAAAGAAACACCGTATTTATCAAACCACCTTTTACTTTTACTTAAATCACTAGAAGAAATACCCAAATATTTTCCTTTTTTATCTAGAAAATTTGAAAGTCTTTTTTCATTTACTAATCTACCTAAATAGTACCAAGGCAATGATCCTAAAATAGTTCCAAGTAATCCCCAAAAAACTAAAATATAGAAATTTAATTTTTGTTGATACACAAAAAAACCTCCCAGTGGCATTATTATTTCCGAAGGAATTGGAGGTATTATGTTTTCCAAAAACATAGCCAAACAAATAGTGAGGTATGCAATTGTTGAATTCTTCTCAACAGCCAAACTAATATAGTCGGGAATTGAAGTAAGAAAATTTACAAAAATTAAACTCAAACTTAATATCTATAAAGCTCTGGTTTGTAAGGTCCTTCTACAGAGACATTAATATAATCAGCTTGTTCCTTAGTTAATTTTGTTAATTTTGCACCAATTTTATCAAGATGTAATCTTGCTACCATTTCATCTAAATGCTTTGGTAAAACATAAACCTCCTTAGCATATTTTTCTGACTTATTGAAAAGTTCGATTTGAGCTAATACTTGATTAGTAAAAGAATTACTCATAACAAAACTTGGATGTCCAGTGGCACAGCCTAAGTTAACTAATCTACCTTCGGCTAAAAGAATTATTTTATTGCCACTTGGTAAAGTTATGTGATCAACCTGCGGCTTAATATTTTCCCATGGATAATCTTTCAATGAAGCCACATCAATTTCATTATCAAAATGACCAATATTACAAACTATGGCCTCATCTTTCATCTTGACGAGATGTTCGTTTGTAATTACCTGATAGTTCCCAGTTGCTGTAACAAAGATATCTATATCTTCCACAACATCGTCTAACGTAACAACACTAAAACCCTCCATTGCTGCTTGAAGAGCACAAATTGGATCAACTTCAGCAACTTTTACAATTGCACCAAGTCCTCTTAGTGACTGAGCTGAACCTTTACCTACATCTCCAAAACCCATTACCAAAGCAACCTTCCCAGCAATCATCACATCAGTTGCGCGCTTTATACTATCTACTAAAGATTCGCGACAGCCATATAAATTATCAAATTTGCTCTTAGTCACTGAATCATTAACATTGATAGCAGGGAAAGGTAAAGCATTTTGCTTTTGCAGTTGATAAAGTCTTGCAACTCCAGTTGTCGTTTCTTCAGTGACACCAATGATATTACTTTTAATTCTAGAATAGAAGTCACTATCATTTTCTAATTTAGACTTAATAGAATTGAATAAAGCAATTTCTTCTTCATTACCGGGATTATCTAAAACAGACAAATCTATTTCTGCTTTACTGCCGAGTATCAATAGACCAGTTGCATCCCCACCATCATCAAGAATCATATTTGGAGAGTCTGAACCCCAATCGAGAATGTAGTGGGTATATTGCCAATATTCATCAAGTGTCTCACCTTTTTTTGCATATACAGGAATTCCTTTATCTGCAATAGCCGCCGCCGCATGATCTTGAGTTGAAAAAATATTGCATGAAGCCCATTTCACTTCTGCCCCAAGATCAACAAGAGTTTCTATTAAGACTGCAGTCTGAATAGTCATATGTAAACTTCCAGCTATTTTTGCACCTTTGAGTGGCTTTTCTGATTGATATTTATCTCTAAGTGCCATTAATCCAGGCATTTCCGTTTCAGCAATTTTAATTTCTTTACGGCCAAAATCTGATAAGGATATGTCGGCAATTACATAATTTGGTGTAGTGGTACTGACTGAATTCGCGATAATCATATCTAGTAATACTTTTTCTATTAAACTATAAATGATTTTTGTGTAATTTTGTGTTTATTGAGAATTTAAAAGAAACTTTAAATTTAGGGAAAAAACTTTCACACAAATTAAATCCCCAATCAATTGTTTTATTACAGGGTCCAATTGGGGCTGGGAAAACTTCATTCGTACAAGGGATTGCTAAAGGCTTATCAATCTCTGAAGACATTACAAGCCCTACATTTGCTTTATCGCATCACTATAACTCCGGGAAAATTCCACTAATTCATCTTGATTTATACAGGTTAGGAAATGTTTCTTCAGCAAAAGAAGTATTTTTTTCTGAAGAAGAAGAGGCAATACAAAGACAAGCTATTTTAGTTATTGAATGGCCAGAATTAATAGAACCAGTTATTGATAATTTCTGGAAAATAGAAATTAGTTACGCAAAAGATTATGGAAGAAACTACGAAATAAGAGATCCCAAAAATTTATTAACCTTTTCATAATATGGCTGTTGCTCAATGGCGCCTTCACCAAGACAAGTTAATAATCCACAAACACCTGCGAACTTAATGCAATCTTCAATATCTTGTTCATTTGAAGGATAGCCAGAAGAAATTAATTTTGAAATTAAGCCTGCTAGAAAAGCATCACCTGCGCCAGTTGTATCAACAATTTTCTGTGAATTAAGAGTTTCAGTAATTCCCTGCAATCCATTGATATACCATTCAACGGGATTTTTTCCATCAGTTATTATTACATCTGGTCTATTAGACAACTGTTGAGATATTAACAAGGGATTTTTATCCTCAAAAAACAAAGTTGCTTCTTCTTTAGCAAGTTTTAAAACATTCGCATGATTTAAAAATTTCTTGATTAAATTTACTCTTTCGGCTTTACTAATTTCTGATGAAAAACTTGAGTGATCCCAAAAGACCTCTCTCCAATTCAAATCAATAACTATTTTGACTTCAAATTTTTTAGCCTGTTCTAGAAGAAAAAAAATAGTCTCTGCTGACATTGGAGATGATAATAATATCGTTCCCATAACCAAATATTTTGTTTCTAAAAAAGATTTCTCCAAATTTGAAATTTTTTTTTCAATTAATTTCTTGCTAAGAACTTCGTCTGCAAAGCGTGAATTAGAACTGTTCTCAAAGCCTGAAAAAAAACGATCTCCAAATTTATCTCTATCTACATTAACCACGCGGGTAGATGAATCATTATCTAATTGCAAGAAATCAAAATTAACGCCCAATTGATCAAATTGCGCAATAAATTTTTTTCCATAATCATCATTACCCAAACTTCCTATAAATGTTGAATCTATTTTTAATTTTCTTAATGCACAAGCAACATTAGCAGGCGCACCACCCAAAAAATCTGTAAAACCTTTATTTGACTTATTTCTGATTCTGTCTATTAAAGCCTCTCCAATACATATGACCTTTTTCTTTTTCATAAAATGAAAGCTTTTTCTTAACTAAGAATAATTTACTAAAAACGAATAATTTTTTTTTGAATTAAAGTTTAATTAAATGGGTATACATAGTGTCTTTAAATAAATCTGAAACTTGGAAGTGGAAAAATTGGGAAATTTCTTGGTCTTTATCCAAAGAATATTCTTCTGAAAAAAATATTCAAATTTTATTAGTGCATGGATTTGGTGCATCAAAAAACCACTGGAGACATAATCAAGATTTTCTTGGTAAATTTTCTAACTGCTACGCAATTGACTTATTAGGATTTGGAAAAAGTAGTCAGCCTAGTGCTTTATTAAATTACGAACCTGAAAAAGAAAATTCAATTAAATATTCATTTGACTTATGGGCTAACCAAATTTCAACATTTTGTGCAGAGGTAATAAAATCTCCTGTTTACTTGGTAGGAAATTCAATTGGTGGTGTTATTGCATTGAAAGCTGCTGAAAGCCTCAAAGATAATTGCAAAGGTATCATTTTGATAGATTGTGCACAAAGAACTATGGATGATAAACGTTTAAAAAAAAGTAATATTTTAATGAATCTACTAAGACCCGTCCTTAAAACAATAGTCAGACAAAGGGTGATTAGTAATACACTTTTTACAAGAGCCGCCAATCCAAAAACTATAAAGAAAATACTTGAACAAGCTTACCCTTCAGGAAAAAATATCGATAAAGAATTAATTGACATACTTTATAAACCCTCTCAGAGGAAAAATTCTAAAGAAGCTTTTCGTGGTTTTATTAACTTATTTGATGACTATCTTGCTACTGACCTTTTCGATAAAGTTGATTCTCCAATCCAATTGATATGGGGTGAGGACGATCCTTGGGAATCTTTAAATGAAGCAAGAGAGTGGAAGAAACAATTTAGGAATATCAAAAGATTAGATATTATTAATGGCGCTGGACATTGTCCTCATGATGAAGAACCTGAACAAACAAATAAGTTAATAAATGAATTTATTCAAGAAACAAAATAAGCTTCTACATTGTCACTAAGTCTTCTCAAGCCTCTTAATCCATCTCTTTCTAGGTTTCTTACTCGATCCCTACTTATTCCTAGAACCCTTCCAATTCCTGTAAGAGACATTGGCTCATCACCATCCATTCCGTATCTCATTCTTAAAACTCTACATTGCAGATCGGGCAATTGATGTAAAAGAGAATGCAGATCACCTCTCATACAATCCATCTCTATTTGTTCGTCTGGCAAATCTTCACCCCCTGCAAGTAAATCTAATAAAACAGTATCTTCACCATCACCAACTTTGGTTTCAAGACTTACTGGCTGTCCAGCTTTGCACATCAAATCTTTAACGTCATCTTCTGGAAGCTCTACGTATTTTGCAAGTTCACTTACAGTTGGCGTTCTAGACATTTCTTGGCTGAGCTCTCTTTGACCTTTTTTTAACTTATTCAACATTTCAGTTATGTGAATTGGTAGCCTTATCGCTCGACTTTTTTCAGCTATTGCTCTTGTAATACCTTGTCTAATCCACCAGTATGCATATGTTGAAAACTTATAACCTCTGGCTGGATCAAATTTTTCAACTCCTCTAACTAATCCTATAGTCCCTTCCTGAATTAAATCTAAAAGTTCCATATTTCTTTTTGTATATTTTTTTGCAACGCTTACTACCAATCTTAAATTCGCTGCCACCATTCTTTCCTTAGCTCTCTGTCCAGCTCTCAACCTTTTTTTTATAATGGAGGAAGTTAAATTTAATTTGGTCGATAATTCGTCAATACTAGGCTTATCTCCTGTTAATTCAATAATCTCTAATTCAGCTCTTTCAACTTCCATGTACTCTTGAACTTGTCTACCTAGAGTAATTTCTTGCTCATGAGATAGTAATGGAACTCTTCCTATATCCCTTAAGTATGACCGTACAAGATCTACATCATTACTTGCTTTTATACTAGCAATTGACGCTAGTTTATTTTCACTTATTGTTTCAGAAGACATGAAAGTTGAATGATGTTTTGTAAACAATACCATTAAGAAATGTAAAGTTAAACAAAAAAATCCACATTTTTACAAAAATGAGAATAAATACCTAGTGAATTTAGGTTAATGATGAGTTTAACAGCCATTGTGCTGTACTGAGATAAATAAATACACCAGCAATATCAGTGACGGTTGTAATGAAAGGGGAGGACATTAAGGCTGGATCCAATTTCATTCTGTCAAACAACAAAGGGAGGATCGCACCTGTTGTAGCAGCTAAAGTTGTTATGGATATTAAACTTATTCCGACCGCAGAGGCGATTAAAGGCCCTTCTCCTTGCCACCACGCGAAGGGAAATACTACGAGCATCATGAAAACACCTAAAAGAGCGCCTGTGATTGCTTCCTTAACAACTGCCTTAATAGCACCCAGAGACTTCAATTTTTGAGTACTTAAACCTCTAATGACAACCGTTGAACTTTGAGCACCAACATTTCCCCCAGTACCAATAAGTAGTGGAATAAATGCAGCTAATAAGACTATTTCTTTTAATATTTGATCATTCATAGCTATAACTTTTGTCGTTAAACCATTTGCAAAAACCAAAATTAATAACCATAAAATTCTTCTTCGCGCAATCGTAAACAAACTACTTTGGAAATAATCATCTTCATCTCCTGGTTGCACTGCCCCTGCTGCGTAAATGTCCCTTGTTGCTTCTTGTTCTATAACGTCAATTAAATCATCAACAGTTACTATTCCAACCAGTCTTTTTTCTTTATCAACGACTGGTAGAGCTAAAAAATCATATCTTTGTATTGCTCTAGCAACCTCTTCTTGATTCGTATTAGTAGAGATATTAACTACATCTCTTGTCATAACTTCACCAATTGGCTTGGAGGGATCAGCAGTTACAAGATCTCTTAAAGAAAGAATACCAGTTAAATGTCTTTCTTTATCCGTAACATATAAGCTATAAATAGTTTCAGTAAATGGGGCTCTTTTTCTAACTAAAGAAAGAGCATCAGCTGCTGTTTGCATCTCTTTAAGGTCTATAAATTCAGTTGTCATTAATCTTCCAGCAGTTTCTGGCTCATATCCAAGTAATTCAGCTGTTACTTTCCTTTCGCCAGGACTAAGAGCAGACAAAAATTTTCGTACAACTTTTGCAGGTAATTCATCGAAGAGTTGAACCCTATCATCAGGAGACATTTTTTCAACGATTTCTAAAACCTCTCCTGAACGAAGTCTTTCTAATAAAGTTTGCTGGACTATTGGATCTAAATATTCATATACCTCAATTGCTTCATTTTTCTTTAATAATCGAAATGCTAATGCCTGCAATATTAGTGGAAGGCTTCCTATAGCATCTGCAATATCAACTGGTTGGGAAGGCTCTAAAAGTAACTTTGCCTCATCATAATTTCCTGCGATGAGTAATTCCTCAAGTTGAATAGTAATTTTCTCTCTTGTACTTAAATCTGAAGATAACGATGTAACAGTTTCAAGATTATTTTCATTCATAAATATAATCCCTTATCAAAGTAACAACACTATTATATGAAATCTAAGTCATTTTTCTACTTATCCAGTAACCACAAAGCATTGTAAATAAATTTACGATAATAATTAAATTAAAGAGAATTATAAACTTTATCCAATTCCCTTGGTTTAAAAATGTGTATAAAAAAAATATAAATCCGCTAAAGGATGTAAAGCAAGAAAAAAAACCACTCAATAAAATTTTTTCAGTTGCATAACTTAATTTTCTACTGATAAAAAAACCCACTAAAAATGATCCAATTATTGAAATTAAAAAATTATTTTTTATAGTTAACCTTAAAAAAGTAGCTAGGTACGCAGCTAAAAGAACATAAATAAAATTTTTTATTTTCACTTTAAAAAAACTGAATAATAAAATAACCTAAATAAAAGAAAAGGAATGAAAAAATTATCACTTCAATATAGTGGAAAAATAATCTGAGAAATTTTCTCTTTTTTAATAAATCAAAAAGTTGATATATAAATGAAGAAAATGTACTAAAACATCCTAAAAAACCACCATAAAATAACACTAATATTTCGTTATTAAGAAAATTTAAAGCTACTAAAATTCCTAAAAAAAAAGATGATAAAAAATTTACTATTGAAGTATTTTGAATATCAAAACATATACTTTTTTTAAAATTATCTTGTATATATATTCTCATGATTAATCCAAAAGTACTGCCAAGTAAAATAATACTTATTGAACTAAAATCCAAAATTTACATTTTTATCCAGCCTTTTAAAATCTTATTAGGATTATCTAAAAATTTATTAGAAGCTAATTTAACCCTAACCCAAGTTTCATTTTTGCTTACTTTCCAGTTACGTAATACTGTTAAGGTTGTACCTACATCAAGCACTAATAATTCCTTAGCAAAAATTTCAGGATATGAATAAAGAGAAGTATTGGAACTCAATATAATTTCATTTGTATTATTAGGGAACTTATTTTGATGTAAACTTTTTTGGATCCCACCAGCAGGTAATGTAATTGGAGCAATTAATGCAAAAGTAATTAAACAAAAATTTTTGAGAACTTTATAAATCATATATCTAAAGTGGCCATATCTAAGTTGCTACTATGAGTTTCAATAAATTCTCTTCTTGGTGCAACTTTATCTCCCATTAATATATTGAATATTCTGTCCGCTTCAAGTGCATCTTCAATTTCAACCCTTTTCATCATCCTCGTTTGAGGATTCATAGTTGTATCCCATAATTGTTTTGGCATCATCTCACCTAATCCCTTAAATCTTTGGATATTATAATTTGCATTTTCTCCAAAACCTTGAATTGTATCCTTTAATTGATTCTCGTTATAACAGTAATTATGATTCTTACCTCTTTCAACTTTATAAAGAGGGGGACAAGCAATGTATATAAAACCTTTCTCCACAAGTTCTCTTTGGTACCTGTAAAAAAATGTAAGCAATAAAGTTCTTATATGAGCACCGTCAACATCAGCATCCGTCATAATTACAACTCTATGATATCTCAAAGAGCTCTCGTCGAACTCCTCTCCTTTTATTCCTAATCCTAGAGCTGTTATTAACGACTGTATTTCTGTGTTTTTATATATTTTAGTATCATCAGTTTTTTCAATATTAAGAATCTTACCCCTTAGAGGCAAAATAGCCTGAAAATTTCTATCTCGTCCTTGTTTTGCGGAGCCACCAGCTGAATCTCCTTCAACTATATAAATTTCTGATTCTGAGGGATCTCTAGAACTACAATCTGCTAATTTGCCCGGCAAGGTAGAACTTTCAAGAACACTTTTTCTTCTTACTAATTCTCTAGCCCTTCTTGCAGCTTCTGCTGCATTAAATGATTGAATTGCTTTTTCAAGAATCAAGTCCAAAATTCCAGGATTGAATTCCATATATTTTGTGAGAGCCTCCCCAATGAGAGAATCCACAATCCCCCGTACTTCAGTATTTCCTAATTTTGTTTTTGTTTGCCCTTCAAATTCTGGATCTGGAACTTTTACTGATAAAACAACAGTCAAACCCTCCCTAATATTTTCGCCAGCTAAATTTTTCTCAATATCTTTTCTTTTACCTCTCTTTTTTGCAAGATTATTGAAAGTTCTTGTCAGAACTGTTTTTAGCCCTTCAATATGAGTTCCTCCATCAATAGTTCTAATATTATTTGCAAATCCTAGAATATTATCTGAATATACATCTGAACACCATTGCAAAGCCGCTTCTACATATACATTTTCTTTCTGTGAGTCAACATAAATTATTTCAGGATGAATAGAATCTTTTTCAGCATTCATGTATTCAACATATTCTTTAATACCTCCTTGATACAAGTAAATTTCTTCTTTAAAAGAACCATCTGATAATTGATTTCTTTCATCTCTAAAAACAATTTTTACTCCGCCATTAAGATAAGCTAGCTCTCTTAATCTAGATGAAAGAAGAGAATATTCAAATTCAATTCCTCCAGAAAAAATTGTTTTGTCGGGTTTAAAGCAAATAGTTGTTCCTTTCTTAGAAGGTCTGCCAGTCTGCTTTTTAGTTTCCAATTCACCCTTTGATACGCCTTTTTCAAATCTTTGATTAAATTCGCTTCCATCTCTATAAACAGTCACATTAACCCATTCGCTTAAAGCATTAACTACAGATATTCCTACTCCATGCAAACCCCCTGAAACTTTATAACCACCACTTCCAAATTTACCTCCTGCATGAAGAACAGTTAGTACAGTTTCTAAGGCACTTTTCCCTGTTCTTGGATGAATATCTGTTGGGATACCTCGTCCATTATCAGAAATTGAAGCAGAACCATCTGCGCGAAGAACTATTTCTATGTGATCGCAATGGCCTGCAAGTGCTTCATCAACCGAGTTATCAACTACCTCATATACTAAATGGTGTAATCCCCTAGGTCCTGTAGAACCTATATACATCCCGGGGCGTTTACGAACTGGTTCTAACCCCTCTAAAACCTGTATCTGTTCAGCGCCATATTCATTTGAGATTTTATTAGATCTTTTGTCCTCACTCATTTAATATAAAAAAAATATTAGACTTTTAAAATGTTATTTTTAAAAGGTCTTTCATTAAACTTACCACCGCAATCAAATATAGGCTCGAAGTCAATGAAAAATTTAATCACTTTAATTATATAGCCAATATTTTTTTCTTCAGAAATTCATATGTCTTTGTCTCTACCTCATGTAATAATTTTAGTTGGGCCTACTGCAAGTGGGAAAACAGAATTAGCTATTGAAATTGCAGAACATTTTAAAACTCATATACACAATATCGATTCAAGGCAAATTTATAAGTCGATGGATATTGGAACAGCCAAGCCATCTAAAATCCAACAAAAAAAAATAAAACATTTTTTAATAGACATTGAGGAACCAATCAATCCAATTAATGTAAAACAATTTCAAGAACTGGCTCAAAAATCTATTAAGGAAGAAATTAAACAAGATTTTTTACCTTTTCTTGTTGGAGGAAGTGGGTTGTATATGAACTCAATCACAAAAGGATTTTTTGTACCAGATGTCCCTCCTCAAAATTATTTCAGAAGACAATTAGAAGAAATTGGTCAGGAAAAATGTTGGGACCTGTTAAAAAATTGTGATCCATTATCAACAAAAAAAATCAATTTTGCTGACCAAATTAGAACAATAAGAGCTTTAGAAGTCTTCTACGTAACAGGTAAACCTTTATCAGCTCTAAAAGTTCAAAAACCGCCTAACTGGAAAATCCTAGAGCTTGGATTAGATAGAGATAATTTAAAAGAAAGAATTTTTCAAAGAACAAAAAATATGTTTTTATCTGGAATTATTGAGGAGACAAACCACCTTATCTCTAAATACGGATTTGATTTGCCAATTTTAGAAACAATTGGTTATCGAGAAGCTCGGGATATTTTAAATAACCGTTCAACAATTGACAAAGCAATTGAATTAACTGCGACAAAAACAATCCAATTTGCCAAAAGACAAAAAACTTGGTTTCGTAATAAAAATAATCCTCTTTGGCTTAATAACAAAAACCTGCTAAAAGATGCAATAATTAAGATAGAGTCTTTTTTAAGCTAACTTTATAAAAATAGATTTTATTCATCATCCAATCAATTTATTTAATTAACTGAATGCCCCCACGCCCACGCTTTGACCGACGAGCTCCAGTTAGAGAGCTTCCAAATATAAATGAAAGAATAAAATACCCTCAATTAAGAGTCGTTGATTCAGATGGGAAACAATTAGGCGTCATAGATAGATTAAAAGCATTAGAAATAGCATCTCAAAGAGAACTTGATTTAGTTTTGGTGAGCGAAAAAGCAAATCCTCCTGTTTGTAGAATCATGGACTACGGTAAATATAAATTTGAACAAGAAAAGAAAGCTAAAGAAGCAAGAAAAAAATCTCATCAAACAGAAGTTAAAGAAGTAAAAATGAGGTATAAAATTGACAAGCATGATTATGATGTTCGGATTGGTCAAGCTACTAAATTTCTAAAATCGGGAGATAAGGTTAAATGTACTGTAATTTTTAGGGGAAGAGAAATTCAACACTCAAATTTAGCTGAGACACTTCTTTTAAGAATGGCTAATGATTTAGAAGAGCAATCAGAAGTTCAGCAAAAACCCAAAAGAGAAGGGAGAAACATGATTATGTTTTTAAGCCCTAGGAAAACTCCTCTTATTAAAAAAGATAATGAGTGATAAATTGTTATCAAAAAATATGACGAATGTTAAAGTGTCACTATATCAAAAATTAAATTAGTCAGGATTTTTCTAAAGTGAGATTCCATATTCAACAAGAAAGTGATATACCAGCATCTACTCAATTAAATAATCAAATTTGTTTTGCAATTGCATCAAGACATTATCCACCAGGACACAGACTCCCAAGTACGAGACAACTTGCAATGCAGACTGGACTCCATCGGAATACTATAAGCAAAGTTTACAGACAACTGGAAGTAGATGGAGTTGTTGAAGCAATAGCTGGATCAGGTATCTATGTCAGAGATAATATTACTAAAAGAGAATTTACAAAATCACTTTACTCAAAAGATAGAATAAGCAAAGCACCAGATCAAGAAGTAAAGACGGTTATTAACAACTTAATAAATCTTGGATTCAGTTTGCAAGAGACAAGAGAGATATTGAACAATGAAATTGATTGGCGTATTAAATGCGGATCAAGAATTATAGTCAGTACTCCTAGAGAAGATATTGGAGCTTCTATGTTAATTGCAGAAGACCTTTCTAAAACAGTTAATGTACCAGTAGAGGTTGTTCCTATGGAAGAATTAGAAAAAGTTTTGAGTAATTCAAATAATGGTACGATTGTGACAAGCAGATATTTTTTACAGCCTCTAGAAAAAGTTGCTAAGCAACATGGGGTTCGTGCTATTGCAGTCGACTTAAGCGACTTTCAAAAAGAATTGAAAATTCTCAAGGAATTAAATGCAGGAAGTTGTGTAGGTATTGTCAGCATAAGTCCTGGCTTATTAAGAGCAGCCGAAATTATTATACACAGCATGCGAGGTAGTGAATTAATGCTTATGACAGCAATCTCAGATAATAATAATAGATTACTATCACTTTTAAAGGCTTCGAACCATATAGTTTGTGATGGACCTAGTTTATCAGTTGTAGAAAACACACTATTAAAAAATCGTTCTCAGTTAATGAGATTACCTCAAATAATATGTGCTAAAAATTATTTAAGTAACGAAACGATAAATCAATTAAAAAAAGAAATAGGAGTTATTAATTAGACTAATATGCTAAGAACTTTTAAATCAGATATAGAAATTATCAGAGAGAGAGATCCAGCTGCAAGAGGAATAGTAGAAATATTTCTTTGCTACCCAGGCTTTCAATCAATAGTTATACATAGGTTTACGCATAAATTATGGCAATTAAAGATTCCTTTAATTCCCCGCTTACTAAGTCATCTAAATAGATTAGCAACAGGTATTGAAATCCATCCTGGAGCAAAAATTGGTAAACGGGTTTTTATAGACCATGGAATGGGCGTTGTAATAGGTGAAACTGCTGAGATAGGAAATAACTGTTTGCTTTATCAAGGAGTGACATTAGGAGGTACTGGTAAAAGCCATGGCAAAAGACACCCCACATTAATGGAGAATGTTGTAGTCGGAGCGGGCGCAAAAGTTCTTGGATCAATCACAGTAGGATCTAATACCCGCATTGGAGCTGGCTCAGTAGTTGTTCGAAATGTAGAAGGCAACAGTACTGTGGTTGGGGTTCCTGGTAGGGTAGTGCATCAAAGTGGTGTCAAAGTAAATCCGTTAGCTCACTCTGCTTTACCGGATGCAGAAGCTAATGTGATAAAAAATTTAATGGATAGGATAGATTCTCTTGAAAATGAAATTCTTAAATTACAAAAAACTCTACAATGTATAGCTAACTCGGAATCTATTGATATTTCTAAACTCGGTGATTCTCAAAATCTTAAAGACAAAGAAATTTTTGAATTTCTTGGAGATGATTAAATATTGATTTATTTTTTTTCATTAACGTCAGTTTTAGGTTGAAACATAAACATTGAATAAATAACGTTTCGTCTCATATTAGTCATCATTTCGAGAAACATGTCATATCCCTCGTTTTTATATTCGATTAATGGATCTTTCTGACCATAACCCCTCAATCCGACTGATTCCCTCAATGAATCCATGGCTTGAAGATGTTCTCGCCATAAATTATCTATTTGCTGCAAAATAAAAAATCTTTCAGCTTCTCTCATTAATCCTGGACGAATCTTTTCTATTTGTGATTCCTTTAAGTCATAAGCTATTCGCAACTGCTCTTGAAGATAGTTTTTTAATTCTTCTATTGACAATAAATTAATATCATCAGATTTAAGATCATCTAATAAATATATAAATTCTTTGACTTTAGAAATTAATTGATCAATATTCCATTCTTCAGGAGGAAGATCAGGATTAATATAAGCATCAACAATTTCAATCATTGTCCTTTCTCCATATCCTATTACTTGTCTCTTTAAATCAATTCCTTTCAATACTCTAAGTCTTTCGCCATAAACTGCTTTTCTTTGGTTGTTCATTACCTCGTCGTATTCAAAAACTTGTTTTCTAATATCGTAATAGTAGGTCTCAACTTTCTTTTGAGCACTTTCTAGAGACCTAGTAAGCATTCCTGACTCAATAGGCATATCTTCATCAACCCTAAAAGCATTCATTAGATTTGCTACTCTGTCACCTCCAAAAATCCTTAATAAATTATCATCTAAAGATAAAAAGAATCTTGTACTTCCAAGATCACCTTGTCTTCCTGCTCTTCCTCTAAGTTGATTATCCACTCTTCTTGATTCATGTCTCTCAGTACCAATGACATGTAAACCGCCAGCTTCTCTTACTTTTTCTTCTTCATGAATCAAAACTTTTTCATATTCTTCTTTTACATCAGACAATGATTCTCTCAAAAGCTTTATCAAGTTATCATCTGTTGGTGCTTTTTCTGCAGCTGTAGCTATTCTGTCATCAAGCTCCAAGACAGAAAGTTGTCTATCTCCCCAATTTTTAACAAGTTGATCAGATAAAAGTGAGAGTTTCTTTTCAATTGCTTCATCTAATTTGCAAGGGAAGAGACTAGTTGAAGAATTTGAAATGTTCTTTTTCAAATTTGAACCAGCTTTTGTAGAAAAACCACCCTTAGATTTTGAATTTCTTTGTTTAGGTATTGGTGGCTTATGCTCATTATCAGGCTTGACTAACAAAGGAATTAAAAGTTCTTTTAATTTCAGCCTTGCCATATAGTCACTATTACCGCCAAGAATTATATCTGTTCCCCTTCCAGCCATATTAGTCGCAATAGTAACAGCACCTGCTCTTCCTGCCTGAGCAACAATTTCTGCCTCACGTTCAACGTTCTCTGGCTTAGCATTTAACAAATTATGTGGGATGTTTTCGGCAGATAAAAGTGAACTTAGTAATTCACTTTTTTCAACACTTGTTGTACCAACTAAAACAGGTCTACCATCTCTATGAATTTGTATAGTTTCTTTAGCAACGGCTTTCCATTTACCAATCTCTGTCTTAAATACTTGATCAGACCAATCTTGTCTTTTTCTTATTTGATTTGTCGGTATAACTGTTGATTCTAATTTATAAGTTTTTTCAAATTCAACTTCCTCAGTTTTTGCAGTTCCTGTCATTCCTGCTAAACCGGGATATAGAAGGAAAAAATTCTGATAAGTTATGGATGCTAATGTTTGAGTCTCAGGCTGAATTTTAAGACCCTCTTTTGCTTCTATTGCCTGATGTTGTCCATCGCTCCAACGCCTTCCTGGCATTACCCTACCAGTAAATTCGTCCACTATTACAGCCTCATCGTTCTTAATAATATAATTTACATCTTTAATAAATAATTCTTTAGCTTTTAAAGCGTTAGTTATATAATGCGCCCAAGGATCTTGAGGATTATATAAATCATTAACTCCCAAATAATCTTCACATTTTGCGAAACCCTGATCAGTTAATATACAACTTCTCTGTTTTTCATCAACTTCATAATCCCCTTCTGGATCAATACCATCTTTACTTAATTCTTTTGCTTTAACTAATGCCTGAGATAATTCTGCAGCTTTTTGATATTTTTCTTGTGGTCTTTCAATTTGACCAGAAATGATTAAAGGAGTTCTTGCTTCATCAATTAAAATTGAATCAACCTCATCAATTACGCAGTAATTAAATTTCCTTTGAACTACCTCACTAATATCAGTAGCCATATTATCTCTTAAATAATCAAATCCTAATTCTGAATTTGTGGCATAAGTTATATCACAATCATAATTTTTCTTTCTCTCAACTGGATTCATATCTTGTTGAATCAAACCAACGGATAAACCTAAAAAACGATGAACTTGTCCCATCCACTCTGCATCCCTTCTAGCTAAGTAATCATTTACAGTAACGACATGAACACCTTTTCCTGTAAGAGCATTTAAATAACAAGGTAATGTTGCGACAAGAGTTTTTCCCTCTCCAGTTTTCATCTCAGCAATTTGACGATCATTTAGAACCATCCCGCCTATTAACTGAACATCAAAATGTCTCATATCAAGAACACGTTTACTTGCTTCTCTTACGATTGCAAAGGCTTTAGGCAGAAATTCTTCAAGGAGTTCTTTTTGTTTTTTAAAATCTAATTCTGCTGAAATATTTGATTTAAGATTTTGAGTTTCTTGTCTAAGCTCATCATCAGTCAATTGAGAAATTTCTTCTTCTAAAAAATTTATCTCTTCCACTATTGGTTGATAGCGCTTTAACTTTCGTGTATTCGGATCTCCCAACAAAAGTTTTAGCATAAGTCAAAGTCCTTAAAAAATTCATCTTATTACAAACATTATAAATTAGTGCGTTACAACAAAATGAAGAAAGCTATTATCTCTTTATTTAATAGATAATGATCAATTAAGGTGTTTAGATTGAAGTCACAAAAATAACCTAGCTGACATCACTTTTCAAAAATCTTTTTAATAAATGAAAGAAATATCTCTAATCAAACATAGTAAAGGAGCTTTAGGATTAAGGATTTTTGGATTAGGTCCTAATCTTAAACCAACAAACGGACTAATTAAGCTAAAAAAATTACTAGATAACAATGCTTTCTGGGCAAAAGATAGAACAATTAATGATCTAAAAAAATGTCTTGCTAATAGTGATGTTGTAATAAGTCTTTGGGTCGGTAAGGAAATAGTTGGTTTTGGTAGAGCTTTAACCGATGGGATTTATCGCGGAGTGCTTTGGGATATTGTTATAGATCAAAATCACCAAGGCAAAGGTTTTGGCACATTAATTGTGAAAAGTCTTTTATCTTCAAAAAAAATTAAAAATACAAAAAAATTATATTTAATGACAACAAATAAAAAATTATTTTATTCTCAATTTGATTTTAAAGAAGTTAAATCTCAAAATTTATTAATTCGAGAAATATAAAAAACTCTGTTTTTAATAAAAACAAAATCAAGATACAAATTTACTATAAAGCCATCTTATAAAAGGTCCTAAAATAGGCACTGGTCCAAAAGTTGGACCACAAAAATCAAAGTAATCTCTGTGCTCTTTTATTAATCCATTTTCGCCAAATAATAAACGAGTAGTTCCTGGATAAATAAATTCTTTACCCATAATTTTTAAACCCATTGTCCATTCAACAAATCCACAATCCCCAGTTATGGAAATTGCATGAGTTTCTAAAAAAACATCATCACATCTTTTAACTAGCTTTTCTTGAGCTTTAACATAAGAATCTAAGCCCTCTGTTTCCTGAGTTGGGTCTGTAAAAATAACATTCTCATTATAAAATTCAGCCCACTTTTGTTTTGTAGGAGCATCTGTTCCATAAGGTTTAGTAAATAATCCCTTTAAATCCTCAATAGAAATTACTCTTGTCATTACGAATTTACCTTTGTAAGTATTCTAAAAGATACAAACATTAAAAGCGGATGAAGAGATTCGAACTCTCGACATTCTCCTTGGCAAGGAGATGCTCTACCACTGAGCTACATCCGCATGACTTTTTTATTTTATCTCAAAGAAGGGATCAATGATAAAAATAATTAAATTTTTTTCAATTAATTTAAATTTTTAATTAAAGATCCCATCTCAATTGCTTGTAAAGCATAATTCCAACCAAGATTATTCTTAATCCCTGCTCTTTCTAAAGCCTGCTGCATAGTATCAGTAGTTAAAACTCCAAAAATAATTGGAACATTATTTTCATTTGAAACTTGCGAAATACCTTTGCTCGCCTCAGATATAACTACATCATAGTGGGAAGTTTCACCACGGATCACAGCCCCAAGAGCAATTACAACGTCATAACTCTTTTTTTTCATGAGGGTTTTAGCTGCGATTGGTAACTCAAATGAACCTGGAACCCAAACTATATCTACTTGATTGCTTAATTCAGAAGTATCTAAACCATGTCTTTTTAAACAATCAAGACAACCAGATAGAATTTTATTTGTAATTAAATCGTTAAATCTTGCTATTACAATCCCAACTTTTAAAGTAGAGGCAGTAGTAAAAGAACCCTCAAAAATAGCCATTAAATTTTACTTAGGTATATTAATAGACTCTCACGAAAAGGTATTAAGTTCAAACTAATGAAGAAACTATCCCTGTAACAAAAACCAAAACAACCCAAACAGCAGCAATAGAATAAATTTTTCTCCTACTTTCTCGCTGTCCTTCCTCAGTAGAAGGTTGAGTCACATATAAAACGGGTACTCCAACTACCGCAATTAAAGAAGCAAATAATAGAGCGTTTACGAAGAAAAAGTTAACAGCCTGCATAATTCAGTCTTAGGTTTCAAATATTATAAATACTATAATCTCATGAAAATGATAATTATTAGAGAAAATTTACATACTTTAGCCACTTTAAATGCAAAAAAAAAAATTCTACCTAATATCTATTTAGGAATTAAAAAAGTATGCAAGAAGATACGATAATTCAAAAGAATTTATTTGCGATTGGTAATGATAATAATGAACAAAAAGAAATAACAAAAATTCCAGAAGATTTATCTTTGGAAGATTTAAAAAAAGAATCGCAAAAAAGACCCAGACAAAGAAAAAATTCAACTAATTTAATAAATAAATTCAAGACTGATTTAATTTCAAATAACAAAAATGTTTGCATCAATGAAGAATCTTATAGCTATAAAACAGTTTCAAAACTGAAATTAACTCCTGTAATGAAGCATTATGTAACTCTAAAAGAAGAAAATAAAGATAGGTTATTACTCTATAGATTAGGAGACTTTTTTGAATGTTTTTTTGAGGACGCTGTATTAATATCTAACCTTTTAGAAATAACGCTTACCAGTAAAGATGCTGGCAAAGAGATTGGTAAGATCCCTATGGCAGGGGTTCCCCATCATGCAATGGAGAGATACTGTGCTGATTTAATTAAAAAAAATTATTCTGTGGTTATATGCGATCAATTAGAAAAAAGTTCTGGAAATTATGGGACTCCAATTAAAAGAGGAATAACAAGAATAATAACTCCTGGAACTGTAATTGAAGAGGGGATGTTGATAGCAAAGAAAAATAATTGGATTACTGCTATTTACTTATCAGAAGCCAACTCAGATGAATCTTATGAATGGGGGATATCAAAAGCTGATGTAAGCACAGGAGAATTAATAACTTTAGAAGGCCAATCTCTGTCAAAACTATTTGATGAAATTATTAAATTAGATTCTTCAGAAATCATTGTGGGAAGCAATACAGTAAGAAATTTATTAATTAAAGGAAATAGTCAAATTACATATACTGTTTCTCAAGAGACTACTTTTGGAATTAATGAAGCAAATTATCTAATAAAAAATTATTTCCACATTGCAAACCTAGAGGGAATAGGACTTAAAAATTTAAACAATGCAACTAGATCACTTGGAGGTTTATTAAATTATTTAGAAAAAATTAATCCTTCAAATTTAGATAAAGATTCTTCTTTAAAAATCTCATTAGACTTTCCTCAAATCCAATATGGTCACAACAAATTAATTATTGATTATCAAACTCAAAAAAACTTAGAAATCAAAAATACACAACGAGAAAACAATTATGTAGGTTCTCTACTATGGAGTATTGATAGAACTTATACTTGCATGGGTGCAAGGTGTTTAAGAAGGTGGATAGATTCACCACTATTAAACGTTAATGAAATTTATAAAAGACAAAATATAATTACAAACTTTCTTGAATCTAAAAAATTACGTACAGATACCCAAAATTTACTTAGAGCAATGGGGGATTTAGAAAGACTTGCAGGTAGAGCTTGTGCAGGTCATGCAAGTCCTAGAGACTTAATTGCAATAGCTGAAGGTTTAAAAAAATTGCCTAGACTAAAATCCATAATCGAATTATTTAAATATGATCTCCCAAATTGGACTGATCAATTAAAAAATATTGATGAAGGACTCTTAGAATTAGCTGATACCATAAGTTTTAAACTAGTAGAAAATCCTCCTCTAAATATTAGTGAAGGAGGCATGATCCACGATGGTGTTGACAATATATTGGATGGTTTACGCAATTTAATGGATGATTACTCTGAGTGGCTAAAAAAAGAAGAATTAAAGGAAAGGAAAATTAGCAAAATTTCAAACCTAAAAATTCAATTTCATAAAAATTTTGGTTATTACATTTCTATTAATAAGTCAAAAGTTAATTTAGCTCCACAACATTGGATCAAAAGGCAAACACTTACTAATGAAGAAAGATATATCACTTCAGAAATTAAAAATAAAGAAAATAAGATTTTCCAAATAAAAAGTAGAGCTTCATCAAAAGAATATGAAATTTTCTGCGAATTAAGAAATATAGTTGCTGAAAAAACAAAACAAATAAGATCAATCGCAAAATCCATAGCATCTCTTGATGCACTACTTGGTTTATCAATTACTTCATTAGAAAACAATTTTATAAAACCTTCATTAATACCAATAAATGATTCAATGACAAAAAATAGTACAAAAATTATCGCAGGAAGAAATCCAATTGTAGAGCAATTATTAAGTGATAAAAAGTTTGTAGCAAACGATATCTCTTTTGAGGATAATCAAAAATTAATTATATTAACCGGTCCCAATGCAAGCGGAAAAAGTTGCTTTATAAGACAACTTGGTTTAATACAAATTCTCACACAAATTGGTTGCTTTGTTCCTGCTAATAATGCTGAAATCAAGATTGCAGATAGGATTTTCACAAGAATTGGGGCTGTTGATGATCAATCATCTGGACAATCAACATTTATGGTAGAAATGTCTGAAACTGCATCAATTCTAAATCAGGCAACTTCTAGCTCACTAGTTTTACTTGATGAGATAGGCAGAGGGACATCTACTTTTGATGGACTTTCAATAGCTTGGTCAGTGAGTGAATATCTTGCAAAAAAAATTAAATGTAATACTATTTTTGCTACGCACTATCATGAGCTTAATTATTTAAAAAATTCAAATAAGAATATACAAAATTTTCAAGTTTTAGTAGAACAAAATAACGACCAGCTAATTTTTAGCCACAGGATTATTAAAGGGGGCTCAAATAAAAGCTATGGCATAGAAGCAGCTAAATTAGCAGGAGTTCCAAAAGAAGTTATAGAAAAAGCAAAATCAGTTTTAAATTCTTTAGAAGAAAATAACAAATTAAATTATGATATTAAGTAAATTTTTGAAATTTTTATAAAATAAATACTCTTTAAATAGTCTCCCTCAATAAGGCGTTAACCGCAGCAGCTGCCATGGCAGCACCTCCTCTAGTTGAATTCAAAACAATTCTAGGAAAATCGGTAGAAATTAGTTTGTTTTTACTTTTCTCTACTCCAATAAATCCAACAGGCATTCCTATAATTAAACTAGGAAAATCTTTTGCATTCTCTAAAATATCAATTAAATAAGTTAACGCTGTAGGCGAACTGCCAATAACTACAATAGGTGATTTGCTTCCAGAATTCATAGCGGATAACTCCTTCCAACCTTCACTTAAGCCATATGCAGTTTTAGTTAAGTTTGCATGATTATTTTTTCCAAACCACATTCTAGCGGTGAATACTTCATTCCTAGTGGTATTTTCTGCCATGGTTTTTATTGCTGCTGCAGCCATATCAGTATCAGTTAAAATCGGAGCACCATTTTTAAGTGCCTGCACCCCTTTTTCGCAGGCACCTTCACTAAAATTTACAAGATTTTGAACTGAAAAATCTCCTGAAGTATGGACTAATCTCTCTAACACTTTTTTTTCCAAATAATTTAGATCATTGGCTAATAAATGAGATCTTATGAATCTGATGCTTTCCAAAAAAATTGGATGATCTATTACCATTAAATTTAATTTGTGTTAGAAGTAATCATAGTTAATATATGGTTTTTATTGAGCTATTATGCCAATACAAATATTATGGGGTAATGATTTAAATGCTCAAAATACATTTATTCAAAAATTAATTGATAAGGAAGTTTCCAAAGAATGGAAAGAAATAAACGTAACAAATTTAAATGGCGATGATGATGAGCAAGTCAAAAAAGCTTTTGATGAAGTTCTTACACCTCCTTTTGGAGAGGGATACAGAATAGTTACATTAAAAAATAATCCAATTTTTACTGCCAAAAATGAGGATCTAAGAACTAAATTTGAAAAAATTCATGACAATATACCTCAAAATACTTATTTCATTTTACAAAATACAAAAAAACCAGACTCAAGACTAAAGAGTACTAAATTTTTACAAAAACTTATCAAAAATAATTTAGCTAAAGAAAAGTCATTTTCTTTACCAGAAATCTGGGACTATGAAGGACAAAAAAAATTTTTAGAAGATGCAGCAAATGGAATGAATATCAAAATTGATAAAAATGCAGCTGAATTAATAATTGATTCAGTTGGTAATGATAGCTTTAAACTAATAAATGAATTAGCCAAAGCAAAAACATACCTTTCTGCAGTATCAAGTGATTCGAATTCACAACTTTTTCTTAAAAGTATTGATGTAAGAAAAATATTTAGTGATCATCAATCCAATATTTTCAAAATCATTGATCTTCTCTTACAAAAAAATATTAATGAAAGCCTCATAGAAATAAATTATTCAATACAGAAAGGAGAACCTGCTTTAAGACTTAATGCAGGTTTAATTAGTCAAATAAGAATTCATACCATTATAAAATTAGCAGTAAATTCAGGTAATGATAATGCAGAAAAGATTTGTAATCTTGCAGGCATTTCTAATCCAAAACGAATTTTTTTTATTCGAAGAAAAGTCAAAAATATATCTCAAGAATATTTAATTAATTTAATGAGTAACTTAGTAGATATTGAATCATTACTAAAACAAGGTAATAATCCTATAAATGTTTTTACAGAGAAATTAATTAATTTAAGTTAACCAAATTATAAGTTTAAGAATTTACATTATGATTTAAATATGGCTTTACTAGTAAAAAAATTTGGCGGTACATCTGTAGGTGATATTAAAAAAATTAAAAATATTGCTAGTAGCATCTGTCAAAGTAAAGAAGCAGGAAATGAAATTGTCGTAGTTGTCTCTGCAATGGGGCAAACTACAGATGATTTAAATTGTTTAGCGGAATCAATTAGTAAAAATCCTAATCGAAGAGAATTGGATATGCTTCTATCAACTGGAGAGCAAGTAACCATAGCTCTTCTCTCAATGGCATTAAACGAATACGGAATACCTGCAATTTCAATGACCGGTAGTCAGGTTGGAATTATTACTGAATCAATTCATGGGAAAGCGAGAATTCTGGATATAAAAACAGAAAGGATCCAAAATTATATAAATCAGGGTTTTGTAGTTGTAGTGGCTGGATTTCAAGGGACAACATTAAGCCATACTGGTTCAATGGAAATTACAACTTTGGGTAGAGGTGGTTCAGATACTTCCGCAGTAGCTTTATCCACAGCTTTAGGAGCTGAGACGTGCGAAATTTATACAGACGTTCCAGGGGTTCTTACTACTGATCCAAGAATTGTTCCTAATGCAAAACTCTTAGATGAAATTAGCTGCGAGGAAATGCTTGAACTTGCAAGTGTCGGTGCTTCAGTTCTGCATCCAAGAGCAGTAGAAATTGCTCGAAATTATGGAATAAAATTGTGTGTCAAATCAAGCCAAAGTGACTCAAGTGGGACTCTCCTTGAAAGTCAAATCCAACCTCTCCCACTAAAAAGAGGAAGCTTAGAATTAACAAAAACAGTCAATAGCCTTGAGGTATTAGAAAACCAAGCAGTGTTCAGTCTCTCAAATATTCCTGATAGGCCTGGGATTGCTGCACAAATATTTGAAAAACTTTCAGAAGCAAGTATTAGTGTAGATTTAATAATACAAGCGACAAATGATGGAAATAAAAACGATATTACATTTACTGTTAGTGAATTAGAAGTTAAAAAGACTGCAGAACAATGTGAACTTATAACTAGTCAATTAGGAGGAGAATATAACTTAAAAACAAACATGACTAAATTAAGTATTCAAGGAGCAGGAATTATGGGCAGACCTAGTGTTTCAGCTGATTTATTTGATACTTTATCTCAAGCTAATATAAATGTCAGGTTAATAGCTACTAGCGAAATTAAAGTCAGCTGTGTAATTGAAATCAATAATATACCAAAAGCTATAAGATTTGTTGCTGAGAAATTCAAGTTATCCGATACACAAATATTTGTTAATCCAATCAATAAAAAGCAAGATCAACCTGAAGTAAGAGGAATTGCATTAGATAAAAACCAAGTTCAAGTAAGTTTTCGAAAACTGCCTGATCGTCCAGGTGTAGCAGCATCGATATGTTTAGCATTAGCGGAAAATAATTTACTTATCGATACTATCGTTCAGTCTGAAAGAATTTCCTCTTTAAAAACTAAAGATATTAGTCTTACAATGAATAAACAAGATAGAGAAAAAGCTAACTTAGTTTTTGAAGCCTTAACAAAAAAATTACCCGGATCATACGTTGAAGATGGCCCTGCTATAGCCAAAGTAAGTACTGTAGGAGCGGGAATGGCATTTAAAGTTGGAACGGCTGGAAAAATATTTAGAGCATTGGCTGACCAAAATATCAATATTGAAATGATTGCCACTAGTGAAATAAGGACTTCCTGTATTGTCTTAGAAAAAGATTGTGACAAAGCAGTTAATGCAATTCATAATCATTTCGAATTAGAAAAATAAGTTCTTTTTAATTATTTCTTGCCAATTTTTGTCTTAATTTTTTGATTCTATCCCTCAAATTTGCTGCTTCTTCAAAATTTAACTCTTTTGCTGCATCTTTCATTTTAATTTCTAACTTTTCTATTAAGTCAGGCAATTCTTCGAGCAAACATTGATTATCACTGGAACCGAGAATTACGTCAGTTTTGTTATTAACTATATTTATTAAATCTTTAGATAAACCACCAGCATCTAGTTTTCTGGAAAGTTCTAGAAAAGATAATATTGAATTTTCTATTTTTTTGCCTGCAGGTTTTGGAGTAATACCATTGACTTGGTTATATTTTTTTTGAATAGTTCTTCTTCTTTCAGTTTCAGATATTGCTCTTTTCATTGAATCTGTGAAATTATCTGCATAAAGCAAAGCAACACCTTCAACATGTCTTGCAGCTCTTCCTATTGTTTGAATCAATGACCTTTCAGCTCTGAGAAAACCTTCTTTATCAGCATCTAAAATGGCAACTAAGGATACTTCAGGAAGATCTAGTCCTTCTCTTAATAAATTAACTCCTACCAAAACATCATATTCGCCCATTCTGAGGTCTTGAATAATTTCAATTCTTTCAATTGAATGGATTTCGGAATGCAAATATCTAACTCTTACTTTATTTTCAGATAAAAAATCAGTTAGATCTTCAGCCATTCTCTTAGTAAGTGTTGTCACTAGCACTCGTTGATTCTTTTCAGCTCTAATTCTTATTTCAGATAACAGATCTTCTATTTGGCCCTCACTAGGTCTTACATCAATTACAGGATCTAATACCCCAGTTGGTCTTATAACTTGCTCAATAAATTCACCATCACATTGATCTAATTCCCATTGGCCAGGAGTTGCACTTATAAATAATGTCTGTTTTGATTTTTCCCAAAACTCTTCACATTTTAAAGGTCTATTATCTGCAGCACTGGGCAATCTAAAACCATGATCTATTAAAACCTTTTTTCTAGATTGATCACCATTGTACATGGCATGAAGTTGAGGACATGTTACATGACTCTCATCAACGACCAACAACCAATCTTTGGGAAAGTAATCTATTAAGCATTCTGGAGGTGAACCTTCCTCTCTGCCTGATAAATGACGAGCATAATTCTCAACTCCATTACAATAACCAACCTCTTTAAGCATTTCTAAATCATATTTTGTGCGTTGTTCTAGACGTTGAGCCTCTAATAATTTTCCTTCGTATGAAAATTTATCCAGTTGAGTTTTTAATTCACTTCTAATTGCACTTATTGCACTCTCAAGTCTTTCTTTTGGGGTCACAAAATGCTTCGCTGGGTAAACGCTAACTTGTTCCAAACTTTCAAGGATTTCTCCTGTAGTAGGGTCAACATATCTAATAGCTTCGACTTCATCACCAAATAATTCGATCCTAATTAATCTATCCTCATAAGCTGGACCGATTTCTAAAACATCACCTTTAATTCTGAATCTACCTCTAGTAATTTCAATATCATTTCTAGTATATTGATTTTCAACGAGAGACCTCAAAGAAGAACGTAGATTTATTGATTTTCCCACTTCAAATTTTACTGCAGCTTTTAAATACTCGCTCGGTATACCAAGACCATAAATACAACTTATTGAGGCTACAACAATTACATCTTTTCTTTCAAATAATGAGCGTGTTGCAGAATGCCTAAGCATATCTATTTCTTCATTAATTGAAGCAGTTTTGGCTATGTAAGTATCACTTACAGGTACATAAGCTTCAGGTTGATAATAATCGTAGTAAGAAATAAAGTACTCAACAGCATTTTTGGGAAAAAATTCCCTTAATTCATTACATAGTTGTGCAGCCAACGTTTTGTTATGGGCTAAAACAAGTGCTGGCCTTCCTGTTTGTTGAATTACATTGGCAATGGTAAATGTTTTTCCAGTTCCAGTAGCTCCTAAAAGAGTCTGAAACTGTTTACCATTATTTACGCCTTTAACTAATTTTTTAATAGCTTCTGGTTGATCTCCATTTGGTTCGTAAGGAGCTTGAAGCTTATAGTTGTTCATCAAGCTAGTAGCTAAAGGATGTTGCTATCTTAAGAAATTTTTTCTCCAATTATTGAATTTTTCAAAGATTCTTTTAAGCCCCTAACAACCGCAATCATTGATATTAAATCATCTAATTTATTAACCACCGATCCAACGCCAACTGCTGAGGCTCCAGAAGATATTGCTAGTGGACAAGTTACTTGGCTTAATCCAGAGGCACTCATGATTGGTATATTCAGAGATTGTTTCTTAAATTCTTGATGAATAGCGTAAGTAGCTGCAAGAGTTGGTACTGATTTTTCAAAAAAACCTTGAATTCCTGGAGAGTAAGGAGTAGAACTGGTACCACCTTCTGTTTGAATAATATCAACGCCTTCTTCCACTAGCTTTACAGCAAGATCAACTTGTTTATCAATAGGCATAGTATGAGGAACAGTTACTGATAAAGGAAAATTAGGTAATAAATCCCTCGTCTCTTTTGTAATGTTTAAAACTTTTTTATCTGAAAAATGAATGCCTTTTTCATAAAAAGTATCGTAATTTCCTATCTCAATTAATGATGCTCCTGCTTTTACACAATCTTGAAAAGATCGAGGCACTACTGAACTAACACAAACTGGAAGTGTTGAATTCTTAAGTGCTAAATCAACGAGTTCAGGTTTACAAGCAATATCGACAAGATCTGCACCTCCTAATGAAGCAGCCTCAACAATTATTTTCACAGACTGAACATCGAAATTATTCAATCCTGAAATAACTTTGAGTAAGGATTTGCTTCTTAACTCTTCTTTGATTTTTTGTGGCAAAAGATTAATCAGACTCATTTACTTAATGAATTTATTACCCGATTGTGACATTGTTTTAGTAAAACAGTGCATTTTTTAAAAAATATTATCTGAGCAACACAAAATGACTGATAAAAAATTAAGTCAGAAAAATTGGTCATCATGGCATCATCAGCTTCATAAGGAGATTCTTGCCAAAAAAATATTAATTCCCAAAGGATCCAATATTTTAATAAGTGTTTCGGGGGGTCAAGACTCAATGGCCTTATTAACCCTAATTAATGACCTAAAAAAACTACATAATTGGTCTATTAGTGTTTGGCACGGTGATCATCAGTGGCACGAAAAATCATCACTATATGCTCTTGAATTAAAAGATTATTGCGTAGATAAAAATATATCATTCTCTTTTGATCAAGCAAATAAAGAAGGTATATCTTCAGAAGAAAAAGCACGAGAATGGAGATATAAAAAATTATGTGAAAGAGCCAAAACTTTATTAAATAAAAACCAGGAAAAACATAATATTTATTTGCTAACTGGTCACACGAGTAGTGATAATGCAGAAACATTTATCCTCAATTTATCTAGAGGAAGCAATTTTGCAGGTCTGAGTAATATTGAGAGTAAAAGATTAATAGAAAATCAAATTTATTTAATAAGACCAATATTAATTTTCAGTAGGGAAGATACAAAACAATTTTGCAATGAAATGAAGATCCCAGTCTGGGAAGATCCTACAAATTCAGATCTGAAATTAAAAAGAAATTTAGTAAGAAAAAAAATTATTCCTACCTTAGAAGTCATCTATCCTGGTTGTTCTGAAAGGATAAATAATTTTTCCCAAAAAATGAGCAAATACAATAATGAACGTAATGATCTAAGTGAACTAGCGTATTTTTATTGTAAAGATGTTAAAGGTATTGATAGGAATCTCCTAAATGGTATGTGTATTGAAGCGAGGTGCACAATTTTAAATAGATTTTTAAAAGAAATATCTCCAAAGCAATGTAGTTCTAAAAATCTAACAAAATTAGCAACTTCAATTTATGAAAAAAATAAAGGTCAAATTAATTTGCAAAAGTTTTTAAAAATTGTTTGGGATAAAAACTATATAAACTATATAAATTTTGAAAAAAGTTAAGATGATACAGCTGATCTTCTTCTTCTTGTTCTACCTTCAAATGAATCTTCTTTAGCAGTCTCAGCTGATGGATTCTGTGATACTTTTGGACTTTTTTGGGTATTTTGTGGGTTATTTGAACTATTAGGATGATTATTATTGTTTGATTTCTTATAGAAATTATTATTATTTCTATTTCTATTGGAGAAATTTTGCTCTTCGGTAATCTTTGGAATATAAGCACGAGTTCCACTTGGAGCAGGTTGAACTAAACACAAAATAAGTGGTTCAACTTGTAATTCTCTTCTCATTCTTCTCGATAAACCATTTTCAATTTCTCTTTGTACACCAATCCAATCTACCTCAAAATTATTCGGCCCAGTTTGTCTGGATAATTGTTTCCATCTATTTTCTAAGACCCAGCTTATTTCTCGTTCTGTCCACATAGACATTTTTCTTGGCTCTGCAGTAGTGACAACTCCTCTCAAATTAACTCTAGGAGGCGCAACCATCTTCCCATCTGTACTAATAGGAGCTAAAACAGTTACTACACCATCCCCAGCTAATTGCTGCCTTTCCTTTAATACTCGAGCATCTACTATCCCATTTCGTGAGTTATCAAGCAGTTCAACACCAGCTTTTACAGGATCACCCTTTTGAATAGAATTAGGTGTTAACTCAACTACATCACCATTTTCAATAATTAAGATATTGTCCTTTGGAACCCCCATAGTTTGTGCACTCTTCCCATGACAAACAAGCATTCTATGTTCTCCATGAACAGGAACAAAAAACTTAGGTTTTGCGAGTGCCAACATTAACTTTTGATCTTCTTGAAAACCATGACCAGAAACATGAATATTCTCACCCTTTCCATAAACAACCTTTGCTCCGAGTTTCATTAATCTATCTATTGTATTAACAACAGAAATAGTATTACCAGGAATTGGGCTGGCTGAAAATATTACAGTATCAGTTGTCTTAAGACGAACATGTTGATGTTCACCACGAGAGATTCTGCTTAACGCTGCAAGGGGTTCTCCTTGACTACCCGTCATTAATAATAAGGTCTCCCTATCTGGCAAATCTCTAATTTGTTTGATAGGAACAAACAAATCATCTGGGCATTTCATATAACCAATATCTCTTGCCTTAGCAATAACATTTATCATCGATCTACCTAACAAACCGACCTTTCTTCCATGTTTCATAGCCAATTCTAAGATCATTGTCACTCTATGCACAGAACTAGCAAAAGTGGTAAGGATAACTCGTTCTTTTGCCTCTGCAATATGTTTTTCTAAAGAGGGATAGATAGTCTTCTCAGAAGGACAAAAACCTGGAACTTCGGCATTAGTAGAATCACTGAACATGCATAAAACACCCTTCTCTCCGTAATGCACCATTCTTTCAATATCAAATTGCTCTCCATCTACTGGCATATGATCAAACTTAAAATCTCCAGTGAAAATAATTGTGCCAACAGGTGTTGTAACTGCTAAAGAAAAGCTATCGCAAATAGAATGAGTATTTCGAATAAATTCAACAGAAAAATGTTGTCCTACTTTTACAACATCTCTTGGATTTACTGTCTGTATAGTTGTTCTATCAGATACCCCTGCTTCTTCCATTTTTCCTCTAAGCATTGACATTGCCAGTCTTGGGCCATAAATAATGGGAATATTAAAATGCTTTAGATGATGAGAAATACCTCCAATGTGATCTTCATGCCCGTGAGTGACAATCATTCCTTTTATTCTTCTTTGATTTTCTTTTAAAAAAGTTGTATCAGGCATCACAACGTTTACGCCATGCATACCATCAGATGGGAAAGCTAGGCCAGCATCAACAAGCATTAATTCATCACCATATTCAAAAACGCAAGTGTTTTTTCCTATTTCATGTAATCCTCCAAGAGGTATTACTCGTAGAGCTGGAGTATTACTTTTAGATCTAGATGAATCATGAGTAGATCTATTTACAGTTGAATTTGTACTTGATTGCATAATTTTGAAATTTATGAAGGCCTGCTTGTAATCAAATAAGGTTTATTTAAATTTAATTATCAAGTTAAATATAATCCCTATTATAGGGAATTCAGGATAAAAGATAGTTGCTTTTTCATGTCATTGTTTAAAGGTGACAAAGGACTTCTAGGATTACCTACATCCCATCCAGATAGCTCCAAAGCAGCTTTAATTGGGATTGGATTAGTAGTCATAAAGAGTGCTTTGAAAAGAGGCTGAAGTTTCTCATGAATAGCAAGAGCATTGGAAACCTTTCCACTTTGAAAAGAATGAATCATCTCTTTCAATTGCAATCCAACTAAATGACTTGCAACACTTACTACTCCTACAGCACCTACAGATAACATTGGAAGCAACAATGAATCGTCGCCACTATATACAGAGAGTTCGGAGCCACAAATAGCTCTTAGTTCTGTTACTTCTTCTATTCTACCGCTTGCAGCTTTAATACTGAGAATATTTGAGAAATCCATAAGTTTCTTCACAGTATCAGGTAATAAATTGCAACCAGTCCTGCCAGGAATGTTGTATAGCATAAGAGGCAAATCCTTTGCAGATTTAGCAATAGAACTGAAATGTTTATAAAGACCTTCTTGAGGCGGCTTATTGTAATAAGGAACAACGACCAAAGCACCGTCGGCACCAGAGTCGTAAGCTTTTTTTGTAGCTTCCACAGCTTCGCTTGTACAATTGCTACCAGTGCCAACTATTACTTTACAGCTTGCATCCAAAGATCCTTTTACCGCAATAAATAAATCATGCTGTTCAGCCCATGAAAGGGTCGGAGATTCTCCAGTAGTACCGCACAACACAATTCCATCGGAACCGTTCTCAAAAAGATAATTTGAAAGTTTTATAGCTAGTTCATAATCTACATCTCCATTCTCAGTGAATGGAGTAACCATTGCAGTCAATATCCTTCCAAATAGTGGATTATTACACTCAGTTTTGTCTGTAATCATTTTTTTGGAATTAATAACTCAGCTATTTGAACAGCATTCAGAGCTGCTCCTTTTCTAATTTGATCTCCACATAACCATAATTCTAATCCATGAGGATGACTTATATCAGTTCTTAGCCTGCCAACAGCAACATTATCCCTTCCCATAACGTCATTTGGCATAGGAAATCTATTATTTTTGTAATCGTCAATAATTTCAATTCCAGGAGATTTTTTTAATTCTTCAAGAGCATCTTTAGGCTCGACTACATCCGCAAATTCAATATTGATCGATTCAGAATGTGCTCTCAGAACTGGGACTCGAACACATGTAGCAGAGAACTTTAAATCAGGAATATTTAATATTTTCCTTGTCTCATTAAGCATTTTCATCTCTTCTTCGCAGTAATTATTTGAAAGCATAGGGGAATTATGTAAAAACAAATTAAAAGCAAGGGAGTATGGCAAAACTTCACTTTTTTGAGGATTTCCTTGAAGATATTGTTCAGTTAAAAGTTTTAGTTCCTCCATCGCCAGTTGGCCTGCACCACTGACAGATTGATATGTTGAGACGATAACTCTTTGAATAGTCGAAAGTTTGTTTAATGGAGCTAAAACTAATGTCAACAAAATGGTAGTGCAGTTTGGATTTGCTATTACCCCATCATGATTAAGTACATCACTAGCATTAACTTCAGGGACTATAAGAGGAACGTTCTTATCTAATCTGAAAGCACTTGAATTATCTATCAGTAAAGCATTTTGATCAATAATAGTAGACAACCACTTTTTTGAAATACTTCCGCCAGCTGAAGCCAAAACTAAATCAAGATTCTTAAATTCTTTTTTAGTTGTTTTTTTTGTAACTAATTCTTCATCTTTCCAAATAATTTTTTTTCCTTCTGACCGCTCTGATGAAAGCAAGACCAATTCTGATATTGGGAAATCACGTTGTTCAAGAATTTTTAGCAATTCAGATCCCACAGCACCTGAAGAACCTAAAACAGCAACTTTTAATGGCCTATTAGGCAAATACGGAGATTGTCTCACACTTTAAAATGATTTTTATAAATAGATTGACTATTTTTTTTACTTTATCAAAAAATTAACTTTCAAGGAAATCACATAATGTGAAATAATTAAGATTCGGTTCATAGTAATAACTTAGAAAACATGGCTAAAGATGCACTAATAGTCAAAACAACTCCTCTGCCTCAAAGTAGAATTTCATTCGAATTAGAAATACCATCTGAGACATGCAAAACGTGTGTAAATGAAACAATCAGTTCTATCAGTCGTTCGGCTAAAATTCCGGGATTTAGACTTGGTAAGATTCCTAAACAAGTCTTAATCCAAAGAATTGGCATCGCACAATTACATGCTTCTGCTCTGGAAAAAATTATTGATAAATCATGGCAAGAAGCGTTAAAAATAAAATCTATAGAGCCACTAAGTGAGCCAGAATTAGTAGATGGATTTGAATCTTTACTTGCAAAGTTTAGTCCTGAAAAATCACTTAAGGTTACTCTCCAAACTGATGTTGCCCCAGAATTAAAACTTAAAAAATCCAAAGGACTAAGTGTTGAAATTTCAAAGACAAAGTTTGATCCTAAGTCAATAGATGAAGCGCTAGAAAAATCTAGAAATCAGTTTGCAAACATTATTCCAGTTACCAATAGAGCAGCAAAATTAGGAGATATTGCTGTTGTTAGTTTCAAAGGAAAGTATAAAGATTCTGGTAAAGAGATTGATGGTGGAACAAGTGAATCAATGGATCTTGAGTTAGAAAAAAACAAAATGATTCCCGGTTTCGTAGAGGGAATCGTAAAGATGAAAATTGGTGATAATAAAACACTTAACCTTAAATTTCCTGATGATTATTCTCATGAGGATTCAAGAGGCAAAGAAGCAATTTTTGAAGTAAATCTTAAGGATCTTAAGGAAAAAGAATTGCCTGAACTTAATGACGATTTTGCAAAACAGTCTGGCAACAAAGAATCATTGAAAGAGTTAAAGAAAGATATTGAAAAGCAACTTAAAGACAATTTTGAAAAAACTCAAAAAGATATCAAAATTGAAGCTTTATTAGATGCCTTAACAAACGAATTGGTTGCTGAAATTCCAAAATCTATGATTGATATAGAAGTGAGGAATAATATTGAACAAACCGCTCAAAGATTCGCTCAACAAGGTCTTGATGTTAAATCTACTTTCACTCCGGAATTAGTTAAGTCATTAGCAGAGTCCACAAGGCCTCAAGCTGAAAAAAATGTTCAAAGAAATTTAGCTTTAAAAGCATTAGCTGAAACAGAAAACATAAAAGTTGAGCAAGATGAAATTGATTCAAAAATGAAAGATTATGAAGATGCAATCTCTCAATCTTCAAAACAAATAGATATTAAAAAATTAACAGAAGTAATAACCAACGATTTACTCAAAGAAAAATTAATCATTTGGCTTGAAGAAAATTCTGAAGTAAAAGAAAAAACTACAAAAACTTCTAAAGTTACAAAAACCTCAAAAACAACAAAAGCCACAAAAACTGCGTCAAAAACTACAAAAACTACAAAAACTCAAAATAAAAAAGAAAAAAAATAATTTATGAAATTTCCTACTAATTAAACAAAAAACCTTTAAATTATTTATAAGACGAAAACTAATTTGTGAACTCAGAAAAAAAACATTTAATCCAAAGCTCAATAAGTTCTTACGAAAGTAACAATAAAACCATTGCTGCTGTTCCTACTGTTATAGAACAATCAGGTAGAGGAGAAAGAGCTTTTGATATTTATTCAAGACTATTGAGGGAGAGAATAATTTTTTTAGGCACTGGAATTAATGATCAAGTATCTGATTCACTTGTTGCACAATTATTATTTCTTGAAGCGGAAGATCCCGAAAAAGACATACAAATATATATCAATTCTCCTGGAGGCTCAGTAACTGCAGGAATGGCAATATACGATACTATGCAACAAATATCCCCTGATGTAGTGACAATATGCTTTGGAGTAGCAGCAAGTATGGGGGCATTTCTACTTTCTGGAGGAGCAAAGGGGAAAAGATTGGCTTTACCTAATTCTAGGATTATGATTCATCAACCTCTGGGAGGTGCACAAGGTCAAGCAGTAGAGATTGAAATACAAGCTAAAGAAATACTTTTTCTCAAGAAAACATTAAATTCGCTCTTAGCAGAACATACTGGTCAACCTTTAGAAAAAATTAATGAAGATACAGAAAGAGATTACTTTTTATCTCCCTCAGAAGCAGTCGAATATGGATTAATTGATAAAGTTATCAAAAAGTGACAAGGGGTTCTGATTTTTTAAGAATAAGATGACGAATCGATATTTATAAGCAATCCTAGTGAATAGGGAATATTTAACACCTTTCACTTTAAAACTTATTATCGATGGCTAAATTCGACGCCCATCTTAAATGTTCATTTTGCGGTAAATCACAAGACCAAGTAAGAAAGCTTATAGCTGGTCCTGGGGTTTATATCTGTGATGAGTGCATAGATCTTTGTAATGAAATTCTCGATGAAGAATTACTTGATAATCAAGCGAACACAAACAACTCTCCACAAGTTAAAAAGAAATTACCAACTGATAATCCAAAAAAATCTGTTCCTTTAGAATTAACCTCAATTCCTAAGCCATTAGAAATAAAAAGTTTTCTAGATAATCAAGTTGTTGGACAAGAATCTGCAAAAAAAATATTATCAGTAGCCGTATACAATCACTACAAGCGATTAGCTTGGAAAGTTAAAGAAGATAGTAAAAATAACAATGCAACAGATTCACAAGCAACTAAATTACAAAAATCAAATATTTTACTCATCGGCCCTACTGGAAGTGGAAAAACATTATTGGCGCAAACGTTAGCAGAATTTTTAGATGTTCCTTTTGCAGTAGCTGATGCAACGACTTTAACAGAAGCTGGATATGTTGGGGAGGATGTTGAAAACATACTTTTAAGACTTCTACAGAAATCAGAAATGAATGTAGAACTAGCTCAAAAAGGAATTATTTATATTGATGAAATAGATAAAATTGCAAGAAAAAGCGAGAATCCTTCAATTACTAGAGATGTCTCTGGTGAAGGAGTACAGCAAGCATTATTAAAAATGCTTGAAGGAACAATTGCCAATGTGCCACCTCAAGGCGGAAGAAAACATCCCTATCATGACTGCATCCAAATTGATACGAGTCAAATATTATTTATTTGCGGGGGAGCTTTTATAGGTTTAGAGGATATCGTTCAAAAGCGTATGGGTAAACATTCTATAGGATTTACCACCAATTCAGATCAAAACAAAGTTGACACAAAAAAGATAGTAGACCCAAGAGATTCCCTGAAAAATTTAGAATTAGATGACTTAGTGAAATATGGCCTAATTCCAGAATTTATTGGAAGAATTCCGGTTTGTGCTGTACTAGATCGTCTTACTAAAGAAACTTTAGAATCTATTTTGACCCAACCAAGAGATGCCTTAGTAAAGCAATTCAAAACTTTGCTAAGTATGGATAATGTTGAATTATCATTTGAGCCTGATTCTGTTGAAGCGATAGCAAATGAAGCATACAAAAGAAAAACAGGAGCAAGAGCATTAAGATCAATAATTGAAGAGCTAATGCTAGACATTATGTATACTTTGCCTTCTGAAGAAAATGTAAAAGAATTCACAATTACAAAAAAAATGGTAGATAATTTGTTCTCATCTAAAATTGTTAAACTACCTTCAGGATCAAAAAGAATCATTAAAGAGTCTGCATAAAATTAGAGTTTAATTTTTTTAATTGAATCCCTAATTTTTTCTAATTAATGAAAAATAAATGCCAAATATACATAAGCCTTTTCATCAAAAATATAGACCAAACAACTTAGACGAACTTGTTGGGCAAAAATTTATATCCATTACACTCAAACAAGCTCTATTAACAAAAAAAATTGCTCCTGCATATCTTTTTAATGGTCCAAGAGGCACTGGAAAAACATCAAGTGCAAGAATATTTGCAAAATCTCTAAATTGCCAGGCATTCGACCAACCTACGATAACTCCTTGTTGTAAATGTGACTTATGTAGACAAATTACAGATGGGAGTGCTCTAGATATTATCGAGATTGATGCAGCATCAAATACAGGAGTAGAAAATATAAGAGAAATTATAGAAAGAGCGAGATTTGCACCTACTCAAGCGAGATGGAAAGTCTATGTAATTGATGAATGTCATATGCTTTCTATGGCAGCTTCAAATGCTTTACTTAAAACTATTGAAGAACCGCCCTCAAGAGTTGTATTTATACTTGCGACGACAAATCCTGAGAGAGTATTAAATACAATAAAAAGTAGATGCCAAAAGTTTGATTTTAGAAGAATAAGCCCTAGTGATATTTTTCGACATTTATCAGAAATCGCCGAAAAAGAATCCATTCAGTACGAAGTTCAGGCGTTAAAAATGATTGCAAAAAGGTCTAATGGAGGTATGAGAGATGCACAAAGCCTCCTTGAACAATTGAATCTTTTTCCAGAAGGGATAACAATTAATAATATCCAAAACCTCCTAGGAGAAGTATCAGAAAGTGAATTAACAAATCTGATTCAATCATTGATTGAGAATAATCCAGAGTCATTAATTGAAACCTGCAACAAATTATATGATGCCGGAAATGAACCTATTCAAATAATTATCGGATTATTGAATATAACAAGAGATCTACTATTACACACTACTAATAATAAATATTCAGACCTTTATTATACGTCTGATGAATTTCGAGATGAGTTAGATAAAATCTCAAAAACAATAAATAAATCAACAATAATTAATTGGCATAATAATCTGAGAAATATTGAATATCAAATCAAATCAAGTGATAATCCAAGGCTTTGGTTTGAAATACATTTAACTGGTCTTCTGGATAGTCAAGAAATAAATAGTTTTGAAAATAAACAAGAAAGTAAAAATAATACGACTGAGGAGAAGCATGCAAGTAGAAAAAACATTCCAATTAATAAAGAAAATATTTCAGATAAGATTCCAAAACCAATTATCCAAGAAGAGATAACTCACAAAAAATTAATCGAAAAAAAGGACGAAAAATTAGAAAAATTTGAAGTTCTTGAAAAAAAAAGTATTGAAAATATTTCTGAAAATAACCAGAATAATCCTGGATCAAATTTAAAAGATAAATGGGAATTAATTCTTTCTAAAGTAGAGTTACCATCAACAAGAATGTTACTTTCACAACAAGCCGAACTTGAAAGTTTTGATTCGGAGAAAATCACAATTGCATTATCTCCAAACTGGGAAAGTATGATAAAAAGCAGAAAAGTTATAATTGAAAATACTGTAAAAAAGATATTTGGAGATGGAATAATACTAAATTTTTCAACCAAACAATTAAATAAAAGTAACCCAACAAACACTCCAGAAATAACCCAAAATGAAGTAAATAATTTCCAACCAATAAAAAAAATAGAATCAAAAACTAATTCGTCAACAAAAATATCTAACGAGGAGACTTATGATAATAGTTCAAAAAACTTAGCAAATTTTTTTAATGGAGAAATTATAGACCTTGATGAATAGATTAAACTCCCGTATGAAGAGTCTTTCGCCAGAGTATCTTTTTGGGAAAAATAGACATCTTTATAGTTACCCAAGGGATTACTAAAAACCAATGTGATAAATAAAAAACCGATACAAAAACCATCAAAAAATTGCTTTTTTGCAATACTGGTACTTCACTTTTACAAGAAGAACCATACCAAAAAGCAATTCCAGATAACATAAAAGCTGTAAATGAAATAGGCCAGTAAATTGGTGAATCCAAAAAAGCAATACTGAAAACTAAATCAAAAATAGAAATGATTGGTAATGCATATTGCAAGATGAAAAAGTAAGTTAAATCAAATTTCTGCAAATAATCAATTTTATTAGTAAATAATTGATCTCCATAATCGAAGAATCTTTGCAACCCACCCTCTGCCCATCTTTGCCTTTGTGCTAATAAAGCATTTAAATTCTCAACTGCCTCCTCCATGACTGGAGGATCCCATAAGATTCCAATTCTAGATTTTGATAATAATAATCTTAAACTCAAATCAAGATCATCTGTAACTGTATCTTCATTAAAAGAACCACATGCTAATAATGTTTCTTTCTTAATTAATTGACCATTTCCCCTTAATTCGGAAACTCCAGCAACTGATAATCTTCCATATTGAAAGATTGCATCCATAGCCATCTCCATTGACTGACAGGAAGTTAAAAAATTCTTACTTACATTTGTTACTGATTTTCTTAGTTGAACTGCAGACCAATCACCCTCTTCTACAAAACTAAATAACCTTATCAAAGAATCTTGTTTTAATTCAGCATCAGCATCCAAAACTAATAACCATTCACCATGGGTAAATTTCAAGGCATAATTCAAAGCTCCTGACTTTCCTCCTCCTGCATTTGGAGAACGACTTATGACTTTTAGCTTGTCATATTGTCTAGATAATCGATCTAAAATTAAAGGCGTCTTATCAGAACTACCATCATCGATTATGTAAATATTTAATTTATTAGTTGGATAATCTAAACTAAATAATCTTTCAACTAATCTTGATATGACATTCTCTTCATCTCTAGCTGCGACTAAAATATCAAGCACAGGTAACTCTTTATTGCTAATTCTTCTGCTTACAGTATTTAAAACGTTGTTCCTTTTGAAATTTCTAGAAATAACTATTAAACCGTAAAAAACAATCACAAAAGAAAGAGTCAATATTATGTAAAGGAAATTTTCGATATTGTTAGCATGAGGAATAAAAGCTACTAAAAAACAAGCACTAAGAAATATAAACGACTTCAATCTTCGATTTTTATAAAAACCTTTACTCATAAAAGTAAATTGTTAATTACTTAACTTCCATTGAGACAATATCTCAAATTTTTTTAGTTTTGCATTTCGATAGTAATGATTCAATATTTGTTCATAAGAGAATCCTAATTTAGCCATTTCAATTGCTCCTGACTGAGATAAACCTACACCATGACCGAAGCCACCTCCTTTCAAAAGCCATAAATCATCATTTAATTTATTAATAGTAAACAAATTACTAGGTATAAAATTTAATACCCGTCGAATATCATCTTTAACAAGAACAATAGATTTATTACCCTTGTCCGTTTGTATTTCCAATTTTGTCACTCTGCCACTAGAACCACGTTCAATAGAATTTAAATCCAAAACATCTTCATTAATATTTATAAGTTTATTTTTAATTAACTTTTCTTTAATTTCAAGATTAGAAATTTTCTTATTCCATCGAAAAAGAGAATGATTACTCCCATAAAACTGTTCTTTATCAAAATCTAAAAAATTATTTAAATAAGATTCATTTGTAATTGGAAGTTTAAAAATTTTATTTAATGATTTAGAACCATCAATGATTGAATTGAAATAAGAATAATCTTGAATTTGCCAAGACTCGCCTGCAGTAGCAGATACCCCACCATTAGAACCATGATAAAAAGCATTTATTGGTTGATTTTCGTGAGTGAGAATTAAATTTGAAGTTTCTTCTATGGCTTTTTGTACGTTTTTATATGAAATTTCAGAAGGCTTATAAACTTGGCATTGAGTGCTTATACATAAATGATATTTATCCATATTAAATCTATTAGAGTTAAATATGCCCCAAGTTCTTGCAATAACTGCTTGAGCCTTGAGTGCTTCTAAAGGAGAATTCGGTCCAATTTCATATGGCAAAACACCTGCCAAATAGTCATCAAATTCAATTTTTTGAACTAAGGTCCAAGTTCCATATAAATCCTTTATTAAGTAAAAATTTTTGCCAAAATTAACACCATTTATTTTTATTTTGTCTTCAGAATAAATATATATAGGACCTTCAAGTTTCATACCACTGTAGTCATTTCTAAGAACAGGAGTAATTTGAAAATTTTTTATTTTTCTAAAAATCTTATTTTTTAATTCAAACTCTGGTAGATCATCTTGAAATGGAATCCATACTTCCCAATTTTTAGGGTAGGCAACAGTCGTCTCAAATCCTTTATCTCTTAGTTTCTCTGATTGTTTTTTTGCCGATTCATAGCTAGCAAAAGGACCAAAAACAATTCTTTCAATTGTTTTTGGATTTTTGACGGGAATATCTGCCCAGGTAATATTTATCTGTTTTGATTTATGTTTAATACCGTTGGACGATATCAAATTTAAAAAACCTTTATTAGTTGTAAAGTTTATATTTTTTTTCTCCGAAAAACTATCATTCTCCCCGCCTAAATATTGCTTTAAACCAATTAAAAATTTTCCTTTTTTAATTTCTTTATGGAGTTCAACCTTTAGCAATTCTTCCCCTTTTGCATTTGAAATAAAATTAGTGTTTATTATTAAAAGAGAAATACAGCCTAAAAATATGTTTAAAAAGGCAAATTTAAGTTTCATAAATTAGAACTTTCCTTATCAATTAAAAACTTTAATTTGCACCAATGCGTATAAAGGTTTAGATTATCCTAATTAAACACATTTGACTTAAATGTCTAAACTAAAAACTCGTAAATCAGCTGCCAAAAGATTTAAAGCTACTGCGACGGGTAAATTTATGAGAAGAAGAGCTTTCCATAATCATTTGCTTGATCATAAAAGCTCAAAATTAAAAAGACATCTATCAACAAAAGCTGTAGTTGATGAAAGAGATGCTGATAATGTAAGATTAATGATTCCATACGCATAAATCTTTAACCAATTTTTATTAGATATTCATGGCACGGGTAAAAAGAGGCAACATAGCCAGAAAAAGAAGAAACAAAATCTTAAATCTTGCAAAAGGTTTTAGAGGCGGAAACAAAAATCTTTTCAGAACCGCAAACCAAAGAGTGATGAAAGCTCTTTGTAATGCTTATAGGGATAGAAGAAGAAGAAAAAGAGATTTTAGAAGACTTTGGATCTCTAGAATTAATGCCTCTGCGAGGATCAATGGAACAAACTATAGCAAGCTCATAAATGGCATGAAAAATTCAGAAATTATCATTAACAGAAAAATGCTCGCTCAATTAGCCTTAAACGATCCTAAGTGCTTTGAAGAAATTGTTTCTTCCGTTAGTAAGTAATAAAAAAGAATATAATTTAGAAAAGTAATTATAAATAAATGGAAATATCTTCCTTTCAATCTTATTTAATAATTCTTTTTGTTGTATTAATAATAATTTCTATTTTTGTATTCAGACAATTTCTAAAAACAAGAAGTGAAGAATTCAATTTAGTAAAATTCGAGCAGAAAGGTTTAGACTCTCTCACTCAAGCTGCAGAATTATATGAATTTGGGTCTATTCAGATAAAAAAAAGATTATATTCTGAAGCTACTAAAACTTTTTTAAAAGCAATTGAAAATTATGAAAATGAACCTGATGAAGCCAAAGCGATAATAAATAATGCCTTAGGATTTTCTTATGCTGCTCAAAATGAATTTAAGAAAGCAATTAAATACTATAACTCTGCAATCAAATCACTTCCAAAATATCCTATAGCCCTAAATAACCTCGCATCAGCACAACAACGTTTACTGGAGTACGACTTGGCATATGAAACTTATCAAAAGGTTTTGGTGATAGATCCAAAAAACAAAACAGCAATTAAAAAAAGTAAGGAGTTAGAAAAAAGAAACAATTATAAACCTTATAAAGGTATTAAAGATAAGGGATTCTAAATATGGAAAATTATTCTTCTTTACTAATTGGTGGAAAACAATTTTCCAGTAGATTAATGGTTGGTACTGGCAAATACAAATCTACTCAAGATATGGTGGAAAGTTTGTCAAATTCTGAAACGGAAATTATAACCGTCGCTGTTAGAAGAATTAAAAATGATCAGACCGGAGAAAATTTACTCGAAAAGATCAACTGGGAAAAATACTGGATGCTTCCTAATACAGCTGGTTGTGTTAATTCCGATGAGGCAGTCAGAATAGCAATTTTAGGTAGAGAACTTGCAAAATTATCTGGTCAAGAAGAAAATAATTTTGTGAAGTTAGAAGTTATTCCTGACAAAAAGTATTTGCTACCAGATCCAATAGAAACCCTTAAAGCAGCCGAAATTTTAATCAAAAAGGGTTTTGCTGTACTACCTTATATTAATGCAGATCCTCTTCTTGCAAAAAGACTAGAAGAAATAGGTTGTGCAACTGTAATGCCATTGGGCTCGCCCATAGGCTCCGGCCAAGGCTTGTTAAATTTATCAAATATAAGGATAATTATTGAGAATGCAAAAGTGCCAGTAATAATTGACGCAGGAATTGGGGTCCCTAGTGAAGCTTCTCAAGCTATGGAAATTGGAGCTGACGGTGTCTTAATCAATAGTGCAATAGCACAAGCTGCAAATCCTCCTCTAATGGCTCAAGCGATAAATTATAGTGTAAAAGCTGGCAGGCAAGCTTTTCTGGCAGGAAGAATTAAAAAACAAGATTTTGCAGTAGCAAGTTCACCGGAAAAAAACATATCTATCTAATTCTCTAAATTGAGAAAAGTTATAAAGAAAGTAAAAATTTATTATTTGCTTTATTTATCGTATTAAGAAAGAAGATTTGAAACTATTTACAATGTTTTTTCGCAAAGTGGAAGCACACTGTAGTAATTTAATAAATATATTTTGAATCTTTTAATTCTGGAGTTCTGAGTGAAAGTTATTGTTCTTGGTGGAGATGGTTTTTGCGGTTGGCCTTGTGCGGTGAATTTAGCAGAGCAAAATCATGATGTTATTATTGTCGACAATTTAAGTCGCAGAAAAATTGATATTGATCTAGAGGTAGAATCTTTAACTCCAATTGCTTCGATAACAGAACGACTTTCTGCATGGGAAGAGATTGGAGGTAAGCCCATGAGATTTCTTAATATGGATATCTCTAAACAATATCAAAAATTACTCAATTTGCTAATTGATGAAAAACCAGATTCAGTGATCCATTTTGCCGAACAAAGAGCAGCACCTTACTCGATGAAATCCAGTTTCACCAAAAGATATACAGTGGATAATAATGTTAATGGCACCCACAACCTTCTTGCTGCAATAGTAGAGAGTAATTTAGATATTCATGTTGTTCACTTAGGAACAATGGGAGTCTATGGATATGGATCACATAGAGGTGCAACAATTCCAGAAGGTTATCTAAAAGTTGAAGTTCCACAACCAGATGGAAGCCGATTTGAAGAAGAAATATTACACCCTGCAAGCCCAGGTAGCGTTTACCATATGACTAAAACCTTAGATCAATTATTATTTCTTTACTACAACAAAAATGATCTTGTAAGGATTACTGATTTACATCAAGGCATCGTTTGGGGAACAAATACAGAATCAACTTTAAAAGATCCTAGATTGACAAACCGATTTGACTATGACGGAGATTATGGAACTGTTTTAAACAGATTTCTAATGCAAGCTGCAATTGGATATCCATTAAGTGTACATGGGACAGGCGGGCAAACAAGAGCATTTATACATATAAAAGACTCTGTAAAATGCGTACAACTTGCTCTTGAAAATCCTCCAAAATCTGGAGAAAGAGTCAAAATCTTTAATCAAATGACTGAGAGTCATCAAGTTGGAGAACTAGCTAAAAAAGTTGCTTCTCTAACAGGAGCTGATATTAATTATTTACCAAATCCAAGGAATGAAGCGGTAGAAAATGATCTAATTGTTGATAATAAATGTTTTATAGAATTAGGTTTAAACCCAACGACTCTTGATAATGGCTTATTAGAAGAAGTTGTTGAAGTTGCCAAAAAATACTCCAATAGATGTGATCTTAAGCGCATACCTTGTGTTTCATCCTGGACTAAAAAACAAGCTAAAGCAATAAAGACAAATTAAAATTTCTAAAATAGTTACCTTAAGAAAGTGAAAATTGCATTGTTTACTGAAACTTTTTTACCTAAAGTTGATGGCATAGTCACAAGACTGACTAAAACGATTGAATTTTTAATAAAAAATGGTGATGAAGTTATAATTTTTTGTCCAGAAGGGTGTCCAGAGTCATATATGGGTGCAACTGTAGTTGGAGTTGCTGCAATGCCATTACCCTTATACCCAGAGTTGAAGCTTGGCTTACCAGGTCCTGCAGTCTCAGATAAGTTAGAAAAATTTAACCCAGATTTGATACATGTTGTTAATCCAGCCGTACTTGGCTTAGGTGGCATATGGTTAGCGAAAACTAATAATATTCCTTTAATTGCCAGTTACCATACTCATCTTCCAAAATATCTGGAACATTACGGTATGGGTATGTTAGAGCCACTTTTGTGGGAGTTACTTAAAGCAGCTCATAATCAAGCCTTGTTAAATTTATGTACTTCCACCGCTATGGTCAATGAGTTAAAAGATAAAGGTATTCAAAGGACTGCTCTATGGCAAAGGGGAGTAGATACTTTCAGTTTCAGACCAGATTTGAGAAGTGAGAAAATGAGAAAAAAATTATTTGGGGAATATAACGACGCTAATTACTTATTGATTTATGTAGGAAGATTATCAGCAGAAAAACAAATTGAAAGAATTAAACCAGTCTTAGAAAGTATTCCTAATGCTTGTCTAGCACTTGTAGGTGACGGACCATATAGAAACCAGCTTGAAAAAATTTTCGAAAATACCAAGACTAACTTCATAGGATATTTATCTGGCGATGAACTTGCTAGCGCCTATGCCTCAGGAGATATATTTTTATTTCCATCTAGTACAGAAACACTTGGGTTAGTTTTACTAGAAGCAATGGCAGCAGGATGTCCAGTTATCGGAGCCAACAAGGGGGGGATTCCAGATATTATTAGCGATGGAATTAATGGTTGTTTATATGATCCTGATGAAAAAGATAATGGGGAACAAAGTTTGATTGAAGCGACAAAAAAAATCCTAGAGAATGAAGATAAAAGAGAAGTTATGAGAAAAGAGGCAAGAAACGAAGCAGAAAAATGGGATTGGAATCAAGCAACATTACAACTGCAAAACTATTATTCAGATACTCTTAAAGAGATAGATTAATTTTGATTTAGATTATGCTACGTGTGGAGGCGTGGGATTATTATACGAACTTAAAGGAAGTATTAGAGTAGCAATATTTTGATTCTTTTCAGGCCTTTTTTTCTTTGAAAATTTTTTACCAAAAGGTACTCTTATAACGTTAGTTCCCTCAATGGAACAAATGTTTGAGTTATCTCCTGAAAAATTATTGACGAAATTTGGTAAATCTACGTTCTTAACTGGCAGGTGCTTAACATTACCAGATTTAAAATCTTTGGTCATAGCTTCAAATACCCCAAAAAATTTGATGCTCGAATATTTTAATAAAAAAATTTAAAAAAATTCTATAAGAAAATATTAAATTTTTATTCACATTGATAATAACTAAGTAAATACAGGGACGCTAGTCCTTTAAGCACATTTTTTTTCTTCTAAAGTCTCATCTTGATTTACATTGCAAGAACAAATTAAATTGCGATCGCCATATGCATTATTGATCCTAGAAACTGAAGACCAAAACTTAATAGTTGTTGGAGTTTTATAAGGGAAAGAAGCCTTTTCTTTTGAATAAGGATATTGCCAATTATCAGCAATTAACTCTTTCAGCGTATGGGGAGCATTGCTTATTACATTATTATTTTTTAATTCATAATTGTTTTCTATTTCACTGATTTCTTCTCCAATCAATAACATAGCCTCACAAAATCTATCTACTTCTGCCAAACTTTCACTTTCAGTAGGTTCTATCATTATGGTTTCTGAAACAGGCCAACTAATTGTTGGGGCATGAAAACTATAATCAATTAATCGTTTAGCTAAATCATTAACACTCAATCCAGTTTTGGATTTTAAATCTCTAAAATCTAAAATACATTCATGTGCGACAAAATCATTTTTTCCTTTATAGAGAATCTTGAATTTATGTTTTAGGGAATGCGCAATATAATTTGCAGATAAAATTGCGTGCGAAGTTGCTTTCCTTAACCCACTAAGACCTGCCATTTTTATATACATCCAACTTATTGGAAGAATACTTGCACTCCCATGCTTGGCAGAAGATACGAAATTAAAACTATTAGATAAATTATTATCCATTAAAAAATGAGTAGGAAGGTATGGGCTTAAAGTTTCTGATGCAGCAACTGGGCCAACTCCTGGACCACCACCTCCATGTGGAATGCAGAATGTTTTATGTAAATTCAAATGACAAACATCAACGCCATAGTCTCCAGGTTTGCATAATCCAACCTGAGCATTCAAGTTTGCTCCATCCAAATAGACAAATCCTCCCACAGAATGAATTAAATCACATATCTTTCTGATTTGTAATTCAAAAACTCCATGAGTAGAGGGATAAGTCAACATAAGAGCCCCTATATGGTTATCAAATTTCTTGACCTTGATTGACAAATCTTGATAATCAATATTTCCTTCGTCATCACATTCAACAGTTAAAACTTCAAAACCTGCCATGACTGCACTAGCAGGATTTGTTCCATGAGCACTTTTTGGAATTAAACATTTTTTTCTTAATAGTTCACCTTTTGATTCAAAATAAGAATTAATTGCCAATAAACCTGCAAACTCACCTTGAGAGCCTGCATTTGGTTGAAAAGAAACTGATTTTAAACCAACAATCTCACTTATCCATTTTTCTAGGTCAGATATTATTTTTGAATAGCCCTTGGTTTGATCTGGTGGTGAAAAAGGATGCATGGAAGATAAATTAGCCCAAGAGACTGGATTTAACTCTGCTGCAGAATTTAACTTCATGGTACAGCTTCCCAATGGCATCATCCCATCTACCAAAGAAAAATCTTTTTCTGCAAGTCGGAATATATATCTCATTAATTCAGTTTCACTTTGGTAATTTGTGAATATATCTTGCTGCATCCATGCACTGGATCTCAACGCTAAACTTTCAAGATGAAATTCTTTATCAAATATTATATGCTCTAAATCTTCTTCTTTTTCTAGTAGGTTTGCTATGAAAGTCAAAATATCTTTTATTTCTTTTTCATTACTAAGCTCATCTAAAGAGATCCCAAAGCCAGTTGAATTTTCAATAGTTGATCCCAATGGCAAAATTCTTAAGTTATAGCCATTTTTTAAAGCTTCATTATGGATCCTCTGGGAGTGCTCAGAATAAACATCAACACTATCAAATCTAATCCCATCAGGAATATCAAAACCTAAAGCAGCTAAACTTGATTCTAAATTTATTCTCAACTCAACTAATCTCTTAGCAATTTGCGTTAATCCAGAGGGTCCATGATAAATAGCATAAAAAGAAGAAATTATGGCTAATAAAGATTGAGCAGTACAAATATTACTGGTGGCTTTTTCCCTTCTAATATGTTGCTCTCTTGTTTGCAATGCTAGTCTTAGAGACTTTTCTCCATTTTTAGAGAGAGTTTGCCCAACAATTCTTCCAGGTATCAGCCTTTTATATTTTTCGCTACAAGCAAAATATGCTGCATGGGGGCCACCAAAACCCATTGGTACCCCAAATCTTTGCATACTACCCACTGCTACATCAACACCAAATTCAGAAATTGGTTTAATCAAAACTTGTGCTAATGGATCAATACATGCCGTGACTATAATTCCTGATCTATGTGCTTGGGATATTAAGAATGTGGGATCATATAATTGTCCATTTTTACCAGGTAATTGCAACAACATTCCAAAAACATCATCATGATTAGGAAGGTTGCTTTGAGTAAAGCGTTTTAAGAATATTCCCAAAGGTTTTGCTCTGGTTTGTAGAACATTAAAAGTATGATCAAAAACATTTGACTCTACTAAATACACTTTTGAAGATTTATTTTTTCTTGCAGAAAAACTCATGGCCATGGCTTCTGCTGCAGCAGTACCCTCATCCAACAAAGATGCATTGGCGACAGGGAAACCTGTTAGTTCACAAACAATAGTCTGAAAATTAAATAGCGCTTCTAATCTTCCTTGTGCAATTTCTGCTTGATATGGAGTATAAGACGTGTACCACCTTGGATTTTCAAGAACATGTCTTTGGATTACTTTAGGCATATGATTGTCATAATAACCAAGGCCTATAAGTGATCTCATTTTAGTATTTTTATTCGCAATCTCTTCTAATTCGTTTAAAGCCTCAATCTCTGAACAACCTTGGGGCAATATTTCTGAAGATTTATCATTAAGCTGAATGTCTTCCGGAATAACTTGATTTATAAATTGATCAATATTATTAAAACCAAGCTTAGAGAGCATTTTCTGTTCATCTGGATCACTCAAGCCAAGGTGTCTATTAATAAATAAATTTGAATTAACCGTGGATTTCATGTCCAATTTTTCTATAACTTAACCCATGTATAAAGATTTTGCTTTAATTTGGCATAACCTTTGATTTATATACATCTGAAGTCATCAAATCAGCAATTGATGCTTTTGATTCTGGTTTCAAGATAACTAACCAACCGTCTCCAATCGGATCATTCTGTAAAAGCTCAGGGTTCTCAATAACACTTTCATTTACAGATACTATTTCCCCTGAAAAAGGTAGATAGACTTCCTCAACGGCCTTAACTGATTCTATTGTTCCAAAAGTCTCGCCTTTCTCTAAAGTCGCACCTTCATCTGCTAATTCAACAAAAACAATATCTCCTAATTGATCTATAGCGAATTCACTAACTCCAATTTTTAATAATCCATTTTCTTCCAAGACATATTCATGAGTATCAGCATAGTTGAGGTTGTCTGGAAACTTGTAAGACATGATTAAGCAGATAAAGGAAGTAGAGAATCCTTTGAAATTAATTTTTCCTCTAATAGTTCAGATAATAAACGAATTAATGCAATTTTGATATGAGCTATGTGAGAACCACCTTGAACAAAAATATTGTAAGGATCTCTTAGAGGGGCATCAGCAGAAAATTCACTTGTACTACCTTCAATAAAGGTACCTCCTGCCATTAATAATTTTGAATCATATCCATCCATTGATGATGGAACAACATTTAGAAAAGAATCCACTGGTGAAGAATTTTGAAAAGATTGACAAACTTTTTGTACCAAATCAGAATTATTCAATCTTACTGACTGAATAAGATCAGATCTATAAGTTGCTGGCTCTGGTAAAACCTTAAATCCCAAATTTTTAAAGACTGCTGCAACCATATCGGCACCTTTTAGTGATTCGTGAACCATTTGTGGTGCTAAAAACAAACCCTGCAAAATTAATCTTCCTAGTCCAAAATTTATTCCTGCAGAAGAACCAATACCTGGTGAGGTTAATCTAGAACATGCCATCTCAACCAACTCTGCATCTCCTGCAACGTACCCACCAGTAGGAACTATTGTTCCGCCCAAATTTTTAATCAATGATCCAGCAATTATATTTGCCCCTTTAGAAATTGGTTCACTATCTTCAACAAGCTCCCCATAACAGTTATCAACAAAACATATACAGTTAGGGTCAAGAGCATGAATAAGACTACAAATTTTCTCTATCTGATGATTCGTAAGAGACTTTCTCCAACTATATCCACAACTTTTTTGTATGAATACTAATTTGCATGAATTTTCTTTAAAAAAATGAACAATTTTTTCTTCAAAAGAATCAAAATTCTCGCAGATATTTACTTGCTTATATTCAATGTCAAAATCTTTAAGTGATCCTTTTCCTCCTCCCCTTATTCCTATGACTTCTTCTAACGTGTCATATGGTTGTCCTGTAAGAGATAACATTACATCTCCAGGTCGAAGAATTCCAAACAAGACAGAACTTATTGCATGGGTTCCACTTACAAATTGCATCCTCACAGCAGCCTTTTCAGAAAGAAACAATCTTGCAAAAACCGCATCAATTTTTTCTCTAGATATATCATCATGACCACTACCAGAAGATTGATTGAAATGACTAGTAGAAACTTTTTCTTCCTTAAAAATTGTCAAAATATTTTCTAATTTCCAGAAAACCTGATTAGACCTTTCTTGGAAAACTTTACTTAAACTCTCTTCGACAGAAAGAACAGCGTTTTCAGCCAGTTTAAAGTTATTATCAAGAATCATTTCTTATAAAAATTCATGTTATTTTTCAGAAGCTAAATTTCTTAATTCTGCGAGGAAAGCATTAGGTCCCCTGCCCTGAAAATAAGAAAGTTTTTTTGAAGCCTCATATAAATCAAGAAGTTCTCCATCTAATTCTTCTGCGGTATAATCTCTAATTCCTGCAATTACCTCAGCAAAACGTTCTCTACGGGCAGATTTATTGACAGCATAGGCTTCCATTACCTCCATTTTACATGATCTCCAAGCCTTATTCTGACAAAAATGCACTGAAAGAGCATCACTTAAAGCAGAAGCTTCTTCATCTTCTATATACCAGTCAAAAGATGAAGGTAGAGGTTTTAATCCTGAAAATATCTCAAATAACTCTCCAGCTGACAAAGGATTACCAGAATCATTTTTTAGGGGTAATGCTGACTCTTCCAAAGATTTCCATAACTCTGGGTAATCACTTTCAAAACGATCCCTGATTTTTTCAATTCCCTGATCAAGAATCGTATTAACTTGAGCTAAAGCAAGAAAAACTTCAGGACCTGGCGAAGATAACTTCCCATTTCTAAGATTAGAAATTTGCGAATTATGAACTTTACCTAAATCAAGAACCTCTGAAAGTAATGGCAATACTCTGTGAGACCAACCATTTCTTTCATGCCAAAGGTGAATCAAATGAGCCATAGCCCTTCTACCTCTAGATAATTTATCGCGATATCCGAGACTCACAGATAATTAAACTTATCAATAGTATAGTATGATAATATTACATATCGGTAATTTTGAAAATAGTATTTCAATATCATGAATTCAGTAATTTTCCAAGAAACAGCAAAATTAAAAAAACCTGTTCCAGCTGAAAAAGTTATAGAACTCTCAGAAAAATTACTGGAACCTTCCAGTCATTCAAAACGATATCCTCCAAGACTCCATAAAACGTGGGGAACAATAGTTTTTATGGTTGCAATACATATTCTTTCCCTTGTAGCTTTACAACCAAAATTTTGGAGTCTCCCTGCAGTCACTTCATTATTATTTTTTTACTGGGTAACTGCTTGTTTAGGCGTCACCCTTGGATATCACAGATTGTTATCACACAGATCGTTCATTGTACCAAGATGGTTAGAAAGATTTTTTGCTACATGTGGAGCCATAAGTTGTCAGCATGGACCAATAGATTGGGTAGGCTTACATAGGCATCACCACTCTTTTTCAGATACTGAAGTAGATCATCACAATAGTAAAAAGGGGTTTTGGTGGAGTCATATGGGTTGGATGTTTAAAGACGTAGAAGCACTAAAAGCTGTTCCAAAACTAAGTGCAGATTTAATCAAGGATCCATACTATAGATTTTTAAATAAATATTTTTTATTCTTACAAATTCCTATTGGACTTTCATTGTACGCAATAGGTCAAAAATTAGGAGTTGGAGGATGGGCGCTAGTCCTTTGGGGAATTCCATTGAGGCTTGTGGTTGTTTATCATATAACTTGGCTAGTCAACTCCGCGACGCATTGTTGGGGTAAAGCACCATTTGAAAGTGGTGATTCATCTAAAAACAATGCATGGGTTGCTGCATTAACCTTTGGAGAAGGTTGGCATAATAACCATCATGCATTTCCCAATTCGGCAAAACAAGGATTATTTAAGGGTCAAATAGACATAACATGGGAACATATTAAGATTCTTGCAAAATTTGGTTTTGCAAAAAAAGTAAAGTTACCCTCTAGGTCTTATTATTAACTATATTGTTCAATATTTTCATGGCTAAAAGAGTACAAGTCGCATTAACTGAATCAATCGCATCGCTAGGTAAAGAAGGAGATCTAGTTGATGTAGCACCAGGATACGCAAGAAATTTTCTATTACCTTATGGCAAGGCAATGAATGTAACACCAGCAGTCCTCAAACAAATTGAGAGGAAAAAAGAAAAAGAAAAAATCGCTGCTGACAAATTAAAGCAAGAAGCTTTAGATTTCCAAACTGCATTATCTACAATAGGTAGGTTCACTATCAAAAAACAGGTTGGAGAAGATGGCGTCCTTTTTGGAACGGTTACCAATGGTGATGTTGCCGAAGCGATTGAAGCAGCTACTAAAAAAGAAATTGATAGAAGAAACATTACTGTTCCTGATATCCATAATTTAGGTTCCTTTACTGCAAAAATAAAATTACATCCAGAAGTAAATGCTGAAGTAAATATTGAAGTAACAAGTTAATCAATTTGTTGCATTATTTTGAAAAGTAGTCAGAGTATATATCTAAGCAATTAAAGATATGGTTTCAGTACCTTTTCCAAATAATGGGCAAAATAAAAATTTTAAAAAGGAATTTAACAGTGAAAATACTGGATTAGTTCCTCCTCAAAACGTTCAAGCAGAGGAAGCTGTTCTTGGTGGGATACTTCTTGATCCAGACGCGATCGGAAGAATTGCAGACTTAATTAAACCTGAAGCTTTTTATATAAATGCCCATCAAGAGATTTATAGAACAGCATTAATGTTGCATACCCAGGGAAAACCAACTGATTTAACATCAATGAGTGCTTGGTTAGCAGATAATGGATCACTAGAAAAAATTGGAGGAAACAGCAAACTTGTAGAACTCGTTGAAAATGTTTCCTCTACAGCTTCCATAGAACAAGTTGCTAATTTAATTAACGACAAATTCATGAGAAGGCAACTTATTAGATCTGGAAATGAAGTGGTTCAACTAGGTTTTGATCAAACTCAAGATACCAATGAAGTTCTAGATAAAGCAGAGCAAAAAATATTTGAAATCAGTCAAGAAAAACCTTCAAAAGGTCTGACTCAAGCAGCTGAAATCCTTACAAGTACCTTCAATGAAATAGAGTCAAGATCATTAGGTACTTCAGTAGCTGGAATTCCTGTTAATTTCTACGATCTTGATGCGATGACTCAAGGTTTTCAAAGAAGTGATTTAATAATTGTTGCTGGAAGACCTTCAATGGGGAAAACTTCAATAGTTCTTAATCTGGCTAAAAATGTTGCACAATCTCAAGATTTACCTGTGTGTGTATTTAGCCTTGAAATGAGTAAAGAACAGTTGACATATAGATTGCTGTCTATGGAAGTGGGAATCGAAAGTGGCAGGTTAAGAACAGGAAGATTACAGCAAGATGAATGGCCATTACTAGGAGAAGGTATCAATTCATTAGGTCAATTACCAATATTTATAGATGACAAGCCTAACTTAAGTGTTCTAGAGATGAGATCTCTGTGCAGAAGATTAATAGCTGAACAAAAAAAAGAACTTGGATTAATTGTGATTGATTATCTGCAGTTGATGGAAGGATCAACCCCTGATAATAGAGTGCAAGAACTTTCACGAATAACAAGAGGTCTTAAAAGCATGGCAAGAGAATTAAAAGTACCAGTAGTAGCTTTATCTCAACTGAGTAGAGGAGTTGAGTCTAGAACAAATAAAAGACCAATGTTAAGTGATCTAAGAGAATCAGGATCTATTGAACAAGACGCAGACTTAGTATTAATGATTTATAGAGATGAATACTATAATCCGGAGACTGAAGATAGAGGAATTACAGAAATCATTGTCACTAAACATAGAAATGGACCCGTAGGAACTGTTAAATTATTATTTGAACCTCAATTTACGAGATTTAGGAATTTAGCTAATTAAATCGCTCCTAAAATGCAAGATCATCACTCAACAAATGAATCTTTTGACGTCATCGTTATTGGAGGAGGACATGCAGGATGCGAAGCTGCTATAACAACAGCAAAATTAGGTTTTTCTACTGCCTTATTTACAATCAATCTAGATAGAATTGCATGGCAACCGTGTAATCCTGCAGTTGGGGGACCAGCAAAAAGTCAGTTGGTTCATGAAGTTGATGCATTAGGTGGAATTATTGGTAAATTAGCCGATGAGACAGCTATTCAAAAAAGAATATTAAATGCAAGTAGAGGCCCAGCTGTATGGGCGTTAAGAGCTCAGACAGATAAAAGAGAATACTCAAAAAAAATGATCGAAATACTACAAAATACAGATAATTTATCTTTAAAAGAAGCAATGATTACTGAACTGGATATTGCAAAAACTGAACAAATTGGATTGAACTCAAAAAAAATCTTAAAAAAAAGAATAAAGGGTGTAAAAACATTCTTTGGTAGTTATTATTCAGCAAGATCAGTTATCATCACAGCTGGTACATTCTTAGAAGGAAGAATATGGATAGGAAATAAATCAATGTCTGCTGGCAGATCGGGTGAACAAGCCGCACAAGGTCTTACTCAGAATTTGCACGAAATTGGTATCAAAACAGAACGTTTAAAAACAGGTACTCCAGCAAGAGTTGATAAAAAAAGTATCATTTTTGATGAATTAGATATTCAACCAAGTACTGCAGCAGATAAATATTTTTCGTTTGACCCAGTTATAAAAAATAATATGCCCCAAGTTAGTTGTCATATCACAAGAACAACTACCAAAACACATCAATTAATAAGAGACAATTTACATTTAACTCCCATTTACGGGGGTTTTATTGATAGTAAGGGGCCAAGATATTGTCCATCAATTGAAGATAAAATCGTCAAATTTGCTGATAAAGAATCACATCAAATTTTCTTAGAACCTGAAGGAATTAATAGCCCTGAAATATATGTACAAGGATTTTCTACAGGTTTACCCGAAAATATTCAATTAGAACTTTTAAGGACCTTACCTGGATTAGGTGAATGTAAAATGTTGCGACCAGCATATGCTGTGGAGTATGACTATATACCTGCAACACAGCTCCAAACATCACTCGAAACGAAAGAAATTGAATATTTATTTAGCGCCGGACAAATTAATGGCACTACTGGTTATGAAGAAGCAGCAGCACAAGGATTAGTTGCAGGTGTCAATGCGACAAGAAAATTAAACAAAAAAGAGCCAATAATCTTCACTAGAGAAAGCAGTTATATAGGAACAATGATCCATGATTTAATAACAAAAGATCTCAAAGAACCATACAGAGTTCTCACTAGTAGGAGTGAATATAGGTTAACTCTAAGAGGAGATAATGCAGACAGAAGATTAACACCATTAGGTTATCAAATAGGGCTAATTAATGAGAAAAGATGGTCGGCCTATCAAGAAAAAATGACCCTTCTCGAAAAAGAGAAATTTAGATTAAATAACACTCGTTTAAAAAATACCGATGAAATATCAAAAAAAATAGAATTAGAAATGGGATCAAAAATTAAAGGCTCAACAACTTTGAAAGAACTTTTAAAAAGACCAAACTTTCATTATTCAGATCTAATTAAATATAATTTGAATGAAAGAAATCTAGCTTCTTCAATACAGGAAGGTGTTGAAATAGATATTAAATACGAGGGTTACCTTAAAAGACAAAAAAACAACATAGAACAAATAAATCGTCAAAGCTGTAAATCTCTGCCTCAAGAAATAAATTATGAAAAGATAGAGACATTATCTTTAGAAGCTAGAGAAAATTTGAATAAAATAAAGCCCAAAAATTTTGGTGATGCTTCAAAAATTCCTGGGGTTAGCAAAGCTGATTTAACTGCATTACTTGTTTGGCTAAAAATAAGAGAAATAAAAAAAGAAAAGGCAAATATTTTTGTCGAAAAAAAGTTATCATCATAAAAGGATTCCGTCTGAGCACTGAATAATAAACTTTTTAAATCACCAAAAATTTTATGGGAAGAAAAAGCCTCTACTTTTTTAATGAAAAATTCATTACCAAAAATATCTGGTCCATGGAAATTAATGCTGCTTGGGGATGGAAGTCCAACTAGACATTTACAGCTTTTAACTAATCAAGAGACGAAAATTAAATTAATTTCAATGCAAATAGATCCTCTATTCATCGCAGAGGGACCTAAAGAATTAAATCAGTTAAATGGACCTTTAATTAGAAGACAAGTATGGATTAAAAACAATAATAAAAACCTAGCATGGGCTGAAAGTTGGTGGAATGCAGAACAAGTGAATGAAAATTTAAAAGCCAAAGAAGAACCAATTTGGAAGAATTTGACACAAGACAGATCAGAATTGTTTAGAGAAGTTGATCGAATTTCACTTGTTAATTCAAATTGGTTAGAGGATCAATTTTGTTTTAAAGGTCCATTCTGGTCAAGAAATTATAGATTTTTTCGAGACAAAAAGCCCCTAACAATTATTAGAGAAGTATTCAATCCACATTTAGAAAGTTTATTAGGCTATTCAGGAATTAAAGAATTTACGAAACTATACTCTTCTTCTTCTTGATCTAGGAAGATTTCTTGATTTTGATTGAACTTGTTGGATTGATTGATCTCTCGAAGTATTAATCTCTTTTTCTGAAGCTCTTTGCCATCTTTCAACTTTGAAATCCATTTCATCTGGCCAATCTTCGTCCTTACTCTCTTTAACGTAAGGTAATTTTTTTTGCTCAGTTGTCTGTAAATTTTTTGGTTGCCTTAAAGATATTGCTTCTAAAGGTCTTTTTGAGTGCTGTTTAGCAGATTCATAAGAATTTGATTCTCTGGAAAATGTCTTAATATCCCTATTATCATCGTAAAAATTCTCATCATTCCAATCATCATTATCTTCATCAAAAAATAAATCCACTTTTTCAGATACCCATCTTCCTACTTTTTTAACACTCTTACTTGTTATTCCTTGAAAATCTGAATTCCTTCTTTTTCCTGGCCTGGCACCAGATACTCCATCAACAAATTGTCTTCCAGTTTCGAAAATTTTATCAACCTGTTTATCAACAATATTTTTCTCAAAACTATTTCTTAGATTTCTAATTCTCCTTGAATCCATAAATTATTATGCTTTTTAAAATATAAACTACATTAAAAAAATAAATAATTCCAAATATAGAAACAAAAACACATCATATATTTTTAATCAAACAAAATCAAACACTTTTTATTCCATGATCCATTAAAGAAATTTACACAACATTTTTTACAAGCAATATTCTTTATCCTTTTCCTATAGAAAAATTTCTCACCACAATTTTGGCAAGTTCCTATGTATTTTAATTCTCTCCTTTCAATAGGAAATGAATGCCTCACAGAAATTTGAAAATTCTTCTCTTTATTATTAATTTCATTCATCTTTTCTAAGAAATTTGGACCATGTATCTCATTTTTTTTTAATATCCTATCTACCCATGCATGAATCATTTCATGACATAAAGTACTGTTTATTTCACTAGTAGATAATTTACTCAAAATAGGTTTCGATAAGATAATTTCAGAATCTACAAGGCCATTAATTCTTTTTCTTTTATAAAAACCAGCAGTGGTTTTTAATCTATTATCACTCCATCTAACTTTTACTAAAGGTTGATTATTAACCGCTAGAGAATTTTCAAAATATTGGCTATTAAATTTATGAAATAAAGGTAAAAGAGGAATTACAGGCATTATGGATTAAAATTAGTATTATTTTGACAAAAAAAGCCATCAAAAACGATTTCTTTTCTTAAAGTAATAAAAAACTTAAATCAACATGGATGCAACACTAGTTAAAGATATAGGAATTAAAGCACTATTAGTTGGCGGAGCTGTACTAGTTTCTTTTTGGACTTTTAATGCAGTCAAATTAGTTATAAGCGCAAGAGGAATTAATCCATTAGTAAGAAAGTTTTTTGATCAAATAGCTGCTGGCAGAATTGATGCAGCTTATGGTTTGACTACAAAAACTTATAAAACTCATGTGAAGCGCCAAGACTTTCTTAAATTCTTAGCTAGTTTAAATCTCAATAAATACAGAAATTTAAAATCAGGAAGGCCTAGAGTCCAAGAAGATCAAATTATAATAACTTTGAATTTAAAATCAGAGGATAAACAAGATGAGCTCCCATTAGATTTTACTTTTGCAAAAACTGACAATGATTGGAAAATAGACAGAATAGCAAAAGTGAATTAATAATTTCTTGTGAGGCAAAAAGAATTGTTTAAAGAAGAGATAATACATCAATTAGAATTACATCCAAGTAGATTAGATAAAGAAAAAATCATCTCAGAAGCAATGGATCAAGGTCTAGATGATTTTTTTGAAGGAATCCGTATGGCACTTGATCCATTGGTAACTTTTGGTGTAAAAATTGTTCCTGAAAAAGAGAATGAAAAAAGTCAAAATTTTTTATGGAAAGATTTTAGGGTATTAGCAAATAAGCTTATTCAAAGAGAACTTACAGGTCACGCTGCTCGCGATGCAATTATTACGGCTATGGAATCTGCCAAAAAAGAAGAGTGGAATGGATTTTATAGACGAGTTTTAATTAAAGATCTTAGATGTGGTGTATCTGAAAAAACAATCAACAAGATAGCCAAGAAATTTCCCAAATATGCGATTCCTATTTTTTCATGTCCCTTAGCTCATGACAGTGCAAATCATGAAAAAAAAATGATAGGAAAAAAGCAAATTGAAATCAAATTAGATGGAGTGCGCGTCTTAACTATTATTAGACAAAATAAAGTAGAAATGTTTTCTCGTAATGGGAAACAATTCCATAATTTTGGTCATATTATCTCAGAAATAGAAAACGTGTTAAAAGAAGATCCTGCTCCCCATGACTTAGTCCTAGATGGTGAAGTAATGAGTGCTAACTTTCAGGATTTAATGAAACAGGTTCATAGAAAAGATGGCAAACAAACAAAAGACGCAGTTCTCCACCTATTTGACTTATGTCCCCTTGAATACTTCCAAAAAGGGAGATGGAACACTAGTCAAAAAGCAAGAAGTTTATTAGTAAAAGAATGGGTAGCAAAACATTCTATGCTTCTAAGACATATAAAAACACTTGAATGGGAAAATGTAGATCTCGACACCATTAAGGGACAAAAAAGATTTGTAGAGCTGAATAAAGCTGCCGTGGAAGGTGGATATGAAGGAGTAATGATTAAAGATCCCGATGCTATGTATGAATGTAAAAGAACACACAGTTGGTTAAAAGCAAAACCTTTCATTGAAGTCACTTTAAAGGTTGTATCGGTTGAGGAAGGAACAGGTCGCAATAAAGGTAGACTAGGAGCTGTCCTAGTAGAAGGGGAAGATGATGGGTATGAATACAGTCTTAGTTGCGGAAGCGGATTTAGTGATATCCAACGTCAAGAATATTGGTCAAAACGGAGTCAACTTATAGGTCAACTTGTAGAAATCAGAGCTGATGCTAAAACGAAATCCAAGGATGCGGTAGCTTTTAGTCTTAGATTTCCTAGATTCAAATGCTTTAGAGGATTTAAAGCTGGAGAAAAAGTTTAAATTTTAAAAAATAATATTCAACAAAGTAGTCAAAGAAAAATGTGGTTTTTAAATAAAAAAATAAAAATATTGGCTATAAAATATAAGAATAATTATCAATACTTTTTGAGAGACTTATGACGAAGAAAACAGTTTTCAACTTCATAAAAACACCTTGCGGACAAGCAAAATACATCGAATTAGAAGCAAACAAAACCTTACTAGGTAAATTTAGACTGTTGTGGTTTATCTTAATTGCATCAATTAGAGATTGGAATATTAAAGAGTAAATTCTTAGGATTTTTCAAAATATTCTCTGGAGTATTTAGCTGAGAAATATACAACTAAAAAAGTTGAAATAATACCAATGCTAGTAATATATAAATTATTTGGTGATTGCACATTTTTTAACTCCTGAATACTTTTTGCCAAACTACCTATTGAGCAATAAAGAAAAGTGCCTGGAATTATTCCAATAAGGCCAAGAGCGAAATCTCTAAATTTAACATTATTCAAACCATAAAAATAATTAAGAATACTGAAGGGAAATATCGGCGATAATCTCGCTAAAAAAATTAATTTAAATCCGCCTTTTTCTACTATTTTTTCCATGACACTTAATTTTGGATAACGGCTAAAAAGATTTTTTAACTTTTTTGCAAAAAAACTTTTAGATACAAAAAAAGCAACTGATGCTCCTATTGAAGCGGAAATGAAAACAATAATTGATCCTAAATATGAGCCATATAAAAAACCTGATAATAAAGATAACCAAGAAGCTGGAAGTATTAATAAAACAATTAAAATATAAATACAAACAAACGAAAAGATCCCAATTCCAGTATTAAAAAAAAAAGACAAATTATAAATATTTTCAAGAAATATATTCATTCTAAATTCAAAAGTTCGAGTTTTTTAGTAATTCTTTCCTGTTGTACCGAACCCTCATTTAATTTAAATCTGCACTCATCAACAATATCTTTTGGAGCCTTATCAACGAAATTTTTATTAGATAATCTCTTATTTAAATTGTCTAATTCAATAGTCACCTTTTTTAAATCCTTTGTTAACCTTTCCTTTAATGCATCTATATTTACAAAATCCTGAAAAGGTAAGTAAACCTCTAAATCACTAATTATCCCGGAAAAAGATTTAGCAAACTCTTTTTTATCAACAACATTAGTTTTAAAAATAAATACTTCAGAAGATTTAGTTAAGGTTTGAATATCATCAACTAAAGTTTTTAAAAAATTAATCAATTCATCATTATCTGAAATTAAATATACAGGACCTTTTTCTGATGGCTTAAGACCTAATTCAGCTCTCAAATTTCTAATCAGCCTAATAATTTCAAAAAGTTGCCGAAAGGAATTATCAAGCTTATTGTCAACAAATTTATTTTCGTGAATTGGCCATTTTTGGAGAGATAATAATGCATTATCTGGTTTTTGTTGCAGCACATGCCAAAGTTCCTCAGTAATGTGCGGCATAAAAGGATGAATCATTACCAAAATATCATTGAGCACTTTTATTAAAACTTTTTCAGATATTTGTCTATTTTTATTTTCTTTATTATTGAACCTTTGTTTAGCAAATTCTACATACCAGTCACAAAAATCATTCCAAGTAAATTCATATAGAAGTTTCGCAGATTCTCCCAATTTATATTCTTTCAACAAAGCAGCGACTTTTATATTTACCTGATTCAATTTCGATAAAATCCACTTATCACATAACTCTAAAGAAGTTACATCACTCTCATTAAGCAAATAATTATTATTAAAAGTTTTATTAATTAACACAAATTTAGTTGCATTCCATAGTTTATTCGCAAAATTTCTTGAAGCTTCAACAGTTGAAGACGTATCTTTTTTCCTATCAAAATCAAGCCTGATATCCTGTCCAGCGCCTGCAACTTCTCGAATTAAAGCAAATCGTAGAGCATCAGAACCATATTTATCAATTAATAGTATTGGATCAATACCATTACCTGAACTTTTACTCATTTTTTTATTGTTTTCATCTCGAACTAGACCATGAATATAAACATCCTTAAAAGGAATATTGTTTGTAAAAGTATTCCCCATCATTGTCATTCTTGCCACCCAGAAGAAAATAATATCGAAACCAGTAACAAGAACACTATTTGGATACCATTTTTTAAAATCCGGATCATTTGTATTTGGCCAACCAAGGGTTGAAAAAGGCCATAAACCACTTGAAAACCATGTATCCAAAACATCTTTATCACGAACCAATTTAATATTTAATCCAAATTTTTTATTAGCTTCGATTAAGGCATCCTCTTCATTTCTTGCAACGATATATGGAGTATTTTGTTCTATTGAGTCTTGAGATTCATCTAAAACATACCAGGCTGGAATTTGGTGCCCCCACCATAATTGCCGACTGATACACCAATCATTAATATTCTCTAACCAATCCTTATAAACTTTCTCCCAGCGTGGAGGAATAAACGATGGTTTTTTAGAATCAATTTCATTAAGACATCCTTGCGATATATCATCCATTTTCAAAAACCATTGTGTTGACAACAAAGGTTCAATTGGCACCTTACCTCTATCAGAAAAAGGAACAGTATGTTTATAATCTTCTATCTTTGTCAAAAGGCCTAAATTATCCAATTCTTTGATAATTTTCTTTCTAGCCTCATATCTATCTAAATTTTGAAAAATACCTGCATTAATATTTAAAGTTCCATCTTTGTTCATTACATTAATCTGTTTTAAATTATGCCTTTTTCCTATTGCAAAATCATTTGGATCATGGGCTGGAGTAACCTTCACACAACCAGTACCAAAATCTTTATCAACATGTGAATCAGCGATAATTGGTATTTCTCTATCAACGAAAGGGACTTTTACTTTGACACCAATAAATTCTTTATATCTATTATCATCAGGATTAACTGCCAAAGCAGTATCACCCAAAAGAGTTTCTGGTCTTGTTGTTGCAACTTCTAAGTACTTATCTAACAGTTCACCACTTGCAGAAAGTAAAGGGTATTTAAAATGCCATAAATGACCATTTACTTCTTGCATTTCAACTTCAAGATCACTTACGGCAGATTGAGATTCAGGGCACCAATTAACCAAATATTCGCCTCTATAAATTAAATTCTTTTTATAGAGAATATTAAAAGCCTCAATAACTGCTTCATTTAATTTTTGATCAAGAGTAAATCTTTCTCTAGTCCAGTCAACTGAATATCCTATCCTTTTTAATTGAGAAACTATTCTTCCGCCACTTTGTTCTTTCCAGTTCCATGCTCTTTTAAGAAATTCATCTCTTCCAATATCCTCGCTTGTTTTGCCTTCACTTTTTAATTGTTTTTCGAGAATAGTTTGAACAGCTATTGAAGCATGATCAGTTCCGGGTAAACATAAAACATTCTTCCCTAAAAGTCTTTGAAAACGTACTACAACATCTATCAAAGCCGTATTAAATGCATGCCCCATATGCAAAGATCCAGTTACATTTGGTGGCGGAATAACAACACAAAAAGGCTTCCCATCATCCTCAGGGTTAGGACTAAACGCCTTTAGACTTTCCCATTTTTCTTGCCACTTTTTCTCTACTTCAAAAGGTGAATAATTCTCTAAAGATAATTGATCATTCATCTCTGTCATGTGCAAATTTTATTTCAATAAACTTTTTGTTTATTTTATCTTGAGAGCAGCTAATTATTGAAAATAATATTAGTTTGCAAAAAAGACACATCCATTCTACAAAAGTTTGAAACCAGAACCACAAGAACAACGTTTTGCATTTTTTGGTGTTGAAATAAGAAATCCACCACCGCTCAAATCACCGTAATAATCTAATTTTAAATCTTTCAGTAAATTAAACTTTTTTAGATCCGCATATAAAGTTACTCCTTCAGTTCTTGAAATAGGGGATCCATTACGTGTACCTGGCCTTAATTGAATATGCATCCATCCTTCGGAACAATTTTTATCCTCTACCAAATCAATCGACATTTCTCCAGGAGAACCTCCAAAAGAAGCTTGCCTAGATAGTTCTGAAGCAGCACTTTGACTGATTGAAAGATTGACGATCTCAGTCATTAGAAAAATAATAAATGGGCGATCCAGGGTTCGAACCAGGGACATCCTGCTTGTAAGGCAGGCGCTCTACCGCTGAGCTAATCGCCCTTATAATAAATCATTCTAATAGATGAAGTTGAAAAATTTATACTAAGTATTTAAATATTTCATGATTGAGGCAAAATTTAATTAATAAAATATATCCTATGTCTTCAAACGATAAATATGAATTGGAAAACAATTCCGATTTAGAGACTATAAATAGTTTTAAAATCTTAATATCTAATATCAAAGCATTAAAAGATAAAACTTGGGGCTGCCCATGGCAGAAAATACAGTCTCATGTATCGTTGATCCCATTTTTGTATGAAGAAAGTAATGAATTTATAGATGCGATATATGAAAAAAATGCAGATAATATATGTGAGGAGTTAGGAGATATTTTATTACAAGTAATGCTTCATGCTGAAATCGGTTACGAAGAAAAAGAATTTGCACTAAATGATGTTATAAAAAAACTTAACAAGAAAATTATTAATAGACATCCATATATTTTTAACAAAAAAGAAAAAGTATCATTAAAACAATCACAACAGATTTGGGTAAGTATAAAAAATTTAGAAAAAGAAGCACCTCATATGAAATCTTCAATTAGTAGAAACTTAAATTTAAAAATTAAAAATTTACCGCCAACGGTTGGAACAGATAAAATCACCAATATTGTTAAAGAACATGGTTTCAAGTGGGAAAGTACTGATGAGATTTTTAACAAGTTAGAAGAAGAGATTAATGAATTAAAGGAAGCAATTAAAAGTAAAAATGATTCAGAGATAAAAAATGAATTTGGGGATATATACTTTACTCTTCTTAATCTCTCAAACTTTTTAAAGATTAATCCTGAATCAGCTCTTCAAAAAACTAATATAAAATTTTTAGACAGATTTTCAATCGTCGAAGAGCATGCAGGAGATAATATTAAAAAACAAACTCCTAAAGACTTTCAAAGGCTTTGGCAAATAGCCAAACAAAAACTAGCGGGAAAAATTCCTAAAAACAAATGACAAATATTACAACATGGATAGATGAACATCATAAAGGCTCTAGATTCGGGCTAAATGGGAAAATTCTAATTAAAAAAACCTCAAAATATCAAGAAATTATTGTTATTGAAAATGAATATTATGGTAAAGCTTTAATGTTAGATGGTTGCTGGATGACATCATTAAAAGACGAGAAATATTATCATGAGTGTCTTGTGCATCCTGCATTAAGTAGCATTGACGAAAAACCTAATGTTCTAATTATTGGCGGTGGTGACGGTGGTACTGTAAGAGAATGCGTTAAATATTCTCAAATATCAAAAATTGATCTAGTAGAAATTGATGAGGAAGTAATCAAAATATCTAAAAAATTTCTAAAAGAAATTGGAGGTGAAGCATGGAATGACAAAAGATTAGAAATACATGTTGATGATGGCGTTAAATGGGTAAAAAAAACAAGAGATAATTTTTACGACGTTATATTTATAGATTGTTCAGATCCTTCAGAATTTTCAAATTTATTATTTTCAGATTCTTTTTATAAAGAATGTAAAAGAATACTTTCACCAAGGGGGATATTAGCAACGCAAAGCGAATCTCCTGAATCCTTCAAAAATATTCACATAAATATTTTGAAAACCCTAAAACACATATTTAAAGTTTCTGAAACTATGTATTCCTTTGTGCCTATATATCCAAGCGGTATTTGGAGTTGGACATTTGCTTCTTCAGAAGATCTAAATTTGTCAAAACAAAATTATGATGAAGTAGTAAAAATAGAAAAAGGATGTGAAATTTGGAATTTAAATTTTCAAAATGCAGCATTCAAAATGATGCCAAATAAAATTGTAAAAGAACTAGATTCATAAGATGACAAAAAATTTATTTGATAACGAAAATGCAATTTATATGGGAGCAAAAAGAAGTCCTGAGAATTGCTCAATTGGTATATTTGGAGTTAATTATGACGGGACATGTTCGTTTAAACCAGGAGCGAGATTTGGTCCAGAAGCAATTAGACAAGTCAGTAATTGTTTAGAAACATATTGTCCAAAAATAAAAAAAGATTTAGAGGATATTATGTATGTTGATTTTGGATCAATACTAATTGATAAAAATGACTCAAAGTCCGTTATTGAATCGGTTAAATCAGCAACAAATTATTTAATTAGTAAACGCCTTAGTCCTATTATGCTTGGCGGCGAACACTCTATTACAAGAGGTGCAATTGAAGCATTAGTAAAAAAATATCCAGATTTGATATTAGTTCAACTTGATGCTCATGCAGATTTAAGAGAATCATATATAGGAAATGAACATAGTCATGCTTGTACTATGAAAAGATGCTTAGAAGTGCTACCTGAAAAGAAAATTTTGCAAGTAGGAATTAGAAGTGGGACTAAGGATGAATTTGAAATTATGCATAATAACAACCAATTAGTTAACTTTTGTCCAGGCGAAAATGCATATGAGTTAAAAGAAGCTCTTCTTCCATACGCTAAGTCTCCAATCTATTTAACAATAGATTTAGATTGGTTTGATCCCAGTTTAGTAGCAGGGACGGGCACTCCAGAACCGGGAGGATTTTTTTGGAATGATTTTGAAGAGATACTTAAAACTTTAAAAGACCTTAGAATCGTGGGATCAGATATTGTGGAATTATCTCCAGAAATTGATAGAAGCGGAGTAAGTAGCATAGTTGCAGCCAAAGTACTTAGAAGCTTAATTTTGTCATTAGAAAATATGCAATAAAAAATTTCTAAACTAAAGTGTAGAAATACTAAATAGAAACTAAATATTTCATGGATTTGCTAAAAAGTCCTCTTTATTCAAAATATGTTGAATCCAATGCAAAATTAGTGGATTTTGCAGGTTGGGAAATGCCCATATCATTTTCAGGATTAATTAAAGAGCATGAATCAGTTAGATATTCAGCAGGAATATTTGATATTTCTCACATGGGTGTGATTTCTATCAAGGGAATCAATCCAAAGGATTATATTCAAAAACTTTTTCCTACTAATTTATACTCCTTTTCTGAAGGTCAGGGGCTTTATACAGTAATGCTCAATGATAAAGGAGGAATAATAGATGACTTAATAATTTATGACCTCGGTATACAAGAAAATGACATATCAGAATTATTGTTAATAGTTAATGCAAGCAGATATGAAGAAGATTTTCTGTGGATAACAAATAATTTAAATATGTCTGAAATTTTGATAACAAACTTTAAAAAAGACAAAGTACTTTTAGCACTACAGGGAAAAAACTCTTTTGATTTATTTGAAGAATGGATTGAATCTTCGATATCACATATCCCTAACTTTGGATGCGAATATAAAATTTTTGAACATATTTCGCCTAAAGAAAAAATCTTTGTTTCCAAGACAGGATATACAGGAGAAAATGGTCTAGAAATACTTTTATCTAAAAAAGCAGCAATTAATTTATGGGATTTCTCAATTTCCAAAAATGTTTCACCTTGTGGTTTAGGAGCTAGAGACACTCTCAGACTTGAAGCAGGCATGCATCTTTATGGCCAAGACATAAATGAAGAAACTTCTCCATATGAAGCAGGGTTAGGATGGCTAGTACATCTAGAAAATAATCACGAATTCATTGGCAGAAGAGTTCTTGAAGAGCAGTCAAGATTAGGCATTCAAAAAAAGTTAGTTGGTCTCTCTATAAAAGGTAAAGCAATAGGAAGAAAAGGGTGCGCAGTGCTTAAAGGTGATGAGAATATTGGAACTATCACTAGCGGCAGTTGGTCTCCAACTAAACAACAAGCTATTGCTTTTGCATACATCAATACTTCGCATGCCTTAATAAATAATGAAGTTGAAATATTAATAAGAGGCAAAAAATTCAACGGGGTTATAACAAAAAGAGCGTTTTATAAAAAGAATTATTAACTAAATTTACCCTTAAAGAATTATTATAAGTTATTGATAAATAAACCATACTTAGATGAGAAACAAAATTTGTGAAGAACTCAATAATACAGATATTGGTAAATTAGTTAATTTATGCGGATGGGTAGATAGAAGAAGAGATCATGGTGGTGTAATTTTTATTGATTTAAGAGACCATAGTGGATTCCTACAAATAACAATTAACCCCGATGATGGTGCAGATCTATTTAAACAGGCAGAAACTCTAAGAAATGAAACAGTAATAATGGTCAGCGGAATTATTAATGAAAGGCCCAAAGATTCCATAAATACAAATTTAAGTACTGGAGAGTTAGAGCTTAAGGTTAAAGATTTGCAAATTCTCAACCAAATTAAAAACAACTTACCTTTTCCAGTATCTATACATGATTATGAAAATACAAAAGAGGAACTCAGATTAAAATATAGATACCTTGATTTAAGAAGGGGAAAATTACTAAAAAATTTAAAAACAAGACATAAGATTATTAAAGTTGCTAGAGAATTTCTTGATAATTTTGGATTTACAGAAGTAGAGACCCCATTACTTACAAAGTCAACTCCTGAAGGGGCTCGCGATTTTCTTGTTCCTGCACGTCTTTCAAATGGAGAATTTTTTGCTTTACCTCAATCCCCACAACTCTTTAAACAACTTTTAATGGTTGGGGGCTTAGATAAGTATTATCAAATCGCAAAATGTTTCCGTGATGAAGACTTAAGGGCAGATAGACAGCCAGAGTTTACTCAATTAGATATTGAGATGAGCTTTATTAGTGAAGAAGAAATAATTTCTTTTAATGAAAGTCTCATAAAAAAAATATGGAAAGAAGTGTTAAATATTAATTTTAATAATGCTTTTCCAAGAATGACATGGCAGGAAGCAATGGATAATTACGGTACTGATAGACCAGATACTAGATATCAAATGTTATTGAAAGATTTAGGAGGAGTATTAGGTAATATTGGATTTAATATTTTCACCAAGGCAATTAAGTCTGGAGGGTATATAAAATCCATAACAGTCAAAGGAGGCAATTCAAGTATTAGCAACGTAAGAATTAAACCGGGAGGTGACATCTTCAAAGTAGCTCAAGACGCAGGAGCTGGTGGTTTAGCCTTTATAAGGGTCAAAGGAGATGAGCTTGAGACTATTGGGGCAATTAAAAATAATTTAAGTGAAGAGCATATAGCTGATATTTTAAAAATCACAGAAGCAAAAGATGGAGACTTAATCCTCTTAGGAGCTGGAGATAAACAAATTGTCAATCAGTCATTAGATAGGGTTAGACAATATATCGCAAAAGAATTAAATCTCATAGATAAAAGCAAATGGAATTTCTTATGGGTAACTGACTTCCCTATGTTTGAGAGAAATGAAGATGAAAATAGATATGAAGCTTTACATCATCCTTTTTGTTCTCCAAAAAATATAAAATCTAAAGATTCTGAAAACTTGAAAAAAGAAATTGAGAGCTCTACAGCAAATGCTTATGACTTAGTTCTTAATGGATTGGAGTTAGGAGGTGGCTCTTTACGTATTCATGAGGCGAACTTACAAAGACAGGTTCTAAAAACGGTAGGACTTACTGATAAAGAGATTGATGAAAAATTTGGATTTTTAATAGAAGCCTTAGAAATGGGGGCTCCTCCTCATGGTGGAATAGCGTTTGGATTGGATCGTATTACCATGCTGATCATTGGTGCAGATTCAATCAGAGAAACCATTGCGTTTCCAAAAAATCAACAAGCAAAATGTCTTCTCACAAATGCACCTTCCAATGTCTCTGAATCACAATTAAAAGAATTAGATATTGAAATAACAATTGATGAATAAGAATATATATGGATGTTCTAAAAGTTTTTTGTTTAAATAAAATATAAGGAGGCTGTGCTTAATTAAAAATATTTAATGTCAAAATTTGTATTTGTCACCGGAGGAGTAGTTTCTAGCATTGGTAAAGGGATTGTAGCTGCAAGCTTAGGAAGATTATTAAAATCTAGGGGATATAGTGTTTCAATATTAAAACTAGATCCATATCTAAATGTTGATCCAGGAACAATGAGCCCTTTTCAACATGGAGAAGTATTTGTAACCGAAGATGGGGCTGAAACCGATCTAGATTTAGGTCACTATGAGAGATTTACTGATACTGCAATGACTAGGTTAAATAGTGTGACTACGGGATCTATTTATCAAGCAGTTATTAATAAAGAAAGAAGAGGTAATTATAACGGTGGAACTGTGCAAGTTATACCTCACATAACGGGAGAAATTAGAGAAAGGATTCATAGAGTAGCCGCTAACAGCAATGCAGATATTATTATTACTGAAATTGGTGGAACAGTTGGTGATATTGAATCTCTACCTTTTTTAGAGGCAATAAGAGAATTCAAAAATGATGTCAATAGGAACGATGTTGCATACATACACGTAACATTACTTCCTTACATCAAAACCTCTGGGGAAATAAAAACTAAACCAACACAACATTCAGTGAAAGAATTAAGATCAATTGGAATTCAGCCAGATTTACTTGTATGCCGAAGTGATAAATCTATCAATGAAGCTCTTAAAAAAAAGCTTAGTGGTTTTTGCGGTGTCAATATCAACTCTGTAATTGAAGCTTTAGACGCAGACAGTATATATTCTGTACCTCTTTCTTTAAAAAAAGAAGGTTTATGCAAAGAAACCTTGAAGTATTTAGACCTTGAAGATAAAAAATGTGATTTGAAAAATTGGGAGCAACTAATACACAACCTAAGAAATCCTGGAGATCCAATAAAAGTTGCACTTGTAGGCAAATATATTGAACTTGGAGATGCATATTTATCCGTTGTTGAAGCTTTAAGACATGCATGCATTGAACAAAGGGCTTTATTAGATTTACATTGGGTAAGTGCTGAAATGATAGAAAAAAATTCAGCAGAAACTTACTTAAATGAAGTTGATGCAATTGTCGTACCCGGGGGATTTGGCAATAGAGGAGTAAATGGAAAAATTTCGGCTATAAAATTCGCAAGAGAAAATAAAATTCCCTTTTTAGGTTTGTGCCTTGGCATGCAATGTGCAGTTATAGAATGGGCCAGGAATGTAGCTAATCTTCCAGATGCATCTAGTTCAGAACTAGACCCAAACACTCCAAATCCAGTGATACATTTATTACCAGAACAGGAAGATGTAGTTGATTTAGGTGGGACAATGAGACTTGGAGTTTATCCATGTAGACTGACAAAAAATACAACTGGGAAAAACTTATATGATGAGGATGTTATTTATGAGAGACATCGGCATAGATACGAATTTAATAATTACTACAAACAAAGTTTTTTAGATTCTGGATACAAAATTAGTGGTACATCACCAGATGGCAGATTAGTTGAGTTAATTGAGTTAGAAAATCATCCATACTTCTTAGCCTGTCAATATCATCCTGAGTTTTTATCAAGACCTGGCAAACCTCATCCTTTATTTAAAGGATTAATAAAAGCCTCTCAAGATAAGTTAACTCAATCAAATTAATATTCTTTATTTTTTTGAATGAAAATGACAAATTTTTTACCCTTAGTCGAACAATTTCATTCATTACAAGGTGAAGGTTATCACGCTGGAAAAAGTGCTTTTTTTGTAAGATTAGCCGGATGCAAAGTTGGATGTTCGTGGTGCGATACCAAGAATTCATGGGACGAGAAAAAACACCCTTCTATATCAATTGAAAAAATAATAGATCGCATAAAAATTGCCAGAAAAAAAGGAGCATCTTTTTGCGTCATTACAGGTGGAGAACCTTTACAACATAACTTGGATAATTTTTGCAAAGCTATAAAAAAAATGACAATGGGAGAAGAACAAAAGCCAATGAAGATTCATATTGAGACAAGTGGAGTTAATTCGATATCAGGAAGCTATGACTGGATTACTTTATCTCCTAAAAGACACTCACCTCCAAAAAATTATTTTTTAAAACACTGTAATGAGATCAAAATAATCATAAATGAAATAGAAGATATTGAATTTGCTATTCAAATAAAAAAAGAAACTTTAAAACAATATCAACTCTATAAAAGCGAAGATGGCTTAAAAAAAGAAGATAAAATTTTTTATTTACAGCCAGCATGGAACAATGCGAATGGTTTTTCTCTTGCTATTGATTTCGTAAAAAATAACCCCGATTGGAAATTGAGCCTTCAAACTCACAAATACTTAAAAATTAATTAAAAACATATGACTATTAAAAATAAATCGATAGTAGTTTTATTATCTGGAGGTTTAGATTCTTCTACAGTTACTGGTATCGCCAAAAAATCCGAAGCTAAAATTTTTGGTCTTTCATTTGACTACGGTCAACGTCATAAAAAAGAATTAAATTCTGCATCAATAATTGCAAAACACTTTGATATCGAAGAATTTAAAATCATTAAGCTTGACTTATCTTTATGGGGAGGCTCGTCATTAACTGATACTCAAAAAAATATTCCAATAGAAGGAGTACAAAATAATAAAATTCCTAATACTTATGTTCCTGGGAGAAATACTATATTTATTTCCGTTGCCCTAAGTTATGCCGAAGCAATAGATGCTGATTTTATAGGATTAGGAGTTAATGCACTAGATTATTCTGGTTATCCAGATTGCAGACCTGACTACATTAAAAAATTTCAAGAGTTAGCAGATTTAGCCAATAAAAGAGGAAGAGAAAATAATCCAATAAAACTTTGGACACCACTATTAGATTTAAATAAAGAGGAAATTATTAAATTAGCTTTTGATAATCATGTCCCTTTAGATAAAACATGGAGTTGTTATTCGGGTAATTCAAAACCATGCGGTAAGTGTGATAGCTGCAGAATTAGAAATGCTGCTTATGAAAAATGGCTTAATAACAATAATAAAAAATGAAAATAAAAAAAATAATTCTAGAAAAATGGATAGATCCAGCACTGATTACGCATCATCTAACAAAAAAATTTGGAGATAAAGGATTAGCTTGGCTAGACAGCGATGGCAAAGAAAATGGGGAATGGTCAATAATAGGAATTAAACCTAAAAAAATAATCCAATCAAGAGATATCAATAACTTAGACAAAACTAATAATCCATTTAACAATTTAAGAAATATTGAAAAAGGATTTTGGATCGGATGGTTAAGTTATGAAGCTGGAGTTTACATAGAACCAAAAAACCCATGGAAAAAATCTAATATGGCAACTTTATGGATTGCATCATATGATCCAATCATTAAATGTAATCTAATAAAAAAAGAAATAATTATCGAAGGCACAAACTCATCTGAACTGATGAATTATAAAAACATAATCAACAATATCGAAGAAGAAAATATTATTAAAACAAAGTTGAATTTTGATTTTTCAAAAATAAATTTGGACGAAATGGCTGAAAAATTTCAGAAAAATATTTTAAAATTGAAAAAATTAATTTCCTTAGGAGATATATTTCAAGCAAACCTAACAACTAAATGCGAAATTGAATCTTCCAAAAACTATAATCCTCTGGATATTTATTTGAAAATAAGAAAAAAATTAAGAGCTCCCTTTGGAGGAATAATAATAAATAATAATTATAAAGAGGCTGTATTATCTACCTCGCCAGAAAGATTTTTAAAAATAGATAATAAAAATTTTGTAGAATCAAGACCTATCAAAGGAACTAGATCCAGAGATAAAGATTTAAATCAAGACGCACTTAATGCTATCGATTTAATAACTAACGAGAAAGATAGAGCCGAAAATATTATGATTGTTGACCTAATAAGAAATGATTTAAGTAAAGTTTGCGAAACAGGAAGTATTATGGTGCCAGAAATATTAAAACTTGAAAGTTTCTTAAAAGTTCATCATCTAACTTCAGTAATCAGAGGCAAATTAAAAAAAGACACGAACTGGATTGATTTACTAAAAGCTTGTTGGCCTGGGGGCTCTATAACTGGAGCACCTAAATTAAGATCATGCCAGAGACTTTTTGAATTAGAAAAATGTGAACGCGGACCATACTGTGGCTCATTTTTGAAGCTTGATTGGAATGGAGAGTTTGACAGCAATATACTAATAAGATCATTTTTAATTAAAGACAAAAAAATCAATATATATGCTGGTTGCGGAATAGTTATTGACTCAGACCCGGAGGAGGAAACTGATGAACTAAAGTGGAAACTTTTACCATTAATTGATTCACTAAAATGATTGAAACATTAGGCTGGCACAAGGATCAATGGTTGGATATTGATAGAATATTTATTGCTGCTAATAATAGAGGATTAAAATTTGCTGATGGTATATTTGAAACCATCTTGATAAAAGAAAACAAACCTATTCTTTTTGATGAACATCTGAAAAGATTAGAAAAAAGTAGCAAGATTTTAAATATTAACCTCAAAATAAATAAATTAACTTTGAGACAACTTATTCACGATGGAATTAAAAAGTTATCGCTTAAAAATGATCAATTTGCTTCAGTAAGAATAAACTATAGTCGAGGAACTAATGAAGGTCGAACACTAAGAATTGATAGCACTTTAGAGACAAAAAATTTGGACAATTTATGGCTTGAGTTTTATAGAATCAAACCAAATTTTAATCCGATAAACGTTTGCATTAGTCAAAAGGAAAAAATAAATGAATTCAGTCTTATAAGTAAATGCAAAACATTTTCATATAATCAGGCAATACAAGTTTTGACAGAAGCTAATGAAAAATCATTTGATGATTCTATCCTTTTGAATACCTCAGGTGAACTTTGTTGTGGAAGTACATTTAATCTTCTAATTAAAAGAAATAATCAATGGATAACTCCTAGAAAAGAGAGCGGCTGTTTAGAGGGAATTATGGTTTCTCAAGCTTTAAAATTGAAAATTGTAAAAGAAGAATTTATTCCTCCAGAATTTCAAAATGATGACATAGTAGTTGCAATTAATAGCTTATCTTGCAGACAAATTTATCAAGTTGATGATTTAAAGCTTAAACCTAAATTCGATCCAATTTACTTTTGGGATTTATTATATAGTTGAACTTTATTAATATCTGGTAAATAGACATCAGATACTTTAGTTATATTGTTATTAACCTTAAATTCAACAATTTTTCCAATAATGATAATTGATGGAGCTAAAAATTCTTTATCTTTGATTTTATCTGGAAGATTATCTAATTTCTCTATCAAACATTTTTGATTTTTTAAAGTAGCTTCTTGAATAACAGCGCATTTAGTACTCTTATCTAAACCACCTAGAATTAATTCTTCCACAATAAATTCAATATTTTTTATACCCATAAAAATTACTAAGCTATCTGATGCTTTAGCTAAATCTCTCCAATTCACTGTCTTTTTTTCCTTATCTACACGCTCATGTCCAGTGACGAAAGTTACGGAACTCGCAGCATCTCTATGGGTTAGTGGAATACCAAAATATGTAGGGGCAGCTATTCCAGAAGTAATACCAGGAACTATTTCAACTGAAATTCCATTTTTTTCTAAAATCGATACCTCTTCACCACCTCTAGAAAAAACGAATGGGTCTCCCCCTTTAAGCCGTACAACATTTTTGCCTTCTTTTGCCAATTTCAAAATAAGAGCATTAGTTTCATTCTGAGGTACAGAACACTTTCCAGCTCTTTTACCTACATGGAAAATTTCTGTATGTTTTCCTGCCTCTTTTGTTATTTCATCCGGGATCAAAGCATCATGTACTAATGCATCACAATTTTTTATTAGGCGTAAAGCTTTTAGAGTTAGAAGCTCAGGGTCACCAGGACCTGCTCCAACTAAATAAACAATGCCGGGCACAATAATCTCCATTAACAAGTATGGTAGTAGAAGTTAATGGTAATGAAGGTAAATATTGTGAAAGAAAGTTTATTAAAACCAAATAAAAAATTTACTCTACTTAGTGCCTTTATTACTCTTCTCAATGATCGTTTAAGTGAAAGCATACTACTACCTATATTACCCTCCTTTGTTTTACTTTTTGATTCTAAAGCAAGTACATATGGTTTATTATCATGCACTTACCAATTAGCTCAATTTACAGCTTCTCCTTTTATAGGACTTATGAGCGATAGATATGGAAGAAGACCTGTCACTCTTTTTTGTATTACTGGTTCAGTCATAGGAATATCAATATTATCTTTTACGGTTCTATTTAATTGGTCAAATTCAATAGCCTCTATCCCTTTATTTTTATTATTTTTAGCAAGACTAATTGACGGTTTAAGTGGGGGAACTGCAGCTACTGCAACAACAATTCTTGCAGATATTTCAAGCCCTGAAAAAAGAGCAAAAACATTTGGACTTATTGGTGTAGCTTTTGGTTTAAGTTTTTTCTTAGGTAATATTTTTGTTGTTATTTTTGCCAAAAATACAAATAATAATTTTATTATTCCAGTTTTGATAGCCTCAATCATTCCAATAATAAATTTCCTCCTTGTATTTTTTTACTTACCGGAAACCAAGCCTAATAGTGACTCAAATAAATCAAAACCTTTTATAAAAAATCCTTTAAAAAACCTATTTACAGTTTTCAAAGAAGAAAAGATTAAAAAATTATCATTAGCTTTTTTTATTTACTTTATTGCTTTTACTGGATTGACCAATATACTTATATTCTTCCTTCAAGAATCTTTAAACTGGACGACAAAAGCATCAAGTGGAACTCTTGTTGTAGTAGGAATAATTGCAATTGTCGTTCAGGGAGGACTGATTGGGCCTCTTGTAAAACAATTTGGAGAAATGCGATTAACACTTATCGGATCAGGCTTCATTCTTGTAGCATGTGCTCTTTTAATAACTGCTCCAAAAGAAAATGCGACAATTAATATTTATTCAGCTGTATCATTTTTAGCCGTTGGGGCAGGATTAATTACGCCCACCTTAAGAGCACTAATATCAAAGAAATTAGACATTGATAAACAAGGATCAATTTTAAGTAATCTTCAGGGTCTACAGAGTCTTGGGGGGGTTCTAGGAATTGCAATGGCAGGAAGGGTTTATGATAGTTTTGGTCCTAAATCTCCTTTTATAGCTGGTTCCGTTATCTTGCTTTTCATGATATACCTTATTGCAGAGGGTAAAAGTAATAATTCTTTTAATAATCAAAAATCAAAAGTATTGAAATGAAACCCCAGGCTAATGTTTTTATTAATAGAGAATTAAGTTGGATTGAATTTAATAAAAGAGTTCTCCTTACTGGAATGGAAAAGGAGTACAAAATCTTAGACAAAGTAAAATTTTGTTCAATTTTTAGTAATAACCTAGATGAATTTTTTATGGTAAGAGTAGCTTCATTAAAGGCTCAAGTTGAAGCAGAAATTACTAAAAAAAGTATTGACGGACTTACCCCTAAAGAGCAATTAAAAAAAATCAATAATGAAATAAAGAAGTTAACTATTCTCCAAGAAAACTATGTAAATAATGAATTAAAAAATGAATTAAAAGAAAAAGGTGTAATTTTAAAAAAATATAAGGACCTAAGTGATAATCAAAGAAATTGGTGTAATAACCTCTTTACAACATCTATTTTCCCTTTATTAACTCCATTAGTTGTTGATCCGGCACATCCATTTCCTTTTATAAGTAATTTAAGTCTAAATTTAGCAGCTTTAATAAAGGATGAGGAGAATTCTAAAAATCAGTTTGTCAGAGTAAAAATACCAACAAAAAATATACCCCGATTTATAAGAATTCCCAATGAAATTACTCAACTTAGTGATGAAAGTTCTCACTATTTCATAAGTGTTGAAGATTTAATTGGGAATAATATAAATACTTTATTTAACGGAATGGAATGTATAAATTACTCTTTTTTTAGAGTGACAAGAGATGCAGATTTAGAATTAAAAGAACTTGAAGCTGATGATCTACTTTTAGCTGTTGAACAAAGTTTGCAAAAAAGAAGATTAGGTGGAGACGTAGTTAGATTAGAAGTGGAGTCAGATATGCCAGAAAATATTCTAAAGTTACTTATTGAAAGTATCGAAATACAGAAAGAATATATATACTTTTGCAAAAGTTTATTAGGCCTAGACGATTTAAATCAGCTTACAAAAATTGATAGAGATGATTTAAAAGAAAATCTACTAATTGGAAAAACTCACCCAGAATTAAAACATTTAGATTTGCCTTCAAACAAAAACCCTAATTCTATTTTCAAGATACTTAGGAAAAAAAATATTCTGCTTCATCATCCCTATGACCTATTTAAAACTTCAGTTGAAGAATTTATAAACAGAGCAGCTGATGATCCACTTGTAATGGCTATAAAAATTACTTTATATCGAGTTTCCCAAGATTCCCCTATAATTGCAGCTTTAATGAGAGCTGCAGAGAATGGTAAAGAAGTAATGACTCTTGTTGAACTAAAAGCAAGATTTGATGAAGACAATAATATTCAATGGGCCAAACAACTTGAACAAGCTGGCATTCATGTTGTATATGGAATCATCGGATTTAAAACACATACAAAAATTGCCATAACAGTAAGAAAAGAGAAAGGACGATTAAGGAATTATTTCCATATTGGAACAGGAAATTATAACTCTAATACTTCAAAGTTTTATACAGATTTAGGATTACTTTCAACGGATCCTGATATTGCATCTGATTTACTTGAGTTATTTAACTACTTATCTGGTTTCTCTAAACAAAAAAGTTATCAAAAGTTATTAGTTTCTCCCTCATCGATGCGAGAGAAATTTATATTTCTGATAAAGAGAGAAATTAAAAATGCAAAGGAAGGCAAAAAAGCCGAAATAATCGCAAAAATGAATTCTTTAGTAGACCCAGAAATAATTAAACTGCTTTATTTAGCTTCAGACTCGGGTGTAAAAATTAGCCTAATCATAAGAGGTATTTGTTGCCTATATCCCCAAAGAAAAAATTTAAGTGAAAATATTAAAGTTATAAGCATTATTGGCCATTTTCTAGAACACTCAAGAATTTTTTGGTTTTGTAATAACGGGGATAATGAGGTTTTTATAGGGAGTGCAGATTGGATGAGAAGAAATCTTGATAGAAGAATAGAAGCTGTTACTCCTATAGAGGATTATGAATTGAAATCTAAAATATACACGCTTTTGCAAACTTACATTAAAGATAATTACTTTTCTTGGATAATGAAAGATGATGGTTCATATTCGAAATATGAATTAGATTCATCGCATAATCGTTCGCAAATTGACCTCATAGAAAAATAAAATTAATATTGATTTTTACAACATTTATAAAAATACTTAATATTTTAAATTTTTTTTATTTTTTATAAAATCATTTCATATCAATGGATTTCAAGAAATAAGCTTTAAAAAAAAATTTTTTGTCTTTAAAATTTCAACGTAAAAGTAGTTTTTATTTCAATTTCAGTGCTAGCTTTTTAAAAAATCCATTATTTAGGAGGCCAGGGTGATGGGGATCCCTCTGGAATCTGCGAAAAGCTCTTCAGATAATAATTTTGATGAGCCAAGATTACCAAACACTGCGGGCAAATCTCGCAAATCGAAATCCAGTCTTACGGCAAAACAAAGCCAAAAAAAATCTGGCAGACTCGCTTCAGATTCTATTGGCTATTACTTAAGTAGCATTGGAAGAGTACCTCTTTTGACTCCAGCAGAAGAAATAGAGTTAGCTCATCATGTTCAAAACATGAAAAAGTTGCTACAAATTCCTGAAACTGATAGAACCCAACGAAATCTTTATCAAATTAAGATTGGCAAAAGAGCAAGAGATAGAATGATGGCAGCTAATCTAAGGCTCGTTGTCTCAGTTGCAAAAAAATACCAAAACCAAGGGCTTGAATTATTAGATCTTGTCCAGGAAGGAGCTATTGGACTTGAAAGAGCCGTAGATAAATTTGATCCTGCTATGGGATATAAATTCTCAACTTATGCTTATTGGTGGATTAGACAAGGAATGACGAGGGCAATTGATAACAGTGCTAGAACCATTCGTTTGCCTATTCACATAAGTGAAAAACTATCCAAAATGAGAAGAGTCTCCAGAGAATTATCACACAAATTTGGCAGACAACCTACAAGATTGGAAATGGCAACTGAGATGGGAATTGATCAAAAAGATTTAGAAGATTTAATTTCTCAAAGTGCTCCCTGCGCCTCCCTAGATGCACATGCAAGAGGGGAAGAAGACAGAAGTACACTTGGTGAACTCATACCTGATCCAAACTGTGAAGAGCCTATGGAAGGTATGGATAGAACTATTCAAAAAGAGCATTTAGGAACTTGGCTTTCCCAATTAAATGAAAGAGAGCAAAAAATCATGAGGCTCAGATTTGGGCTAGATGGTGAAGAACCATTAACACTCGCAGAAATAGGAAGACAAATTAATGTTTCGCGAGAAAGGGTAAGGCAACTAGAAGCTAAAGCAATATTAAAGCTTCGAGTAATGACAACTCATCAAAAAGCAGCTTAACCAAATTGATAAAATTTACTGTAATTTTATTATATTTATTTTTAATTTTTTTAATTTCAATAGTTTTTAAAAAATATAATGAAGATAACAAAGAAATAGTCAGAAAAATAATACATATTGGAATAGGTCCTTTAATACCAATTGCTCAATTTTTAAAAATTAATCAAAACTCTGCTCTAATTTTTACGGGAATTGTTGCATTAATGGTTTTCACCAATTACAACTATAAATTATTTCCAACAATTGAGGATGTTGAGAGAAAAAGTTATGGGACATTATTTTATTGTCTAAGTTTATTTATTTTGATTTATCTTTTCTGGGATAAAGATCCATATGCACTAATTAGTGGATTTTTCATAATGACTTTTGGTGATGGATTAGCTGGATTAATAGGAAAAAGCTTTAACTCAAAGAGTTGGATTTTTTTTGAACAAAAAAAATCTTTATATGGAACCATAACAATGTTTTTAACAAGTTTGATAGTAACTTGCTCAATAGGATATTCTCAACAAAATAGTCTAAATTTAAATTATTTTACAATAGCTTTTATTGCGACTTTGCTCGAACAATTTAGTATTCTAGGAATAGATAATTTCATAGTTCCAATCTCTTCAGCATTATTTTTTAATTTTTTAATAACTAGCTAAGTGAATCGTATAAAATAGCGATTAATTCCTTTGTTATTTCTATATCTATACATGCATCTGTAATGCTTCTACCAAACTGGAGATCTTCTTTTTTTAAAAGTTTTTGATTTCCTTCCTTCAAATGACTTTCAAGCATAACTCCTAAAATATTTTTTTCACCATTACTAATTTGAGAAGCTACATTTTTTAGCACTTCTGACTGTTTTCGGAAATCTTTATTGGAATTTCCATGACTACAATCAATCATCACTTTATGGGGAAGATTACACTGCCTCAATTCCGCTGAAATTCTTTGTACATGATCACTTTCAAAATTTGGGCCTTTTGAACCGCCCCTTAAAACTATATGTCCATCTGGATTTCCTGTAGTATTAACTATAGAAGCCATTCCATTTTCATTTACACCTAAGAAGTGATGGGATTTTGAAGCTGACTGCATTGCATTAATTGCAGTAGTAAAAGAACCATCCGTTCCATTTTTAAAGCCTATAGGCATTGATAATCCTGATGCCATTTCTCTATGAGTTTGACTTTCTGTGGTCCGCGCACCTATGGCTGTCCAACTTATTAAATCGGCAATGTATTGAGGAACAATTGGATCTAGTAATTCTGTAGCAGAAGGTATGCCTCGAGTTGCTAAATATGCAAGCAAACTTCTTGCCCTTCTTAAACCAGTATTAATATCATAAGAATCATCTAGATGAGGATCATTTATCAATCCCTTCCAACCAATAGTTGTTCTTGGTTTTTCAAAATATACTCTCATAATTATTTCTAATTTATCGTTATACATTTCTCGGAATTTTTGAATATATTTTGAATATTCCTTTGCCGCCTCAAGATCATGAATTGAACATGGACCCACAATGACTAAAAGCTTCTGATCATTATGATGCAAAATATTTTGTATCGATCTTCTTGTTTTAGATACTGTATTAGCAGAGTCGTGATCTAAGGGTATATCATTATGTAATCTGCTTGGAGGTATTAATGGACGTGTTTCAAGAACATGTAAATCTGATGTCTTTTCTAAAGCTGAATTATTTGAAGATGTCGTCATTGATTAATTAAGAAGTTTGAATATTTAAAAAAGCATTTATGAATACTCTCCTTTTCAATATTAAAAATAACAATAGATTAGGCATTAAACCTTACTAATGAAGAATTTGGAAACATTGCTAAAAGATTATGCAGATCATGTAGCTGAAAGAGCTGCCAAAGGTATACCACCTTTACCTTTAAATGCTGAACAAACAAATTGTATTACAAAATTATTAGAACAAGATAGTACTTACGATTCATCTTATTTACTTGATTTACTAATAAATAGAGTACCCCCAGGAGTTGATGAGGCTGCTTACGTAAAAGCAAGCTGGCTTACGGCTATTGTTAATTCCGAAAAATATTGCAAATCAATTAATCCCGAAAAAGCAATTGAAATACTAGGAACAATGATAGGCGGATACAATGTAAATTCTTTGGTTGAAATCCTTAAAGGAGAAAATAGTTTACTCGCAAAAAAAGCGGCAGAAGTTTTAAAAAATATTATTCTTGTTTACGATTCGGCTAATGAAATTCATGAATTATCTCACAGTAATATTTATGCAAAAGAAGTTGTAAATAGTTGGGCAAATGCAGAATGGTTCATAAATAAAAAAGTTCTGGAGAAAGAGATTACTTGTTTAGTATTTAAAGTTGACGGTGAGACAAACACAGACGACTTATCTCCAGCTGTACATGCAACAACACGCCCGGATATTCCAATGCATGCATTAGCTATGTTGGAATTTAAAAAACCAGATGGACTAAAGATTCTTGATAATTTAAAAAAACAAAATTTACCAATAGCTTATGTTGGAGATGTTGTTGGAACAGGGAGTTCTAGAAAATCTGCTATTAATTCACTCATTTGGCATATAGGAGAAGATATCGCTTTTGTTCCCAACAAAAAAACAGGTGGAATAATAATTGGCAGCAAAATAGCCCCAATTTTCTTCAATACTGCACAAGATTCAGGAGCTTTACCTATAGAAGCTGATGTATCTCAAATGAAAACAGGAGATGTTATTAAAATATATCCTTATAAAGGCATTATTAAAAAAATTGAAAAAGATTCAAATACTGAAGAATTAATAAGCAAATTCGAGTTGTATCCATCAACTCTTACTGATGAAATTCAAGCTGGAGGAAGAATAAATCTTATGATTGGAAGATCTCTTACGGACAAAATTAGAAACAAATTAGATTATCAACCAAGTGAAATATTTACTAGACCACAAAATCCAACAGAAAGTAATGCCGGCTTTACTCAAGCTCAAAAAATAGTGGGCAAGGCATGCGGTTTAGAGGGAGTAAGGCCAGGAATGACCTGTGAACCGATTATGACCACAGTTGGTAGTCAAGATACTACTGGGCCAATGACTAGAGATGAACTAAAAGAACTAGCTTGTTTAGGATTTACTGCAGATTTAGTGATGCAAAGTTTTTGTCATACAGCTGCGTATCCTAAACCAGTAGATCTAGTTACCCATAAAGAATTACCTGATTTTATATCTCAAAGAGGTGGAGTAGCTCTTAAGCCTGGAGACGGCATAATTCATAGCTGGCTTAATAGAATGCTTCTCCCAGATACTGTTGGCACTGGCGGAGATAGTCATACTAGATTTCCTCTTGGCATTTCATTTCCTGGAGGCTCGGGCATTGTTGCCTTTGCCGCTGCAATAGGATCAATGCCATTAAATATGCCAGAATCTGTGCTGATTAAATTTAAGGGAGAATTATTACCAGGAATCACTCTTAGAGATTTAGTAAATGCAATCCCTCTCTTCGCAATTAAAAAAGGACTCTTAACTGTTGAAAAAGCAAATAAGAAAAATATATTCAACGGGAAAATTATGGAAATTGAAGGATTACCAAACCTAAAACTTGAACAGGCTTTTGAACTTACTGATGCTACTGCAGAACGCTCATGCGCAGGTAGCACAATACTTTTATCCCAAGAAACTGTTCAAGAATATTTAAAAAGTAATATTTGCCTACTAGAAAAAATGATCGAGAGTAATTATGAAGATTCAAAATCGATTTCAAGAAGAATAAATGATATGAAAAATTGGTTAAACAAACCATCATTAATTCAACCAGATTCAAACGCTCAGTATGAAGAAATCATTGAAATTGATTTAGCAAAAGTAACACAACCTATAGTTGCTTGCCCTAATGATCCAGATAATGTAAAAGAAATCACTGATGTTGCAAATACAAATATTGACGAGGTTTTTATAGGTTCTTGCATGACAAATATTGGTCATTACAGAGCAGCTGCAAAAGTTCTTGAAGGAGTACAAAATTTAAAAGCTAAATTATGGATTTGTCCACCAACAAAGATGGATGAAGAAACTCTAAAAGCTGAAGGTTACTATAAAATTTTTGAAGATTGTGGTGCAAGGTTAGAGTTACCGGGCTGTTCTTTATGTATGGGAAATCAAGCCAGAGTAGATGAAGGTTCCGTAGTATTTTCTACTAGTACAAGAAATTTTGACAATAGACTTGGCAAGAATGCACAAGTCTTTTTAGGCAGCGCTGAATTAGCAGCAGTTTGCGCACTGCTTGGCAAAATACCTGAAGTTGAGGAATATCAGGATATTACTAAAAATAAAATTAATCCATATTCAGATGAACTTTATCGCTATCTTCAATTTGATGAAATAAACGATTTCAGCTTGACAAAGTAATCATGGACTATGCCAAACTTTATAAAAGATAATATTCAAAAAACAAGTAATAATTCATCTCGTAGCATCAAAAAATTATTAAAACAAAGATCTCTAGTCGTTGCATTTTCGCTCTTATTAACAGGTTTAGGAGCCTCAATTACAAGCATATCTTTTAAAACTGGAATCTATTTTATTAATAATTGGAGATTAGCATTATTAGACCAATTCCCATCTATTGCGGTCTTACCTATTTTTGGAGCTCTAGGAGGAGCTATTGCAGGATATTTGATCAAAAATATAGCACCTGCTGCAAAAGGTTCAGGAGTTAGTCAAATCATGGGTTTTTTAAGACATAAAAAAGTTCCAATGAATTTAAAAGTAGGCTTAGTAAAGCTAATATCAGGAATTATTGCGATTGGTAGTGGATTCCCTTTGGGTCCAGAAGGTCCATCCGTTCAAATGGGAGGATCAGTAGCTTGGCAAATGGCCAAGTGGCTCAAAGCTCCCACAGCTTTTAGAAGAGTAATAGTAGCAGCAGGGGGTGGTGCTGGAATAGCTGCAGTATTTAGCGCTCCATTAGGAGGGTTTATCTATGCAATAGAAGAGTTATTAAACTCTGCAAGACCAGTAATTTTGCTATTAGTAGTAATTACAACTTTCATTGCAGATTCATCTGCTGATATTATTCAAGCCTTAGGCTTAGATCCTAAAGCAGGAGGGTTTGATTTTAACCTCGGATTTTTGATTCAAAAAGAATATGACCCATCAGTTTTTTTCTTACCTGTAGATTTTATCTACTTAGTTTTACTAGGAATAATTATTGGAATATTTGCAGAATTGTACAGCAGATATGTTTTGTTGATGCAAAATCTTGGCAAAAAGTGGTATAAAAATAAATTTATTTTAAAAATGAGTATTTGTGGACTTATTTTAGGAAGCATCTACTCTTGTTTACCCAGTACATTTCATAATTTAGATGAATTACAGAAAATAATAGCTGAACAAAATACAAGTATTGGAATTGCTTTATTAGCAGTTTTAGTATTATTTATCACGACAGGCTTAGCTGCAGCATCTGGAGCTCCTGGAGGTTTGTTCTATCCAATGCTTACTTTAGGTGGGTCAATTGGACTAATAATGGGGAGCTGGGTGGAAATTGCGACAGGACATGCGCCAAGTACATACATTTTTGCGGGAATGGGAGCTTTCGTAGCAGGATGTTCGCGAACACCAATTACCGCAATGTTTTTAGCTTTCGCTTTAACAAAAAATTTATTAATAATGAAACCTGTGTTAATCAGCTGCATTGCCAGTTTCTTGATAGCAAGAGTTTTTAATGAAGAATCAATTTATGAAAGACAAATACAAATAGAATTAGAAGACTAAAAACTATCTTCAATCAAAAACAGCAGTTTTGCTGTTATAAACAAATACTTGATGATTCAGATGTAATCTAACTGCTCTTGCTAAAGCTATTCTTTCAATATCTCTTCCTTTTCTAATCAAATCGTCAACTTCATCCCTATGACTTACATTAACTGTGCATTGCTCAATTATCGGTCCTTCATCAAGATCTTCAGTAACATAGTGAGCTGTAGCACCGATTAATTTAACGCCTCTCTTCCAAGCTCGATGATATGGTTGCCCGCCCTTAAATGCAGGTAAGAAAGAATGATGAATATTTATTATTGAAGAAAACTTTTTTAAAAAAGAGTCACTCAAAATTTGCATATATTTAGCTAATACAACGAGATCAATTTCATATTCTTTTAGTAAATGTAAAAATTGATCTTCAACAATAGATTTATCAGTTTTAAAGGTATCTATATGAACAAATTTTGCATTAAAGTCATTTGCAATAATTTCAAGATCAGAATGATTTGAAATTATTAACGGGACTTTCATTTTGAGTTCTCCATTTCTTACTCGCCAAAGTAAATCAATCAAACAATGATTTTGTTTACTCACGAAAATAGCAACATTTGGAATTTCATCTGAATAATTTACGTTAAATTTTCCATTTACTTCATCTGCAATTTTTTCAAATTCTTTATAAATTTCATCTCTATTAATAAATTCATTGTTACTATTCCATTCAATTCGACTAAGAAATAATCCTGCATCTTGATCTGTATGATGATCAGAATGTTTTATGTTGCCACCATAATTTGAAATCCAACTTGTAAGTAGACTTACAAGACCAGGACGATCGGGACAAACAATTTTGAATATAATTGAAGGATGTTCCAAAAAATCTTTAACTATTAAGTCAAATAAGCAAGTATATCTAATATATCAATGAAAAGCTTAAAAGAAAATTTTAAAAAAGGACACATAGTTATTGTTGGATCAGGGATTATTGGAAAATTTAACGCCTTAGAATTATCAGAATTAGGTTTCCATGTAACGATAATAGATCCAGCTCAACACCAAAATAGTAGCAATGCAGCTTTAGGCTTACTAATGGGTAATATGTATCAAAAAAGAAGAGGTAGAAGCTGGGATCTCAGGAAACAAAGCATTGAATTATGGCCACAATGGATTACATTCCTTCAAAAATTTAATTGTGAATTAAATATCGAAAAACCATTAATACAACTAACTACAGATAAAGAAAAGTTTAGAAAATTAGAGAAATTTGTTTATGAAAATAATGATCAAAACTTGCGAATTTTAGAAAGACACTCAATATTTATCAAAAATATTAATAAAGCCTTCCAAACAACAAATATAAAAGGAATGATCTCGTTCAAAGATGGAAGAATAAATCCTCTTTCTTTACTTCAAACATTAAATCAATATCTAAAAGATAAAAAAGTAAATTATTTGCGAGAAGAAATAATAAAAATAAAAAAATCAAACAATCAATGGATTTCTACAACAAGGAATAATAAAAACATCAAATCTGACATGGTTATTTTATGTAATTCACTAAAAGCGATTGATTTAATAGGTAGCCTATCTCACAACATCAAATTAAAACCTGTTTTAGGTCAAGCTATAGAAATTGAGATAAATGATGCAGAAGTTGATTTATTATCGCTGCCAAAACAATTCAACATAAATGGTAAAAATATAATTCCAAAATCAAACAATAAGCTAATTATTGGATCAACTGATGAATATAGTACTAAGCCAGAAGAAAATACATTCGAAAAACTTACAAATTTTCTCGATAAAAAACCAAATTGGCTGATGAAAGGAAAAATTTCTAAAAAATGGTTTGGAATAAGGTCAAGGCCAGATGGTGAACCTTCACCAATAATGAAAAACCTTGAAGATGGGCTAATTATATGTACAGGTTTTTATAAAAATGGAATTTTACTGGCTCCGGCTTGTTCTAAATGGGTTGCTAATGAAATTAAAAATTACCTTTATTAATCTTTTGTTTCAGTAAAGTCTGCATCAATTACATCATCTCCACCTTTTTCGCTTGAATCACTCTGATCAGGACCGCCGGCAGCGCCAGGTGATGGTGGCTGATTACCTGGTTGCTGATAAACAGATGAACCAACTGCATAAAGTTCTTGCTGAAGTTCTTCAAGAAGTTTTTTCATTGATTCATAATCTTCTTTTGAAGTTGCTTCTTTTAAAGCATTACTTTTTTCTTCAACTTTAGACTTTGCTGCAGCATCAATTTTGTCTCCTAATTCACCAAGTTGCTTTTCTGTCTGGTAGACAAGTGTTTCAGCTTGATTTTTTAAATCGATTTTTTCTCTTTTTTCTTTATCTGCAGATGCATTTGATTCAGCATCTTTGACCATTTTTTCTACCTCATTATCAGATAGAGTGGAAGCACCAGTAATAGAAATACTTTGTTCTTTACCGCTTCCTTTATCTTTAGCAGTAACACTAAGAATACCGTTTGCATCGATATCAAATGTAACTTCAATTTGCGGAACGCCTCTTGGTGCTGAAGGTATACCATCCAATCTAAAAGTTCCTAAGCTTTTATTATCAGAAGCCATTTCTCTTTCACCTTGTAAAACGTGTATTTCAACATTTGTTTGACCATCTACAGCAGTTGAATATGTTTCAGATTTCTTCGTGGGTACTGTAGTATTTCGATTTATCATTTTTGTCATTACTCCCCCTAAAGTCTCTACACCTAGAGAAAGTGGAGTAACGTCGAGCAACAAAATATCTTTAACTTCTCCTGCTAAAACTCCTCCCTGAATTGCAGCTCCAACAGCTACTACTTCATCAGGATTAACAGTTTGATTTGGTTCTTTACCAATTATTTTTTTAACTAAATCTAAAACAGCAGGAATTCTAGATGAGCCTCCAACCATAACAACTTCATCAATTTCACTAGTAGAAATTTTTGCATCACTTATAGCTCTCTCAACTGGGGTCTTACACCTATCAATTAAAGAAGCTGCTAATTCCTCGAACTTTGCTCTAGTAAGGTTCAAATCCAAATGTTTTGGCCCTTCAGGCGTCGCTGTGATAAAAGGTAAATTTATTTCACTTTGCGTGGCATTTGAGAGCTCTATTTTTGCCTTTTCTGCAGCTTCAGTCAATCTTTGCAAAGCTTGCTTATCTTGTCTGAGATCAATTCCCTCATTAGATTTAAAAGTATTGGCTAAGTGGTCTACGATGCATCTATCAAAATCATCACCACCTAAATGTGTATCTCCAGATGTAGATAGAACTTCAGTTACTCCATCACCAGCTTCAATAACTGAAACGTCAAATGTACCTCCACCTAAATCAAAAACAAGAATTTTTTCATTTTCTTTATCCAAACCATATGCTAAAGCCGCAGCAGTTGGCTCATTAACGATTCTAAGAACTTCTAAACCTGCAATCTTTCCAGCATCTTTCGTAGCCTGTCTTTGGGAATCATTAAAATAAGCTGGAACTGTAATTACAGCCTGTGTAACTTTGTCACCAAGATATTTACCTGCATCATCTGCTAACTTTCTTAAAACCTGAGAACTCACCTCTTCAGGAGAAAACTGTTTATCCAAAATAGGACATTTTAATTTGACACTAGAACCAGATTTTTCAACAGAATAACTAACTTCTTTAGATTCTTCATTAACTTCATCAACTCTTCTACCAACAAAACGTTTTGCAGAATAAAAAGTATTTTCAGGGTTCATTACAGCTTGTCGTTTTGCAATTTGCCCAACAAGCTGATCTTGATTTTTTGTATATGCAACAACTGATGGAGTAGTTCTGAAACCCTCAGCATTTGCTATTACAGTAGGCTTACCACCTTCCATTACGGCGACACAACTATTTGTTGTTCCTAAATCAATTCCTACTACCTTACCCATGGGTAAATTCTTTATATTTGTTATTCTCCATAATCGGTCATTGTCGTCATTATTGTTACTCAAAGACGGGGTGTGGTTCCCGAACAGACCATTACTTTTAGGGTTAAAATTCTAAACATGATTTCAAGTAAGACATCTTTCATCGCATTAATTGGCAATCCAGTAAGCCATTCATTGTCCCCAATTATGCAAAATGCTGCCCTTCAATATTTAGGCTTAGATTTAATTTATATTGCTGTACCCTGTAAAGATGAAGATCTAGAATTAGTTCTTACTTCTTTTAAAAAGATTAATTGCAAAGGTTTAAACATTACAATTCCACACAAAGAAAAAGTATTTAACCTTTGTAGTGAAATCTCCCCTATTGCTAACAAACTTAAAGCAATTAATACCCTGAAATTAAATTCTGAAAAACAATGGAGCGCAACTAATACTGATGTAGAAGGATTTATTTATCCATTAAAAAATTTCAACTTAGCAAAGAAAAAATCAATAGTTCTTGGCTCCGGGGGTGCAGCAAGATCTGTTATTCAAGGTTTAATAAATTTAAATCTTTCAACAATTTCAGTAATATCACGTAACAAATCATCACTAGATGAATTAATAAAAAACTTTGATAATCAAATTCAACTGCAGGGTTTTTTGAATAGTGATGATCAAGCTCAAATTTTAATTCGTGAAGCAGATTTGATTGTAAATACAACACCAGCAGGGATGAAAACCACTAAATATGAAAATAATGTAATTCCATATGGCGAAGCATTTTGGAAATCTCTTAACTCGCAAACAATTGTTTACGATTTAATATACAATCCTGCCCCAACTACTTTATTGAAATTTTGCGCCAAAAAAGGATGCATGACTATAGATGGTTTAGAAATGCTTGTTGCCCAAGGAATAAAATCATTATCATTTTGGACAAATGGTTTAGAAGTACCTTTTCATGTAATGAATGACGCACTAAAAAAATATCTTTAAAAATTGATCCTACTTATCAATAAATTGCCTATCGTAATGTATCGTAAGTAATGAACAGACGCTCATCACATCAATTCATGAGCCAAAGACCTTGTCTGAAACTATGAACGATCAACAATCTTATTACGAAACCATGTATATCCTCCGCCCAGACATTGCGGAAGATGAAGTAACTAATCACATTGATAAATACAACAAGCTTTTAGAAGAATTTGGCGGTACTATTCTTGATAGTCAAATGAGAGGCAAGAGAAGATTAGCCTATCAAATAGCAAAACATAGAGAAGGTATTTACGTACAACTAAGTCATCAAGGTGATGGGCAACATATCTTCAAAATTGAAAAAGCAATGAGACTAAGTGAGGATGTTATTAGATACATGACTGTTAAACAAGAGGGCCCTTTACCAACCCCAAGACCTTCGAATAAAAATACATCTGCAACAGAGAATAAAGATAATCCAGATGCGAAAGTTGAAACTAAAGAAAAAGAACCAGTAGCAAGTGCAGATTCATCAAATTCAAGCAAAGATGAAGCTGAAACTAAAGAAAATGCAGAATCTTAAATGTTAATCTTTTGTTTTTGAATTTAACTCAGCCCAAATTTTATTAGACATACCCCACATATAAATAAAACCCTCTGCTAAAGAATGATTAAAAACATCATCTTTGCCGTAAGTTACCAAATCTTCCCTGTAAAGTGAATGATTTTCCGACATTCTACCGATTACTATTGCGTTCCCCTTATGAAGTCTAATCTTTACTCTTCCATTAACTGCAGTTTGAGTAGACGATATAAATGCATCTAAACTTTCTTTAAGAGGTCCAAACCAAAAACCTTGATAAACTAATTGACCCCATTTTTTTTCAACTATTCCTTTAAAGTCGACAACGTCTGGATTTAACGTAATGCTTTCTAATTCTTTGTGAGCTTTGATTAAAAGCAAGAGGCCTGGTGTTTCGTAAATCTCTCTACTTTTAATTCCTACTACTCGGTCTTCAATCATATCAATTCTTCCAAAACCATGCTCTCCTGCGAGAACATTAGCTTTTTTAATAATCTCTACGGGAGATAGAGATTCATCATTAATTCCAACAGGAAACCCATTTTTGAAAACAATTTCTACTTCTTGAGGAGAATCAGGTGAATCCTCAATAGATGATGTCATCGAAAATATATCCTCAGGTGCTTCTTGCATTGGGTCTTCTAATATACCTGCTTCAATACTCCTACCAAGTAAATTAACATCTATTGAATATGGTGATTTTTTTGATACTGGTGCAGGAATACCAAACTTTTCTCCGTACACTATTGCCTCTTCCCTGCTCATATTCCATTTCCTTGCGGGAGTAATTATTTTTAAATCAGGACCTAAAGCATTTATTGCTAAATCAAATCGAACTTGATCATTCCCTTTACCAGTGCATCCATGAGCCACTCCATCAGCATTAAACTCTCGAGCAATATTTACAAGATTTTCGGCAATTAAAGGCCTAGCAAGAGCAGTAGATAAGGGATATTTATCTAAATATAATGCGTTTGCTCTAATGGCTGGAAAAGCGTATCTCTCAACAAAACTATTAACTAAGTTGCCAACAATTGATTGAGATGCACCAGAGTTTAAAGCTTTTTGCCTAATAAGTTCTAAATCCTCACCTTGACCAAGATCTGCTACAAAAGTAACCACTTCTGAAACTCCATATTCATTCTTTAAATATGGAATACAAACGCTCGTATCTACGCCACCAGAATAAGCTAGTACAACTTTTTTTACCTGCTGCATCTAAATTTGCTCCATAAATTTAAATTTTTTGACGTAATTAAGAATTTGAAAACTTATTAAAAACTAATACTATTGTAACTAAAAGAGCTGGACCAAAAACTAGTAATAAGAGAAGAAAGTTATTAATTATTAAAACATCGGGATTCAAATATCCAATAAGTTTTAATAATCCAGACAGCAACAATGAAATTAGCCAGATAAAAAAGTATTTTAAATTTCCTTTATCAAACAAAGTTTTTAGTATGCATCATTATGTATTATCTTATATATAGAACATAATATATAATGGATTCAAACAAACTAAAACTTAGATTAGACGATATTTCTGAAGTCAATCCAGCTTTAACTTGCTACCACAGAGATGATCCAGCTCCTGTGTTGCCATTAAGAGAGGAGCCTGATCTACTATCTTGGCTTGAAAATACAGGTAGACTCGTTGCAGAAAAAGATGGAGATTCCCAAGAGATTAGTACAATTGAGGAAGAAGAACTTTCAGCGCTAATGGGGGAAAAGGAAGATTATAAAACTGAAGAAGATCCTTCATTAGAAGATGATTGGGAAGATTAAAAAGTTAAAATTTGAATCTTTATTTATATTAATTACTTTTGCTTTAATAATTACCTCCTATTTTTTTAATAATTTTATTTTTACAGGAGTTTACATATTATTTTTCTTTATTTCTGTTTTTACAACGAAAAATGGTATAAAGATTATCAAAAAATTTAATTTACTTCAAAATATTAGGAATGAAGGCCCAGCTAATCACTTTAAAAAAAGCGATACTCCAACCATGGGTGGAATTTTTATTATTGTCCCTTTTTTAATTTTACTTTTAATAATAACTATCAATTTAGGTTCTCTAAAATTAAATCTTTTATTACTTAATATTTTTAGTTTCTTTGTTATAGGTTTTTTAGATGATTTTTTAAGCATTAAAAAAAAAGAGAACACAGGTTTAAAAACGAAAGAGAAATTATTCTTACAAAGTGTCATCTCAATAATTTTTATATTGTTAGCCTACGAAAAAAATTTAATCAGTCCCTTAATAACAATTTCTGACTCCTGGGGAATAAATATGAATATTTTCATATTGCCAGTTTCTTTTTTAGTACTAGTGGGCATAAGTAATTCAGTAAATTTGACTGATGGACTAGATGGATTAGCGGCTGGATGCAGTGGGATTATCTTTTATGGATTAGGAACAGAAATATTACTGAAAGAACAACAAGAACTTATTGTTTTTAGCATCTTATGTTTTTCGATGTCAGGCATATGCTTAGGTTTTCTAAAGTACAATAGTTATCCTGCAAAAATATTTATGGGTGACACCGGATCTCTAAGTATAGGAGCAATTTTGGGTTCTATAGCGTTACTAACCAATAGCATTTTTACCTTATCTATTTTCTCAGGAATATTTATTATTGAATCGTTATCAGTAATAATTCAAGTAGGGTTTTTTAAAATTACAAAAAAATTATTTCATAGAGGTAAACGCATTTTTTTAATGACTCCACTACACCACCACTTTGAACTTAAAGGAGTGAAAGAACAAAAAATAGTAGAAAATTTTTGGAAAATCAACATTTTACTCGTAATTTTAGGTATAGTTTTAAAAATCAATCTTTGAAAAATTTGTTATGAATTTTTTTACATGGAAAGATAATGGGTTAACAAGTGACTGCTCAAGTCTTGATGCAATGGCATCAAGATTTGAAGAAACCGCTAACTTAATGAAAAAACTATCTAAGAAGGGCTTTAAACTAAAGAAAACTCAAAATAATCAACTAATTCTTCACCCTGATCCTGAGGTTTTTGATCAATGGGGTTTTATAAGTGAGGAAGTCCCTTTTAAACAACTTTGTTTAATGTCAGATGAAGAATAACTAGTTGAACTTGAAAATTCTTTAGTAAGTACTGATAAATAATTGCGTACATGAGTGTTCCAACTAAAGTGCCTGTTAACACCCTCAATTCCATTTCTGCTCCATATTTTCCACTGATTATTATTTGATATTCCTTTTTCAAGAATAACTTTCAACTCATCAATATCAGTAACATCAACTAGAAGTCCATTTTCACATTTTGAACGAATTTCTTTAGGCCCTCCATCATTTGTTGATATTATTGGTAATCCACATGAAGAAGCTTCAAGAAGAGTTAAACCAAAAGGCTCTGTTAAAGCTGGATTTACAAATACGCCGCCTCTGCTAGCAGCCCACCTATATAAAGCAGGGATCTGATTTGGAAGATGTTTTTTTGGATAAGCTACCTTTCCATACAAATTGTATTTATCAATTGTTTCAAAAATATTATTGAAAACATCTTTTTGTTGAGGGTCAAGTTTTGAAGTACTATCTCTACAACCTAAAATCAAAATTAAATTAGTTTTTCTTTTTAATTTTTCAGATCTTCCATAAGCTTCAATCAAAGATGGAATATTTTTTCTTCGTACAGCTCTAGAAATAGTCAAAAATGGAGGTTTGGAAGAATCCTTGAGAAAAGGTTTCATCATGTTATCAATTTCAGCTGTCTCTGTTGTCGAGTGAATATGGTGAAATTTATTATGATCAACACCAGGTGGAATAACTTTAGCTTTATGAGGTGAAAAAGAAGAATATTGGGAATATTGATAAATTGACTCTTGTTTAGTGCTTGTAACGACAATATCTGCAGATTTCAATGCTTTTTCTTCTGCCTCAATTCTTTTACTTATAGAATAAAGTTTTTCTATTTGATTATTTTTTAAACCAGTATCAAGCAATTTCCTTTTTTTCTCTCTTCCTAGAGAATGACCAGTAAAAATAAGAGGAACATTTAGGGATTTACTTAGTTTAACTCCTACATAACCAGCATCTGCATAGTGTGCATGAATGAAATTAGGCTTTTTGTTTTTTTTATAGTAAGAAATCAGTTTTTCAGTTAAATGATCTAAATAAGGCCAAAACAATTCCTTTCTTATATATTTATTAGGTCCAAATTTGAATCTTAAAATTCTAACTCCAGGTTCTACAAACTCTTCTTTTTGAGAATACTCATGATCTACTTTAGGGTCGTTAATTAAACGAGTCACTAAATCTACTTGATCAACTTCTGAAGTATTTGCCAGACTTTTAATTAACTCTAATACGTATTGTGTTTGCCCTCCTGTATCTGCATCCCTACCTAATTCAAGATTTTTAGAGCGTATAAGACCATGCAAATGTAAATGTAAAAATTTAAACCTCATTCAGCAAATCCTCCGTTCAAGCCCTCTAATACAAATAAGCTGAAATTTGCAAAGAAAATATTAAGAAAGCATTATGATTTTTAAAATTTATTTAAAACGAAAGTTTTATAAAAGCAGATGAACACTGAAATAATGCTCCTCAAAAGAAGACTTTCGTTTTATTCAGATAATTAAAAATACAAAGAAATACAACAAGTATTTTTTAAATTAAGACCTTTTTAAGATATTTTGCTGTATGACTTATAGGATTTTTAGCTACATCCTCTGGAATACCTTCTGCAATGATTTCTCCTCCTTTATCCCCTCCATCAGGTCCTAAATCGATAATCCAATCTGAACATCTAATAACATCTAAATTATGTTCAATAACAATTACTGAATTGCCTTTATCTACCAAACGTTGTATCACATCCATTAATTTATGAACATCATAAAAACTTAATCCTGTAGTTGGTTCATCAATCAAATATAAAGTTTTTCCAGTAGCCCTTTTGGACAATTCCGTAGCCAACTTAACCCTTTGAGCCTCTCCACCAGATAATGTAGGGGCTGGTTGACCTAATTTGACATATCCTAAACCGACATCTACCAATGTAGATAATCTATCAGCAGCTTGAGGTATTGCAGAGAAAGTTTCTGCAGCTTGTTCAACAGTCATCTCTAAGACATCAGATATATTGAAACCTTTATATTTCACCTGAAGAGTTTCCCTATTAAAACGAGCTCCTTTACATACTTCACATTGAACATAAACATCAGGTAAAAAATTCATTTCAATTACATTCACTCCCTGACCTTTACAAGCTTCGCATCTTCCTCCTTTCACATTAAAGCTAAATTGACCAGCCTGATAACCTCTTGCTTTTGCTTCAACTGTGGCAGTAAATATCTGTCTTATAGGATCAAAAGCACCAGTATAAGTAGCAGGATTTGATCGTGGAGTTCTTCCTATTGGAGATTGATCTATAACGATAACTTTATCAATTGCCTTTATACCCTTTAACTCTTTTACACCTTGAGGAAAAGGGACTTTTAATCCTAGAGAATGACATAATGCAGGATGAAGTAATTCATTTATCAAAGTGCTCTTCCCACTTCCACTCACACCAGTTACAGAAACTAATCTTCCTAAAGGAAATTCAACAGAAATATTTTTTAAATTGTTTTTAGAGCAATTATTTAAAATTAAACTTTTTTTTACAGATGATCTACGTTCTTTTGGAGTAGGAATCGATTTCCTTCCACTGAGATAAGCTCCAGTTAATGACTTTTCTGAATTTAAGACATCTTGATAAGATCCTTTAGCGATAATTTCCCCACCATAAACACCTGCTCCTGGGCCAATATCTACTAAATAATCTGCAGATTTCATAGTATCTTCATCATGTTCAACGACAACTAAAGTATTTCCCAAGTCTCTTAAGCTTTTTAATGTTTCTAATAATCTGTCATTATCTCTCTGATGCAAACCAATACTTGGTTCATCTAATACATATAAAACGCCAGTAAGACCTGCACCTATTTGTGTAGCCAATCTAATACGCTGAGCCTCACCACCAGACAAAGTCATAGCTGGTCTATCTAAAGTCAAATAATCTAAACCTACATTAATTAAAAACTTCAAACGTAAACGAATCTCTTTTAAAACCAATTCACCTATCTGCTTTTGTTTTTCTGATAAAGATATATTTTCTTTCTTTGTCTTACCTAAACCCATGATGCGCTCTACATGATTTAGGGTTTCAGAAACGCTTATAGAAGTTAAGTCAGTAATTTTGTATGGACCAAGTTTCACTGCCAAAGCCTCAGGTCTTAATCTTTTTCCAGAACATGTCTTACAGGGAACTAATTCTAGATACTTTTCTAATTTTTGTTTAACTGATTCTCCATTGGCTTCATTCAATTGCCTTTCTAGAATTGGTAAAATTCCCTCAAAAGGTCTTTCAAAACCACTAGAAGTTTTAAAACGACTATCAGCTTGAATTAATATTGGTTTATCTGATCCCAAAAGTAGAACTTGTTTTTGCAAATCACTTAAATTTTTCCAAGGAGTTTTTAATTCAAAACCATAAGCTTGACCTACAGAATAAAGTAAAGAGAAGTAATAAGTATTGTCTTTCTCACTCCAAGGAGCTATTGCAGCATAAACAGGCAATGTTTTATCAGGTATAACTCTATCTTCAGTAAATTTTTTTAAATAACCGATACCATGACAATCTGGGCAGGCACCATATGGGCTATTAAAAGAAAATAATCTAGGAGAAAGTTCTTCCACAATAGAGCCATGTACAGGACATGCATAATTTTCTGAGTAGAGTTTTTCTCTCTCTAAGTTAGAAGGTAAATTTTCTCCTTTTTTTGGAACAACTTCTACTATTGCTAAGCCATCGCCTCTTTTGAGACAAGTTTGTAGTGAATCATTTAATCTTTCTTGTATTCCTTCTCTTGCAATTAATCTATCAACTACTACCTCTATGTTATGAATTTGATTTTTATCTAATTCAATACTATCAGCAAGTTCTCTTACCTCTCCATTGATTCTTACCCTAGCAAATCCTTCAGCAGCTAATCCGCTTATTAATTTTGTATGTGTTCCTTTCTTACCTCTTACAACAGGAGCCAACAATTGGTACCTTGTTCCTTCTGGTAAAAGAAGAATTTGATCCACCATTTCATCAATTGTTTGAGGCGCAATTGGAATCCCGCAGTGGTGACAATGCGGCTCACCAGCGCGACCAAACAATAATCTTAAATAATCTTGTATTTCTGTTACTGTTCCAACTGTTGATCGAGGATTATGACTTGTAGATTTTTGATCAATTGAAATAGCAGGTGATAAACCTTCAATATTGTCAACATCTGGTTTATCTACTTGACCCAGAAATTGCCTTGCATATGCAGAAAGACTCTCAACATATCTTCTTTGACCTTCAGCAAAAATAGTATCAAAGGCCAGAGAACTTTTACCACTTCCACTCACACCTGTAAACACTATAAATTTATTCCGAGGTAGAGAAAGATCGATATTTTTTAAATTATGCTGACGAGCTCCTCTAATATTAATTGAGTTATCTTCTCCAAAACTACTATCAACTTTATTAACCATGTTTAAATCTAAATTATGATTTAAAAAAACTATTATAGTAGAATTTTTTTTATTCTACGCAGCTGAGCGATCAAGAAGTCTAGAAGCATATTCGTTTACTTCGCATGAACCTCCACCTATAAGTTCTATTAGTTCATTTTTTCTTTGATTTTTTGTAGTTAATTTTGCAATTGAGGTATAAGTTATTCCATTAATAACGTTTTTATTAACTTTGAAATGAGTTGATCCCCTAGCAGCTAGGAATGGCTGATGTGTAATACATAAGACTTGTTGATTTTTAGAAATTTCTTTTATAAGCTCAACCAAAGAAAATAGAGATTTACCACTTAAACCACTATCAATTTCATCTAAAAAGAAAGTATTAGGTTGTTTAGAAATACTAGATTTAATAGCTAATAAAAATCTTGACATTTCTCCGCCAGAAATAACATTTGATAATGGAGCAAGCTTCTGATCAGGATTAGCCGAAAACAAAAAATTTATATCGTCAATTCCATCGCCAGAAGGCTTGCATTCAGAAAATTGAATTGAAAAATTTGCATTTTCTAAACCTAGATTATTCAAAATCGACATTACTGAATTTTGTAACTGTTTAGCAATTTTTTTTCTTTCAGTAGATTGAATAACAAATAAAGAATTTAAATTACTTTGTAAATTCTCAATCTGAGCTTGAATCCTGGAAATATCACTACCTTGATCATTTTGTTGAAAATACGTCTTTAATTGATCGCGCTTTTCAATTAATTGAGTAAGGTCCAATAAAAAAGTTCTCTCTAAGTTTTTTAAAAAGAATAATCTTTTTTGTATTTCTGAAAGATTAGATTCATCATTTTCTATTTCTTGCAAATATGAGTTTAGATCAAAAATTAAATCGTCAATATCAGCATGAATATTTAATAACTTCTCTCTAAATTTTTGAATCTTTAAATCGAAATCTGCTGTTTTATTTAAAATCTTTATTGATTTATTTATGAAAGAAATTACTGACGGCTCATCATGACTGAAATTATTTAAATTTTCTAATGATGATTTTATTGAATTATTAATTTCTAAATTATTTACAAGTTTTTTTTCTACTAACTCTAATTCTAAAATTTCTTCACTGGAACTTAAATCAGCTTCTTCTAAACTCTTCAACATGTGTTTAATTGCTAAGTTTTTTTCTTCTTGATTCTTAGAAAATTCTATTTTTTCATCCAATAATCCTTTTAAAACTTTAGTTTCTCCCCATATACTTTTTATTCTTTCGCTAGTCTCTCTAAATTCTTGGGAACATAAGTCATCAATAATTAATCTTCTCTTATCTAAAGAATCAAAAATGAAAGTGTCAGATTGACCTGCAGAATCTATTAAAAATCCTCCTAATTTTTCTAATGATTGTCTATTAATTGGTAAATTATTAAGGCTATATTTGGATAAGATTTTATTGTTTTTTTTATAAGATTTTCTTTTAATTTGTAATTCTGAAGAAGTTGTTTCAAAACCATTACCAATTAACCAATTATTAACTTGGGAAGAAGAAGAAAATATTGCCTCAATAACACAAAAATCTTTTCCTGGACGTATTAAATGTTTTAGAGGTATATTAGTTCCACCAAATAAAGCATTAAGGGAATCCAAAATTAATGATTTTCCTGAACCTGAATCCCCAGTTATGATATTCAAACCTTTTTCAAAATTAATTTCTATAATTTCTATTAAGGCAATATTTTCTATTTTTAGTTGTATTAACATGATAAATCTTCCATATAAAAAAATTAACTTCTTTTTTAAAAAAATAAAGGTTTTAAATATATAAAGTTATGAAAGAAGATTTTACTGATTTTATTGAAGTATCTGGACTATTAAATTATGATCCGGAAACAATTTCTAAAATTTACAAAAAAAATCCTAAAAGACTTTTAAAAAGACTTTGGCAAACGCTCATACCCATTTTTGCTTACATCTTCTCCGTTGGATGGGATAAATTAACTGGGAGATTGAAAAATGAACAACAAGCAAGATGTAGAGCAAGAGAATTAACAAATTTATTGGTAGAACTTGGACCTGCATTTGTTAAGGCAGGCCAAGCTTTATCTACAAGACCCGATATAATCCCAGGAATTCTTCTTGAAGAATTATCTGAATTGCAAGATCAACTCCCTGGATTTGATGGAGAAAAAGCCATGGAATTAATAGAAGAAGATTTAGGATACAAAATAAATGAGCTTTTTTTAGAAATTGATAGAGAGCCAATTTCAGCTGCCTCTTTAGGGCAAGTGCATAAAGCTAAATTAAAAAACGAAGAAATAGTTGCAATAAAAGTACAACGGCCAGGTTTAAGAGAACAAATAACCTTAGATCTCTACATAGTTAGAAATATTGCTTATTGGCTCAAAAATAACATCGGATTAATAAGAAGTGATTTAGTTGCTTTGATTGATGAATTAGGCAAAAGAGTTTTTGAAGAAATGGATTATCTAAACGAAGCTGCAAATGCAGAAAAATTTAGAGATATGCATAAACATAACAAAATGATTGCCGTACCAAAGATTTATAAAGAAATAACTTCAAGAAGAGTTTTAGCAATGGAATGGATAGAAGGTACAAAATTAACAAATTTAGAAAACGTAAAAAAATTAGGAATTAATCCTGATGAAATGATTGATATAGGGGTGCAATGCAGTTTAGAACAACTTTTAGAACATGGTTTTTTTCATGCAGACCCACATCCAGGAAATTTATTAGCCTTAGAAGATGGAAGATTATGTTATCTAGATTTTGGAATGATGAGCGAAGTTTCCAGAGAGTCTAGATCAGGATTAATTCAAGCAGTCGTACATTTAGTAAATAAAAACTTCGATAAATTGTCCCAAGATTTCGTAAAATTGGGATTTTTATCAGAAGAAGTTAATTTAGAGCCCATTGTTCCGGCGTTTCAAGATGTTTTCATTAACGCTGTTGAACAAGGTGTTTCGAAAATGGATTTTAAGAGCGTTACAGACGATATGTCTGGTGTTATGTATAAATTCCCTTTCAGACTTCCCCCATATTATGCACTTATAATTAGGTCATTACTCACATTAGAAGGAATAGCTTTAAGCGTAGATCCAAACTTCAAAATATTAGGCGCAGCTTATCCATATTTTGCGAGAAGATTGATGGAAGACCCTGATCCACAATTGAGGGAAAGCCTTAAAGAAATGCTTTTTGATAATAAAAAATTTAAATGGGACCGTTTAGAAGATCTTCTTGCTAACGCTGCAAAGCAAACAAATCTCGATTTGGAAAAACTTTTAGACGAAGTTATAAATCTTCTTTTTTCTACAAATGGAGGATTTCTTAGAAATGAGATAGTTGAAGGTTTAACGAATCAAATAGATTTACTTAGTCTAAAAATATTGAAAAGTTTGAATAACTATCTTCCACAATCAATTAAATTAAATACTATTAACGAAAATAATAACTTAAGTGACCTTATAATGTATGTAGAACCGTTGAGAAACTTTTTAGAGATTTTACAAAAAGTACCCGGGTATTCAATTGACATTTTTCTAAAAAGAGTTCCAAGACTTATAAATGAGCCCTATACAAAAGAAATGGGTATAAAAATTGCAAAAAAAGTAACTGAAAAAGGAGTAGTAAGACTTGTTAAGATTGCTGCTGGTGCAAATATCTAAATGAAGTTTAATAAATTATTAATAGTTAAAATATTTTTTATTTTAGTAATTTCTCCATTATTTAATATTCCAAAAGTTAATAGTGCAGAAGAAATTAAAATCACATACAACATATTTTCTAGAACAATTAAAGTAAATTCTTTAAAAACTTTTGCTAAAGAGGGTAAACTCTCAAAAAATTTAGAAAGAATTTTGAAAGCAACTGGTTCTCCCGATAATGAAATTAGAACAATTTTAAATAAAGATTTTGAGATTCCTATTACTATCGCAAGCAAACTAGTATATTCTGAAATAGGAAATGTTTTTTTTACAAGACTTTCATCTATTATCCATCCACCCAAAGCAACTGATGAAAGAACAGGTATGTTAGCCCTTAGAGCAAGCGTAATTCAAGGAATTCAAATAGGGAATGGAAAAATAAATCTAATAAATTTTTTTGAAGGATACCCAACCAAAACTGTAATTTTAGATGTAAGCGCTTTGAGCAAAGTTATGAATAAAGTAGAATCGATTTCAGAATTATTAACCTTTTTCACTAATTCTCCTCTAGAAAAAATCAAAACAAATTAAACGATTATGTTGTTATTAAATAAAATCAAAAATAAACTGCGTATTAATTACAGAAAAAAAAGGTGGCCAGGTCTAATAGAAGCTTATAAACAATATCTACCAGTTACAAAAAAAACTCCTATTATTTCCCTTAATGAAGGAAATACTCCACTAATTCTAAGCGATTCAATAAGCAACTTAATTGGAAACGGAACAAAAGTTTTTTTAAAATATGATGGCCTTAATCCAACAGGATCTTTTAAAGATCGTGGTATGACTATGGCAATTAGCAAAGCAAAAGAAGAAGGCCGTGAAGCAGTAATTTGTGCAAGTACTGGAAACACCTCTGCTGCTGCTGCTGCATATGCTTCAAGAGGAGGATTAAAACCTTATGTTTTAATCCCAGAAGGATTTGTTGCACAAGGAAAGCTTGCTCAAGCATTAATGTATGGCGCCGAAATAATATCTATTAATGGAAACTTTGATATGGCTCTTGAAATTGTCAGAGATTTATCCTCAGAACATCCTATAGAACTTGTTAATTCTGTTAATCCATATCGAATACAAGGACAAAAAACGGCAGCTTTTGAAATATTTGATGACTTAGGTCATGCTCCTGATTGGCTTTGCATTCCAATGGGTAATGCGGGAAATATAACTGCTTATTGGATGGGATTTAAAGAGTATTCAAAAATAAAAAGTAATCTGAAATTACCAATAATGATGGGTTTTCAATCCGAAGGCTCTGCTCCATTAGTAAAAAATATAATAGTTAAAGATCCAGAAACAATTGCAACTGCAATAAGAATTGGGAATCCTGTAAATAGAGAAAAAGCAAAAAAAGTAAGAAAAGAGAGTAAAGGAGATTTTCAGTCAGTTACAGATGAAGAAATAATCGATGCTTATAAAATACTCGCCAAAGAGGGGGTTTTTTGTGAACCTGCCAGTGCAGCATCTGTTGCTGGTCTAATTAAAAATAAAAATAGAATTCAAAAAGAATCGACTATTGTTTGTGTTCTAACTGGAAATGGATTGAAAGATCCTAATTGCGCTATAGAAAATAATGATGCTATTTTTAGGAAAAATGTAGAACCTTCATTAAAAAATATAACTAAAATCTTGGGATATTAAAATCCAAAAAAAATAGTGTCTGTGGAAATCAGTTAAAAACAAACCTCATTTGTTGAAAAGTATATAACAAGAAATTCTATTTGTTGAATAAATTTAAAATTTTAAAAAAAAGAAAAAAATATTCAACAATTAAGAAATTTTTTACACATATTCTTTTCTTCATAAACTAAATAAATAAGATGTTTAATTTAAGAATTCCACAGTTTCCACAAGAACTACTACTACTAAAGATTTTATTTTATTAATTTTTTTTATTAGAAAAGAGTAAAAAATAAATTTATTGAATTTAATTTACGAAAAAAGTATATTGTATTTGTAAAAAGTTCCAAATTCTGATGGAAATTATTTGTAATCAAAATGAACTAAATAATGCTATACAACTAGTAAGCAAGGCAGTTGCTGCAAGGCCAACGCATCCAATTCTTGCAAACATACTTTTAACAGCTGATGAAGGCACTAATAAAATTAGCGTCACAGGATTTGATTTGAATTTAGGAATTCAAACTTCTTTTGATGGAACTGTTAAAAATAGTGGAGCTATAACTATACCTTCAAAACTCTTATCAGAAATAGTAAACAAACTACCTAATGAAACTCCTGTTTCTCTAGAAGTAGAGGAGAATTCAGATAATATCCTAATAAAAAGTGATAGAGGTTCTTTTAACCTAAAAGGGATACCCTCTGATGAATACCCTAATTTACCATTTGTTGAAAGCGGCACTTCTTTGAATATTGATCCTATTTCTTTTTTAAAGGCCTTAAAATCCACTATTTTTGCAAGCAGTAATGATGATTCAAAGCAACTACTCACAGGTGTTAATTTTACTTTCAAACCAAATTATTTAGAGTCTGCTTCTACAGATGGCCACAGATTGGCTGTTGCTTTAATTGGTAATGAAGAACATATTGAAAATAAAGAAAACTTATCTTCAAATGTTGATGATTTATCTGTAACTATCCCAACTAGATCATTAAGAGAAATTGAAAAATTAGTATCTTTGAGAAGTTCAGAAAATTCAATTAAGCTTTTTTATGACAAAGGACAAGTAGTATTTATATCAACTAATCAAATAATTACTACAAGAACTTTAGAAGGTACTTATCCTAATTATTCACAATTAATTCCTGATTCTTTTTCTAAAATTCTAAATTTTAATACAAAAAAATTAATTGATGCATTAGAAAGAATTGCTGTTTTAGCCGATCAGCAAAGTAGTGTTGTAAAGATTAAATTAGATGATAAAGATTTAGCTTCAATCAGCGCAGATGCTCAAGATATTGGAAATGCAAATGAATCAATACCTGTTTCTTACTCTGGAGAAAATTTTGATATTGCATTTAACGTAAGATATCTGTTAGAAGGTTTAAAAGTGATTGCTTCTGAAAACGTACTTTTAAAGTGTAATATTGCAACTACTCCAGCCGTTTTTGTGCCAGAAGATAATCTTAATTCTTTTACTTATTTAGTTATGCCTGTGCAGGTTCGTTCTTAATTTGAAATTACCAAAAGAAATTTTATTAAGTGAATTACTAAATTATAATGTTAAGGGCAATATGGTCCTTAATTATGGAAATGGTGAAAATGTTTGGATGCACCCTCCAGTTCACCGGATTCTAGGATGGTACTCTCGTCCTTCAAATTTTGATTTAAAAAGAAATGTTTGGCGATTAAATCAAATCACTCAAATAATAGATAATGAAATTTATGTCAAAGGCGATCCAGCTATTTCGGATTTAGCAACTTTAAATAGGTTCCCAACTTTAATAGAAGCTAATCTTATAAATATAAATGGATCAAAAATAGGAGTGATTGCAGATTTTTTATTTGAAATTAAAACGGGAAAAATTAAATATTACTTAGTTTCTAGATCTAATCCTAAGATTCCAGGTTCTAGTAGATGGAAATTAACTATTGATAATATCAATGACCAACAACCGGGATTGGTATTCTGTGATAGTAATTCTTTAGATGATTTATCTTTAATTAAATCAAGTATTAAAAATGAATTTATGCAAAAAGGAAAAAAAATTTTTGATAGATTTGATGACATGAAAAATATTGCTTCTAACAGATTAGAGGATTGGCTTGAAGAAGATGAAGATATTAGCCAAAACTTAGATTTTGAAGAAAAAAGTTTTTATAATAATAAAAGAACATATATACCTTCTAGTGAAAAAAAAGAAGATGACCCTTGGATATAAATAATGATAAATCAAGAAAATAATGATCGATATGATCTCAATGAAGCATTACAAGTTGAAAATTTAACACTTAATGATTATGAAGAAATTTGCAAAAGATTAAAGAGAAAACCTAACAGAACGGAATTAGGCATGTTTGGCGTTATGTGGTCTGAACATTGTTGTTATAGAAATTCAAAACCTTTACTATCTAAGTTTCCCACTAAAGGTAAAAATGTTTTAGTTGGACCTGGAGAAAATGCTGGTGTTATTGATGTTGGAAACAATCAAAAACTTGTTTTTAAAATAGAAAGTCATAATCATCCTTCTGCTATTGAACCTTTTCAAGGCGCAGCAACAGGTGTAGGAGGAATTTTAAGAGATATATTCACAATGGGTGCAAGGCCAATCGCTGTCTTGAATTCATTGAGATTTGGCAACCTTGATAAATCATCAAATGTTGATTTACTACGAGGTGTTGTATCCGGTATTGCACATTATGGGAATTGCGTAGGTGTGCCGACTGTTGGAGGTGAAATTGAATTCGATGATAGTTACTCTGGAAATCCTCTAGTGAATGTTATGGCTTTAGGACTCTTAGAGACTGAGGAAATCGTTTGTTCTGGAGCTAAAAACGTAGGATCACCAGTGTTATATGTTGGTAATACAACTGGCAGAGATGGTGTTGGTGGTGCTAGTTTTGCTAGTTCAGAATTAACTACAACTTCATTGGATGATAGACCTGCTGTTCAGGTAGGTGATCCATTTGTTGAGAAAAGTCTTATTGAAGCTTGTTTGGATGCTTTTAAGACAGGGGATGTAATTGCAGCTCAAGATATGGGTGCTGCAGGTTTAACATGCAGTAGCGCAGAAATGGCCGCAAATGGAAATTTAGGGATATCTATTGATTTAGATTTGGTTCCTTCTAGAGAAGATGATATGTCCTCATACCAATATTTATTATCGGAATCGCAAGAAAGAATGTTATTTGTTGTTAAAGAAAAAAAAATTAATGATCTTATTGAAAAATTTAATAAATGGGGATTATATGCCAGTGTTATTGGTGAAGTGATAGGAACTAATGAGGTAATTATTTCTCATAAAGATAAAATTGTGGCCCAAATACCTACTGCTGCCTTATCTGATGATACTCCAGTAAATTTTCACAATGTGATTAATAACCCACCAGATGATCTTTTAAATAAATGGGAATGGAAAGAAAATGATTTGCCAGAAATTCATGATCAAAAAATATTTTCATTGAAGGAAAATAAGAATTTCTCTTTTTCCGAAATCATTTTAAAACTACTCTCTAATCCATCAATAGCTTCTAAACGATGGATTTTTAAACAATATGACTCTCAAGTTCAGTCAAATACAGTTTTTAAACCTGGAAAATCAGATGCAGCCGTAGTAAGACTAAGGGAACAAAATAAAAAAAATAAAACTAAAGTATTTTCTGGTGTCGCTGCTTCAGTTGATTGCAATAGTAGATGGGTTGCGCTTGATCCTTTTAGAGGATCTATCGCTGCCGTTGCAGAGTCCGCTAGAAATGTTAGTTGTGTTGGTGCTGAACCAGTAGCAATTACAAATAATTTAAATTTTTCTTCCCCTGAGAATGAAATAGGATATTGGCAACTTTCATCTTCATGTAATGGAATTGCTGAAGCCTGTAAAGCTTTAGAAACTCCTGTTACAGGAGGTAATGTATCTTTATATAATGAATCTAAAAATAAAGATAATCTAATTACCCCTATTAATCCTACTCCTGTTATTGGAATGGTTGGTAGGTTAGATAATGTCGAAAAAGCTATTAGTAGTGAATGGAAAAATATTGAAGATCAAATCTGGTTAATTGGTTCATATAAATCAGATATGACAATTGCAGCTAGTTCTTATCTGGAATATTTTCATGGAGAAATCACAGGTCGGCCTCCAAAAATAGATTTGCTGGATGAAAAGTTTTGCCAGAATTTTTTAAGGAATGCGATTTTAAACAGTCTTGTAGTTTCTTCTCATGATATAAGCGACGGAGGTTTAGCTATAGCTTTAGCAGAGTCTTGTATTTTGTCCGCAAGGGGTGCAACTATAGAATTAGAGAAAGATTTAAATAGAGTTGATAATTTATTGTTTGCGGAAGGGGGGTCAAGAATTATTTTTTCAATTAGTAAAATTAAACAAAATGCATGGTTTAATTATTTAAAACAAAATAAAAAAAATTTTCCATCAAGTGTTTATGTAAAAAAAATAGGATACGTATCTAGTCACTCGCTGAAAATAAAAATCAACGAAAAAAATATTTGCAATATTAGGGTTGAGGAATTAACCGAAAAATTTAATAATAGTATTTCAGATTATTTTTAAATATGAAAAAAATTTCTCAACTATTAATCATTTTAAGATATTAATTTATGTGCGGAATAGTTGGAATCGTTTCTTCAAATGATGTAAATCAACAAATTTACGATAGTCTTTTGCTTTTGCAGCATAGAGGGCAAGACTCAACAGGTATAGCAACAATGGAAAATACTGTTTTTCATATACATAAGGTTAAAGGTCAGGTTAATACTGCTTATAGAACTAGAGATATGAGGAATTTAATTGGCAAAATTGGATTAGGTCATGTTAGGTATGCAACAAAGGGATCAGCAGAAAGTGTAGAAGAGGCACAGCCTTTTTATGTTAATGCTCCTTATGGAATTGTTTTGATACATAATGGAAATTTGACTAATACAAGAGATTTAGAAAAACAGTTATTTAATGTCGACAAGCGGCATACAAATTCTTCAAGTGATACTGAAATGTTGTTAAATGTATTTGCCACAGAACTACAAGAACAAATTCATAATCAAGAATTAGAACCTGATATTATTTTTAATGCGGTCAAATCTTTACATAAAAGAATTCAAGGGTCATATGCTTCAATTGCGTTAATTTCAGGACATGGTTTATTAGCATTTAGAGATCCTTTTGGTATTAGGCCATTAGTAATAGGAAAAAGATTTTCATTAACCACTAAAAAAGAAGAATGGATGGTTGCAAGCGAATCTTTAGTACTTGAGAATAATGATTATGAAGTAGTGAGAGATGTAGATCCAGGAGAAGCTGTTTTTATAAATCTTGATGGAGAGTTTTTTTCTAAGCAATGTTCTGAAAATCCAAGGTTATTTCCCTGTGCTTTTGAATATGTTTACTTAGCTAGGCCAGATTCAATTATGAATGGAATTTCAGTTTATAAAGCTCGTTTAAAGATGGGAGATTACTTAGCAGAAACAATAAAAGAAACAATCAATTCTGGAGATATTGATGTAGTTATGCCCATTCCTGATTCTTCTCGACCCGCGGCAATGCAAGTTGCAAGACAGTTAGGGATAGAATATAGAGAAGGTTTTTTTAAAAATAGATATGTTGGCAGAACATTTATAATGCCTGGTCAGCAGAAACGTAAGAAATCTGTAAGGCAAAAATTGAATGCCATGAGTGCAGAGTTTAAAAATAAAAATGTATTAATTGTTGATGACTCGATAGTAAGAGGTACTACTTCAAAAGAAATTGTCCAGATGGCTAAAGATGCAGGAGCAAATAAAGTTTTTTTTACATCAGCAGCCCCTCCTGTTCGTTATCCTCACGTTTATGGAATTAATATGCCTAATAGAGATGAATTAATAGCTCATAATAGGACAATAAGTGAAATCGCAGATAAACTTGAAATTGATAACCTTGTTTATCAAAGTGTTGAAAGTTTGCGTAAATCCATAATTGGTGATTCTCCTATTAAAGGTTTAGAGATGAGTTGTTTTACTGGTGATTATGTAACTGGAACAGTAAATCAAGAGTACTTAAATTGGGTTGAAAATGAATATAAATCTTAGTCGAGAAAATTTTCAAGTCGGAAACAATTTTCAAGGTATTCATCATCATCTAATTTTAAACAATCAATTAAAAAGTTTGATTTATTGGATTTGAAATTTAATTTATTTAGGTCTAATCTTGCAGATTTATTTTTATTAGTTTCAATATCAAGGTAATGGTTACTGGCCATTATTTTGAGGAAGTAATCGTTTTTAAGTTGGGTTTTTTCATTCAAATATCCCAAACTGTATTCATATGAGCAGTAAATTTCATTACTATTTATGCAAAAGATTTTTCCTTTTTTAGATATTAAAAAAATATTTTCTCCATCATTAAATGTACAACAAGAAACGATTTTTTCTGAGGGTAAAAGTTTTGCAATTTTCAATCCTTGGGATTGTTTAGAAGTTGGTGTTAAAAATTTATTTGATAAATTAAATTTAAAAATTCTTCCTATAGAGGTTAATATTATTAAATCTTGGCTTTCATTAGAAATAAAAGAATCAATTGTTTTTAAATTATTTTTTAATTTTGTAATAGTGAAAGATCTATTGCTTTTAATCATATCTTCGTCAAATAAAACTTTTTTAAATTTTCCATCTGAATTTAATATGCATAAATAATTTCTTGTTTCTTTTTTAATTGAATGAAAATTTATTATTTCATTTGGATGAATATTTCCAAGAATTTTATTATCTAATTTATAGTCTTTATTAATACTTGATTCCCAATCAATGTTAAATACTTTTCCAGTATTTGTAATTCCAATTAATTTTATATTTTTTTCAATATTACATATAAATTTTTGAATATTTTTATTATCAATAATTTTATTTACAACCTCAAATGATTTCTTGTAATTACTTAAAAGCATCTTTTTCAAATAAAGTCTATTGTCTACGTATAATTTTGTTTTTTTATTTATAAAGTCTTCTAATATCTGATTATTAAGCGTTTCTAATTCTTCATTTTGATTTATATTTTTAATTATTTTTGTTTTACGTATAACGTTGTATTTTTTCTTTAATACTAATAATTCTTCTATAAGTAATTCAAGTAACAATTCTCTTTCGTTCAACAATTTTTGAAAATAATTCTTTTTTTCTTCTAAATTTTTTATATCATTATCAATTTGATTTTTTTCTAGATTTGTTAATTTTTTTAGTGGCATATCCAAAACAGAATTTGCCTGTTTTTCACTTAAGAAAAAATTTTCTATTAATTTTGATCTAGCTTGCACAGAATTATCTGATTCTTCAATAATTGTGATAACTTTTTTTATGTTTTTTGTAGCTTTAGATAAACCTTCTGATATTTCTAGTTTATCAAGAGTGTTTTTCAGAAAATAAAAAGTTCTTTTTCTAATTGTTTCTTCTCTAAATTCAAGAAAATTGTTGAGATATTTTTTCAGATTTAGTTGTACAGGTTTACCTTCAATTAATGCTAAGAATATTGCACCAAAGTTTGTTTGGAGAGTTGTTTTCTTATATAAATTAGAAATAACAAGTTCAGAATTAGAATCTTTTTTTAGTTCTATTACAATTCTCATTCCATCTCTGTCGCTCTCATCCCTAATATCAGAAATCCCAATAATCTTACCTGAATTAACAAGTTCTGCGAGCTTTTCAATCCAACCTGCTTTATTAATTTGGTAAGGAAGTTCCGTAATGATTATTGCATTTTTTTTATGTTTCCCTTTGCCTAAATTTACCTCTTCCGTATTTAAAACTCCTCTTATAGTTATAGATCCTTTTCCAGTTTGATAAAGTTCTTCTATTGCTTGACTATAAATTAATTCTCCACCTGTAGGAAAATCAGGTCCTTTGATAATGTTAGAAAGTTTTTTATCACTAATATCTTTATTTTTAACTAAGGCAACTAAACCATCTACAATTTCGCCTAGATTGTGAGGGGGAATATTTGTTGCCATCCCAACAGCAATACCTGATGAGCCGTTCAACAATAAAAATGGAAGTTGGGCTGGAAGAACATCTGGTTCTTTTTGAGAACCGTCAAAGTTATTTGAAAAGTTTACTGTTTCTGATCCAATTTCTTCAAGAAATCCCTTATGAGCTATTGGAGCTAATCTGGTCTCAGTATATCTCATTGCTGCCGGCGGATCATTATCTACAGATCCAAAATTTCCATGGCCATCAAGAGTAGGATATTTAGTTGAGAAATTTTGTACTAGCTTTACCAATGCATCGTAAACTGCTTGATCTCCATGAGGGTGGTATTTTCCAAGTACGTCTCCAACAACTCTTGCACACTTTCTGAATGGTTTATCAGGAGTTAAACCTAATTCATACATTGCAAAAATGATTCTTCTTTGTACAGGCTTAAGACCATCTCTTGCATCAGGCAACGCACGTCCAACTATGACGCTCATCGCATACTCCAAATAAGAACGTTGCATTTCTTCTTGAAGCGAGATGGAAGTGAAGTTTTTCTTATCCATTAAAGCGCAAACTTGAATAAATATTAATTAACTAAATTAAGACTAATAGGTAAAACAATATTTACCAGTATTGAACACTAAGATGATTCATTTATTTTGGATTTTGCCAGTATTACATCTTTTCTTAGTTGTTCATTTTGTAAAAGAATTTCCGTAGTGGCTTGTAATTTTTCTCCCCATAACTGTTCTCTTCTAAAATCATAATTGACATATTTGGGATCTTTAGCCAAAGCTTTTTTTGCTAATTGAATTGCTAATTTATTATCATTGATATTTATACATGAGGCTAGGCCTAGTAATGGTTCAGCATTTTCTTCAATTGAGATTGCACTTTCGAAAAGTTTGATTGAGAGATTTATATTGTTTCTCTCGAAATAAGCTAAACCTTTGTTATTGATTGCTTGCCAGAAATCAGGTTTAATTTTTATAGATTTATCAAACAATTTGATAGCTCCCAAATAATTTTTTTCCATTAATAGAATATTTCCTAATTGAAAAATAGCTTTGTGGTTATTAGGCTCAATCTTTATTCCTTTTTCTAAAGCATTTTTTGCTTTTGTCTCTTCGGAAGTTTTTAAATAAACATTACTTTTAGCAAAATATATTTCGCTAATATTTGAATTGATCTGTTCCGCTTTATTTAGAGAATTTAATGCGTTTTTGTATTTTTTGTTAGCTATTTGTGCTTCAGCCAAAATCAACCATAGTTTTTCATCTTTTGAATTAATTTTTACAGCTACTTTGGCTAAGTTAAGACTGTCTTTATATTGACCAAAATAAAGTAGTTGATATGCATTTTTGCCAATATATAAACTTTGCTTTTGTAAATTTTTTATTGTTGGCAAATAATAATAGGGAACTATTGCTCGAACTCTTTCTATTTGAAAAAAGTAAAAGCAGATTAATGAGATCCAGATTGTTTTTTTAAAAAACTTCTTCATATTTTAATTTTATTATTCTCTATATTTGCTTGTATGTTTCTTTTCCACATCCACGGTTTAATTCTTTTCAAAGTAGTTCCTTTAAGATTTTCTTGCCATGTTTTATCGTCCCAATCTAGGGACTCAATATTAAGATTTTTAATCCATTCTTTCGGTGTAGTTTCAGAATTATTGTTGTATGCCACTGATTTATTCCATGGACAAACGTCTTGACAAATATCACATCCTGCAACCCAGCCACCTAAATTTTTTTTTATTTTCTTTGGAATAGTTTTATTTCTGCTCTCTATTGTGTGATAGGCAATGCAAAGATCTGATTGTATTACAAATGGTTCTACGATTGCCTTTGTTGGACAATGTTCGATACAAAGATCACATTTTCCACAAAGTGATTGATGAGGTTTATCTGGCATTAAATCTTTTGTGAGAAGCATAAAACCCAAAGTAAACCAAGAACCGTTTTTTTTACTTATTAAATTACTATTTTTGCCTATCCAACCAATACCTGATTCCTCTGCCCATGCTTTTTCAAGAAGTGGAGATGTATCAACACATATTTTCCATTTGCAATCAGGGATTTCTACGTTGATCCATTTACCAATATTCTTTAATTTTTTGTGAATTACTTTATGATAATCATCCCCTTGGCCAAATTTAGCAACCTTGAGGAAATTATTGTTGTTGTTTTGTGAATTAATGTAATTAAATCCAACGCTTAAAACACTTTTTGCATCCTCAAAAAGTGAGTCTATATTTTTTCTTTTTTCTGCTTCCATCCATTTCATTTCACCATGATAGTTATTTGCTAACCATCTTTCTAATGCATTGGTTCTTAATTTTACGCGCGAACTACCTGGTATTGAAGCTATTCCGGCAATTGTAAAACCTTCAAAAATAGCTCTTTCTTTTAATTTTTTACTTATTTCTTTTTTGTCTTGAATCGTATTCATCATTTCTTTTTCTTTAAAGCATTTCTTTTAAAAGTTATTTTTGGAGAATAAACTTATAAATAAAATAGATATATTTAAGAAAAATATATCCTAACTTAGTAAAAACAGTTAAATTATTAGTAAAGTTAATATAGTTAAAACGTTATTTTGGTTGAATCTAATCAAAATCAAGATTCCAATCTAGGATCTAGGCTGCAACAAGATCTTAAAAATGATCTTATTGCTGGGTTGTTAGTTGTAATACCACTAGCAACAACAATCTGGCTGTCATCACTAGTAAGTAAATTTGTTTTAACGTTAGTTACTTCAGTCCCAAAACAACTTAATCCTTTTATTAACTTAAATCCTTTATTACAAGATTTAATTAATCTCACTTTAGGTTTAACTGTTCCTTTATTAGCTATTCTGCTTATAGGCTTAATGGCGAGAAATTTTGTAGGAAGATGGTTGTTAGAATTTGGCGAGGGTACTTTATCAAAAATTCCAGTAGCTGGAGCGGTCTATAAGACTCTTAAACAATTACTAGAAACTTTCTTAAGTAATAAATCTAATAGATTTAGACGAGTTGTTTTAGTTGAATATCCTCGTGAGGGACTATATAGTGTAGGCTTTGTAACTGGAGATGTAGGACCTTCTCTACAGCCAGAATTGGAAGAAAAGTTACTTAGTGTTTTTATTCCTACAGCACCAAACCCAACCACTGGATGGTATACACTTGTTCCTGAGTCTTCTGTTAAGGATTTGGATATTTCTGTTGAAGATGCTTTTAGAACAATAATTTCTGCTGGGATAGTTAATCCAGATGAGAAAAATAACACCACAAATCCAACATTTTCAAAATTGTTTTCTCAATTACGAGCTTCCACTAATACTTCTTCTTAATTGATGCATAATAGATCCCTTTCTAGAGAATTATCTTTAATTTCTCTTGGCCTTATAAAAGATAAAGGTGATTTTAAATTAAATAAATTTCAGATAGAAGAAATTTTTGAATCTGCTTTGGATTCTCTAATAAACCATTGCAGAGAGCAATTAGATAATTGCGAGTCAGAGTTAGAAAATGCTTCACAAAAAATATTAGATAGTGAATTGCAAGAGGGTGTTGGTTCCTCTTATTCAAATGTTCGAGATGAGTTAAAAAAATCTCTTACAAAAATTGAAACCGTAATGAATACACTCTCTGTAACTTTAGACTTTCCAAAATTAATTGTTTCTAGCGGTCAAATAGATATTAGAGAGGATGTAAATCAAAGGATTTGTAATATAGTTAATAATCTTAAAAGTATTGATTCTGATATTGATCAAGTAATGGATGGCTGGAGATTAAAAAGATTACCAAGAATTGATAGGGATATTCTGCGTCTTGCTTACGTTGATATCAATTTTTTGAACACACCTGTAGCTGTTGCTTGTGATGAGGCTGTTAATTTGGCTAATAAATATAGTGATTTGCAAGGAAGAAAATTTATTAATGGAGTTTTAAGGAGATTACAATCAATTTAATTGTCATAATTATTTGATATAAATAAATAGTATTTAGAAAATTTTAATTACGAACTATAGGTAATAATGACTAATACTGATTCTGATAATTCTCGTGAATGGGCTGCACAAGCTTATGCACTTTTAAAAAAACGACAAGAAGAGCAAAAGCAAGAATTAGAGAAACAGGAAGAGCAAAAGCAAGAATTAGAGAAACAGGAAGAGCAAAAGCAAGAATTAGAGAAACAGGAAGAGCAAAAGCAAGAATTAGAGAAACAGGAAGAGCAAAAGCAAGAATTAGAGAAACAGGAAGAGCAAAAGCAAGAATTAGAGAAACAGGAAGAGCAAAAGCAAGAATTAGAGAAACAGGAAGAGCAAAAGCAAGAATTGATTTATATTCCTAATACAGAAAATATTGCTGGTCAGTCTAAAACTATTGCTGAACCTGAATTAGGAGAATTTGATGATAATTTTACTTGGTCTGCAATGGTACTAGCTGCTCAAGGAAAAAAAATAAATCAAATTTCGATTGACGAAATTGATTGGTTAACTAAATTACGGAGAGGATTAGAAGAAACCCGAAAAGGATTTGTCACTGAATTATTGGATAAATTGGGAGATGATCCTCTTACTCCTGAATCTCTTGATGATTTAGAGACTCTATTAATAAGAGCTGATGTAGGGATTGATTCAACCGATAAAGTTATAAGTTCACTTAGAACAAAATTAAACGAGGAAGTCGTTGGAGCAGAAGCAGGGATAAAATTCTTGAAGAAGGAATTAAAATTAATTATTGATAAACCAATAAAAAATTCGGGCTCTGATCTTTTAGTTCCCCAAAAGGGTAAATTAAATGTCTGGTTATTAGTAGGAGTTAACGGTGTTGGTAAGACTACTACATTAGGAAAATTAGCATATTTGTCATCAAGAAGTAATTATAAAACTTTGATTGCTGCTGCTGATACTTTTAGAGCGGCTGCAGTAGAACAACTTAAAGTGTGGGGAGACAGAAGTAATGTTGACGTTATATCTAATCAATCAAAAAATGCTGATCCAGCTGCTGTAGTTTTTGATGCAATTAATTCTGCAAAAAAAAGAAATGTTGATTTATTACTTGTTGATACAGCAGGTAGATTACAAACAAAAAATAATTTGATGGATGAATTAGCAAAAATAAAAAAAATTATTGATAAAAAAGTCCCAGATGCAATTGTTGAATCATTATTAGTTTTAGATGCTAGTCAGGGACAAAATGGCTTAAAACAAGCTAAAAGTTTCGCTAAATCAGCAGATTTAAGTGGAGCAATTATTACTAAATTAGATGGCACTTCTAGAGGAGGTGTCTCTTTAGCTGTATCTGAAGAAGTAAATTTGCCTATAAGGTTTATTGGAGCTGGAGAAGGTATAAAAGATTTGAGGCCTTTTAATAGTTATGAATTTGTAGAGGCTATGCTTGCAGATAAATAAATATTTAATTAATTTTTTTTAAAAACTTAAATTTAATGTTAAAACATATTTATCTAATAGATTTGTTTTGACAAATAATCAAAAAGAAGAAATATTTTCGAATAAATTTATCCAAAATTTTTTAGAAAATGATTCTAAAGTAAATCTAAAAAATAAATATAAATTTGCTGAAATTGCATCTTCCTTAGCATATTATTTAAAGTCATTTTCCAATATAAATAAATTACTGGATTATGTATGCTTAATTTTTAAACATATTTTTTCTGAGAATATAATTTTAATTATGCCTTTAAATTACGAGGGGGAGATATGGAATGAAAATATTAAAATTTCTGCTAATTATAAATATTTAACATTTCAAGAAGAGATTCATTCTTTTTTGCATCAATTTCATTTTTCAAAAAATTTTAAAATAAAAGAAATTCTAACTTTTGAAAATGCTTTAAAAAATAAATTTAAAAAATATAAAATTGAAACAAAAAAAATAATATCTAGAGGCAAATGTAGAGGATTTATTTATATTTTTAGTGAAGATATTTCTAGACGGTCGATTACTGAAGATAGTAATTTTAACTTTATTGAAAATTGTCTAGCTGTTGGATTAGAAAATCACTACTTAATAAAAACAAAGAAAAAGCATGAAAATGTAGATAGAGAAATTTCAACTGGTGCTGAAATTCAATCTCAATTATTACCCGATTATTGTCCAATTATCCATGGTATAGACATGGCTGCGCACTGTAGACCAGCTCTTCAGCTCGGTGGAGATTACTATGACTTTATGTGCTTAAAGACGAATATCTCTGAAAAAAGGAAAGAAAAATCAAGATGGGCTTTTGTAATAGGTGACGTCATGGGTAAAGGGATTCCAGCCGGTCTTTTAATGACTATGTTAAGAGGAATGCTTCGTGCAGAGGTTCTTACAGGTTTGCCTCCAGATAGAATTTTGCACGATTTGAATCAACTAGCACTAAATGATTTAGATCAATCGCATAGATTTGTGACATTATTTTACTCAGATTATGATCCTAGAACTAAAAAATTGAGATTTGCTAATGCAGCCCATAATCCTCCTCTGCTTTGGAAAAGTGCAGATCAGAAAATTTTTAAATTAGACGCAAAAGGATTTGTTCTTGGACTACAAAAAGATGCTGAATATCACTGTGGTGAAATAAAGCTTAATCAAAATGATTTAGTTCTTTATTATACAGATGGAGTAATTGATACTTCTAACTCTTTAGGACAAAGATTTGATGAAGAAAGATTAATTAAAATTCTTTCAAAATTATGCAAGCAATCTTATACATCCCAAGAAATTTTAAATAAAATATTTAAAAAGTTAGATGATTTTACAGGGCAAAATAGACATCTTGAAGATGATGCTTCAATGGTTATTTTTCAATTGAAATAGATATTTTTTGTCACTTATATAAAATAATGCTTTATTAGAGGTACCTAATTTAACTAATTGATATGGCAAAAGTTTGGAGTAAAAGGTTTGATAATGCACTTGACCCTTTTATTGAAAAGTTTAATGCCTCAATTGGTTTCGATAGAAAACTTATTTTAGAAGATTTAGATTGCTCGATTGCTCATGCGAAAATGCTTGGCAAAACAAAAGTTTTATCTTCTGCTGAAGCTTTGCAAATTATTAATGGATTAGAGTTGATAAAAGTAGAGTATTTGGAGGGTAAATTTTCTCCTAGTCCACCTTCTGAAGATATTCATTATTGCATAGAAGAAAAGCTGATTAGTTTAATTGGTGAAACTGGAAAAAAATTACACACAGGTAGAAGTAGAAATGATCAAGTTGGTACAGATATAAGATTGTGGCTTAGAAAAGAGATTGACAATATTGAAATTTTAATAACCGATTTGCAAAAATCCTTCTTAAATCTTGCGAAATCCAATATTTATACCTTAATTCCCGGATATACCCACATGCAAAGAGCTCAACCATTGTCTTTGGCTCATCATTTATTGGCTTATGTAGAAATGCTCCAAAGAGACCATGAAAGATATAAAGAAGTACGCTCAAGAGTTAACATTTCTCCCTTAGGTGCAGCAGCATTAGCTGGAACAAAAATAAAAATAGATAGGCACTTTACAGCCGCAGAATTGGGTTTTAAAAAGATTTATAAAAACAGTATTGATGCAGTAAGTGATAGAGACTTTTGTATAGAGTTTGTTTCTGCATCTGCGATATTGATGTCTCATTTGAGTAAAATTTCAGAGGAAATAATTTTGTGGGTAACTGATGAATTTTCTTTTGCAAAATTAACAGATAAATGTGCCACAGGAAGTAGCTTAATGCCGCAGAAAAAAAATCCTGACGTTCCAGAATTGATAAGAGGTAAAACAGGAAGAGTGTATGGACATCTCCAGGCGTTGTTAACGATGGTTAAAGGTGTGCCACTTTCTTACAATAAGGATTTTCAAGAGGATAAAGAGCCATTATTTGATACTTCAGAAACAATAACTTCTTGTATTAAAGCAATGACTATTTTAATAAATGAGGGTATTGAATTTAATATTAAAAATCTATCTGATTCTGTAGAAAACGACTTTTCTAATGCTACTGATTTGGCAGATTACTTAGTTGATAAAGATGTTCCTTTTAGGACTGCTTATCAAGTTGTTGGTCAAATGGTTAAATATTGCTTGGAGAGAAAAATGTTATTTAAACATCTCAAAATTGAGGAATTTAAAAAATTTCATCCCGAATTTGATGAGGATGTTTTTAAGGATCTTAAACCTCTTAATGTCGTTAAATCAAGAAATAGTGAAGGTGGTACAGGTTTTGTTCAGGTAGAAAAAGAGGTAAATAATTGGCAAAAAAGGTTGTTACTATGAATCTCAATTATTTTTCTACAACAAGGGTATGCTTTGAAGTAGAATAACAGAGCAACGATATGGGACTACTCATTGTAGTTTTTTATAAGAAAATTTTTTGTTGAGTTTAAAGTGAGTATTTTTGTTGGCAATTTGCCGTTCCGCGCAGAGCGTGAAGACGTTATACAGTTGTTTGCTCCTTTTGGTCAGGTTCAAAATTGTTCTCTTCCATTGGAGAGAGATACTGGAAGGAAAAGAGGATTTGCATTTATTGAAATGGTAGATGAGGCGACTGAGTCAACAGCTATTGATGGTTTGCAAGGCACGGAGCTTATGGGTAGACCATTGAGAATTAATAAAGCTGAGCCAAGAGGTTCTGGTGGGTCTCGTAGAGGAGGAAGAGGCGGCGGCTACGGTGGTGGCAATAATGGTGGTTATGGAGGCGGCGGCTACGGTGGTGGCAATAATGGTGGTTATGGAGGCGGCGGCTACGGTGGCGGCAATAATGGTGGTTATGGAGGCGGCGGCTACGGTGGCGGCAATAATGGTGGTTATGGAGGCGGCGGCTACGGTGGCGGCAATAATGGATCTAATAACTCTAACGCTAATAAATCTTCTGGAGCAGAAGGTTGGGAAGACAGAAGCTATGGCAATTCTGATAATTCTGAATATGAAAATGGTAGGATCAGAAGAAAAAGGGGCGTGTCCAATGACAGCAATGCTTCAAACGAGACAAATTAATAACCCATTTCTTCAAGTGATGTCGTTAATTTAAATAAATATTCAATATTTAATTCATTTTTTATAGATTTATTAGTAATTTGATTTCTCCAAATTTTAGCTTTTGGTATACCTTCAACTAAATTTATAAGATGTTTACAAATATCCCAAGATTTTCCTCCATTGTTTAAATGCGCTTCTATGTATGGAATTAAGGAGAATATAATATTTGAAGCTGAATTGGGTTTTTTATTAATTCCATAAATCTTTTGATCAATTTCAGCCCATCTCAAAGGATGTTTATAAATTGACCGTCCAATCATGACCCCATCAAAATCACTCAAGGCTTTTAGTGATTCATCGATATTTGTTAAACCTCCATTGATTTCTATTAATAATTCTGGATTTGATTTTTTCAATTTTTTTACTACTTCATAATTTAGTGGTGGTATGCTCCTATTTTGTTTTGGATTTAGACCTTTTAATATGGCTTTCCTCGCATGAACTGTAAATCTGTCTGCACCAGCATTTGCGATAATTCTTACGAAATTATTCAAATTAGTAAAACTATCATCATTGTCTACACCGATTCTGTGTTTGATCGTAACCGGTAAGTTGCAATTATTTTTTAAGGATTCTATACATTTTGCAGCTTTTTCAGGTTCTTTCATAAGTGAAGCCCCAAAATTTCCAGAACAGACCCTTGGACTAGGACAACCAACATTAAAGTTTATTTCGTCATAACCCCAATCCTGTGCCATTTGGGCTGCCTCTTTAAGGATTTTAGGGTCGTCTCCTCCAAACTGAATTGATATCGGGTGTTCTTCGTCATTAAAATCTAGAAAATTTTCTTTTTTATTTGTAAAAACTAAACTCTGGGCCACAATCATTTCCGTATACAAAAGAGCTTGAGAACTTATTTTTCTCATTATCATTCTGAAGTGCTTATCAGTACAATCCATCATTGGAGCAATACTTAATTTATGAATATTTTTAATAGAATTAGGCTTAATGAAATCCATTATTTTTTTGTGATTTAAATATATGAATCAATTTCTATCAAGAAGAACTTTTATTCTAATTCCTACCATGTCAATCTTAAAAAAAATCTTTAATCCCATCCAAGTATTAGCATCTTCACTGCCTTCTAAAGAAGATTGGAATTTATCAAAAGATGAATGGAAGGCTAGGCTTAGTCCGGAATCATATTATATTTTGAGAGAGGAAGGGACTGAAAGAGCTTTTAGCAGCCAATTAAATAATGAGAAGAGGAAAGGGATTTTTCACTGTGCAGGATGCGATTTGCCGCTTTTTTCTTCAGATAAAAAATTTGATAGTGGTACAGGATGGCCAAGTTTTTGGGACTCAATTCAAGGATCAGTAGAAACAAAAGTTGATTTCAAGTTAATTGTTCCTAGAACCGAATATCATTGCTCTAGGTGTGGAGGTCATCAAGGACATGTCTTCAATGATGGGCCACTTCCCACTGGCAAAAGATACTGCAACAATGGATTAGCCTTAAGGTTTGTTCCTAAATAAATATTTGTGCGGCCTTCCGCAACTTGTTTTGTGCATCACTTTATTGGACAATAGTTCTAATAAATTTTAGAAAAATGATTGAAAATCAATCAGACAATATTGATAATAAAGAAAATGATGATTCTAATCAGGATAATGCTCCTGAAGATACATCATCTACCCAAAATTTAACTACCGAAATTGATGAATTATCTTCTCCAAAAACGGAGGAAATAAATACTGAAGAATTAAAAAATACTATCTCAAATAATGATGCAAGATTAGAACAATTAGAAAAAGAATATGAAACACTAAAAAATCAATATGTAAGAATTTCAGCAGATTTTGATAATTTCAGAAAAAGGCAGTCTAGGGATCAGGACGATTTAAAAACCCAACTTGTTTCAAAGACTTTAACTGCAATACTACCTATTGTTGATAATTTTGAGAGAGCAAGACAACAACTTAAACCAGAAAGTGAAGAAGCTCAAGCTCTTCATAGAAGTTATCAAGGATTGTATAAACAATTAGTAGAAGTTTTAAAACAACAGGGAGTTTCACCCATGAGAGTTGTTGGTCAGCAATTTGATCCAAACTTGCATGAAGCTGTATTAAGAGAACCTAGTGAAGAGTTAGAAGAGGATTTTATTATTGAAGAATTACAGCGAGGATATCATCTAGAGGGTAGGGTTTTGAGACATGCATTGGTTAAGGTTTCTATGGGACCCGGCAAACAAAATTCACAACAGGAAGTAGAACAGGATACAGTTGAAGGGGATGTTAATTCAGAGGCAAATACTTCTGAAGATGTATAAATTCCAAATTCTTATTTGAGCATTATCTAATGGCTGATTTTTACCAAATACTTGGAGTTTCAAGAGATGCTGATGCAGATACCTTAAAAAGGGCTTATAGAAAATTAGCACGACAATACCATCCTGATGTTAATAAAGAACCTGGAGCGGAAGATAAATTTAAAGAAATTGGTAAGGCTTACGAAGCATTAGCTGATCCTGAAACTAGAGCAAGATATGACCAATTTGGAGAGGCTGGCCTTGGGGGTGCAGCTGGAATGCCTGATATGGGAGATATGGGTGGCTTTGCAGATTTATTTGAAACTTTTTTCAATGGCTTTGGAGGGCAAAATCCCCAAGGTGGAAGAACACAAAGAAGAGGTCCTCAACAAGGAGATGATCTAAGGTATGACCTTAATGTTGACTTTAAAGATGCAATTTTTGGCCAACAAAGAGAAATTAAAATTCCTCATTTGGAGACATGTGAAGTCTGTAGGGGAACAGGTGCAAAACCAGGAACCGGCCCCAAAACATGTTCAACATGTGGTGGAAGTGGACAAGTTAGAAGAGCTACAAGAACACCTTTTGGTAATTTCACGCAAGTAGCTGAATGTCCTTCATGTAATGGTGTTGGCCAGATAATTGCAGATCCATGTGTAACTTGCGGTGGCAATGGCGTAAAGCAAGTCAGAAAAAAATTAAGAATTAACATTCCTGCAGGAGTTGATACTGGCACTAAATTAAGAGTTTCCGGCGAGGGAAATGTTGGTTTGAAAGGAGGTCCACCTGGAGATCTTTATGTTTTTATAAAGGTTAAGAATGATTCAAAACTTAAAAGAGATGGTGTAACTATTTACTCAGAAATAGCAGTAAGTTATTTACAGGCTATTTTAGGTGACACTGTAAAAATTACTACAGTCGATGGAGATGTTAATTTAAAAATTCCAAGTGGAACGCAGCCAAATACAACTCTTTCTCTTGAGAATAAAGGAGTACCTAGACTTGGTAACCCGGTTGCGAGAGGAAATCATGAAGTCTTAGTAAAAGTAAAATTACCAACTCGTATAACCGACGCAGAACGAGAGCTTTTAGAGGATTTAGCTTCTCAATATTCAGATAAAAATATTAATTCCAGTAGTGGACTTTTTAGTAAATTATTTGGTAAAGAATCTTCATGACTTCCATAAAGCATTTGGATCTTAAATCTGTTCCATGTCCTTTAAATGTCGTCAAAATTAAATTGGCTTTGGAGAAGTTATCTAAAAATGAGCAACTTATTGTTGAACTAGATAAAGGTGAACCAGAAGAAATGGTATTAAACAATTTAAGAGAGATGGGATGGTTCTTTAAACAAATTAAAGAAAATGAAAAATTTATAAAAATAAAAATATTGAATGAAAATTAACAGCAAATATTTAGGTTTAGTTACAAAAAAATTTAATCATTTTTTTTTAGTTGATTTAAAAAATCAAGAAAACTCTGGAAATAGCGAGAAATTTTTATGTAAGGTTAAAAAGTCTATAAATTTCAAGGATCAATTAATTTATGTTGGAGACGAAGTAGCGATTGAAAAAATTGATATTAAAAGTAAACGCGCAGTGATAACAAGTCTAAAAAAAAGAAAAAATCTTTTAGTTAGACCCTCAGTTGCAAATATTTCTAACATATATGTTACTTTTTCCGTTGAAGAACCAGAGTTAAATTTATCTCAAGTTAATAGGTTTTTGATATCAGCAGAATCAATGGGAGTTGAAGTCTCATTAGTTTTGACAAAGTGTGATTTAATTTCTGATAAAAGAAGATCATATCTACTTGATAAATTTGAGAAATGGGGTTACCAAGTAATAACTTTAAATTTACAGAAATCTGATTGTTTTAAAAATTTATTAGCCGAGTTAAAGCAAAAAGAATGTTCAATTTTTATGGGCCCTTCAGGCGTTGGCAAAACTACTTTGCTAAATAAGATTATTCCAGGTCTTCAAAATAGCACTTCTCCAGTTTCCAATAAAATTAAGAGAGGAAAAAATACTACTCGAAATGTTGAGTTATTTTCTATGTCGAATCAAAGTTACATTGTGGATACTCCAGGTTTTAACATGCAGCCCCTAGAGGTTGATATTAAGTTGTTACCAAATCTTTATTCAGAAATATATAAACAGGTAATCGAAGAAGGAATTAAGTGTAAATTTCGTAACTGCTTACATTTAAATGATGAGGGATGTAATTTAAATAAATCCTTCGAAAGATATTCTTTTTATAAAGAAATGATTGAGTCGTCTAAGAGTCACTATTCTCAAAACCAGGAAGATTAAGATTTAATCCACCAGTCAAATCATTCATCCTTTCTTTCATAGTTGTGGTTGATAATTCATGAGCTTTTTGAATAGCTTGTAGAATGTTTTGCTCTATTTTTTCTTTATCTGCATTTAAAATATTTTCTTGTACTTCTACCTTTAAAGGAAGTTGGTTGCCACTTATCCAAACTTTTATCATCTCATCATCACTTTTGCCTTCAATCTCCATATTTTCAAGTTCATCTTGTAATTTTTGAGCATCTTGCTGAATTTGTTTAGCTTTTTTAAAAGCTTCTGTAAGTTGTCCAAAGTTAGGAAGTCCAAAACCCGCCATTTTGTAAAAACGTTTCTTTAGTTAGGATAGTCAAAACCAATCATTCTTACTTCTGGTTGCAAATAAATCCCTTTGTTTTGTAGTACTTTTTGTTGAATTACTGTTATTAATTCGTAAATATCTTTTGAACTTGCTGAAGAAGTATTAATTATAAAATTTGAATGCATTGTAGAAATTTCAGCACCGCCAATTTTAAATCCCTTTAAACCCATATCATCAATTATTTTTGCAGCATAATTATTTTCAGGATTTTTAAAAACACTTCCAAAACTTGGTTGATGATATGGTTGTGTTTCTGTTTTTAATTTAAGGTTATTTTTGGTTGTATGAATTAATTTTTTTATATTTCCATTAGGTTCAAAATGTAATCTTGCACTAATAATTGATAAATCGTTTCTTTGAAAAGAGCTAAATCTATACTCAAAATTGATATCTTTTTTTTCAATTTCAAGTTTTTCAAGAGTTTTATTATTAATAACTTTTACGGAAATAAGATTTTTTGCTAGCGAAAAATTACCTGTGCCAGCATTCATATAAATTGCTCCTCCTAATGTTCCTGGAATTCCGACAGCCCATTCCCCTCCTTGTAATCCATTTTTAGCAAGAAAATTAGATAATGTTGGGAGCATTACACCTGCTTCCGCTTCAATAATTCCTGAATATGCTTCTATCTTTAGTGATTTTAATTTTTTTGTACAAATAACTAAGCCTTTTATAAAAATATTATTTATTAAAAGATTTGAACCTGCGCCAATTATTTGACATCTTTGTTTATTTAAATTAGCCCATGTTATTAGATATGAAAGTTCTTCAATACTTCTTGGCTCAGCAAAATATTCAGCCACTCCTCCCACTTTTATAGTTGTATAACTACTTAAATTACAGTTTTCAGAAAAAATTTTTTTATTCATAAATTAGTTATTAATTTTAATTATTTTTTTCATTTAAAATTGACCAGAAATTATGACAATCACCAGCTCCCATATTCAAAATTAAATCCCCTTTTTGAGTTAATTCGTAAAAATTCTTTGAAACTTCATAATAATTATTTATGTAACTAACATTTTTATTTTTTTTATAAATCAAATCTGTAATAATTTTCGAAGTAATTTTATCTTCGTTTCCTTCTCCTGCTCCATAAATACTTGTCACATAAATAACATCTGCTTTTGATAATTCTTCAGCGAATTCTTTATTAAATTGCTTTACTCGAGAATATCTATGAGGTTGAAATAAAGCAACTAATCTATTTTTTTGAAATTCATTATTATTTTTTTGCTCAATAAATAATCTTCCTAATTTAATCGTCTCTTTTATTTCGTTTGGGTGATGAGCATAATCATCATATAAATTTCTTTCATCTATTTGGCCTCTAAATTCAAATCTTTTTTTTGGCAGTTTCAAATATTTTAAATTTTTCTTAATTTCTTTAAAATCTACTCCTATCATTCTGGAAGCTGCTATTGCTGCGGTGATATTGGATAGATTGTGTAGTCCTGGAATTGGAATATTTAAATTACTGATAAAATTTCCATTTTCATAATATTTTCCAATTGTATACTTTGAATTGATTTCAGTCGGGATTATTGCATATGCTACGTTTTTAGCCGTAGAGTTTGACCACTTACAATTAGAATAAAAATTTTTTCTTGAGGTTTCACAATCAAAATTAAGTAATAATTTTTTAGAGTTTTTAGCGAAACTTTTAAAAGAAGATATGACTTCACTTAAATTAGAAAAGTGATCGCAATGATCAAAATCAATGTTATTGATTATTCCAATATCAGATTTATATTTGTTAATAGTTCCATCAGATTCATCAACTTCAGCTACTAAGTATTTTGTATTTTCTAGATGACAATTAGAGTTGTAAATAGGAATTATTCCTCCAGTTATTGAAGAAGAATTACGCGTGCATAACTCAAGTATCGTAGAAAGAAATGTACTAGTTGATGTTTTTCCGTGGCTGCCTGCTATCGCTAATGCCGTATAAGTGCGCATTAGCATCGCAAGTATCTCTGAACGATGTTTTATTGATAAATTTTTTTCTTTGCAATACGAAAATTCTTCATTTTCTGGCTTGATCGCGGAGCTTACAACAAAATTAATCAATCTGTTGGTAAATTTTGAAGTAACAAATTCAATATTTTGTCGAACTTGAGAAGTAAAGATTACTGCTCCTAGTTTCTCCAATTTATTAGTTTCATTGTTTTTTACTAAATCAGATCCTGAAACTGAACAACCTTTTTTAAGTAAACCTATTGCTAATGCTGACATCCCAATACCTCCGATCCCAATAAAATGAAAATGACTTTTCAAAAGTAATTTTTTATCCAATGTTTATCTTTTACTTAAATCAAAATAACTTCTAGGTAAAATTTTGCTATTTTTTCTTAAAAAAAAATGTTTTTTTTCCTTGAATTAATACAAAACTAGACTTATTTGCTTAATAAATCAAAAAAACCTTACGTTATTGCACAAAATTCAGTATGATCAGCAACTTAGGTTAATCATTTAGAAATTATTAGTTATGACTTTGCGTGTTGCAATTAACGGCTTTGGCAGAATTGGTCGAAATTTTATGCGTTGTTGGCTTAGTAGAGGTGCTTACACCAATATTGAAGTAGTCGGAATTAACGTTACATCAGATCCTAAGACTAATGCTCATTTATTAAAATACGATTCAGTCCTTGGTCAACTTGATGGTGTTGATATTCAATATACTGATGATACTTTTGTAATTAATAACAAAACAATTAAATGTTTCTCAGATAGAAATCCAATGAATCTCCCCTGGAAAGACTGGGGTGTAGATTTGGTTATTGAATCTACTGGAGTATTTAATACAGACGTAGGTGCAAGTAAGCACTTAGAAGTAGGAGCAAAAAAAGTTATCTTAACTGCGCCTGGTAAAGGGGATGGCGTTGGTACTTATGTAGTTGGAGTTAATGCTGATACATATAATCATAAAGATTACGATATTTTGAGTAATGCTAGTTGTACAACAAACTGTTTAGCTCCAGTAGTCAAAGTTTTAGATCAAACTTTTGGGATTAATAAAGGTTTGATGACTACAATTCATAGTTATACAGGTGATCAAAGAATTTTAGATAATAGTCATAGAGATCTAAGAAGGGCTAGAGCCGCTGCTACAAACATAGTTCCTACTTCTACAGGAGCTGCAAAAGCAGTAGCTCTTGTATACCCAGAAATGAAAGGCAAATTAACTGGAATTGCAATGAGAGTTCCAACTCCTAACGTTTCAGCAGTAGATTTTGTTTTTGAATCTTCTAAATCTGTCACTGCTGAAGAAGTCAATAATGCCCTTAAGGAAGCATCTCTAAGTACAATGAAAGGCATTATTAAGTATGGAGATGAACCATTAGTGTCAAGCGATTATGCAGGTACCAATGAATCATCAATTGTAGATAGTGATCTTACTATGTGTATTGGAGATAACCTTGTAAAGGTGCTTGCATGGTACGACAATGAGTGGGGTTATAGTCAGAGAGTTGTAGATTTAGCAGAAATTGTTGCTAAAAATTGGGAGTAATTAAAAGTGTTTGAAAGGTGTGTTGTTAAATAATTTGTTTTTTTTATAATCTTTGAATTCTATTGATGGTCTACCATCAGTAAAAAAACCAATCTCATTAATATTTTTATCAAGTTTAGATAAATTTTCTGCCCATTTTTTGGGCAATGAGAAAATTAATTCATAATCTTCTCCTCCAAAAAAATAGTATTCGTCCCATTTTTCTCCTTTAGGCCAATCCTTATCTTTAGGTATTTTTTTATAGTTTATGATCGCTTTGCAGTTGCTAGCTATTGCTAAATCTTGTAAGGCTTGAAATAGGCCATCACTGCTATCAGTACATCCTATTCTCGTTATATTTTTATTGGAGCGAGTTTTGAGGAGATTATTTAGAAAATTTGGGTAAATTCTAGGGCGACAAAAATGTTCAATAGACTTAACGATTAATCTTTCATTAAGAGAAATTTCATTATCAAAATTAATTTTATTTTGTATCAAAAATCCCAGTTTGCTAAGACCATGAATTCCTGTACTTAAGATTATATCTCCTGGTTTACATGCGTTTCTTCTTAATTCAAGCTCACCTTGAATTCCAAAGGCCGTAATTGAAATGATTTTTTCATTCCCCTTTGAGCAGTCTCCCCCTAGAATCAATCCGCCATATTCTTTTAATGCTTTATTTATGCCTTTGTATACTTCTTCAACCCAAATCCACTCAGTTCGAACAGGTAGAACTAGGCTTATTGTAATACCAATAGTTTTTTTGCTTCCACTAGATAATAAGTCAGAGATGTTGCTTACAACTGCTTTCCACCCAAGGTCTTGAGGACAAATACTAATGTCATTAAAATGAACATTTTCCACTAAAGAATCAGTATTAACAAGTAAATTTTCATTTTTAGTTTTGATTAAAGCGCAATCATCTGAAACTTGATTCTTAGGCATAAATTTTCCTAGCCTATTTATTAATTCTTTTTCCCCTATATCTTCTAATATTTCTTTATGCATTTAATTTGAGGTTTTCAATCCCTTCTAAAACATCAATAGAAATTATTGTGTCATCTTTAGTAAGCTCTTCTAATACATCAAATCCATCTACAACGTAACCAAAGGCAGCATTCCTTCCATCAATTAAATTGCGACCCGCTGGATTTAATTCTGCTTCATATAAAAAGAAGAAAAATTGTGATGACCCATCATCAACTGCGGCATTTGAATGGGACCATCCTAGAGTTCCAAGTGTTGCAAAAGGTAATGTTGGTGTCTCTGTGTAAAGACCTAAATCTTCAAAAGTTTGATTGTAAAAAGTATCTTGTTCATCAGGAATTCTTATTTCTAAGGGAACGTGACGTTCTTCGTTTGTTTCAGTATCTATGTACCCAATATCATCACCAATTGGATCACCTGTTTGCAGTACAAAAAATTCTTCTGCTCTGTTAATGGGTAAATCTTTGTAGAAGTTTTTTGAAGATAAATCTATAAATGCTCCTGCTGTAAGTGGGGCGTTAAATCCATCCACAATTGCTTGCATATCTCCTTTGGAGGTTTTTATATTGACTTTTGCTCTGCCTAGTAATCTTGGTAAATTATCAAATTCCTGAGGAATAGAGTATGGAAATTCTTTTGGTAAAAAATATTCTTCTAATCCACCTATTTTATTTAAAGCATTTCTTCGAGTCGTTATAAACGAATATTTATCCTTTGATTTAGAGTAATCTTGAAGGCTATCAAAATTTTCTTTGAGTTCTAAAAATGTTTTTTCAGCAATCTTCTTTTTATCTTTTGGTAATTCTTGAATAATTTTACTTTGGTATTTTTTTAGCAAAGATTGACATTTTGTAACAGTTTTCGTAAGAGCGGGCCATCTTCCTCCTCTTACAAGGTCACTAGTTTCTTCCAATTTGTGTTGAATTTCTTGTAACTCAACTTGCTTGATAGGGAGTGCGTTTCTGAGGATTGCATTAGGGTCTTTTACTGCATTTCCAGTAGGTAAATCAGCTAATACTTGAATAGGTTTTAAAAGAAAAAACTGTAAAATTACAATTGATATAATTAAGAAAAGTTTGTTCTGATTTGATAAGAATTTTTGCATAGCACTCTTGCAGGTTTATGATCCTTGGGTGATGTAATACAGGAATGATTTCCAGTAACGATTTTCGCACAGGTACTACCATCGAATTGGATGGACAAGTTTGGCGTGTTGTAGAATTTCTACATGTCAAGCCTGGTAAGGGTTCTGCTTTCGTACGAACAAAATTAAAATCAGTTCAAACCGGCAACGTTGTTGAAAAAACTTTTCGAGCCGGAGAATCAGTACAGCAGGCTATCCTTGAGAAGTCTAACCTGCAGCATACTTATGTGGAGTCTGGTGATTATGTTTTTATGGACATGACAAGTTTTGAAGAGACAAGACTCAACTCTGAACAAATCGGTAAAGGCGCAAAGTATTTGAAAGAGGGAATGGAGGTTAATGTAATTTTCCACAATGGTAAAGTTTTAGAAGTAGACCTTCCAATATCTATTACTTTGAAAGTTACAGAGACTGATCCAGGAGTTAAAGGTGACACTGCTAGCGGGGGCACCAAACCAGCTATTCTTGAAACAGGTGCTCAAGTTATGGTTCCTTTATTTATTTCTGTGGGAGAAATGATTAAAGTTGATACTCGAAATGACACTTATCTTGGACGTGAAAATTAATGGCTATGAAATTAGATCATGATGACTTAGATCGCTTAATAGAGAAAATCTCTACAAGTGATATACAGGAGTTCTCGCTAGAGGGAGAAGATTTTAAACTCGAAATAAAAAGGAATGTATTTGATCAGAATCAAGTTATTAATAATTTAGTTTCTAATACTTCATTTGATAAGCAGACAATTGCTAATCAAAAAACTATTAATGATAATATCTCCGTTGTTAATGAGCCTGAACCGCCTCAGGTGGCGCCCCCAGGACGTTCTGACCTAACTGAAATTACTTCTCCTATGGTTGGGACATTTTATAGGGCTGCAGCGCCTGGCGAGGAGCCATTTGTCGAAGTAGGAAATAACGTTAAGGTCGGTCAAACTATTTGTATTTTGGAAGCAATGAAGTTAATGAATGAAATTGAATCTGAATTTAATGCTGAAATTGTAGAGATTCTCGTTGAAAATGGAACACCAGTTGAATTTGGTCAAGTTTTAATGCGTGTTAAGCAGTCTTGAATTGTTAGTCATCTCTACGGCAGCCTTAATAGCCTCAATCATGCTTTGAGATTGAGCAATTCCTTTGCCAGCAATATCAAATCCTGTTCCATGATCTGGAGATGTTCTTATAAAAGGTAAACCGATTGTGGTATTTACTGAGTAATTAAGAGCTATTACTTTCATTGGTATTAAACCTTGATCATGATACATAGCAAGAATGCCATCATGTTTTTCAGCATTTTTGTCATTCCATGCTCTTACCGAAGAATTCCAGCAACTATCTGGTGATAAAGGGCCAAATAATCTAATATCTTTATTTTTCTCATTCCACGTAATTAATGCATCATTGAGCCAATCCTTTTCTTCATGACCTAAAAGACCTTCTTCGCCGGCATGAGGGTTTAATCCTGCGACTTTTAAAGTAGGTTTATCAGAATAGGTATTACAAAAATCTTTGAAAAGATCCAATTTAGAGTGAATTAATTCTGTAGTTAATTTCTTGGGAACTTCAGAAAGGGATATGTGGGTTGTAGCTAGTAAAGTATTAAATCTCCAACCTGTAATTGGTGATTTTGCTGTAAATAACATTCCAACGTTTTTCACTCCACATGCTTTTGCTAATACTTCAGTTTGACCAGAGAAGTAATGACCTGCTAGAGACCAAGATTTCTTGCAAATTGGTCCAGTTACAAGTGCTGAATTAGGATATTGTTTTACAAGTTCTATTGCTTTCGTTAAATATTGGAAACTTGAATTACCGTAACTTGATTTAGGATCATCATCTAATGAAGAAATTTCGAGATCATGAATCTTTAAATTTTTTGGATTTGCAAGGTTTTCTAATCCTAATGATCTAAGATTTTTATATGTATTTTGTAGATTTTTTTTTGATCCAACTATTACAATGTCAATATTCTTGGGTATCTGACTAGAATAAAGGGCTTTTAAGATTATTTCAGGTCCAATACCTGACTCATCTCCGACACTCAATACCACTTTTAATAATTTGATTGTATTTTGAACATTCATAAAACTTTTTAATTTATTTTTTTAACTGTTCAGATAGCAATTTTTTAAGCCTAATTTAAAGTTTTTATAAATTAGTTTATATCCGAGTGTTTCGCATAAAAGTTTGTTTGAAACTCTTCTATTTTCTATCCAAAAAGATTGAGCGATAGGCGATAATGCATCTTTTACATCTTCAAATAATATTGGCTTTGGCATTTTTAAACCAAGTAAATCGTAGCAATATTGAATAACTTCTATCTGAGAACAGGGTTCATCATCCGCAATATTTATGATTTGGTGAAACTTTAAACGATCTTTATTTTGTAATAAAAAAATAATTGCATGTGTAATATCAGCAACATGAACCCTTGAAAAAACTTGAGCTTTTTTTGAAATAACTCGAATTTTTTGATTTTTGATTGCTTCAAAGGTGGATCTTCCTGGACCATAGATACCAGGTAATCTAAAAATTTGCACGGGCAAACTAGATTCAATCCATTTTTTTTCGCAATTTAATCTATTATGGCTTCTTTTTTGAAAAGGATTTGGCTGATCTATCTCAGAAACCCAACCACCATCAGTGTTTCCATATACTCCTGTGGTAGATAAATATCCAATCCATTCAAGGGATAAATCTTGTAGTTTACTTTGAAGGCTTTCTAGTACGGGATCATTACCATTTTTGTCAGGAGGTATGCAACTAAGAATATGCGTGACTCCATCAAAAATTTTTTCATCAGGAACCACATCGTTTTCACTGTTAAAAATAAAACTATTTGGATCTTTTCTTGCAGATCTTGAACTTGTTAAAACAGTGCAACCGAATTTTCGAATAGTTTTTGCAAAAAAACTACCGCTGAAACCACATCCCAAGATTAAAAATTTATTTTTATTTCCGAGTAAACTTGCAGGCTTCTTCATGTTGGGATAAAGTAGTACATATGTATTAATTGACAATGAAGACAGCTTTTGAACCCCATGTAAGATCAAAAACTTTCTGTATTAGCAAAAGTCACCCCCTTCCTGTAGAGAAAGAATTTAGCTTAGTTAATTTTAAATTCTACCAAAATTTATTTGTCTTATTTATTTCATTTTCGACAATTTTAATATTCCAAGAATCTCCAAAAGAATTGGAAAATATATGTGAGACTCACAACTCTAGAGAAATATGTAATGTTTGGTAGTCAAGCTGCTTTATATTCTGATTCATCTTTTGTTAAATTTTCATTTTTAACCTTAAAATTAGGATTGGCCCATTGAAGTAATCTAATAGCTAATCTTAAATCCCCTTCTAACCAAGCTCTTATAGCCATTGCTCTTCGGGGATCGTAAAATTTTTGCCGTCTATACCAATACAAAGCATTTTCATCTGATTTATCTCCATTACATGAAAGACATGCAGGGACGCAGTTTTCTGTTTTACTTAATCCTCCTTGGCTACGTGGTATTACATGGTCAATAGATTCAGATGGTTTTCCGCAATATATACAACTTTTTCCAGTAAACTTATGAATAGATTTTCGCCATTGTCTAAGTCTGAACTTAGGACATAAATCCTCTAAAAACACCGCATCATTAATATGCATTCAGAATATTTAGTTAAGTAAATAATCGCTTGAATATATTAAAAGTCAACATTTATTTATGCTTTTTAGCCTAAATTTCTCAGTAAAAAAATGATTTAGTGTTTTTAGATACACAATAGTATTTATAAAAAATTTCTATCTTTTGGAACCTTTAACTATTATCAATATCTAAAGTTAATAACTATATCTATCAAGTGTTTCATCTGAAAATTCTTCCGAAATTTCTTCATTAGCTTCTTCTAATTCTTTTTCTAATCTTTTTCTTTTATTTTCTCTATCTTTTGCTTCTTTTTCTTTTCTTTTTTCTTCTTTCTCTAAATCTCGTATTAGTTTTCTATTTGGATGAAGATTATCTAAATATTCAATGCAATAACTAAATTTTTCTCTTTCTCTTATAACTGTTTCAGTAATTTGAGCTGCGGCATTTTTTGGTGAAACTTTGAAAAGTCCCCCCTTTTGTTTTTTTATGTAAGTATAAGCTGCATCCCAACTACTTTCATGGTCATTTCCGCCGTCTCTCATTGTACAAAAAATTTCTGCTCCAAATGCACTTGCATTTACTTTTGGTGTATTAAGCGTTAGAGGAGCGAAAACTGCAAACGCTAATGGTATTAGTTTTTTCTTCTTTAATCTTTGCATTATGCTTTTACCTCTATTTAAAAATATCTTTTATTGTGAATATGTCTATAGAAATTTAAGATTTAATCACTCCAAATATATTCAAGCATTTTACAACTAAAGGAAGAATTAAGAGTACAGTAATCAATCTTACAGCGTGTAAAGTTGCTACCGCAGGTCCTACTCCATACTCTGAACCTACAAGACTCATTCCGCTAATTCCTCCAGGTGCAGCTCCTAGAATTGTTGTAATAATATCTATATTAAGTAATCTGCTTGTCCATAATCCAATTGCTAATCCAGTAATAACTAAAGTAAAAGTTATTAATATAGCTGGCCTCCATAAACTTTGAATATCAACTAAGGAGTCTTTTGTTAGTGATGTACCAATGACTGTTCCAATTCCGATTTCTAAAATTGTTCTTGTTCCGATTGGCCACTCTGCAATTTCGACTTTGCCACTTATGCTTAGTATGCTTGCGCCTATTAAAGCGCCTGCTAGAGGAGCCGCAGGAATTCCTGTTTTTAGAGCTAAAACTCCAAAAATGCAACCTGCAAAAAGATAGTAGATAAGATTTATGTTAGGCATAAATTTCTAGGATGTTTGAACATAATATTAGAAAAATTTTTTTTTGTTTAAGTTTATAGTCAAATAATATTTTTGGTTTCCTCTCGTAATGTCCCCTTTTGTTGGCATAATATTAATTAAAGCATGAATTTTTATGTCTTCACAAATTTCATACAAAGATAATAAAAACCGCGTAAAGAAAAAATTATCTTTTCTTGAGTCTGGCCACCAGCTAGAAAAATTAGAGTTTGCCCTTGCAATAGCTCAAACTAACGGTGATGAAAAAAAATCAATCGTTCTAAGAAAAAAGATTGTTGAATTAGGTGGAAATGTTGAAGAGCCAGGTACTTAACTTAATTTCCCTTTAAATATTTTGATGCCATAACTAATGCTTCACCAGCTTGTTGAGCTGAAATTTTACCGAGCTTGAGAAGTGTATTACTCATAGCTGAAACTACCGTAATAATATCTCTATCGTTTACATAACCTAGATGTCCAACTCTGAATATTTTCCCCTTCAGATGATCTTGACCACCTGCAAGTAAAATATCAAAATTATTCTTTATTGTTTTTCTAAATTCTTCAGCATCAATCCCTTCAGTTTTTATCGCAGTAATTGACGGACTTAAATATTTTTCATCAGCAAATAATTTTAGATTTAAAGCTTTTACTGCATTGCTCATTGCTAATTTGTGTTTATTGTGTCTTTGGAAAATATTATCTAACCCTTCTTCTCTCATCATCTTTAAAGCTTCATCTAAAGCAAAAACTAAATTAACTGCTGGGGTATATGGATTACTGTTAGTTAAAAGACTTTTTCTGTAGGATTTTAAATTTAAATAAAATTTTGGTAAATTAGATTTTTCTGCAGCTTCCCATGCTTTTTGGCTCATTGCTATAAAGCTAAGCCCTGGAGGTATCATATATCCCTTTTGTGATCCTGAAGCAACGATATCTAATTCCCATTCATCTACTGGTACATTGCAAGCTCCAAGACTTGTAACGCAGTCAACAATTGATAAAGCTGTGTTGTGGGCGCGAATATATGAACTAATGGTTTCTAAATCATTAATTACACCTGTTGATGTTTCAGAATGAGTCAAAATAACCGCCTTTATTTCTTTTTGGTTATCTTCTTCTAATACCTTTTTGAATTCTTCTGGATCAAGTGGCGTGCCCCATTCGGAATCAATTTTTATTACTTCCAGACCAAATACTTTTGCAACTTTTACCCATCTTTCGCCAAATTTTCCATTTTCTCCACAAATGACTTTATCTCCTTTACTTAAGGTATTTATTATTCCAGCTTCCATTGCGGCAGTCCCACTACCAGTGATTGTTAGAACATCATTTTGAGTTTGATGAAGCCACTGTAAATTTTTTGTTGTGCTCTCTACGAGATCTTGAAATTCTTTACTGCGATGGCCTATTGGATGCTTACTTAATGCTTGTAAAACTTTTTCTGGAACTGGTGTGGGTCCAGGAATCATCAATGATAATTTTTGTTGTATGGCCACTTTTTATTAAATAGGTCATTCTTAGATTAGTTCTCATTATATATTTTTCAATTACTTGATTTGAAAAAAGGATTTTCTTTACCTTTGTGGGTTGCTGGAGCTGCTAGGTCAGCATTAAATAAACTAGTAGGGTTACCATTTAAGAATTATGAACTAATAAAAATTCCTAATGAAAAAAAAGAAATAAAAATCGAGATTCATTCTGTTGGATTACTTAAAGATGACTCACATGCATTAGGAATTACCTTTGCAAAGTCAGGCTTAGATCTTGACATTACACAAAACTTAGAGATATGGACAATAGCCTCTTTAGAAAAAATTTCTTTTAGTAATCCAGTTCAAAAAATTCCAATAAATATTATTGCAGGATCTGGTGTAGGCATAAAAGAAGATACATCAGAGATATGCATTTCTAATTTTGCCAAAGAAGTTTTATTTGAAAATTTGTTAGATAGTATTCCTGCCGGCTTTAATTTAAATTTAGAAATTATTTTCCCAAATGGGTTGTTTTTAGCAGAAAGAACTAGTAATAAGTCATTTGGTATTGTTGATGGATTATCTATTATTGGTACTTCTGCTGAGACTTATTCGAGTGCTTCACCTGATCAATTAGAAGAGGCTAAAAATAATCTAGCAAAGTTAATTCAAAATGATTTTGCAGGGGAAGTGATATTTGTTATTGGTGAAAATGGGTTAAATTTGGCTAAAAGTTATAATGTTAATTTGCCAATTATCAAAATTGGAAATTGGATAGGACCATTATTAGTTGATGCTGCAATAAAAAAAGTTAAAACTGTTATTCTTTTTGGTTATCATGGGAAATTAATTAAATTAGCAGGCGGTATTTTTCATACGCATAATCATTTGGCTGATGCAAGAATTGAGATTCTTATTTATTTAGCTGTTCAAGAAAAGCTACCACCTGAAATAATAGTTGAATTATCTCAGTTAGATAATCTTGAGAATGCATTACAAATTCTTGAGAGATTTAATAAATCTTTAGCTGATAAATTATTCAAGAATTTATCAAATACGATCGAAAAGCGTTCTTTTACTTATGTTAATAGGTATGTAAGAACCGATATGGAAATCGCATCAATCATTTTTGATAGAAAAAGGAAAATTAGGTGGGCTGGAATTAACGGCAATAATTATATTTCTTATTTTCAATGAGAGTAATTTGAAATTCATTATGCTTTTGTAAATAAATTGAGTTAACTTTTATACATGAGTCAAATAACTTTAAAAAAAGAACGAGATCCTTCAATATTAATTTTGGATTTCGGATCTCAATATTCTGAATTGATTGCAAGAAGAATTAGAGAAACTAATGTTTTTTCTCTTGTAGTTAGTAATTACATTTCAATTGAGGAAATTAAAAATATTAACCCTAAAGGGATTATTTTGAGTGGAGGCCCAAATTCTGTATATGAACAAAATGCTCCTAAGTGCGATGAAAAAATTTTTAATTTAGGAATTCCTATTCTTGGCATATGCTATGGAATGCAATTAATGGTCAAAGAACTCGGCGGATCTGTTATTTCAGCAACCAAAAGAGCTGAATATGGTAGAGCACCAATAAGTATTGACAAAGAATCTGATCTCCTTTCTGATGTAGAAGATAAATCTATTATGTGGATGAGTCATGGCGACTCTATTAATTGTTTGCCTGATGGATTTAATAAAATTGCTCATACCGAGAACACACTACATGCAGCAATTTCAAATGACTTTAAGAAATTATTTGGCGTACAATTTCATCCTGAAGTTATTCATTCAGAGTTTGGGATGACGGTAATTAAAAATTTTGTTTATAAAATTTCTTGTTGTGCGGCTGATTGGACAACAGAAACTTATATAGAGGAAACTATTCCCAGAATAAGAGAGCAAGTTGGCAATAAAAAAGTATTGCTTGCCTTATCTGGAGGAGTTGATTCCTCAACTCTTGCTTTTCTTCTCAATAAAGCTATTGGAAATCAGCTTACATGCATGTTTATAGACCAAGGTTTCATGAGAAAAGGTGAACCAGAATTTTTAATGAATTTTTTTGATAAGAAATTTCACATAAAAGTTGAATATATTAATGCAAGGGAAAGGTTTATTACCAAATTAAAAGGTATTACTGATCCAGAACAAAAAAGAAAAATTATAGGTGAAGAATTTATCAGAGTATTCGAGGAAGAAAGCAATAGATTGGGGCCTTTTCAGTATTTAGCTCAAGGTACACTTTATCCAGATGTTATTGAAAGTGCTGGTACTAATATTGATCCTAAGACTGGTGAAAGAATAGCTGTAAAAATAAAAAGTCATCATAACGTTGGTGGATTGCCAAAAGATTTACAATTTAAATTGGTTGAGCCATTAAGAAAACTTTTTAAGGATGAAGTACGAAAAGTGGGAGCTGCTTTAGGTTTGCCGGATGAAATTATTAAAAGACATCCATTCCCAGGCCCTGGATTAGCTATAAGAATTTTGGGAGAGGTTAACAATGAAAAACTTGATTGTTTAAGAGATGCAGACTGGATAGTAAGAGATGAAATTAAAAAAGCAGATCTTTACAATGATATTTGGCAAGCTTTTGCAGTATTGCTACCTGTTAAAACTGTTGGAGTGATGGGAGATAAAAGGACTTATGCATGGCCAATAGTTTTACGTTGTGTATCAAGTGAGGATGGCATGACAGCGGATTGGTCAAAAATTCCTTTTAAGATTTTGGAGAGGATAGCAAATAGAATCGTAAACGAAGTTGATTCAGTCAATAGAGTTGTTTATGATATAACAAGCAAACCTCCTGGAACTATTGAGTGGGAGTAAGTCTTCAAATTCTTAAAAAAATTTAAAGTTTTTTATTTAAGTAAGAAATTTTTAAGTGATTTATAAAATGGAATGTCCGATATTATTAAACTAAGTCGATCTACAGTTGAGAAATATCTTAGTTGTCCAAGATGTTGCGTATTGGACAAAAAATATCAAATAAAACCGCCATCGTTACCATTTACCTTAAATATAGCTGTAGATAATTTATGTAAAAATGAATTTGATTATTATAGAAAAATTCAGGAGCCTCATCCTTTATTTATTGAATATGGAATTGATGCTGTGCCTTTCCAACACAAAGATTTAGAACGTTGGAGGAGTAATTTCCAAGGAATAAGATATATGTCAGTTGAACATAACTATGATTTTGGTGGAGCTGTGGATGATATTTGGCAAAAAAAAAATGGTGATCTTATTATCGTTGATGTAAAAGCAACATCTAGAAATAATTTTGATTGGTCTGAGACTTTTAATAAATACGAATATGCAAAAGCTTATAAGAGACAATTAGAAATGTATCAGTGGCTATTTAAAAAAAACGGTTTTCAAGTAGCAAAAGAAGCTTATCTTTTATATTTCAATGGAAAGAAAAATGAAAAATTATTTAATAACCAATTAAATTTTGACGTACATCTTATTAAATTAGATTGTTCTACTGCATGGGTAGAAAATAAGATAATTGATGCGGTTAATTTATTACGTTCTGATGTTTTTCCAAAACCTTCCTTAAATTGTGAATACTGTAATTATTTAAAGAAGCGTTGGCAATTATCGACAACTTAGTATTTATAGGATAATTTTTTTCATATTTCTGGAAAAATAATGAATAAAAGATAATCTTTAATTAGATTATTAATTTTGACTTTTGATAAAATCGAAAAATTCTGAAAGAAAGATAACTAATCATCTTCAACAAGATGTAGTAAAAGTATCTGGTAAAACAATTTTTATTAATCCTTTTTTATATTGGCGGAGATTTGACGAAAATACTAATAGATGGCTAAGAGAACCTGGTCAAATGTCAGAGGATCAAATTTCACCAAACAGAAACCGTTTTTATCCAGAAATAGAGTGGGCTGATTTAAGCCATGAGCAAAAGCTTATAAAAGATGCAACTGTTGAGATGTTTTTAAAAACTCTTGAATTGATAAGTACATTTCATCCTCAGCTTAGTTCTGGACAATTATTAGAAGTGGAGAGAAAAATGGCGATTATAAAAAAGATTCCTTTTGAAAAGTGGGTGACAAAATCTTTCGCCAAAAAAGCGAGATTATTAGAAAATGAAAAAAGAAAATTTCAAAGAGAAAGATTTTTTAGTAGTTGGAGGGAATGGTTTAGCCTTGTAAATACTCAACAAGCAATTTTGCCGTTAATCGTTACAATATTTATTTCTTCATTTATTGGATGGTCTTTAGGGATATCAAAGAATAGTTGTAATCCTTATTTTGAACAAAATATAGATCAATTAAATTAATTTGTTTTTGATATTTTTTAAGTATATGAGTTAATATAATTTTGAAAATAAATTTCTTATTTAAGATTATACTAAATAGAATAATTGCTTAAAAAAAGCATAAGTTTTATGAGTGAAAATTTGAATTCAACTAATATTGAAAATGATGAGTTAGATCTGAAAAATGAAGATAGTGATTATAAAGATTTAATTACTAGACTTAAAGAGATCAAATCAAACATTGCTTTATTGGAAAAAATTATATTTAAATAATTTTTATATTTTGATAAAAACAAGTCCTTATAAAAAACTTATTTCATTAAAAAGACAACCACTAGTCTTACTTATTTTTTCTTCCATATCATTTTTATTGATTTTATTTAGGTTAATTTTTTTACAACTTTTAAATTATGAATCTTTTAAGAAGATGTCTGATGAGAATAGGATCAGACTTATTGCTTCACAGCCAATACGCGGAAAAATACTAGATAAAAATGGTTATGTTTTAGCAGATAGTAGAGTTAAATATTCTTTAATAATAAAGCCTCAATCTGTTAATAAAAACAATTGGGAAAAACATAAATCAAGTATTTCTAACTTGTTAAATATTGATAGTAATGAAATTCAAAAAAAATACGCTGATGGTCTAAAAAATCAGAAACTTTCAATAATTATTCTTGATGATTTAAATGTAGATCAATTAATAAAATTTAAGGAGAATGAAGGTAATTTAATTAGTTTTGAAATAGCTACCAAATTAATTAGAAATTATCCTTATAAATCTCTTGCTGCCCATGTGATTGGTTATACTCAGCCAATTACTGAATCAGAATATACATTCTTATCTAAGAATGGTTACAAATTAAATGACTTAATCGGTAGAACTGGAATCGAATATGTTTACGAAGATTTAATAAGAGGTGAATGGGGTGGAGAAATCGTTGAAGTAAATTCTTTAGGAAAATTTCAAAGATCATTGGGTATGAGACCTTCAGTACAAGGTAATAATATTGAACTAACAATTGACCTTAATTTGCAATTAGTTGCTGAGGAAGTTCTTAAAGATAAAAAAGCTGGAGCCATAATAGTAATGGATCCAAGAGATGGTGCAATAAGAGCAATGGCAAGTAAACCTACGTTTGATTTAAATTTTTTTTCAAAGGATTTTAAACCTGAGAAAGAATATAATAAACTTTTTAATTCTCCTGAAAAACCGTTATTTAATAGAGCATTAAATGCTTATGATCCAGGAAGTGTTTGGAAAATTGTGACGGCTTTAGCTGGCTTAGAGAGTGGCAAATTCCCTAGAGAAACTATGTTAGATACGAAACCATGTATAACTTATGGTAGCCAATGTTTTAGAGAGCATAATGATTTAGGCTTTGGGATAATAGGTTATGAAGATGCTTTAAGAGTTTCAAGTAATACATTTTTTTATCAAGTAGGTTATGGAGTAGGAGTTGATGAAATTCATAAGGTCTCACGAAAGCTTGGTTTTAATTCTTTATCTGGAATTGAAATTTCTGAACAAGAAAATATAGGATTAGTAGCTAGTAGTGAATGGGCTAAAGAAGGCAGAGGATGGGGACAACCAGGAAGAACACCTTGGGTGCCAGAAGATATTGCGAGTATGTCTATTGGACAATTTGTTGTACAAGTTACCCCTATTCAAATAGCTAGAGCATATGCCGCAATTGCAAATGGAGGTTATCTAGTTACTCCTTATCTAGTTAAAAAAGATGAAGAAAGTCTTTCAGATAATAAACCTATTAAAGTGGATATTGATTCAAAAAATATTCAGTTAATAAGAAGTGGTCTCAAGAAAGTAGTAGAGTCTGGCACAGGAGTATCAATTAATTATGGAGTTTCAAATTTACCTCCAGTTTCAGGTAAAACTGGAACTGCTGAAGACGGTGAAGGTGGATTAGATCACGCTTGGTTCGTTTGCTTTACTCCCTCTGAAAATAGCGAATTACTTGTAGTTGCTTTTGCACAAAATACTCCGGGTGGGGGATCAGTACATGCACTGCCTATGGCTAGAGAAATTTTGAAAGTTTGGAATAAAAAAGAATAAAATTTATTAGGTTTTAAATGTTTATGTTTTTAATTTTTTCATTTGTAAAAGTCTTTGAATAATATCTTCTATAGTTTTTGTATCTATAGGTTTACTATATGAGGACAAAAGTTGTCTCCCTAATACTTGACTTCCTAAATGAACTAATTGGATGCGTAATGAGGTAAGTAGTTCTAACCCTATACCACCAGAAAATGTTGCTATTGCAATCGGTTGACCATTAAATAAATTCCTAAAGTCATCCCCCGAAATAGAAAGCCATGCTATGAAGTTGGAGAGAATGGGAGGTATAGATCCATTATATTCAGGCGCACAAATCACCCACTTTTCAATCTTGAAAAGCTTTTTTTTCAATTCTTCTATTTCATTTGGGATATTTTCTTTGCTGTGAATTCTTGGATTAAATAATGGAATATCAAGAGTGGTAAGATCTAAAATTTCTGAACTTATTTTAAGTTCATTACTTTTTTCAAGGAATTTTTCAGAAAGTTCTAAATTTTTACCGCAACTAGCCGTAATGATTATTAAATCTTTTGTTTCAGTCATAAATTAGATAAATAAATTAATAGTTAGCACCTGTTTTGCGGTGATGAACTGCCGTGAGACTATCGGATTTTAGTATATTACCGTGTAGTACTTCAGCGTAAATTACCCAATGATCTCCACATTCCATTCTCTCTTTTACAGAAGCATCTAACCATGCGAGCGATTCAGGAATGATTATCTGTTCATTAGGAGTTAATTCAATATTTATTCCTTCAAATCTATCTTCTCCGGGTGCAAATGGCTTTGTGAATCTTTTCAAAGGTTTTTTAAAATCTTTTTCACTTAAAATATTTAACGCAAATGAATCTCCTATTTGCAGAAGAGACTCTACCGATCTATCTTTTGCTACTGCAATACTTAATCCTGGTGGAGAAAAACTTGCTTGACTAACCCAAGATGCAAGCATAGCTCCTCTGATATTATTCTCATCTTTTCCTTTAGAAGCAGTTAGAACACACAGTGAACCAATTACTCTTCCAAGAGCTTGTAACTTTGGATCCGTTTTACTTGTAATCATCCCAGTATCTGATTTTCTGGGTTTTTTCTTAGCTTTTTTTATAATTTTTCTCCCAAAATGGGTTCCTATTTCTTCTAGCTCTTTAATTTTTGGTTTATTTGGACTGAATTTAATTCTTATAGGATCAAAACTAAAGTGAAAACCGCCGTCTTTTAATTTTGATTCAAGTAAATCTATCGCCTCACCGCTCCAGCCGAAACTTCCAAAAATCCCAACTGGTTTATCTCTGTTGCCCTCTGATAATAATGTCCCTAATGCACTTACAATAGGTGTTGGGGCGTGCCCCCCAAGTGTGGGAGATCCGATTAAATATCCATCAGCATTTTGGATAGATTTTATAAGTACATCATTTGATGTAAATTCACAATTAATACTTTCTACTTCAACAGAGGTTCTATTTATCCCTTTTGCCAAAGCATCCCCTATGGAAGCTGTATTTCCATAAGCACTTGCATAAATAAGAGCGATTTTAGGATTATTTCTTGTGAGATTTTCACCCCATCGAATATAGTCATTTAAAAAGCTTTTTAAGCTATATTCGATAGCTGGACCGTGCAATGGTGCAATAGTTTTGATGTCATAATCTGCAATTTTTTCAGTTATTGATACCACTTGATTAGACATTGGTGCCATCAAACAATCATAAAAGTGTTTTCTATCAATTTCTGTACTTACTCGATTTGTCTCAGACCAATATTCAGATGCAATATGAGCAGAGAAAATTTTTTCGCTTAGGAGTATTTCTTGATTACGTTCATAAATTATTAGTCCTCCAGGCCAACGTGCAGTTGGAATAGGAATTAACTCTAGTGAAATGTTTTCTAATTCTAAATAAAGTTCTTTCTTGATTATGTTAATTTCGGGTAATTGAATTTCGACGAAGTCTTTTAAGTTAGGATTTCTTTGATTCCAAAGTTCACTAATAAGTTTAAAGCCAGGATTTGAGCAAGTTATAGTTAAGTCTTTAAATTGCTTACTTAAGTTTTTTATAGTTTCTATTATCTGGGGATTGATATGTCCAGAGATGACGTTAATTTTTTTTAATTTAAAATGATTAAAAAAGTTAGAAATTATCTTGTTAAATGAATTTAAATATTGCTTTTCAGGTGGATAAATAATAAAAAGTTCTTCATTATTTCTTATCAAAAAAGTGTTAAATGATGTTCCTTTTTCGAGATTAAATTCAAGTTCAAATCTTTCTTTATTATGATCAAGAAATCTGATGCAAGTGAAATTTTCAGCAATTTCAAATTGTGAAAAGTTTTGATTTTCTTCAATTAAGCTAATATTAATCTCTGACATTTTGAAAACTTTTTAGCTAATAATGATTAGCAACTTTTCTGTGATGAACTGCTGTCTTGCATGATAAGTCAGAGACATTACCATTTTCAACAATTCCGTAAATTATCCAATGGTCAGGAGTCTCCAGTCTGGAACTAACTTTACAATCTAGAAAGGCGAGTGAATCTGATAGGACTGGTCCTCCTTCTGCAATGTTGCTTATTACATCTACATCTGCAAATCTATCAGCTCCAGGAGCAAATCTTTTTAAAAAATGTCTGAACATTTTTTGATAGTTGTCTTCTCTCAAGATATTTACAACAAAACCTTCTCCAACTTGCATATATGACTCAATAGCTCTATCTTTTGCTACTGCAACCGTAATACCTGGAGGAGAAAAACTTGCCTGACTCACCCAACTTGCGACCATAGCACTTTGTCTAAATGTAGAACCTTCTCCTTGGCTAGCTGTAACTACATATAATCCTCCACTTAATCTTCCTAACGCCTTATCTAAATTAGAATCAAGGCTCTTCATTGAGGCAATATTTTTCTTTTTGTTGATCAATTGGCCTAAGTCAGTTCCAGCTTCTTCGAATTGTTGGTAGATAATAGGGTCTGGAATGTTTTTAACTCTTAAAGGAGAGAAAGCTTCTTTTTGACCGAGTTCTCTTAATTTACTTGCTAAAGAATCTATTGGTTCATCATTTCCACCAAATGCATCATAGACAGCTGTAAATTGTTTTGATTTTAGTGCTGCAAATAAAGTACCAAGGGATTCTTTTAATTCATTATCTGAATCTACTGGCCATGTAGGGATAACTACTGCTTTTGACTCTGAAATTAAACCTGTTAATTCTTGGGGGTCAGAAGATCTTAAATCAATTAATTGAACTTGTGCATCTGCTTTACTTATTCCATGAGATATCGCTTGACTTAGTCGATCACAATAACCATAGTCGCTGATATAGCAGACTGATACAAAATCATTACCTTTGCTTTTATTGCTACTCCATTCTTGATATTTTCCTTTCCAAAAATTAACTTGATTATGAAGCAAAGGCCCATGACCTACAGCTATTGTTTTTAATTCAGGAAGCTTATCTATTCTTTTAATTGCCTGCAGAACGCTTCTAGCGTTTGGACCCATTAGGCAATCGTAATAAAAACGAAAATCATCATATATTTCTTTTTGATCAGTGTCATAAAATTCATCGGAACAATAATGAAGTCCAAATGCATCACATGTGTAAAGAACATGAGTGCTGTGGTCATATGAAAAAATTGTATCTGGCCAATGTAAATTTGGTGCGCTAATAAATTCAATATTATGTTCTAAACCGCTATTAGGGTTAGTTCCGAGATTTAAAAACTCTCCACTTTTAACTTCAAGTCGCTTAAAGGGAACATGTATTTGGTCTTCAATAAACTTAAGAGCTAATTTTGATCCTACTACTGTGATATTTTTGTTTAATTCTAGAAGATTACCTATTAATCCAGAATGATCAGGTTCTGTATGGCTTGTAATTAGATAATCCACTTCTTGTGGATTTACCTCTTTTAGTAATTCTTCAAACCATAATTCTTCGAATTTTGCGTGACTAGTATCAATTATTGCTAGTTTTTCACCTTTAATAATAAAGCTATTGTAAGTAGTGCCATTTCTTAAGCCAAATTCAATATCAAATCTACTGCGATCCCAATCCAGAGATCTTATGGCACAAGAATCAATAGCGAAGTTTTGAGATTGAACTGTCAACTTGTTATTTATTTGTGCCAATTTAGAATTACTTGTCTGGGCAGAGGCTAGCATAGGACAAATCTCGTTATAAAATAACTTTAGTTATGTAGAATATAAATCCGCGTGATTATTTTTGCGAAATAACCGAAATTACGCTTTTCTTTAATTTTTAATCTTCTTGTTCTGGATAAATGACATCTCAATTAATTAAAAAAATAGTTACTGGAGATGAGATAAGAAATGCTTTTCTAAAATTTTATAGTGAAAAATTACATAAAATCATTCCAAGTGCATCTTTAATTCCAGATGACCCTACGGTTATGCTCACAATTGCAGGCATGCTACCTTTTAAACCAGTTTTTTTAGGTTTAAAAGAAAGACCATCAAAAAGGGCTACATCTAGCCAAAAGTGCATCAGAACAAACGATATAGAAAACGTTGGAGTTACAGCTAGACATCACACTTTTTTTGAAATGCTTGGTAATTTCTCTTTTGGAGATTATTTTAAACGAGAGGCTATTCAATGGGCTTGGGAATTAGTTACTAATATTTATCAACTTTCTGTTGAAAATATAATTGTGAGTGTTTTTCACGAAGACGAAGAGTCTGCAAAAATTTGGAGAGATGAAATTGGTATTCATCCAGATAGGATAGTGAAACTAGGTGAGGAAGATAATTTTTGGTCATCTGGCAAAACAGGTCCATGTGGACCTTGTTCAGAACTTTATTATGATTTTCATCCTGAAAAGGGTCTGCAGAATATTGATTTAGAAGATGGAGATCGTTTTATTGAATTTTATAATCTTGTTTTTATGCAATATAATCGTGATACCAATGGAAAATTGACAGATTTAAAATTTAAAAATATCGATACAGGAATGGGTCTTGAAAGGATGGCTCAAATACTACAAAAAAAGCAAAATAATTATGAGACAGATTTAATTTTTCCTATTATTCAAAAAATTTGTGAGATTGCAAATATTGATTATTTTTCTTCAGGTGAAAAAAATAAAATTTCTTTAAAAATCATTGGTGATCATACAAGGGCTGTCATTCATTTAATTTCTGATGGAGTAGCAGCAAGTAATCTCGGCAGGGGATATATATTAAGAAGGCTTATTAGAAGAATGGTCAGACACGGGAGATTATTAGGTATATCAAATGAATTTCTACCCCAAGTTGCTACTGTCGGGATCAATTTAATGCAAAATAATTATCCTGATTTAAAAAATAATAATGCTTTAATTTTGAATGAGATAAAAATTGAAGAAATAAGATTTAGGGAAACTCTTGAAAGAGGAGAGAAATTGCTAGATGAGTTAATTGCTTCAGGGCAGAAATTAATTTCTGGTTTTAAAGCTTTTGAACTTTATGATACTTATGGATTTCCTCTAGAACTTACTGTAGAAATTGCAGAAGAAAATAGTATCAGTGTAGATGTAAAGGGTTTTGAAGAAGAAATGAATGCACAAAAAGAGAGAGCTAAAGCTGCTTCAAGTAATATTGATTTGACATTAGAGGGATCATTAGAGCGAGAAATAGATCTTTTTAAAAAAACTGTTTTTAATGGTTATAATTCACTCCTTTTGGAAGCCGAAATAAAGGGTATATTCCTGGATTCAACATTAGTTAAGCAAGCAAGTGAAGGTCAGAAAGTTTTAATTGTTCTTGATCAGACAACTTTTTATGGAGAATCTGGTGGGCAAGTTGGTGATATTGGAACGATATTTTCAAAAGATGTAGAGGTCTTGGTTGATAATGTTATGCGGAAGAAAAATGTTTTTTTGCATTATGGAACGATCAAAAAAGGAATATTAAATATTGGACAAAAAGTTAAGACTAATGTTAGTTCCTCTAATAGAGCTAAGGCTGCTGCAAATCATACAGCTACTCATTTATTACAATCTGCACTTAAATCAGTTGTCAATGAAAGCGTTGGGCAAAAAGGTTCATTAGTAGCCTTTAATAAATTACGATTTGACTTTAATTCCTCTAATCCTATTTCTAAAGATCAAATTTCTAAGATTGAGACTTTAGTTAACTCTTGGATTATAGAAAATCATGCCTTAGAAATAAAAAATATGTCTAAGAGTGAGGCTCTTGAAAAGGGTGCAGTCGCCATGTTTGGAGAAAAATATGATGATGAAGTGCGCGTTGTTAATGTACCTGGAGTTTCAATGGAACTTTGTGGTGGCACACATGTTAAAACCACATCCGAATTAGGTTCTTTCAAAATAATTAGTGAGGAAGGAATCTCAGCTGGAGTCAGAAGAATCGAAGCATTATCAGGCCAGTCAGCATTAGACTATTTCAGTGAGAGAAATGCTTTAGTAAATCAACTAAGTGATTTGTTGAAAGCAAATCCTAATCAACTTTTTGAAAGGGTTAATAATTTGCAAGCAGAGCTTATTAATAAGAATAAAGAGATACAAAAAATGAAAGATGAAATTGCATATTTTAAATACTCTTCTATAAAATCATCCGCAGAAATAGTAAATTCTTTTTCAATTTTAGTTAATCAGATTGATGGCTTAGATGGGAATTCTTTGCAATCTGCAGCACTTAATTTAACTTCGCATTTAGGAAATAAAGCAATGGTGATTCTTGGGGGAATACCAAATCCAGAAACTAAAAAGTTGTTATTTGTAGTTTCTTTAGGTGATGACGTAGTAAAAATAGGATTGCATGCAGGTAAATTAATTAATGAGATTGCAAAAATTTGTTCGGGAGGTGGAGGAGGAAAGCCTAACTTTGCTCAGGCAGGTGCTAAAGATATTGATAAGTTAACTGATGCTCTAGATTATGCTAAAAATTACTTGAAAAAAAAATTTGATAGTCATTCTGATAAATAACTACTTTTTCTGAGACTAATTTCGATTTGATCCATTAATTTCCTTGCTTCTTCAATAGTTAATTTTTTTTGATCAATTGCTGATTCAGTATTAATTCTTATAGATTCAACCAAAGAAGCTGAACTGTAATCTAATAATTGTAAAATTTCAGATTTACTGTCCTCTTTAATTATATTTTTGACCTTATATGAATCATCTTGATTTATGTCTATATGAACAACGTTTGTACTGCCAAATAAATTATGCAAGTTTCCTAATGCTTCTTGATAGGCTCCAGTCATAAAAATTCCAATTAGATAATCTTTACCTTCCTCTGGCTTATGTAAATTTAGTAATGATTTAATTTTTCCATCATCAATAAAATTATTTAGTTTCCCATCTGAATCACAAGTTAAATCTGCAAAATTGCCTTTGCAGAAAGGTTCCTCTAAATGCCTATGTATTGGCATTATTGGAAAAATCTGATTTATTGCCCAGCTATCGGGAATAGATTTAAAGATAGATAAATTTGCATAATAAGTTGATGCAAGAGTTTCTGTAATTTCAGATAAATCAGGGTGATTGATTTGATCATTATTCAGGTTATTAGAAATTTCTTTTGCGCAAGCCCAAGCAAGTTCTTCGGCATAAGCTCTTTCTGCTAAACTTAAAAATCCTAATCTAAAAGCGACTAAGCAATCTTCTTTAAACTTTTTTGCATCATTCCATAGTTCAATTATTTGAGATAAATTTATTTTTTTATTTTTAAGTTTTTTTAATTCATAGAAAGTTTCAAGTAAATTTGCAATTATTAATTGTTGATTTTTGTTATCAAAAATTTGTAGTTCGGAACTGACATGGCTTGTTCCTAAGACATTAAAAATTAAAACTGAACAATGACTAATTATTGCTCTTCCACTTTCTGAGATTATGGTTGGATGCTTGATATTATTTAATTCACATGAATCCTTAATAGTTGCAATTACATCGTTAGCATAATTTTGTAGAGAATAATTAGTAGAGGTGTTTGAGGAGGTTTTAGTTCCATCAAAATCTATCCCTAATCCTCCACCAACATCTATATATTGCATTGGAGCTCCTAGTTTGCATAGTTCAACATATATTTGACTCGCTTCTTGTAATGCGTATTTGATAACAGCAATATCACTTATTTGGCTGCCTATATGAAAATGGAGCAATTGCATTTCGTTGATAAGATTCGCTTCTTTTAGTTCTTTTATTGTCAACATAATTTCTGGAATTGATAATCCAAATTTCGAATTATCCCCAATAGATTTACCCCACCTACCGCTACTTTTACTTGATAACTTTGCTCTAATCCCTATTAATGGAGTCGCGTTAAGTTCTTGAACTGCTTGAATAATTCTTTTTACCTCATCTCTTTGTTCAATGACTATTATTGGATTTTTGCCGAGTTTTCTGGCCAAAGTAGCAATCTGAATATATTTTTTATCTTTATATCCGTTGCATATCAATAATGAATTTTGGTTTTCAAGAAGTGCAAGGCCAATTAATAGTTCTGATTTACTTCCTACTTCTAAACCAAAATTCCATTGGCTACCAAACTCTATTATCTTTTCTAGGACATTTTTCTGTTGATTACATTTAACAGGAAAAACGCCTTGATAAATGTTCTTATATTTATAGGTTTTTATTGCTTTTAAAAAAGAGTCATGTAATGCATTTATGCGATCTTTCAAGATATCATTAAATCTTATGATTAATGGAGGATTTATTTCTCTACTCTTAAGTTCTTTGACAAGTTTAAAAAGATCAATCTTATTTTCAGATTTTATATCTTTAGTGACTGATATATTTCCTTTGGAATTTATAGAAAAATATTTATCTCCCCATTTATCTATGTTATAAGTCGAAATACTATCTTCAATAGTCCAAATATTCTTTAATTTTTTCGGCTCAAAATTGGTCAATTTATGTCTTAGTGATTAATAAATGTTTTTGAAAATAACTCAAAACAATATCTTTTATTTTAATGATTACTTGCCAAGTTACCACCCAAAAGTTGAATATACATAGAGTGATTATTAACTAAATGACCAAAGAGAGAACCTTTATTGCAATTAAACCAGATGGAGTTCAAAGAGGATATGTTTCTGAGATTATTGGCAGATTTGAAAAAAAAGGATTTAAATTGGTTGGTTTAAAGCAATTAATTCCTTCAAAAGAACTTGCTCAAAATCATTATGGAGTACATAGAGAAAGACCCTTTTTTGGTGATTTAGTAGACTTTATTTCAAGTGGACCTGTTGTAGCAATGGTGTGGGAAGGCGAAGGAGTTATTTTGAGTGCCAGAAAATTAATAGGTGCAACAAAACCTCTGGAAGCAGAGCCTGGAACAATTAGAGGTGATTTAGCTATTGATATTGGGAGGAATATTATTCATGGTTCTGACGGAGAAGATACAGCAAAATTTGAAATTGATCTGTGGTTTAACGAAGAGGAATTATGTGAGTGGGAAACTTCTGATTCTAAATGGCGATCTGAAAATTAAAGTTTAAATCGCAAATCTATCTAAACTAAATTTTTCTAGAAAGCTTTTTTCTATTTTTTTGAGATTTTTATTTTGAACTATTTTCAAAAGAAGATCACTTGTTATTGCAGAAAATAAAACTCCATTTCTGTAATGCCCTGTAGCTATAAAAAGATTTTCAATTTTTGATTTTCCAATTATTGGTTTTAGATCTGGTGTGCAAGGTCTAAATCCCCACCAATGTTCCATTTGTGGCCAATTAATAGCTTCTGGCAATAAGGAGAGAATGCCTTCTTGCAGTTGTTTTATTCCATTAGGAGTATTACCTTGATTAAATTTTGAATCTTTTTCAACTGTTGCTCCAACTATAATGAGTCCATCATCACGGGGAACTAGATAAGTTTTTGGACCAAAAATAACCCTTTTCAAAAAATTTGTTGGACCTTGTATTGATAGCATTTGTCCCTTTACAGGAAAGACTGGAATCTTATTAAAAATTTTTTTACTCCAAGCACCGCTGCATATAATTGCTTTTTCGCAGTTAATTTTTTTTATTTCCCCAGTGGCACATAAAACTTTTGCACCTGTAATTTTGTTTTTTTCGAATGTTAAATCCTCTACTTCTGATCCCTCTTGAAATTCGACTCCATGCAAGGAGCATGCTCTCTCAAGAGCACGCATTAGTCTTCTTCGGTTATCTATTTGCCCATCTTGTTCAAAAAGTAAACCATGTTTCCAAATTGAATTCATTCCATTAATTTCTGTTTGAAGATCTTTGTGATTTAAATATTTTCCATATTCATAAGTGGGAAACTCTTCAAGATCTTCTTTGTTTTTAAAAGGAACTACTATGCCACATTGTTTTAAACCGCATCTAATATTACTATCTTGTTCAATACTTTTTATCCACTTTGGAATTAGATTTTGACTTTCTTGGCCAAATTTTAGTAATTCATCCTCAAGTCCTTCGGCATGAGTAGCTAACATTCCTGCAGCAACAAATCCAGCTGATTCATTTCTGTTTTTGCTTAAAACTAAAACTTTGAAGTTATTTCTAGAAAATTCATAAGCAATAGATAAACCTAAAAGTCCACCGCCAATGATTAATATTGAATTTTTGGTATCTTGTGCCATTTAAAAATTAATATTTTTATTTGTGTTTTGGTCCTCTTTTCCTTTATATCCAATAATATTAATAAAGAGACTTTTAATAATGAACAATTTGGAATCTTGGGAAGCTGTGATTGGTTTGGAAACTCATGTACAGCTTAATACGAAAAGTAAAATATTCACATCTGCGTCAACAGCTTTTGGTGATTTACCTAATACTCATATAGATCCTGTAGTTTGTGGGTTACCAGGAACTCTTCCAGTTCTGAATGAGACTGTTCTTAAGTATGCTGTAAAAACTTCGTTGGCATTAAATTTAAACGTTGCAGAACATTGTAAATTTGATAGAAAACAATATTTTTATCCTGATCTGCCTAAAAATTATCAAATTTCACAATTTGATGAGCCACTAGCTGAAAATGGTTGGTTAGAGGTTGAAATAATTGAAAAGGACAAAGAACCTTATATCAAAAAAATTGGTATAGAAAGGCTTCATATGGAAGAAGACGCCGGAAAACTAGTCCATTCAGGAAGTGATAGATTAGCTGGCTCTAAGTATTCTTTAGTTGATTACAATCGTGCCGGAATAGCACTTTGTGAGATTGTAAGTAAACCAGATATTAGATCAGGTAAAGAGGCATCTGAATATGCTTCAGAGATTAGAAGAACAGTTAGATATCTAGGGGTATCAGATGGAAATATGCAAGAGGGTTCATTACGCTGTGATGTCAATATTTCAGTTAGAAAAGGACCTAATGCTCCTTTTGGTACCAAAGTGGAAATAAAAAATATGAATTCATTTTCTGCAATTCAAAAGGCTTGTGATTATGAAATAGCCAGACAAATAGAAGTTTATGAAAATGGAGGAAAAATTTTCCAAGAAACAAGGTTATGGGATGAAGCTAAGCAATTAACGAAAAGTATGAGATTAAAAGAAGGTAGCAGTGACTATAGATATTTTCCTGATCCTGACTTAGGTCCAATTGAAATAACAAAAGCCCAACAAGAAATATGGTTTAAAGAACTACCAGAATTACCTTCAAAGAAAAGAAGTAAATACGTAAGTCAATTTGGGTTGTCTGCATATGATGCAAGGGTAATTTCTGATGAAATAAGCATGGCAAACTTTTTTGAAGAAACAGTGGCAAATGGTGCCGAGGCCAAACTAGCTTCAAATTGGGTAACAAGTGATATTGTGGGCTATTTAAAATCAAACAAACTAAGTTTTAGTGACCTAAAGCTTAGTCCTGAAAATCTTGCTGAAATGATTAGTATGATTTCAAAAAATATAATTAGTGGAAAAATTGCAAAAGAAATTCTACCTGAACTTATTCAAACAAATATTTCTCCGAAAAAATTAGTTGAAGAAAAAGGGTTGGCTATGATATCTGATTCTTCAAGTATTACACCAATAATTGATGAACTTATAAATGAATATCCAAATGAAGTTCAAGCATTTAAAAATGGCAAAACTAAGTTACTTGGTTTTTTTGTTGGTCAACTTATGAAAAGAACCAAAGGTAAAGCTGACCCGAAACTTGCAAATAAACTTCTTATGGAAAAATTGAATAGTTAAAGCTTAAAGAAGCTCTTTTATCGTATTGATCCATTTATTTTGATCATCCGAATTGTCTAAAATAATATCTGAGAATTTTCTTTTTTCTTCAAAACTTAATTGAAAATTTATCAATTCATAGGCTTCTTTGTCGCTAATTTGATCTCTTTTGATAAGTCTGTTTTTTTGTATTTCTTTAGGACATTTAACTAACCATATTTCAGTGCAAATATCTTCAAATTTTGCTTCAAACAATAATGGAATAACCAATACTATAGTTTGATTATTTTTGTATTGACTGCATTCTTCTATCATTCTTTCTTTAATTAAGGGGTGAAGTAGTTTTTCAATCCATTCCTTGCTTGCTGAATGTTTAAAAATAATGTTCCTTAAAAGTTTTCTGTTTATTTCCTTTTCTGAATTACTTTTATTATCAATAATTTTACTTCCAAAATAATCTAAAATTTTCTTATATCCATATGTGTTTGGTTTGATTAATTCTCTTGAAAAATGATCTGCATCTAATATTGGTATGTTTTTATGTTTTCTTATGTAATTAGTTATGGTTGTCTTCCCACTTGCAATACCTCCTGTTAAACCAATCCTTCTTTGGTTGTTTTTTAATTTTTGAAGAATATCCATATAATTAATAATAATCTAATTACTTAGTTTCTTTAGTATTAAAGAGTAGTTAGTATGAATTAAAAATACCAAAAAGTTTGAGCCAGTTAGATTCCAATTGGTCGTTTGTTGATGACAGTAAGGTAACACCCAAGGGGTTTCTTTTTGCTGGGATATCTGCTGGTTTAAAAGCTTCTAATAAAAAAGATTTAGCACTAATACTCGCTCCAGAAGGAAGTATTTTTAGTGGGATGTTTACCCAATCAATAGTTCGAGCTTCTTGTGTGGATATTTGTGAGGAAAGGATTAAAACAACTTCAGGCTTTGTAAGAGCAATACTAATTAATTCTGGTCAAGCAAATGCATGTACAGGAAATCTTGGCATTCAACATTTTCAAATTGCTACAGGAAAGATTGCGGAACTTTTAGGAATTAAAGAAGAAGAAGTTTTAATGTGCTCAACTGGTGTAATTGGTGTTCCAATAAAAATAAATGATTTAGTAAAAAATTTACCGAATTTAGTAAGTGATTTAAAGGGTAATAATTTTGAAAATGCAGCAGAAGCAATTTTAACTACTGATTTGACTTTGAAAAAAGTGTCAATAGAGTCGATTATTCAAGGTAGAAAAATAAAAATAGCAGGATTTGCAAAAGGTTCAGGAATGATTTACCCCAACATGGCTACAATGCTTGCTTTTCTAACCTGTGATGCGGGTATTCAAAAAGAAGAATGGGACAAAATGATTGCTATTGCGGTTCAAAAATCATTTAATGCAATATCAGTTGATGGAGAGACAAGTACAAATGATTCTTTTGTTGGAATAAATGCAGGAGAGAAAATTGAAAAAAGGTTTTTTCCAATTATCCAACAAGGGATTGATATTGTATGTCAGAACTTGGCAAAAAATATTGCAAGGGATGGAGAGGGAGCAAATTGTTTATTAGAAGTTTTGGTACAGGGAGCAAAAAATACAGATGATGCAATTATGCTCGCGAAATCTATTTGTAATTCTGCCTTGGTAAAAACTGCAATACATGGTTGTGATCCAAATTGGGGACGAATCATTTCTGCTGCAGGTAATTCTGGAGTTAAATTTAATTTAAATGACGTTGACTTGTATATAGGAAACGCCCAAATTTTGGAAAAAGGCCAGTTAAATAAATATGATCCACAAAAAGTCACAGACTATATTAAGTCCAGAATGAAAGGTAGATATTTGGTAGATGATATTGTAAAAATTATGATTAATCTAAATTCTGGCGAATCGAAAGGCAAAGCTTGGGGGTGCGATCTTTCTAAAAAATATGTTGAAATAAACAGCGAATATACTACTTAAGTTTTAGTAAATCTAATGGTAGATATTCATTAATACAGAGAAACAGTATTGTTAAAGTTCCAATTACAGAGCCTATAAAACCTCCAAAAAAATTAACTAATAATCCAGATTGTCTAATTATTGCTTCTTCTTCTTTTTTCTCTTCAAATTTAGGAGAATCAACTACTTTTAAGCGCTTATTGGTTGTTGGTTGTTTAAGTTGTTGGTGTCGGATGAGGGCTTCGAAATCAGGCATGGAATTTGTGAGGCAATTGAACAATAAGCAGACCAGCCCGTCATTCGACGAGGATCTGATCTGCCTAAATCGTCTACAGCTTCAAATACAGCATTGCCAGAGGCTTCTGCTTTATCAAATGCTGAGAGTAAGGGTATAAAAGTGTCAAAAACATATAAACCAAAATTTTCTAGAGCTGCTTTGGCTTGTTGCGCTGCTTTTTGTTGTCTAAAATCAACTTTTACTATTACTACAGCATGGTTAACTTTTAAGTTGCTTAATAAATTAGCTAGTTCAACAGTTAATTCTACTGATCTTGCTTTTGCAGTTGTAGGTAAGATAACTAAATCTGAACCATATGCTAAGTGTTTAAGTTCTTCTTGATCACTGCTAGCTTGGCCATCAGTTATTACAATTTCTGATGATCTTGATGCTTTAGCAGCTGAATTGACGGGGAAAACTGGAAATGGAAGATTGCCTCTTGATGCGTATGCTAAAGCAGATCTATTCTTGTCGGCATCGACTATGCAAACTTTTTTACCTTCAGAATGCCAAACGCTTGCAAGGTGAATACTTGTGCAGGTTTTGGCCACCCCCCCTTTTTGTCCGCAAACGGTAATGAACAATTTTTTATTTTTATTTCTCTTACTTTGGAGAATAATTTCTTAATGTCAAGAGAAATTGATTTTTAATGCTTTAAAACTTATTTTTTGAAATATTTTAAAGAAGTTAATATTTTTAGATAACCTTATAAAGTTCCTTATTTAAATTGGCTAGTGAAGAAAAGAATTGGATTAGGTACGTGGTCTTGGGGAAATAAGCTTTTCTGGAATTACCAATCTACAAATGACGATGATTTACGTGAGACATATAATGAAGCGTTACGAAGAGGTTTCGATCTAATTGATACTGCAGATTCTTACGGTACAGGGAATCTTCAGGGCAGAAGTGAATTGTTGATAGGAAAATTTTTACTAAATACTCCTTCAGCAAAGAAAAAAACAATTCAAGTAGCAACCAAACTTGCACCTTATCCCTGGAGAATAGGTAACAGAGGCTTCAATAAACCTTTTTTGAAAAGTTTAGAGAGACTTAATAACAAATTAGATATAGTGCAATTACATTGGTCAACTGCAAAATACAATCCTTGGCAGGAATTAGGGCTGTTGAATAATCTTTGCGATTTAAAAGATGAAGGCTTTGATTTTCAAATAGGTTTATCAAATATAGGCCCTAAAAGATTGATGAAATTAATTAATTTCTTAGCAAAAAGAGATCAGCACCTAAAGAGTGTTCAAATACAGTTCTCTTTGCTTGCTCCCGATTTAGGAAAACAATATCAGGTAAAAAAAATTTGCGACGAAAATAATATTGATTTCTTTGCTTATAGTCCTTTGTCCTTTGGAATACTTTGTATTGATCCAGATAAAGAGGAAAACAAAGAAAAAAGTTTTATTCGTAATTCCTTATTTGAAAACTATAAAAAACCAACATATGAATTGCGGAAGTGTCTAAAAAGAATTGCGCATCAAAGATCAGTTTCCCAAGCGCAAGTAGCAATTAATTGGTGTTGTTATCAAGGAACTATTCCACTAGTTGGAATGCGAAAAAAATCTCAAGTTATAGATGTATCTAATGTATTTAATTGGAATTTAAAAAAGAATGAATTTAAAGTACTTCAGGAAGTTTCAAAAAAATGTTTAAAAAAAATGCCGAAAAATCCTTTTTCGAGTAATTAATTAAATTTTCAGCTAGATATTTTCTTATTTTTTTTGATTTGACAACCACTATTCCATAGTTCATTGGGAAATTTTTCACCAGTGAATCTAATAACTTTTGGTTTGAGATTTATTATCAAGTCATTTAGTTTTTTATTAGATTCCATTTTGCAAGATTGGATTTCTTAATAAGATAAATTAATTTAAAACTTATCTTCTCAGTATTTATACTTATAAAATTAAAAAAATTCTTTTTAATACAAGTAATTGCAGCAATAATTACACACTCAAAAATTATCTACTACAACTTCTTAGTTATTTAAAAAAGTGGAGTCCTTCCAGACTCCTCGTATCATTTGGTTGATAAGGCTGATATAACCCCATCTCCTTTAGGATCAAGCAGCAACAGGTGCTGTTTGACGGGAGAAACTAACGATTTTGTTAGCATTTGTGTTTTTGCTCTAACCGAGCCGGCTTCAGTCACCTTCCTTATGCCCCGTCGAAACCATTACAACCCCAAATAGTGGAGTTGAGCGGAATCGAACCGCTGTCCGAAACATCGGTTGAGATCACCTAGTCCAATTGGACATTTATATTCTGACAGGCAAAATGGTTATTGAATAGTTTTTTTACTAAGTTTTATCGTATATGAATGTAGTGGCATCATCTCCGGAGGGACTAGAGAAATCTTTAGCAGAAGAAATTTCAAATTTAGGCGGCTTTAATATTAATACTTATAAAAGATTTATTAATTTTGAATGTGATTTTGAAACTTTTTATAGAGTTCATTTCTATTCCAGATTAGCTTTTCGTTTTTATAGAGAAATTGCAAGTTTTAATTGCTATGACAAGCAATCTTTATATGCGGGGGTTAGAGATTCATTTGATTGGTTAAATTGGTTGCACTTTGATAAAACGTTTAATGTTCAAGTGACTGGGAGAACATCTTCTTTAAGTCATACTCATTTCACTGCTCTTGAAGTAAAAAATTCTATAACTGATTTGCAAAAGGCAGTTTGGAATAAAAGATCAAATATTTCTCTAGCTAATCCTGATTTTATTATTCATCTGCATTTAAATAATAATAAAGCAATTCTCAGTCTTCAAAGCAGCGTTGAAAGCTTACACAAAAGAGGCTATAGACCCGCAATTGGAAATGCTCCATTAAAAGAAAATTTAGCTTCTGGATTGATAAATATGACTCAATGGAATGGCAAAGTTCCATTAATAGATTTTATGTGCGGCTCGGGAACTTTTTTAATTGAGGCAGTCAACCAATACCTTGGAGTTCCCATAAATATTGATCAAGTATATCTTTTTGAGAATTGGTTGGACTTTAGAAAAGATATTTATCTTAATGAAAAAAATAAGGCAAAAAATAAAATTATAAATTATGAAAAATTGCCAACAATAATAGGATGTGAAATTAATCAAAAGGTTTTTGAGCAGGCGAATGTAAACATATCATTAGCTGGACTAGAAAATTATATTGAGCTTATAAATAATGATTTTTTAGCACTCCAATTAAGTTGCACACCTGGGATAATCATATGTAATCCTCCATACGGCAAAAAATTAGGCGATGAAAATGAATTGATTTATTTATATGAACAAATGGGAATCTTCCTAAAGAATAATTTTTCAGGTTGGGAATTTTGGCTGCTAAGTGGAAATCCAAAACTAACAAAATATTTGAAAATGAAATCTTCATTGAAAATTCCTGTTAGTAATGGGGGAATAGATTGTAGATGGATAAAGTATTTAATAAGGTAATTTATTTTTTGCCTAAAACGGCTTTTGTTGTCTTGCCTAAACCCTCTAATGTTTGAGGAAGATATGGTCCTTTGGCTAATTTTCCTCCAAGTTTTAAACTTAAGCCTGCAAGAAATAAATCGATTAATATTATGAGTAATAAATTATATTCAATATTCCAGTTATTATATTTTGTTAGAAAAAGGTAGAAAATAATATGGATGCAAATTAGTACTAATAATAATAATGTGCTGCCAATTGCCAAAAATATTCCACCACTAATTAATCTTCTTTTTTCTCTATCTACTTCTTGAAGAGCTATTCTTACATGCAAATCCATAACTGAACTTGCAATCGCTGAAATTCTGGAGGCGGTATTTGCAAAGTTTTTATTTTTTGGTTTTTCCATATTATTTTCTACCACTGTTTAGGAGCGTTCCTATTAGTAAACCAATACCAGCTGCAATAGCAATAGATAATAATGGTTTTTTTCTTATAGGACTTTCTATTTTTGGTCTAAGTGTATCGTTAAGTTCTTCTAATAATTCTTCTAATTGACTTTCTATAGGCTCAATTTTTTCTGATATTTCCCAATTGTTTTCTCTTATTGAATCAATTATTTCAAATAGTTGGCTTTTTATTCTAATCGCTGAGGTTCCACTATGGTTTGCTATTACTTCAACTAAATCGTCAATACTCCCTTTTGTGGCTTCAAGGGTTTGTTGTGCAATGTTTGGCCATTTTTCTTTTATTAAAGGTATTAAACTGTCAATTTTTTCGAGTAACCATTTTTCCGAGAGAACTTCTCTTTCAGGAAGATTAGAGTTATCTTCTTTATCTTCTACTTCTTTGGGAGGATGGTAAGTCTCCATTATTCAAACTTATTTATTTTAAGATTAGACCCATTTTCTTAATTTGGAACCCTTATCTAAATAATTGTGGGATTTATATAAAATAAAACATATAAAAGTTTATTTACATTTTATTTATCTACTCTGTTCTGCAAGAAGCTTTTGTTAAGCTATTACTGGAATTATTAAATGAGTTTAAATTTCATCATGGATATTACATTTGCATCATTAATTTTTGCATCTCGCACAATCCCTACAGATTTTGGATTAGTAGCTGCAGCTATTGCTGGGGCTGGAAGTTTGCTATTCATCGCTTTAAGATTTGTTCCTGATGCAGGTAATTAAATAAAAGGGACCATTTTTTAAGAAAAAATATCTTTATCTAAACTTTGTTTTGCAAAAAGATTTAATTTATTTATCAACTAAATAATGGATAAATGGGTTTTGCTGGAACATGAAGTTTATAATGGTAAGTCTAAAGATATTCATTATGATTTTCTTGTTGAAAATGGAATAGATTGTTTAACTTGGAAATTTTTAAAACTTCCTTTATTAAATCAAGCTTCTATAGAAATTTCTAAGCAGCCCAATCATAGACTTATATGGCTATCCAGGATAGAACATGAACTTTCTGATAATAGAGGTTTTGTAAAAAGAATTGATCATGGAATATTTAAAAACGTTTCTATAGACTTGGACTCTGAAAATTATCGATTCATTTTGGATGGTGAACTTCTTTCTGGTTTGTTTGAAATTTCGGCTAATTCTTGTAGATTGAGCAAAAATTATTAATATTCATTTATAAATAAACGTAATATTTCTATTGAGAATTTTTGCAAATTAGTTATTCTTATTTAGCTATTGAGACTTGAGATTGGTACATATCAATCAGGTCGAGTTTGAAAATTTTAAATCTTTTGGGGGAAATGTAAAAATTCCTCTTGAAGAAGGCTTCACAGTGGTTACAGGACCTAACGGTTCTGGGAAAAGTAATATTTTAGATGGAATTTTATTCTGTTTAGGTCTAGCTAATAGTAGAGGTATGAGGGCTGAAAGATTACCAGATCTAATAAATAACTCCAAAGTTAAAGAGGGTAAGTCATCAGAAACATCTGTATCAGTAAAATTTAATATTCAAGATTGGTCTCCTAGAGAGGACCTTCCGCCTTTGGAACTAGAAGAAGAAGAAATTGCCCTTAATAAAGGTCAAAAAGAATGGGTAGTTTCTAGAAAATTAAGGCTTATGCCAGGTGGCTCTTATGCTTCTACTTATACTTCTGATGGCAAACAATGTACCTTGCAACAAATACAGAGAATATTAAGAGATATTAGTGTTGATCCTGAGGGCAGCAATGTTGTTATGCAGGGTGATGTAACAAGAATAGTATCAATGAATAATAAGGAGAGGAGAAATCTTATTGATGAATTAGCAGGAGTCGCACTTTTTGATACAAGAATAGAACAAACTAATGCAAAATTAAATGACGTTTTTGAAAGACAAGAAAGATGTGAAATTTTAGAAAATGAATTGCAATCTAGTAAAAATAAGCTTGAAAAAGAATGTGAAAAAGCAAAGCGATATAAAGAGTTAAAGGCAAAACTATTACAAATAATAGAATTAGAGAAAGTTCTTATTTTTGAAAAACAAGTTAAGCATGTTGAATCTATAGAAAAAAAAGAAAGTGAAATTGAAAAAAATAAAATCTTGTTTAATAAAGAAAAAGAATCTATTAGTAAAGAAATATCAGTTTTAGAAGATGCTTTGAAAATACTTGTTGATGAGCTTAAGGAGAAAGGAGAGGATAAATTGATAAAAGTTAATTCTGATATTGGAAGTATTAATTCTAGCTTGAGAGAACTTGATAGGATATCAAGTCTGAATAAAGAAGAAGGTATTAAATTACAAAAACAGAGAGATGAAATTGCAATTTCTAAGAGGAATATCGAGTCAGAAAAGATGAGACAAGAAAATTTCGATGATAATTTTTTAAATCAATTGAACTTGCAAATTGATGATCTCACTTTAAAACACAAACTATCAAGAAAAAAACTTTCTGATGCGGCTGGAGAATCTGGAGAATTCTCAAAACAAAGTATCAAATTAAATGCTGAGCTTGAAAGTATAAAAAATCAAATTAATCCTTTGGAAATAAAAAAAAGGAAAATTGAAGAAGAAACCATTCAAAATAATATTCAAAAAGATGAGATATTGTCACAGATCGAATCCTTAGACTTAGAAAAGCAGAAACTTTTCCAGGGAAATCAAAGAAAAAAAGAGACATCCGATACAAAGAATAAAAACTTGGCAAGTAATAGCGCAGAAATTAATTCTTTAAAAAATGAAATCGATTTATTAATTAAAACTAAATCAAGGCTAAATAACGAGCAATTAAGGCTTGAAAAGGATTTATCTAGATTTGAAAGCAGGAAGGAAGCTTTAAACGAATCTAGAGGTTCATATGCTCTCAGAATTCTCTTAGAGGCAGGGTTAGAGGGTATACATGGTTATGTAGCTCAACTTGGAGAGGTCAGCGAGAAAAATAGATATGCATTAGAAATTGCTGCTGGAAATAGGTTAGGACAAATTGTTGTTGATAATGATCATATTGCTGCAAAAGCAATTGAAATTCTTAAAAAGAAGAAAGCGGGAAGATTAACTTTTTTGCCTTTAAATAGAATTAAAAGTCAAAAAAAGAATTATGCGATTTCAAGATTTGAAAATAACAGGGAGAATGGATTTATTGATAAAGCTATTAATCTAATTACTTTTGATGAAGTTTATTCGGATGTTTTTCGATATGTTTTTGGAGATACTTTGGTTTTTTCAGACTTATCCTCAGCAAGGTTATCTATACAAAAAAATAGGTTGGTTACCTTAAGTGGTGAATTATTAGAAGCAAGTGGTGCTATTACAGGAGGCAGTAAGTTAAATAAAGATTTGGCTTACAGGTTTGGAATTAATAATGATATTGATGATTCCACTCCTATTAAAGAAAGATTATTAGTTATCGAAGAAGCTTTAAAAGAGTCAAATAATGATTTGATACTAAAAAATAATAGACTTAATATATTAAATTCTAACCGCAGTCAAATAATTGAGGATTGCGCCTCATTTAATAAAGAAATTGAAGTAAATCAAGATTCTCTTAAAGTTGTCTCGCAAAGAATTGAGGATTGTAAATCGAGATTAAATAAACTTGATACTGCTAATAATTTATTAGTTAACGAGTTAGGTCATTTAAAAAATCAATTAAAGCCTTATCACGATAAGTTTGATCAACTGCAAACCATTCAAAAGGTAAATTATGAAAAAAATCAAAAATCATCATTAATAGCTTTTAATGACGATTTTAATAATCTTGATAAAAAACTTGAATTACTTATTAAAGAGAGAAATACATTACTAGATAAAAAGAATCAATTTGCTTTAAATAAAGAGCGAATTAATAATTCATTAAAAATTACTTTACTACAAGAAAAAAACTTGCAGGAATCTATTAAACAACTCGCAATTGCTCATAGTGAATGGATAGAAAAAAGGGATCAATTTAAAAAAGAACTTTCAGATCTCGATAATCAAAAAAATTCTCTAGAGAAGAATTTAGGTTTATTGAGAAGGAAAAGAGATGAATTAAACTCTTCAATTTCAAATAAAAGGCAAGAATATAATAACTATCTGTTAAAGCTTGAATATCTTGAAAGGGATATGCATTCCCTTAAAGAAGAGATGAGGAGCGAGAAAATAAAATTAGAAAATTATAAAAAAGATCTACCTAATCCTTCCCCGGAGTTCGGAGAATATGAAGGGAAGAGTCTTGAATCTTTGCAATCAGAAATTTCGATTATAAATTCAAAACTAGAAAGCTTAGAACCTGTCAATATGTTAGCTCTTGATGAACTAGAAGAATTAATTGAGAGATTAAATGGTTTGCGAGAAAAATTAGAAATTCTATCTAATGAAAGATCTGAATTATTGCTGAGAATAGAAACTGTATCTACGATGCGTCAAGAAGCTTTTATGCAAGCATTTACTGAAGTTGATAAACATTTTAGAGAAATTTTTGCAAATTTATCTGATGGAGATGGATTTCTTCAACTTGAAAATCCTAATTCTCCTTTAGAAGGAGGATTAACTTTAGTGGCTCATCCCAAGGGAAAAAATGTCAGAAGATTAGCATCTATGTCAGGTGGTGAAAAATCGTTAACTGCTCTAAGTTTTTTATTTGCTTTGCAAAAGTATAAGCCTTCACCTTTTTATGCATTAGATGAGGTTGATAGTTTTTTAGATGGTATTAATGTAGAAAGGTTGTCAAAACTAATATCAAATCAGTCATCAAATGCTCAATTTATAGTCGTAAGTCATAGAAGGCCTATGATTAGTGCATCTGAACGAACAATCGGTGTTGCGCAAGCAAGAGGTGCTTATACTCAAGTTCTTGGGTTACCAAATGCTGCATAAACACACTTTTTTAAATTTATACGTCAGAATGATAAAAAGAAATTTATGAGCTTGTCTAACACATCTGCTAATAAGAATCTGCCTAACTCAGTTCCTAGCGAACGTTTATGGTTAAGGTCAGAATTAATGGGAACACAAGTAATAACTACTGATACTGGGAGGCGGCTAGGCGTAGTTGGCGAAGTTATTGTTGATATCGATAGAAGAGAGGTTGTTGCTTTGGGACTAAGAGATAATCCACTTACAAGATTTTTACCAGGTTTGCCAAAATGGATGCCTTTAGAAAGTATAAAGCAAGTTGGAGATGTCATATTAGTTGACTCCTTAGATTCTTTGAGTGAGAATTTTTCTCCAGAAAGATATGGAAAGGTAATTAATTGTCAAGTGATTACAGAATCTGGACAACTTTTAGGAAGAGTTCTGGGCTTTTCTTTTGATATTGAGACTGGGGATTTGATATCTCTTGTTATGGGTGCTGTTGGTGTTCCTCTTTTAGGTGAGGGAGTCTTAAGTACTTGGGAAATACCTGTTGAGGAAATTGTAAGTAGTGGTACCGATAGGATTATTGTTTATGAAGGTGCGGAAGAGAAATTGAAGCAGCTTAGTAGTGGATTACTTGAGAAACTTGGAGTTGGGGGTTCTTCCTGGGATGAAAGGGAAGTAAATGGATACTCAGCAAATCTTGTACCTGTTGAGAATCAGTTACTTTCAGGTTCTGAATCGGAACAGCAAAATAATTTGGTCGAGGAATATGAAGAAGTTGTTGAACAAGATGATTATGAAGATGATTATGAAGATGAACTTGAATATGTTGAAATAAAGGGTTCAGCAGAGGAAATAAATAACAGAAAAAAGCTATACATGGAGAATGATGATTCTGATCAGATGGAGAATCAAAAGAGTTTTAATCAAATAGATGAAAAAAACAACATTGATTTTAAGCAAAAAAAACAATCAACTACTAATTTAGCTTCGAAAAGAACAATTCAAAATGCAACTGAAACTTTAGATATTGAGCCACTAGATGAACAAAATTTAGTTCAAGATAATAATAAATCAGAAAAGTTTGAAATTGATGATCCTTGGTAGTTGTTAAAGTTTTTTTATTGAATTAACAATCATAGAAGCAAGTTTTTTTGAAGCACCTTTATCGCCTCTTTCTTTGTGTAGATTATCCCTAATATTTTTTAATTGATCTCTATTTTGAATAAGAGATAATACTTCTCTTGCAATTTTTATTGGCGAAATATTACCTATCCTTTCAGGGACAATCATTTTTTTAGCTTTAATATTTGGCCAAGCAAAAAACTTCTTTTTTTTAAAATAAAAATTTTTGATTATAAAAGTTAGGAATCTATTTATGAATGAAATTTTTCCAATTACTCCAAAAATTCCATCCCATGCATTCATCATATTTAAATGTTGAGTTGGCAGAACAACTAACATTGGAAGACTAATTGCTGCTAATTCTGCTGTATTTGCTCCTACAGTTGTAATTGCAAGATCACATTCTTTCAATATTTCATAACAAGGATGTTTCTTGATTAGATAAATCTTTGTATTTTTTGATGTTTCAATTACATAATCAAAACGAGAGGATTTGAAGTTTTTAATTGTTTTGATTTTTGATGAGTAATATTTAGCAATTGGATTTTTGTTGCTTTGAAAAAATAAATATTCACTTTTATCAGTAGTTGGTGCAATGGGAATTATAAAATTTATATCTTGATTTTCTTCTGCGATATGATCTGCAACTTCTAGGAAGAAAGGGATTCCAACAGAAAGCTTTGCTTTCTTAGAACCAGGCAACAATGCAATGTAGTGTTTTTCTTTATTTCTTAATGATATTTCGCTATTAAGTTTGATATCTGCCATCAAATCGCCAATGACTTTACACTTATATTTGTATCTTTTAGGTATTAACTCTTTTACTTTTATATTCATGGCAGCAATTTCGTTGCTCCATTTAGGCCATCGCGAAACCCATTCAGCATATGTGATATTTAGATAACCTAATCTTTTCGCTAATAAAATACCCCAAAATTGATCCCCACCAAGGAAAATAACTAACCCTTTTTTTGGCCAATTTGCAAAAGAATGTGGATTTATTAATAATTTCCAAAAACTTTTGGATTTTGTAATTAATTCGAATTTATTCCATGAATTTGCAACTAAAAATTCTTTGCCAGTGGCATTTGGGCAAGGAACAAGGACTAACCTAAGAGTGAAATCGTGTTTATCGTCATCACATACTGTTTTTTTTATTTTGTTAAGCTCTTCCACTACAGGATTTACCCATGTAGTTAATTCACCAGGACCATTGGAAATTATAACTACTGCAACTGATTTTTTTTTCATTGCAGTTAAAGCAGAATACATTAAATGCGGACGGCGAGACTTGAACTCGCAAGGCCGAAGCCACACGCTCCTTAGACGTGCGCGTCTACCAATTCCGCCACGTCCGCAAAGGGTTTTCAGCAATCGGATGATACCTAAACCTTAAAGATATAATACATTATTGGCTGAAATTAGTATTTAGTTCGACAAGAATTTTTTTGAAAATGATGAATACTTTTTCTATTGCATAAAACAAATTTTTATACATATATAACGTTTTAGGTTGTATTGTAAAAAATGTCCTCTGATCACTAAAAAATTTTGTTGAATACTTTGGCAAATAATTTTTTTATTTTAAGTCATTTCATTTCTTCAATTTTGTTTTCATAATGGTTGAAAAAGTTTTAATTGCTAATCGTGGAGAAATAGCTTTACGAATTGTCAGAAGTTGTAGAGAACTGGGTATTGCAACTGTTGCAGTTTTTAGCACTGTAGATAAAAAAGCATTGCATGTTCAGCTTGCCGATGAGGCGGTTTGTGTCGGAGATTCATTAAGTAATAAGAGTTACTTAAATATTCCAAATATACTTGCTGCTGCTACATCCAGAGGAGTTGATGCTATTCATCCTGGTTATGGATTTCTTGCGGAAAATGATAAATTTGCTGAGATGTGTAATGATCACGGCATAGTTTTTATTGGCCCATCTCCTAAAGCTATTAGATCTATGGGAGATAAATCTACAGCTAAAGAAACTATGGAAGCAGTTGGAGTTCCAACTGTACCTGGTAGTCAAGGCTTGTTATCAAACGTTGATGAGGCTTATAAATTGGCAGATGAAATAGGCTATCCGGTAATTATTAAAGCGACTGCTGGAGGAGGTGGAAGAGGCATGAGGTTGGTTGAAAACTCAGATAATCTCGAAAAAATGTTTAAAGCAGCTCAAGGAGAAGCAGAAGCAGCTTTTGGTAATGATGGGTTATATATGGAGAAATTTATAAAGAAGCCTAGACATGTAGAAATTCAAATTTTGGCCGACAGGTCGGGTAATGTTGTTCATTTAGGAGAGCGAGATTGTTCTGTTCAAAGAAGGCATCAGAAGTTACTAGAAGAATCTCCTAGTCCTGCAATTAACACTGAGCTTAGAAAAAAAATGGGGAACGCAGCTATTGCAGCTGCAAAAAGTATCGGCTACGAAGGAGCGGGGACAGTTGAATTTTTAGTTGATGATGATAATAATTTTTATTTTATGGAAATGAATACTAGGATTCAAGTTGAACATCCTGTAACTGAAATGGTTACAGGAGTTGATTTAATAGCTGAGCAAATTAAAATCGCAAGCGGAGCAAAATTGGAATTTAATCAGGACGACATCCATTTAAACGGTCACGCTATTGAATGTAGAATCAATGCTGAAGATCCTTCTCACAATTTCCGACCATCACCGGGAAAAATAACTGGATGGCTTCCTCCTGGTGGCCCCGGTGTAAGGGTAGATAGTCATGTTTATACAGGCTATGAAATACCTCCTTTCTATGACTCATTAATTGGTAAACTGATAGTCTGGGGAAAAGATCGTAATACTGCAATTAAACGTATGAATAGGGCTTTAAATGAATGTGCAGTAACAGGTATCCCTACAACAATCAACTTTCATCTAACTTTACTGAATAAATCTAAATTTAAGCAGGGTAAGATACATACTAAATATGTAGAGGAAGAATTATTGCCAAATTACTGAGAAATAATTAAGTGATTTCTATGAAATATGTGTATGTAATGCAAGTTTTATAAGCCCTTGCTGACCGACTAAAATTTCTCTTAAAAAGCTTATAACTCCGATCCAAATTACGGGTCCAACATCAACGCCTCCAATTGGAGGAATTAGTTTTCTGGTTAAATTAAGAATAGAGCTTGATGGTATTGAAATTAATAACCATAACCCTTTACTTAAATCAATTTTTGGGTACCAAGTAAGTATTAATCTTACTAGAAAAACTATAGTCAGATATGAAAGAGAAATTCCTAAACTAATATCTAATATTTGAAGAGAGTTTACAAGCAAGGAAATCACAATTATTTAATTCATCTTAATAAATAACCCATTGAAACGTATTTAATTCGTATTATAAATTGAGAATTTAATATTTAAAAAGTGCTTCAAATCTCAAATTTATTACTAGCCGCAGATTTTTCTGCTGAAGTTGCAAATAATTCCGCAGTTGGAATGCTAGGTAGTTTTATTGCCGCTGCATTACTTATCGTTATTCCAGCCACTGCATTTTTGATTTTTGTTAGCCAGAAAGATTCCCTCGATCGCACTTCTACTGGAAGACGCTAGTTTTTGTAGAAGTTTTAAGTACACTGTATATATAGGGGATATAAGAAACCCTTTTAAAAATAAATTTTTGGAGAAAGAATGTGGTCAATGCTAGTCTCAATTGGGCCAGTATTGTTGGTATAGTTCTCGCGGTATGTGGAGGAGGCCTTTATTTTTTGAGGTCTTTTAAGCCTGCCTTGGCACGGGATTATGATGTTTTCTTCGCAGCAATAGGACTTTTGTGCGGAGGAATATTATTTTTTCAAGGCTGGAGGTTAGATCCTATCCTTCAGTTTGGTCAATTTTTATTAGCAGGAACTACAGTTTTTTTCGCATATGAAAGTGTGCGATTAAGGGGAGTTGCAACTGATCAAGCTAGAAGGTCAAGTTATTTTGATGATGATTCTATTTCTGATGTTCCCAGAAATTATAGGGGCCGAATTAATGACGATTATGATAGGTTTGAAGAATCTGAAAGACCATCCAGAAGATTTAAACCTCAAGAAGATGAATTTGAAGAGGAATATACGGAGGGGAGATCTCGTAGGAGGAGTGTTTCAAGAGCTATACCCTCTGCTGCAGCGAGTAGAAGTAGGTCATCTACAAGGGAAATAAGTCAGTTTGAAAATGATGAACCTATAAGAAGGAGAAGACAGACTTCTGAAGATAGAAATAATAAAAGACCAGAAACAAATAACTTTGGTGAGAGAAGAAATTTATCTCGCGACGAAGTTAAAACAGGGTCAAGACCCAGAATGAATCGCACAGTTTCTAGACAAGATAATAACTCTGCTCCTGGTGACTCTTCCCCATTAAGAAAGAAACCTACTAGATCCCCTATTAGGCAGCAAACCTCAACAGCTCAAGTAGAAGATGCTTCATTTAAAGATGCTAATCAAGTCAAAAAATCAAGTGGAACTCGTAGAGTAAGCTCTTCACCAAGATCAAGTTCAAAAAATCAAAATAGTAGATATAACGTTGGCACAAACAAGAAGAAACCTAGAGATAACAGTTCTAGATTTGATGATTAATTAAAAGATTCCTGCCCATTTTAAAAACGATTGTTTACTAAATAATTCAATCAATACTATTGCAAGGAAGCCAATCATTGCAAATCTTCCATTAGTTATTTCAGAATAACTACTCCACCCAAATTTATATTCATCATTAATTTCTATAGATTTTTCATCTAATTTATTTTCTCCAGTTTGTTCACTGATGTAATTTGGATCTTTCTGCTGGTCTATAAAACTCTCATCCTCTAAATTAGTGACTTCTGAGTTAGTATGATCTTCTTTAGAATTCATTTTTTTTGTTAATCCTTAAAATTATACTTATCCGAAGTCAATAATTTCCATTCTCCTTGTCCATTTAATTCTAAAATATTCTCGTGAAAGTCTTTTAAGCTAGGCCTGTGCCCAACACTAATAAGAGAAAGTTCTCGTTTCTTTAATAAACTATATAATTTTTTTTCAGTATTAATATCTAAAGCACTTGTTGCTTCATCAAGTACTGCAAATCTTGGAGAATTTAGTAAAAGTCTCGCAAAAGCCAGTCTTTGTTGCTCGCCTAGGGAAAGAATTCTTGGCCAATCTTGCTTGATATCAAGATTAGGATACCGATCAACTAAGGTTTTTAAATTTACTTCATGAAGTACAGAAGTAAGATGTTCATCACTAAATTTCTTAACTTCTGTGGGATAACATAATTGTTCCCTTAAAGAACCAAGTAACATATATGGTTTTTGAGGTATGAATAATAATTCCCCAATTTTTGGTTTTTTAATTATTCCCTGATCGGGTTCCCATAAACCACTAATCATTCTTAGTAAAGATGTTTTTCCGCACCCAGATGGTCCTACAACCAAAAGTGATTGGTTATTGTCGATGCTCAAATTTAAATTTTTAATTATTGTTTTATTTGATCCTGGTGGGCAAAGGTCAGCATTATTGATAAGAATTGAGGGGTAATCAGAAATAACGTTTTGATTGCTTGTTGGGTTGGTTTGACTAATTGATTCAACTTTTGATTGGAATCCTTCTAATCTGCCAATACCAGCAGTAAATTTTGCAAGTTCTTCGATTTGATTAACAATGAAAAATAACGAACCTTCAACCATTCCAAATGCAAAGCTTGCCTGAATAAAGCGTCCATAATCAATATCACCTTTAAAGTAAGGGATTGCCATTATTAAATATGGAAAGAAATTTCCAGCATAATTAATGGATCTTCTCATGACGTCTATTATTACTCTCCATATAATCAGTAAATTAAAGTTTCGCACCACTTCTCCCAAACGTCTTTCAGTTTCACTTCGCTCAGGATTCTCCCCAGAGTAAAAGGCTATTGATTCAGCATTATCTCTAATATGTACTAGACCATATCGAAAATCTGCTTCATATCTGAGTTGATCAAAGTCAATCTTTACAAGATTTTTTCCAGCAATTAAAAGGATAGAAGTTGCAAATGCAGCGTAACCAAACAAAGAAAAAGTAAGTGTTGTACTAATACTCCATAAAATAAGAATATTAAGTGAAAATGTTAGTAGGGCATCAAAAATACCTAATGTGAAAGAGAGGCTTTGCCCGGTAAAAGCTCGGGTATCATCTGTGATTCTTTGATCAGGATTATCTACATCGGTTTGTTCTTCATCATTGGGATTTAATTGGTAATAAGCTTTATTAGTCATATAATCTTTGACTAAACTTTTAGATAGCCATTCTCTCCAAATTATTCCTAACTTATATGTAAAAAATATTTGGGAAACACGTATTGGTAGAGCCACAGCAAAACAACAAGCGTAAATTCCCAAAATCCGATAAAACCCATCTTCTTGTTTTTCTACTAAAGCATTTGTTAAATCTCTCGCAATGAATCCAATACCTGCGTTTATTCCGTTTACAGCTAAAAGCATTAATACAATTATCGCAAGGAATAACCAATGTAACCATCTACGATTTTTTAATTGACGCCTTAAGCTAAAAAAGCTCCCTGATCCAATTAGAAATAAGGCAGAGAAAAGCAATCCCCAGCTACCAGCCCAAATTGAATTGACGGTACTTACTACACCTCCGAAATACTTTTCAAGAAAAATTGGTTGAAAGCTTTCAAAAAAACTTATTATTCCTGTAAGTCCAACAAGTACTATTCCACCAACGCAAAATAAAAGAGAAATCAAAAGCCATATGAATTGAAACCCATTACATTGGTCTATGGGAAGAAAAAAAGGCTGAGATAGCTTCCTTAATTTTTGTAATTGGTATAGTATTTTGGATTTATTATTAACTGCTTTATTCATCGCTCGACAAGTTTTATAAAATAAATTATAACTTTTAGCAGTCTATTGACCAAAGCCAATAAATGAAAGTGCCCAGTCAGGTAAATTTAAGTAATTCAAGATTGTCATATCAAATTTATGTACATTTGGAAAAGATTTATCTAATACCCACCATAAAAGAAAAGGTAGATTAAATAAAATTTGTAATTGCCATTTATAAGTTAAAACTTTCCAAATTTTAATTAATTTAGTTTTAAGTGAATCGTCTAGCTCTTCCCAATTTTTTAATATTAGATTGAATAAATTTTTGGATTCTGTATTTAAGGAGTCTGGTGTATTCATTTTGTTTTTACTTATTTATAACCCATAAACATTTCTTTCGAGAGTTTTAACCTGGGGGCCAATTCATTTTTCTTCCAGATAAAAAATGAATATGTAAATGAAAAACTGTTTGTCCCGATTCTGCTCCAGTATTAATTACTGTTCTCCAATTAGTTAAATTTTTTGATTTAGCTATTTTGCTACCAACAAAAAGTAAATGCCCTAATAAATTTGCATCTTCTTCAAAACAATTTAATAAACTAATAATCGGCTTTTTTGGGATCACTAAAAAATGTACTGGTGCTTGCGCTTGGATATCATTAAACGCGATACAAAACTTATCTTCATAAAGCTTATCGCAGGGTATTTCTTCATTAATTATTTTTTGAAAAATTGTAGTTTCGGTCATTAGATTAATTAATAGAAATTACGTCTTTTTCGTTAAACCCTTCCTTTATAAGTTCTTTGTTTAAATCATCTTTTGATGTAACTCTATCAACAAATAATATTCCGTTTAAGTGATCCATTTCGTGTTGAATACACCTCGCCAGGAGTCCATCTGCTTTCATTTTACGAGGTCTCCCCATTTCATCTCTAAATTTTAATTTGATAGTTGATGGTCGAACAACATTCAAATAGACGCCAGGTATACTCAAGCAGCCTTCTTCGTATGAATTAAGAGTTGTTCCAAAGTCTGTAATTTCTGGATTGATTAATATTAGAGGTTCTGCTGCTGAATCTTCAAAATTTACATCTATGACAAGAAGCTCTTTGTTGATGCCAATTTGTGGTGCGGCAAGTCCAATTCCTTTAGCTGCATACATGCTTTGAAGCATTTCTCTAACAAGTTTTCTAATCGATTCATCAACCTTAGTTATTCTTTTGGCATTTTGTCTTAATACATCATCACCAAGTTTATAAATTTCTAAAGATGGCTTACCTGTTTGTTCTTTTGCAATTTTTTCCGAGCTTCCATTCGTTCTTGACTTTTTTGCAAGTTGTGAAAAATGGTTTGCCACGTTAAAAAAGTTTTTAATTATAAGTTTAGCTATAAAAATACTAGCACTTTAAATTACGTTATTTATGATTTTTATATGAGTAATAATGATAAGCTAAAAGTTAAGCAAATTGAATCTAAAAAAATATCTTTTAAGGAATTAACTATTATTAGGGATACCATTTTTTGGATTGATGTTGTTTGTGAAAGTCAAAATGAAAATGCAATTTTTGCAAGACCATTTAATGATAAAGAAGCGTTTCCTCAGAAATTAACAAGTAAAAAATATAATATTAAAAATAATTTTCATGGATATGGTGGTAAATCTTATAAATGTATAAATATTAAAAATAATTTTTATTTGATATGGATAGATCAGATTACTAAGGCAGTATGGTTTCAAATTTTTAAAGAGGCAGCTTCAAATGATAGAAGCCAAAATAAATATCTCGTTCCTGTTCAAGAACCTAGTCAATTATCTAAATCAATTGATGGAAATTTTGATTCTTCTTTTGTTATTTCTGAAAAAAATTTTTTGTATGGAATTTGCGAAATAAATAATAGGGATTATTTATTTTCTTTAAATTTAAAAAAAACTAAACAAGATATTCATCGAATAAAAAAATTTAAAAATTTTGCTGCAGAATTATCTTCTAATACCTCTGCCAACTTACTTTCTTGGATAGAGTGGGATTCTCCTTATATGCCCTGGGAGAAAAATGAACTGTTTTTTGCTCAAATAGATTTAGATGGCGAGATACAAAAAATAAACAAATTTTCAAATAAGCTAATAAATTCCAAAAAAAACGTTTCTTTTTTTCAACCCTATTGGATCAGTGAAACACTTTTAGTATGTTCTGAAGATAGTTCTGGATGGTGGAACTTATTGTTTTTAGATGTTAGTAAAATTGAGAGTATTGTTATTAAGAAAAGAGTAAAGAGAAATTTGATTGAATATGGAGCACCGCAATGGGTTACTGGAATAACATATTTTTCAGGGAATATAAAAAATTTATTTTGTGTCGCAAAAAAAGAAAATAGTTTAATAGTTGAACAGTATGAAGATCTTGAATTTGTGAAAGAATTTTCTACTCCTTTTACCTCAATAAGTGATTTCAGCGTTTTTAGGAAAAAAGTTCTTTTTAAAGGTTATGGATTTGATTTTTTGGGAATTTTATTTGAAATTGATTTTGCAAAAAAAGTTTTATCAAATTTTTCTGAGCAGATATTTTGTGATCATATAGAAGATTGTTCAAAACCTGAAACATTTTGGTTTAAAGGTTTTGAAGCTAAATCTACTCATTCTTTTCTTTATAAACCGCTTGTTGAAAATTTTAAAAAGCCACCGCTTCTTGTTAGAGCACATAGTGGACCAACTTCATGTTTTGATGGTTCATATAATTCTGAAGTACAATATTGGACGTCGAAGGGATTTTTTGTTGCTGAAGTCAATTATGGAGGATCATCAGGATTTGGGAAAGCATATAGAGAGAGGTTGAATCATAAATGGGGTATTGTTGATTCTTATGATTGCAAAGCACTAGCTCTTGAATTGATTAAATCAAATCAAGTTGATAGAGAAAAAGTAGTAATTTTTGGGAATAGTGCAGGTGGGTTAACTGCCTTGAATTGTTTATTATATGGTTCAATTTTTACAGCGGCAATTTGCAAATATCCTGTTCTTGATTTGAAGGATATGCATTACAACACGCATAGGTTTGAGAAAGATTATTTAAATTCTTTGGTAGGAAATTATGCAAAAAATCGTAATGATTATATAGATAGATCGCCGATAAAACATATGTATAAAATAAAAAAACCTATCTTATTGTTTCATGGAAAAAAAGATACTGTTATTTCTTATAAACAAACTTTAAAAATTCAAGAAATTTTAAATCAGAATAATAAATATTCAGAAGTTATTTTTTTCGATAATGAAGGGCATGGTTTTAGAAACCTTGAAAATAAAAAAGTAGTAATGCAAAAATCTCAGGAATTTTTAAAAAATGCTTTGAATATTTAAGAATTGATTTTTAGAAAATCAATAGTATCTCTTAATTTTTCTATAAACATATCAATTTCTTCCTTATTGGTTGTGAAATTCATGCTTATTCTTGCTGTTGATTTAATTCCAATATATCTGTGAAGAGGTTGACAGCAATGGTGACCACTTCTGATGCAAATTCCTTTTGAATCAAGAATTTCAGCAATATCATTTGAATGTATATTTTTTATATAAAAGGTGGCAAGTGAGGCCCTGTCTGGATCTATCTCCGGCGATGGACCTATGATTTCAATATTTTCTATTTGATTTAATTTTTCAAATAAATATTTAGTAATAGTCTTTTCATATTTATGAATTTCATCCAATCCAATATTGTTTATATAATTAATTGCTTCTGCAAGACCTATTGCTTCTGCAATGGCTGGAGTTCCAGCTTCAAATTTGTGTGGTAGCTCTGCCCAAGTACTTGTCTCTTCAAAAACATCTTGAATCATTTCGCCACCTCCAAAGAGAGGAGGAATTTTTTCTAGGATTTCTTTTCTTGACCAGAGGAAACCAATACCTGTTGGACCGCATAGTTTATGTCCTGATCCAGCTAAAAAATCTATATTAAGATCAATCACATCCAGTTTTTGATGAGCCAAACTTTGGCATGCATCTATTAACACTAAAGAACCTTTTTGTTTAGCTAATTTAGTTATTTCCTTTATTGGATTACAGCAACCTAGAGTATTACTAACATGTACTAGGCTAACCATTTTAGTTCTAGATGTAAGTTTTGATTTAAAGTCGTCTATATCTAATTTCCCATCTTTATCTATACCTATAAATTTTAATTTGCATTTATTTTTTGCTGCAACCATTTGCCATGGAACAATATTGCTATGATGCTCCATTATTGATAAAAGAATTTCATCATTTTCTTTTAATGAATATTCGCCCCATGATCTAGCTACTAGATTGATTGCCTCAGTAGCATTTCTAGTGAAAATAATTTCTTTTTCTGTATTCGCTTTTATATATTTGCTAATTAAATATCGTGCATTTTCAAATTCTTTTGTTGCCTTAGCACTTAATTGATGTGCCCCTCTATGTACATTGGCATTAAAGTTTTTGTAATATTCATCAATTTTTTGTAATACTTGTATTGGTTTTTGTGTGGTTGCAGCATGGTCTAGATAAATAATTTGCTCATTACTTCTTAAGTTCTTATTTAAAAGAGGAAAGTCTTTCTTCGTTATTTTAGGAAAATTTTGAATCGTTTCCATTAATTTTCATTTAAAAGTTTATCAAGTAAATCCCATCTATCTTTTGAAATGGGAATAAATGAAATTATTTCTTGAAAGTAAGAACTTAATTGTAGTTTACTTGCTTCTGTTAATGTGATCCCTCTTGTTCGCATATAAAAAAGTTCTTCTTCGTTTAGTTGTGAAATTGTAGCTCCATGTTTGCATTTGACATCGTCAGCAATTATTTCTAATTGAGGTTTTGTATCTATTTGTGCGAGATTTGATAAGAGTAAATTTCTGCTTAATTGGGAAGCATCAGTTCTCTGGGCAATTTTCGGAACTATTATTGAACCTTCAAATATTGCATGTGATTTATCATCAGCAAGTGATTTATTAATTTGATCTAGAAATCCATTTGGGCCATTAAATTCTATTTTTGTATAGGTTGAAATCTGCTCATCTTTTTTTGTTATTTGCATACCTTTGATAGTTGTTTTAGCGTTTCCCGCAGATTGTTTAATACTAATTTCAAATCTCGCGTAATTGAATTTGAAATGTAAAGATCCTAAGTTGTATGAACTATTTTTTTGTTGAATCACATTGAGAGAATTTAATAGATTTGATCTGTTTTCACCGTAAGAAACAACACCATGATTTAAAGAACTATTTTCTTTCAAGCAAAAGAAAGTTGATTGAGATAATGAAGAGTTTTCTTTACCAAGATTTACTTGTAATAATTCAACATCACAATTTTTTTCTAAAAATATAACGAGGGTTTTTGCGTTAAAAGAATTACTTGATGCATGACTAAAAATTTCAATAGGAGGAATTTTTGATCCATTTATTTTTAATCCCAAAATATTATTTTTACAACTTAAAGACAGATTTAGTAGTTCACTCCAGTTTTCGTTTTGCTTAAAAAAAGATATCTGTTCTTTGATATATTTTTGTAATTCATCCTCACTTAATTGCTGTATTGAATAATTTTTCTTTATTAATTTAATTTGGCAATTCTCACCAATTATTAATCTAATAGTACTTTGAGAATGTTTAGGATATGGTATAGCGAATGTTGAATCTTTTTCATTAACTGAGTAATCTAAAAAGTTTGATAATTTTGATTTATTTGAAAGTCTCCATAGTTCACTTTTAGGATTAGGGAGAGGGCTCGATTGTAATTTATGAAGACAGATTTTTTGTATTTCTGTTAGGTTATTGTTAGATTTATTGGTTTTTATTTTTTCAATAATTTCCATTTGTTTAGGTCTTTTTTATAAAGTTATCAGTCCATTCATATCCTTTTTCCTCAAGCTCTAGAGCAAGATCACTTTCACCAGTTTTTATGATTTGTCCTTCTGACATAACATGGACATAATTTGGTTTAATTTCATCTAATAATCTTTGATAGTGGGTAATAAGTATAATTCCAGTTTGTGCATTAGATATTTTTTTAATTCCTGATGCCACTATTCTTAGAGCATCGATATCAAGACCAGAATCGGTCTCATCTAATATTGCTATCTTGGGCTCAAGTAAAGCCATTTGCAGAATTTCATTTCTTTTTTTTTCACCTCCGGAAAAACCTTGATTTACACTCCTTGATAGGAATGCCTTATCCATTTTTACAATTTCTAACTTTTCCTTAACTAATTCTTCAAAATCAAAAGTATCCAATTCTTCTTTGTTGAGGAATTTCCTTCTAGCATTTGTTGAAACTCTAAGAAACTCAAGATTACTTACACCTGGAATCTCAATTGGATATTGAAAACCAAGAAAAATTCCTGATTGAGATCTCTCTTCAGGTTCTAGAGAGTTGATGTTTTCACCTAAAAATTTTATGTCGCCATTTGTAATATTATACGAGGGATGTCCTGCAATGATTTTCGAAAGAGTACTTTTGCCACATCCATTTCTTCCCATAATGGCATGGATTTCTCCAGGATAGACAGTAAGTGAAACTCCTTTTAAAATTGGAAGATTATCAGTAGATGCAGAGAGATTTTCAACTTCTAAAATTGGATCTGATTCTTTCATTTTACTTTGCATTTCAGTTTAGAAATTGATTAATTACCCTACTGATCCCTCTAGTTTAAGTGCCAGTAACTTGTCTGCTTCAGCAGCAAATTCCATAGGTAATTGATTAAATACATCTCTGCAAAAACCACTAACCATCATCGATACTGCCTCCTCAAATTCTATACCTCTGCTTTGGAGATAAAAAAGTTGATCTTCTGAGATTCTACATGTGCTTGCTTCATGCTCAATTTCAGAATTGGGTTGTTGAGATTTGATATAAGGGAATGTATTTGCAGAAGCTTGATCCCCTATTAACATTGAATCACATTGACTGTAATTTCTTGATCCTTTAGCTTTTGTTCCCATTTTGACAAGACCTCGGTAGCTATTTTTTGAGTTACCTGCACTAATACCTTTGCTAACAATAGTTGATTTGGTCTTAGGACCAATATGGATCATTTTTGTGCCGGTATCTGCTTGCTGAAGGTTATTGGTGAGAGCCACTGAATAAAATTCTCCTACAGATTCTTCCCCTAAAAGAAGACAGCTAGGATATTTCCATGTAATAGCAGACCCTGTTTCAACTTGAGACCAGCTAATTTTACTTCTCTTACCTAAACATTTTCCTCTCTTGGTGACAAAATTAAAAATTCCGCCAATACCTTCTTCATCACCAGCATACCAATTTTGTACTGTTGAATATTTTATGGAAGCATCGTCTAATGCTATAAGCTCTACAACTGCTGCATGTAGAGTATTTGTATCAAACATTGGCGCTGTACAACCTTCTAGATAACTTACAGAACTTGATTCTTCAGCAATGATTAGTGTTCTTTCGAATTGTCCTGAATCTCCACTATTAATTCTGAAGTAGGAAGATAGATCCATAGGGCAGGTAACACCTTTTGGGATATATACAAAAGAACCATCACTAAAAACAGCAGAATTTAGCGCTGCAAAATAATTATCACTAGCTGGAACTACTGTACCTAAATATTTTTCAATCAAATCCGCGTGATTTTTTACTGCTTCACTAATTGAGCAAAATATAACTCCATGTTCAGCAAGTTCCTCTCTAAATGTTGTAGCTATAGAAACACTATCAAAGACAGCATCTACTGCTACATTTGTGAGTTTTTTTTGCTCCGTGAGGGGTATTCCTAATTTGTCAAAAGTCTCAAGAAGTTTGGGATCAACTTCATCTAAGCTAGAAATTTTCTCTTTTTGCTTAGGAGCAGAGTAATAAATAATATCTTGATAATCAATTTTTTTATATCCTAATGCTGCCCAATCAGGCTCTTTCATTTTTTGCCATTTTTTAAAGGCCTTTAATCTAAAATCGAGAAGAAATTTTGGTTCTTCTTTTTTCTGCGAAATTAATTTTATAATATCTTCATTTAAGCCCTTTTCTATTTTTTCAGTTTCAATATCAGTAACGAAACCATATTTATAAGGCTCTTTTACTACATCTTGAACTAAATTTTCGTTGACCATGTTATCAAAAATAACTTATTACACTTAGCTCTATATACTTTAACGAAAGATACCCCAAATATTGAGTTTTTTTCCTTTATTAAAACTAAAAATTAATGTCTAATCATCTTGATCCCATGTCTAACCCATTAAACATAGAAACTATTCAAGAAATTGATAATCTTGATCTATCCATAATGCAGAAACATCATTTAAGAATACTCGCTCATTGCCTTCAGATTTTAAAAATTATCAATGCAGATAACAGTTTGGAATATCAAAATAAAAACCCTTTGAGAGAATGGTGTGATAACCAATCCAAAAAATTTGATGATAAAAAATTTAGTAATCTTTTTTATGAGCAGTTGGAATCCACTTCGAAAAAATTAAGTACTTTTTCAAAAAAAATAGGTAAAAGTATTGAGGATTTAGAAATAGATGATTTAGTACTTCTAGTTGAACAACGCTGAATTTCCTTTTATTTAAATGATCCCGAAGAAAAAATATATTTTTGTTGAGTCGTTAACAAATTCAGGTAATAAAATTTAAAAAAAAAGAAAATTAATTTACATTTCAAAAAGTTCTTAAAATTAATTAATTTCTTTGATACCAACTGTTTTGAAGAGAAATATCAATTTTGAGAATTTTTTAGTAGTCAGAGGATCCTGACGACAGGCCAAAAAGACACACAATTCCCCAAAAAAAAGAACATACTGATCCCAAACAAAAACGGAGATTTTAAAGTGGCTGACGGGATCATTAATAAAGATCAATTACTCTCACTAACCCTCAGACAATTACGTCAAGAAGCAAGTAAATTATCGGTTCCGCTATATAGTCGCAAAACAAAAGCTGTTTTAGTTGAATTAATACTTAAATACCAAGAAAAATCTACAAAGAAAACATACACTGCATCTCCCCAGGCAAAACCTGAAGAAACTCATGAGTCCAATACTTTCAGAAGTAGTGAAGATGTTAAAACAAATGTAGTTTTCTTACCCCGAGATCCAGATTGGGCTTATGTTTTTTGGCAAATTTCTGATGCAGATAGAGAAAAAGCACAATCTTTGGGAGCTAATAAATTATGTTTAAGATTATTTGATGCATCTGGTTCTGAAGGCAGCAATTTGAATCAAGGAACACTAAGGGAGATAGCAGTTGATAGTTACAGTACTGAGTGGTACTTGCCAATCCCACTTGCAGATAGAGACTATAAAGTTGAATTAGGTTATAAATATGGTTTTAACTGGATGTCATTGGCATTTTCTTCGATAAGTCATGTTCCTGGGTCTCATCCTTCTGAGCAAATTCTTGATAAATTCGTACCTTTTAATTTAGATTCTACTTCTGACTCAATACCAGATATTTCTAATCCTGTTGTTTCAGAACAAAATGGTATGCATGAAAGGTTATACCAAGCAGCAACCAACATTCCTCTTAGAAGAAAAGTTGGTTCTGAAGAATTTATGGAAAATGTAAATTCAACAAACCTCAATGATAATCTTACAGACTCAGGCGCTGGTAAATGGTCATCAGGTTTAAATGATTCTGGAAGCGGAATTGTTAAAAATAGATCTTTTTGGCTCGTTGCTGATGCTGAATTAATTGTTTATGGAGCTACAGAACCTTCTGCAAAACTGACAATAGGTGGAGAAGACGTACCCCTTGCTGCAGATGGTACTTTTAGAATTCAAGTTCCATTTAGAGACGGGACTCAAAAATATGATATTAAAGCTGTTGATGTATCTGGTGAACAAGAAAAAAGTATAACAATGAAATTTGATAGAACTACACCACTTGACGATACTAATGAAAAAGATAATGCTGAGACTGAGTGGTTTTAATAAATTAAAGTAATGCTAAAAAAAATTGTAGCGTTTACTCCATTGTTTGGGGCATTAACTTTTCCACTAATAGTTCCAATTACAATTTCTAAATTTGGCGTTAACTATGGAATCCTTAGTGCATTATTAATTTCTTCATTATGGTTTATCGCTATGTTAAGAACTTCCGAAATGCCTCATTAATTTAGTTAGATTTCTGTAAGTTTCTTAAAAATATGAACCAAGATAGTGTAATTAATATTAATTCTCCTTTTCTAGATCAAAAACCAGGTACCTCTGGATTAAGAAAAAGTACTTTAAAGTTTCAGGAAGAACATTATCTAGAAGTTTTTATTGAAGCAATCTTACAATCATTAGAAGATTTAAAAGGTTCAACATTAATAGTTGGTGGTGATGGCAGATATGGCAATATTGAAGCAATAGAAAAAATTGTCCAAATATGCATTGCTCATAAAGTTCAAAAGGTTATTGTTCCAAAATATGGTTTATTATCTACTCCTGCGACATCACACTTAATTAGAAAAGAAAACGCTATTGGTGGAATTATTCTTTCTGCAAGCCATAATCCTGGCGGGATTGATGGAGACTTTGGAGTGAAATTGAATATCTCCAATGGTGGCCCAGCTCCGGAGATAATTACTAATAAGATTTTTAAGGCTTCGCAATTACTAACTAGTTATAAAATTTGTAAATTTCAATTACCTGATTTTAGTGAATATGGAATTTATGCTTACGACGAAACTACCTTAGAAATTATTGATGGATTAACAGATTATTCTAATTTGATGGAGAAAATTTTTGATTTTGATCAAATTAGTGATTTTTTAAAAAATGACTTCTCGTTAATATTTGATGCAATGAATGCGGTCACAGGCCCATATGCAAAAAATATTTTTGTTGAAAAAATGGGTCTTCCCCCTGATTGTGTCATGAATGGTAACCCGTTAAAAGATTTTGGAGGTTTACACCCTGACCCTAATCTTACTTACGCATCCCACTTGGCTGATTTGTTACTAAATAAAAAATCTTATAGTTTTGGTGCTGCATGTGATGGAGATGGAGATAGGAATATGATTTTAGGAAGTGGATGTTTTGTAAATCCGAGTGATAGCCTTGCAGTCATCACTGCTAATACAAAATGTGTCCCTGGTTATAAAGATGGTATTACAGGTGTGGCACGATCCATGCCAACCAGCTCAGCGGTTGATAATGTTGCTCGAGCATTAAATATACCTTGTTTTGAGACACCTACTGGCTGGAAGTTTTTTGGAAATCTTTTAGACTCTAATTTAATTACTTTATGTGGAGAAGAAAGTTTTGGAACAGGTAGTAATCATGTGAGAGAGAAAGATGGACTATGGGCAGTTTTGTTTTGGTTACAAGTTTTAGCTGAGAAAAAATGTTCGGTAAGTGATTTGATGCAGAATCATTGGAAACAATTTGGTAGGAATTATTATTCAAGACATGATTATGAGGCAATTCCCTCAAATATTGCTAATCAAATTTTTGGTAATCTAACTTCTATGCTCGAAAATTTAAGAGGAAATAGTTTTGCTGGTCATTTAGTTAAAGTTGCAGATAACTTTTCATATTTAGATCCCGTTGATAATTCCATAAGTGAAAATCAAGGTTTAAGATTGGTCCTTGATGATAATTCTCGAGTAATTGTGCGCCTTTCTGGAACTGGAACTAAGGGTGCAACATTAAGACTTTACTTTGAGAAATTTTTCGATCCTCAACAGAATCTTTCGTTAAATCCTCAGATAGCTTTGAAACCTCTAATAGATGATTTAGATGCTTTATTGAACATTTCAAAACTTACTCAAATGGAAACTCCTACAGTAATTACATAGAATTGAAAGTAATGATTTTTTGATTTTATTTATATGCATTCAGAAAATTTATTTGCTAATCATTCTCAGATAGAAAACAATGCACCTTTGGCGGATAAATTAAGACCAAAGAATTTGGATGATTTTTTTGGTCAACAACCAATCCTGAATGAGAATTCGCTTTTAAGAAGTGCAATATTAAACGATAAGATTAGTAATTTTATTTTTTCTGGCCCTCCTGGTGTTGGAAAAACTACTCTTATTGAAATTATTTCTTTTAATACGCGGTCAAAATTAATTAAGTTAAATGCAGTATTATCTAGTGTTAAAGAATTAAGAAATGAAATCGCTAATGCAAAAGATAGATTAATAAATTCAAAAAGAAAAACAATTTTATTTATCGATGAGGTTCATAGATTTACATCAGTTCAGCAGGATGCTTTATTACCTTCAATAGAAAATGGAACTATAACTTTTATTGGTGCTACAACTGAAAACCCTTTCTTTGCTGTCAATAAAGCGCTTGTTAGTAGGTCTCGTATTTTTACACTACTTCCTTTGGCAGAAAATGATTTGCAGAAAATAATACAAAAAGTCATCACTTACTATTCTAAAAAAAAAGATTCAAAAAAGGTTCATTTGACTCAAGATGCTATGAGTCATTTAATTAAATTTTCTGGTGGCGATGCAAGAACATTAATCAATGCGCTAGAGATGGCAATAGAAACAACTGCTGAAAATGATACTAAAGAAATCAACATTAATCTCTCAATAGCAGAGGATGCAATTCAAAAGAAAAATATTGTTTACGATAAAAATGGTCAAAATCATTACGATGTAATAAGTGCCTTTATCAAGTCCATAAGAGGTTCTGATCCAGATGCAACTTTATTCTGGCTTGCGAATATGCTGGAGGCTGGCGAAGATCCTAATTTTATTTTTAGAAGATTACTTATATCTGCCAGTGAAGATATTGGAATAGCTGATCCTAATGCCCTAGTGGTTGTACAATCCTGTTGTGATGCTTTTGATAGAGTTGGTTTTCCTGAAGGATTATATTTTTTAACGCAGGCTTCTTTATATTTAGCTATTTCTCCAAAAAGTAACAGCACGAAAAGTATTTTCAAAGCAATTGAAATAATAAAATCTACCAATGCTTTTGATGTGCCACTTCATTTAAAAAATAATTCAAATAGTTATGTCAATCCTCATAAATATCCAGGTAATTGGGTCGCACAAGAATATCTTCCCAAATCTTTAAGAGGTTTAAAAATATGGGAACCAAATAATAATGGATGGGAAAAAACTCAACATGAAGAACTGCTTAGAAGAACAGAAAACTAAAAATTTTTCGAACAACAAATAATCTCAGGATTTAAAGAAGTTTTTTCTTCGTAGGCTAAAGCGATAGTCCAATTATGGAAATTAATCTGTGAATAATTTAAATGTATGTTCTTCTTCTTATGAATTAACGCCTTTGGATTTTCAAAATATTGCCAATGGTTAATATCTTTAGCTAATTTTCCATGATTCCATTTTATAGCCGCTTCAACAGTACACCATTGATTTAATATCATATTTTTTGTCAAATAATTATTATGGTTTGATTTATTGGTATGAAAAAAATATTTTTCTGCAAATTTTATATGATTAAAATCTCTATCTGTTCTCTCAATATCAATCCCTATTTTACTTTTATGCCAGACTATAATAATGGCATCTTTACAATGACTTAAACTAATATTTCCCATCCCAGAGGGTAAACTTGGAGGTTCTCCAGGAAGAGCATTAATTGGAATTTTGAGGGGGTCTAATCCAAAAAGTGTTGAAAGTGATTGTCGCAAATACGCTCTTGTTTCTAAAAAAATCTTTGATCTTGAACTTGTTAGGTTTTTTGCGGTTTTAATTTCTTCTAACGTTGCGACATCTTGCACACCTTTAATCTCATAAAACCAAATTTTTGGTATTTTATATCTATACTTATTTAATAATTTCAATGGCTCTTAAGGTTGGCGACAAAGCACCAGAATTTAAATTAAAAGATTCTTTTGAGAAAGAAGTTTCTCTTAGTAATTTTAAAGGTAAAAGAATAATACTATATTTTTATCCAAAAGATAATACTCCAGGATGTACTAAAGAAGCATGTAATTTTAAAGAGAATTGGGATTTACTCCAAAAAAATAATATTGTTGTGCTTGGTATTAGTAAAGATAATGCATCCTCTCATCAGAAGTTTATAGAAAAATTTAATTTACCTTTTATTCTTTTAACTGATCCTGAACCTTTCAAAGTTTCTTCTGATTACGATAGCTATGGACTTAAGAAATTCATGGGAAAAGAATATATGGGAATGATGAGAAATACTTTTTTGATTGATACTGATGGTAACATCGAAAAAATATACTTAAAAGTAAAAGCAGCAATAATGGCTGATCATATAATTGCAGACCTTAAGTTAAGCTAATTATTTATGGTCAGGTTGTGAATAATCATTCCCTCCATAACTAAATTAGGAGCTTTAATAATATTTTCTTTTTGAGTCTTTAGTGATTTTGTCAGGAGTTCAGAGTCTCCACCACAGATTACTAAAATATCTTTTTCAGGATTAAATAAATTATTAATCACCCCAGTAAGAGAGTTGATTACTCCTTTTAAAATTGCTTCTTCTGTAGTTATTAAAAAATCTTTGATCGGAATATCATATTTTTTTGGAACTTTAAGATTTTTTGTATTTTGTTCCATTGATTTTAATTGTGTTAGAAAACCTGGAATAAGTTGACCTCCAATAATAGATCCATTTGAATTCAATTTTGTTATCGATAATATTGTTCCAAAATCTGCTATTAGAAAATCTTTTTTTAAAGGGTTTTCAATAATTTTTAGAGCTGCGAGACAAGCAAGAGCTCTATCAATTCCAAAATAATCAGGAAGATTTGATAAATGAATATCTTTAGTTTTTATCTCATTTTCTTTTTTCAGCAAAAAATTTGGTAGTTTTCCTACAGAAGCCCAAATTAATTGATCAAGATCTATATTTTCGGGAACTTTTTCCTCTTTCATGGTATGAAAGAATTTAGATCGATTTTTAGAATACTTTGCCCAGTGAAGCCTACTATTGCCTACTAATAAAAAATTTATATCTGAGATCATTACTCTATGATCATTTTAATTATTAGTGTGTATTCCACATTCTTGTTTAATCCCCCCAAATCTTGTATCTCTGCCCTTTGTTTCAATACCATCGGGACTGCTTGAATGCCAATCTCCTACAGAAGAATAACCTTTGATAAAAAGTGGATGGGCAGGTAAATTATTCTCTTCCATATAATAATAAATATCTTTATTTGTCCAATTTAATAAAGGTCTTAAAGAGAGTCTTTGACGAATTATGTCCAGGAATTTCATTTTGTTTCTATTGTCTGTTTGACTTGATCTAACTCCGCTTGCCCAGCAGGAAATATTATATTTTTCTAGACCAATTTCCAAAGGTCTTATTTTTCTCAACTCATGATACTTATCTAAATCACTCTCTTTATTTGTTTCCCAAAGTTTTCCGTATTTGGCCTCCATTCTTGCTGGAGATAATTCACTTTGCAGAACTTCAACTTCTAAGGATAAATTATCAATAAGCTTTTCAGCGTAATGGTATGTTTCTAGAGGCAGGTAACCTGTATCAATCCAAAATATTTTGATTTTTTTTTGTAGATATAATTTACTGACCATATCTAAAAGAACTGATGACTGTATACCAAAACTCGTTGTAATAGCAAATTGATTATCAAACTTTTCATAACCCCACGAAAGCATTTCTTGAGGATTCATATCTACTAACTCTTGATTATGTTTCCTCAAGTTAGTTTGAATATCTTTGTGGATTTTTTCAATCATTCTTGAATCCCGTTATGAGTTTAATGTTATTTCGCTTAATTTAAAAATTATTCGTATAGTTTAATAATACATTTACGGATAACAATATTTCTCTAATGAAATCAATACAAAAACCAATAGTAATAGTTGGAGCAGGTTTTGCAGGTATGACATTTGCTTTGAATTTAAAAAATCTTAATCCTTCTTTGCCGATTCTTGTAGTTGATTCTGAAACTAACTTTATATTTAAACCCCTAATGTACGAAGTTTTAAGTAAAGAAATAAGAAGTTGGGAAGCCACTCCAAAATTTGCAAATATTTTTTCTGATGCTGGCATAACTTTTTTAAGAAATTGTTTGACTAAAATTTCTTTCAAAGAAAATATACTTGAATTTAGTGACAATTTAAAATTAAGTTATCAGTATCTTGTTATTTGTACAGGATCCATCCCAAATAGTTTGTTAATAAAAGGTATAGATGAAAATTGTTATTTTTTTAATGATGTTCACGATCTAAATAAATTAAATTCTTTTTTAAAAAAATCACAAGATACTGCGTTGCATAAAAAGTTATTTATAGTTGGAGGTGGTCCCTCTGGCATTGAGTTAGCATGCAAAATTAAAGATATATTTTCAGACCAATTTGAAATTAATGTAATAGAAAAATCAAATGAAATCCTCAATAAAAACAAAATTTTTAATAGAGAGCAAGCAGAGAAGGCATTAGAAAAAAGAAAAATAAACGTTCTTTTGAATTCCATAGTTAAAGAAGTCTCAGAAACTAAAATTAGTATTTCTAGTGAGGCTGGAATAACTTCTTTGGATAAAGATATTGTTATTTGGACTGCAGGCGTGACCCCTAATTTGTCTTACTTAGAAACTGATCAAATAACAAAAAAATTTGGACGAATTTTAGTTAATAATAATTTGCAAATAGAAAAATATAAAAACTGTTTTGCTATTGGCGATATTTCAGTTATTGAAGGCATGGAGGATTTACCCATAACTGCTCAGGTCGCTATGCAGGAGGGAAATCATCTGGCTAATAATTTAGAACTTTTAATTCAAGGGAAGGATCCTCTACCCTTTGAATTTAAAGACAATGGTGAAATGATTAGCTTAGGAATAGGCGAAGCTTCAATTTCCGGGCTTGGGGTTACTTTATCTGGGAAATTGGCCTTTGAGGCAAGAAGACTAATATATGCTTCCAAGTTGCCTGATATTACTGAAAGCTTAAAATCTGCATCTTCATGGATATTCCAAAAAAAATCTATTTTTAAAAAGTTTCTTAAAAAAGATAATTCCAATTAAACTTTTTTGAAATTTTGTTTTTGGGTATATTGAGTTAAATAACTTTCGTATGAATTTAATTGCAGTAATTATTAATAATTTTGATGCGTTTTTAACGGTAGTTGTTTTAATAATGTCTATAATTTTATTTATAAAAAATACTATTGCGCCAGAATTGACTGGTTTGTTATGTGTTGGAATATTCATAGCTACAGGTGTCCTTTCTCCTGAAAAAGCTTTAGCTGGATTTGGTAGCCCTTCCTTAATTACTCTTATGGGTTTATTCGCAGTTTCTTCTGCATTATTTAAAAGTGGTGCTTTAGACAGAGTAAGAGAATTGATTTCTTCTGAAAGAATAAGAACTCCTAGGAAATTAATTTCTTTAATAGCTTTTTTGATTGCTCCAATATCTGGAATTGTGCCTAATACACCAGTAGTGGCATCTTTGTTACCTTTAATTGAAAGTTGGTGCGAGCGAAGAAATATATCCCCATCAAAAGTTTTATTACCTCTTTCTTTTGCTACTTTACTCGGTGGAACTCTGACATTATTAGGCAGCTCAGTAAATCTTCTTGTAAGTGATATTAGTCAACAATTAGGTTATGGAGCTTTGGAATTATTTAGTTTGACTTCAATAGGAATTCCTGTGTGGCTTATAGGTACAACCTATATGATTCTAGTTTCTGACATGCTTTTGCCTGATAGAGGAAGAGAGAAGGAGTTTGTTAAAAATGGTGATATGAATATATATTTTACTGAAGTTACTATTCCCTCTACTTCAGAATTAGTTGGACAATCTGTCAGAAATAGTAGATTGCAAAGACGATTTGACGTTGATGTTCTGGAATTGCAACGAAATGGAAAAGTTATTCTTCCTCCTTTGGCTGATAGAAAGATTGAGCCGGATGATAGATTAATAATCCGAGTTACAAGAGCTGACTTATTTAGATTGCAGCAGGAACATACCATTTTGTTAGGAGAAAACAAAACTTCTTTCGATGCAGCTAATGTTTTCTCAGATGATGAAGGTACTAAGACCTTTGAAGCCCTGTTGCCAGCTGGTTCAACTCTAGCGGGTGCAAGTTTGAGAGAATTAAGATTTAGGCAGCGTCATAATGCAACGGTTTTAGCATTAAGAAGAGGTCAACAAACTGTTCAGGAGAGATTAGGTCAAGCTGTTTTAAGGGCTGGAGATGTTTTATTATTGCAAGCACCGTTAGATTCAATAAGAGGTTTGCAAGCTAGTAATGATTTACTTGTTTTAGATCAATTCGAAGATGACTTACCTTTTTTGATAAAAAAACCTATATCAATTGCAATTGCAATAGGAATGGTAGTTTTGCCTTCGGTTTCTAATATTCCATTAGTAGGTTCAGTTCTTTTAGCAGTAATTGCTATGGTTGCTTGTGGATGTTTAAGACCTGCAGAGATTCAAAAATCAATTAGGTTAGACGTCATTTTATTGTTGGGGTCCTTATCATGTTTTAGTGTGGCTATGCAAGTAACAGGATTAGCAGATTTAATTGCTGTCAATCTAAATTTTGCCCTTAATGGAATGCCTCTGTATTTTGCACTAGTCCTAATTTTTGTATCGACAGTTATTCTTACACAATTTATAAGTAATGCTGCTTCGGTGGCTTTGATTTTGCCTGTTGCTATTGAATTCTCAAATGTTTTAGGGATTTCACCAAGTGCTTTAATAATGCTTGTTTTATTTGGTGCTAGTCAATCTTTCTTGACTCCAATGGGTTATCAAACAAATTTAATGGTTTATGGTCCTGGAAGATATAGGTTTTTTGATATCGCAAAATACGGAGCTGGATTAACACTTATAATGTCTTTTACAGTACCGGCATTGATAATTTTAAATTACGGGTAATATCGTGAAATTCTCAAGTAAAGTTTATAAGTTAAAAGATGCTTACAAAAAGCTATCTGTACCTCAGTTTACTATTGTTACAGGTTTATTTATTATTTGTCTTGGAACTTTAATTTTGAGTTCTCCATTATGTTCATCTTCAAAGGTTGGTTTGTGGGAAGCATTTTTTACATCAACTTCTGCTATAACCGTTACCGGCTTAACCATAATAGATATTGGTGTTGATTTAAATTTCTTTGGCCAAGTTTTCTTAGCTTTTATGCTTTTATCAGGTGGTCTAGGATTAATGGCCATTACAACATTTTTACAAGGGTTTGTTGTAAAGGGGACAAAACTCAGAACGAGATTAGACAAAGGAAAGACTTTAGATGAATTTGGAGTTGGAGGAATTGGTCGAACTTTTCAAAGCATTGCTATTACGGCGATTAGTATCATATCCTTGGGCGCAATTGTCTTATATTCTTTTGGATTTGTAGATATTCAAAATAATTGGGAAAGACTATGGTCCTCGATTTTTCATAGTATTTCTGCATATAACAATGCAGGATTTTCTTTAATGTCAAATAGTCTTCAAGACTATAGAACCAATTATTTGGTGAATAGTGTTTTTGTTTTTCTCATTGTTATGGGTGGATTGGGCTGGCGGGTTATTGATGATATTTGGAGTCATAAAAAAAATCTTTCTTATAGGAAATTAAGCCTTCATTCCAGACTGGTTATTAGGACAAGTTTGTCTCTAATATTGTTTGGATCACTAGGATTCTTTATCACTGAATCATTGCTAAATAGTCAATTTTTTAATGATTTAAATCTGTTTGAACGGTTAATGTCATCTATCTTCGAAACAGTAAGTGCAAGAACTGCAGGCTTTACAAATTTTCCGATTTCTTTGAACTCTATATCAGATACGGGCCTCTTATTATTAATGACACTTATGTTTATTGGAGCAAGTACCGGAGGTACTGGTGGAGGAATAAAAACAACTACATTTATTGCTTTAATGGCTGCAACTAGATCAACTTTAAGAGGTCAGAAAGATGTAATTATTAGCAATAGATTAATTTCAGATAAAGTTATTCTAAAAGCAGTTGGAATAACAGTTGGATCTTTGCTTTTTGTTCTTTTAATGGCAATGTTACTTAGTACAACTAATACTTTTGTTAAAAAAGAATCCTTTACATTTCTAGAAATTCTGTTCACTTGCATATCTGCATTTGCAACAGTTGGTTTTGATATTGGTTTAACTGCAAAATTAAATCATTTTGGTCAATTTATTCTTATTGTGGGTATGTTTGTGGGCAGACTTGGGATCCTTTTGCTTTTAAGTGCACTTTGGCAGGCTCTTTATAAGAGTAGAATAGATAGACAAAAGAGAATTGGCTATCCTAGGGCTGATCTATATGTTTAGAATTGACTGAGTTTTATTATGGCTGATTGGTGGCAGTGGTCTCAAAAGAGAGAAAATGAAGCACTCACTTTTGCAGTTGTCGGCGTTGGAAGATTTGGAACCGCAGTTTGCAGAGAACTTATTAGTAATGGTGCAGATGTTTTGGCTGCAGATTATTCGGAAAAAGCTATTGACGATTTAAGACAATTAGAACCTTCGATAGAAGCGAGAGTTGTAGATTGTACTGATGAAGAGTCTATGAAGGAATCGGGAATTCTTGAAATGAATACTGTTGTTGTGGGTATTAGTGAACCCATTGAAGCAAGTATAACTACTACTCTTATTGCTAAGGATAGTGAAGGTAGCAAAGTGAAAAGAGTAATAGCGAGAGCTACCAGTGACTTGCACGAAAAAATGTTAAAAAGAGTAGGTGCAGATAAAGTTGTTTTCCCATCTAGGATGCAAGGAGAAAGATTAGGTTTAGAACTAGTAAGACCAAACCTAATCGAAAGATTGGAACTAGATAATCAAACTGGTATAGATGAAATAACAGTTCCAGAGGAATTTATTGGAAGATCTTTAAGAGATTTAAATTTGAGGAAAAATTATTTAGTAAATGTTCTTGCTGCAGGACCTGCTGAAGAGTTAACAGTTAATCCTCCAGCAAAATATATTTTGGAAAGAGGAAATATTTTGGTAGTCATGGGTAAAACTGTAGATTTACAGAAATTGCCTCAAAATTAATTATTTTTAATCAGATTTTTTATAGTATCTAATCCTTTGAGGAGCTCTTTTTAATCTTCTGACGTTTTGTTTTTCAAGTTCATCTCTAAATTTATCAGTATTTAAATTATTTTCTGAAAGCGGTGATTTACTTTCTTTTTCGAAATATTTTTTTATACCCTCTTGTATTAACACTTTTGCCATATTACTTACTGTCCTAGATTCATTATCGGCCAAAATAGTTAATTGCTCACATATTAATTCTGGAAGAACTACTTGAATTCTGGGGGATTTAGGCTTCCCATTAGTTGAGTTTTGGCGGGTAGCCATGAGTTAAAGTTGATAACTGTTACTTATTAGTATACACAGTTAGTCAAGGATACTATCTTTGTGTATATTATTAGTAAGGAAATTTACGTCCCTATCAATTAATTGTTTTATTGTCCCATGAAAAATTCAAGAAAAATTGATTCTCCAAAAAGGTCGATAATTGATAAACCGAAAAAAAGATTAGCTAATTCTGATTCTCACGGTAATGAAAATAGCGACGTTTTGGTATCAGCTGTGATTAGCCCATATTTGTTAACTCATCTTCACCAAATTCTTCAGCAGTCTGAGTATTATGCTCAAAAAGATGGCAGAAAATCTCACGCAGCTAACTTTGCGAAACTAAGAAAAGTTTTATGTTTAGACGCAAGAAGTATGGCAGATGCATCTGCAAAAGAGATAAAAGATGTGGATAATGATTTATCTAATAATAAATATAATGAACAAAATGTAGCTTGAAGTAATAATCTATTAATAAATAGATTTCAAAAACATGTCCAGTAACGCTGAAAAGCTCTATAAGTTAATAGCTAACGATTCCAAAAAGAAACAAAGTCTTTTTATGACAGCTTTAACTAATCCCAAAAAAGCCTTAGATAAAATATGCGATATTGGTGACGAGCTAAATATTTCTGTGACTAAAGAAGAGGTTATTGAATATTTGAGTACTATTGATGATGAAGCAACTAAAATGTGGTTAATCAAGGCTCGAGGAGGTCTTTAGTAAAAGGTTTAGAATAATTATTATTTGGATTACTAATAGGTTTTACCCTTTTGTTATAACCACCTCCACCAGCTAAAGTCCAAAAAAACCAATAACTTGGAATTGCAAGAGCTGCAGCTATGAAAATCACTACAATTTGTTCTATTCTTTTCATAGTTTAATTTTATTCCACAAAATATTTTTTAGTAAATAAGCCACAGATTTTGTAAATTCTATTTTAAAACAGTGATTAGATTTGAAGGTGTAAGCAAAATTTATTCTACAGATGTTGTTTTAAAAAATATTAGTTGGGAGATTAAGAAAGGCGAAAAAGTTGGCTTAGTTGGTTCTAATGGTGCAGGTAAATCAACCCAGTTTAAGATTTTAATTGGAGAGGAAGAGCAAACAAGTGGAACGATCATCAAAGAGGGAAATCCTAAAATTGCCCATTTAAAACAGGAGTTTGATTGTAATTTAAATTTTTCAGTGAGACAGGAATTAGAAAGTTCTTTTAAAGATATACAACTTGTTGCCGTTAAACTTTTAGAAATTGAGAATAAAATGAAATCATTGGATATAAAAAAAAATTCTGATGAATTTGAAATATTTGTAAATCAACTCGCAAAATATCAAGCAAAATTTGAAGCTTTAGGTGGTTATAAAATGCAATCTGATGTAGAAAAAATATTACCAAAATTAGGCTTTTCTACAGAAGATGCTGATAAATTAGTTGGCAATTTCTCAGGTGGTTGGCAGATGAAAGTTGCACTTGGAAAAATAATTTTACAAAAACCTGATTTACTTTTACTGGATGAACCAACTAATCATTTAGATTTAGAAACTATTTTTTGGTTGGAAGAATATCTATCATCGCTTAAGATTGCAGTTATAATAATCAGCCATGATAGATATTTCTTAGATAAATTATGTAAAAAAATAATTTTTGTAGATAGAGGAACATCTGAAACATATAATGGGAACTATTCTTTTTTTGTTGAACAGAAATCTTTAAATGAAGAATCACAAAATAAGGCATATCAATTACAACAAAAAGAAATTGAGTTACAGAAGAGGTATATAGATAGATTTAGAGCTAGTGCAACTAGAAGTTCTCAAGCAAAGAGTAGAGAAAAACAATTAAAAAAGATTTCTAAAATTGAGGCTCCCATAGCAAAATCAAAAAGTCCTGTTTTTAATTTTCCAGAGTGCCCTCGCTCAGGAAAATTAGTTCTAAATATCAAAAATTTGTCTCATAGTTTCGAGGATAAAATTCTTTTTTTAGATATTAATTTAAAGATTTCTTCTGGGGAGAAAATAGCAATATTGGGACCTAATGGCTGCGGCAAATCTACATTGCTTAAAATTATTATGAAAAAATTATCTCCTGAAATTGGAGAAATTAATCTTGGTAAACATAATATAATTACTAGCTATTATGAACAGAATCAGGCTGAAGCACTTTCACTTGAAGAAAGGGTTATTGATTTAATATGTAATAAGTCTCCAGAATGGTCTCAAAAAAAAGTTAGAACATTTTTAGGAGGTTTTGGCTTTCAAAATGAAACTGTTTTTAAATATATTAAACAACTCAGTGGAGGAGAAAAGGCAAGATTAGCATTGGCGCTCATGATAATTAATCCTAGTAATTTTCTTCTTTTGGACGAACCAACTAATCATTTGGATCTGCAATCTAAGGAAAACTTAGAATTAGCAATTAAAAATTATAAAGGTTCATTATTAATCATTTCTCATGATCGGTATTTTATCTCAAAGGTTGCAAATAGAATTATCGAAATTAAAGATTCAAAGTTATTTTCATATGATGGTAATTACGAATATTTTTTAGAAAAAACTCAAAGTCAAAAAAAAATTTGATTACTTTTAATAAAATTTACATTTAGCTAAGTAAGATCACTCATTTATCTTTACAGAGTTTACCTTCCCTTATTAATCTTAAAAATACAAAAATAGTTTTTAATAATTTAAATGAAAAATTACGATTTCCAAGAAAAACATTTGCAAATTTCTGATCCTATTGAAAGTTATTTTGAATGCATTACTACCTGTGATATAAGGGATGGTAGATGTATTTCCAGGTGTGTGGAAATACTTAAACAGAATGACAATTAAATCTTTTAGTTTTTTTCTAGATTAGTTATATCAGTTGGTATTACTTTTAATTGAATAAATTTATTTCTACGCTTCAATAATATATTTACTTGTTTATTAATACCGTTTTTACTTATTTGGTCTATAACGTCTGATGCTGTTTCAATATTTTTATTGCCGACTTTAACTATAGTATCTTCTATCATGATTCCACTCTTTTCAGCTGGGCTGTTCGGTACTACATATCCAACTTTTACGGAATTATTTTTGCTCTCAGAATTCTTTTCTTCTATTAGGCTAATCCCGATCATGGGATGTATTACTTTTCCATTTTTTATAAGTTGATAGGCAATTTCCTTAGCTTTATTAATTGGGATTGCGAAACTCAAACCCGCTCCTGGACCTGATCTTATCAACGTATTAATACCAATTACTTCTCCCTCGCTATTCAATAGTGGTCCTCCAGAATTTCCAGGATTAATAGCAGCGTCTGTTTGTATCAATTCAAGCTTTTTATCATATATTCCTAATTGATTAACGTTTCTATTTAGATTACTAATAATACCAAGGGTCACTGTGTTTTCCAGTCCAAATGGATTTCCAACTGCTATGGCCCAATCTCCAACTTTAATCTTTGCCGAATTGCCCAATTTTGCTTTTGGCCAAGGTCCTTTCCCTTCAATTTTTAGAACTGCTAAATCAGTAAAAAAGTCTTGCCCTATTAGTTTTGCTTCAAATTTTTTGCCATTGGTTAAACCAACAATCACCTTATCTGATCTATTCACAACATGAGCATTGGTCATTATGAGTCCATCTGCAAATATAAATCCACTCCCTTGGCTTTGCTCTATCCTAGGCCGATTGTCATTAGGTAAATCTAACCCAAAAAATCTTTCAAAATATGGGTCAATAAATAGTTGAGAATTTCTAGGAAATTTTCTTTTTTTAACATATCTTTGAGTATCAATTGTCACCACAGCTGAACCGGTTCTTTCTACAGCTTTAGTTATAAAAGATTTGTTTGAATATAAATTAACTTCATTAATTTTTGGTTTACTTAATGGTTGGGATATTACTTTTGCAGGATATCTAATGCCTACTGTAATTAATGAAGTGACTAGTAATATCTTTTGGATGTATCTTTTCAATTTTGATTTTTGAAGTTCTGCGAGGGATTTAATACACCACACAAGTGTAATTTAAATATAACTACTAATTAAATTATTTGAATCTAGAGAATAATTTAATGACTTAAGCTAAATTTCTTTTTTTCGGGCTATGATATTAAAAAATATAATTAACTAATTTATAAGCTTAATGACTATTTTATTTCCAATTATATATTCTGCGGCCTTAACTTATTTAGTTTGGAAAGCTTTTAAAGTGATGTCTAATGGCTGGGGTATATCCGATAATAATAATAAACGTTTCAGTACTTCCAGTCTTAAACAAAAAAAGTACACAATACATCCTGAACTTTTAGATAAATCAGGAAACATAACTGAAGAGGAGTTATTAACAGTAAGATTTTCGAACGACAATGACTCCACATTAGAAGAGAAAGGTTCAACAACTGATTAATCAAATTACATCTAAGGAAAAAAATTGGAATTAAGAACAAAAATTGTTTCAGCGGTATTAAGATCTCTAAAGTTGCCACCAAGGTTTCGTTTAAAAATGGTTAAAGAAGATCCAGTTAGACTTGAATTAAGTCTTACCCCTTCTTACGGTAAAAATCCAGTTATCGTTGGTATAGTTGAGTCTTTAGACTTAGTCGCGCGAAGAGATAGAGAAGGTAGATTACCCAGAGATCTTCAAGGGACTTGGGACTGGACTGTAAGGCATGGAAAAGTTAGTACTGGTGGTTGGAATCCTATGTTAAAAGAAGCATTGCAAACAATGTTTGACACAGGATTGCCAGCAATTGTTTATGAGGAATTAACTGGAGATGAGTATCGACCTGTTGATGGTGTAAGACATGTTAAATAAATAATTGATTTATTTATCATAAATTCTTCCTTAAAACGTTAAAATGATTTGATAGATAATCTAGTTAATTATGAATAATGACAATCAACCAAGATTTGGCTTTGTAAATTTTGCAGAAACCTGGAATGGCCGTATGGCTATGATGGGGATTTTGATTGGTCTTGGTACTGAATTAATTACTGGACAAAGTATTCTTAGACAAATTGGAATTGGTTAATATTTTACTTTACTTCTTCTGCTTTCACTTCAATGGTACTTTCACTAGGTTTTTTATCTAATTGACTACTCTTCTTTATATTTTCTAAATCTGCCCCACAATTCATGCAGGTTTCACTTAAACCTAGTGATATTGCTCCACAATTACTGCATGTATTAATTTTAGATTTAAAAGAATTAAAACCTATAAACATTAAAGCTAATAATAGAAGAGGAATTAAAAATAAAAGAAGTAGGATATTTCCAATAAAGCTAATGAAAAAGTTTAATCCAAAAATTGGAATAACGATAAGTATTATTAATGAGTAGGTAAGAAGATTTTTATTTGCTTTAAGAAAATAATTCACCTTAGTTATCCTTATCTATGATTTCTTTTTTTATTTACTAAAGTCATATTAGCAATTACTACGCTCCAACATTGTCCAAAATATAAAATCACTCCTAATAGCCATACCCACAAAGTAAGTACAAGAAAACCTCCAATAAAACCGTATGCTTGAAATCTTGCTCCAAGTGAGAGAATACTTTTACTTACTGCTAGGTTCAAAGTAGTTAGGCCAATTCCAATAAGAAAAGATCCAGGCAAAAGTGGTTTCAATGGTACTTTTCTACTGGGTAAAAGTGCTTGTAATAAAAGAGCCATTAAGGAAAAGCCAATTAGTGGTATTGCAAACTGACCAACTTGTAATAACGGCAACTTTAATAGTAAATCGGAAATTAGATTATTAGATTTTGAAAGATTTTCTAAAACGTTACTTGGGATCATCCTAAGATTTGCACTAATTTGATCTAGTACCATTAAAAAACCAATAAAGAATACTATCAAAAAGGCTTCAACTCTATTTCGGAGAAACTTCGAAGCTTGCACTCTCCAAGCAGCATTAACTTTTTTAGAAGGAATTTCGTCCTCCCAGAGCCTATCCGAACCTCTTTGAAGAGATAGATATGCATTTCCTGCTGTAAATAGCAAAAACATAGCCCCAAGAATTCCTGCTCCAAAACCTTGATCTATCAAATTAAATAATGTTGTCTCTACTAATTCAACTACTGAAGGAGGTAAAAGTTGAGCAGCAATGGCAATTATTTGTTGATCTAATCCTTCTTGTTTTCCTAGGAACCATGAAGCTATTGAAAGAGAAATTAGAAGGATGGGAAAAAATGATTGAAGTGTGTAGTATGCAAATGCAGCGCTTAAATCAACACAATCAGATTTGTTCCATCGCTCACAAGCTCCCCATAAACTTTTCAGTATCCATGTTGAACTTCTCTGCATATTAATTTTCTTCAAATATTTATTTATTTACTTAATTTTTATTGTATCTGATTAAGAAATTTTTCAAGCAATTTTTTATTTATGATGCAACTATTTTTCTAATAATAAATTGCCCCATGGCTTTAAAATTTCAAATTTTTCTATAGATCTACACGCAATTAATGGAAAATTAACATTGCTCAAGTCTTCTCCAGACACTAAATTTAAAGGATCTGTTTCTAACCACTTTATAGAACAGTTGAGTTCTTCTAATAGCAGCCAGGCTGCTGCAATATCCCATATCTTAGGGGTTGATTCAATTGCTCCGAAAGTTTGTCCCATTGCTACACTCGTAAGATTTAAACTCGATACACCTAAGAGTCTGATTTTGCCTGGAAATACTGAATTTGGTTTTTTTTGTAAAATTTTTATTGATCTACTACATAATGAAATGCACTCACTTTGACGATTATTTTGTCTAGGATCTATTCGCTGGTTATTCAACCAAACCCCTTCACCTTTTATGGATACAAACTTTTTTTTCAATGTAGGAATTATTAAAAAAGAAGATTGTGGTTTACCATCAACGAACCTTGCTACAGATATAGACCAGTAAGGAATACCGGCAGCAAAATTTGTTGTCCCATCGAGTGGATCGACCACCCAGTAAGCTTTTGAATTTGGAATTAACTTTTGCCCTTCTTCACTAAGGACGCCCTCACCTGGAGCTATTGAAGCTAAGCCATCTACGATTGTTTTGTCACTCCATAAATCACAACTTGTTAATAATGATCCATCTGCTTTATTGCTGGCACTAATATTTCCAAAATCTTTTGTTTGACGTTGACTAACCAATTCAAATAAAGAATCTAATTCACTTAGTTGCTTATTGGTTAAATTTGGTGGATTCATCTTTATATATTGCAAATAGACTCTGTATCCTTAATTTTAGTATTATTCCTATCTAAACAATTATTACTTTTAGCAAGGAAAGTTAATCTTTCTAATTCATCTATATTCAGATTGTAATTATATATTGCATTAATATTTTTTGATTTCGCATTACTTAATTCACTTTGCCTAATAAGAACATCTTTTAGAGTTGATATTCCAACATCATATCTAAGTCTGGAAAGCCTTACAGACTCTTTGCTAGATTCAATTTCTTTGAGAGAAGAGATTATTTTTTCTTCATTTAATTTAAGATTTAAATAAGCTTTACTAATATTTGTTGTTAAAACATTTTTTAGATTTTCATAAGTATATTTTTCGGCTTCTGCATCTGCTATTTTTGATTTGTAAGAGTTCTTATTTTGTCCGCCATCAAAAATACTCCATGCAAAATTTAGACTTATGGTATTTGTATAATTAGATCCAGATTTTTCAGAGTCGATATTAGTTGCTAAAGAGTCACCCTTTGAAAATGTACTAGATAATGAATTACTGATATAGATATTTGGCTTATTTTGAGCTAAAAAGCTCTCTGCTTGGCTCTTTTTGATTGATTTTTGAAGAATAAGATTTTTTAAGGAAAGATTTTTATCCAAACCTTCATTAATATTTTTATTCAATTTATGATTCCAAAACCCTATAAGGTTTTGCTCTTTATTAGTTTCGAAATCTCCCTTAACATTAAGAATTTCTTTAAGAGAAATTTTATTAATTTCATGTTCAATTTTCTTTTCATTAAGTGATTGTTGATCTCGAGAGAATTGAGCTTCTGCTTCAAGAACTTCAAATTTTGTACCAATTCCAGCATCTAGCTTCGCTTTAGCATTTTCTAAACTTGTAATAGATAAATCAAGTGTGAATTTTTTATTTTGAATATCTTCATATGATTTTTTGTATTTGTGATATCTGATTCTTGCTTCTTGAATTAAATCTTTTTTCTTAATCTCATAATTATTTTCTGCAATTTTGTAATTTGTTTTGGCAATTTTAATTTCATATCCTCTTAGCGGGGCAATTACATCCCATTTAATATTCAGGGAGGGATTAGCCGTAAATTGTGATGTTTTTAAAGTAGCTGAACTGCTACTGTAATTTTTACCTGCGACATATTTTGGTATCCCATTGGCTTGAAAATTTAAGGATGGGTATCTTTTGGCAATTTGACTGGAAAGATTAAAGCTTGCAGAGGCTACTAAGTTTTGTAATGATTTTAATTCTTGATTATTTAATACAAGTTTTTCTATTTCTTGATAATCAACAAAAGTAGTATTTGATTTTTCTTCTAAAACATTATCAATGTAATTTTTTGTTTCGCTCGATAGAATATTAAAGGTATTCATACTTAATGTAAGCGGCAATAATAAGAAAGGATTTATTACTCTTCTAAGCATGTTTTATAGTTTCGAAAATATTCGATTAACCAATCAAAGTATTAATAATATCATTTGAATCATCAAGAACGTGAATTTTAGTATTTATTTGATTCTCAACTTCTTGAATATTTTTATCATCTAAAAATAAATCAGTATTAATTTTTAACATAATAGATGGTATGTAAACAGCTTCTCCTAAATCCTTATTTTTCAGCCCGTAAATTAGATCTTCTCCAGTAAGAAGACCTGTAACAACTTGATCTTGGCCCCAATAAATACTTGGCAAACCATATAAATTAATTGTTAATCCATTAATTAAGTTTAATTTTTTAACTGTAGGAATTAGGGCTTCATAAACTAATTTACCAACAATCCAACTAACTTTTTTTGGCTTTTTTACTTTTTGGGGTAGGTTTTGAGTCTTCTCTTTTAATGTTTCTAGAAAGTTTCTAATAGTCCCAACTCCATTGGATTCCTGTGGCATATTTTCGTAGGTTTTGTAACTAGGTAAGTTTGTCCCAGCAATTAAATACCATTCGTCTGCTAGCCAACAAAAACGAGTCCCAAGAGTATTTTGTAGAGAGGCTTGAATTCTCTCTACTTGTTTAATAGTTTTTTTGGCGTATTCTGGGCTTATTGATTTCAATCCATCATTTTCTGGTCTAAATTTTGTAAGTCCTACAGGAACTATTGCCACTGAAAGTACTGTTTGAGAGGTTTTTTTGTAGAATTCAGCAAGTTCCAAAATTGATTTCTCAAGAATATCCCCATCATTAATATCTGGACAAACAACTATTTGAGCATGTATTTGAATAGAGTTTTTTTCAAACCACGAAATTTGATCAAGTATCACTCCTGCTTTTTTATTTTTTAATAATTTTTCTCTTGTGGCGGGATCAGTAGCATGAACTGAAATAAAAAGTGGGGATAGTTTTTGCAAAGCAATCCTTTCCCAGTCTTCTTTTTTTAAATTCGTAAGAGTTAAATAAGAGCCATATAGAAAACTTAATCTATAATCATCATCTTTTATGTAAAGGCTTTTTCTTTTACCACTTGGCTGTTGATCAATAAAACAAAATGGACATCTATTATTGCATTGCTTTATTGAATCAAATAATGCATCTTTAAAATTTATACCTAAATTAACGTCTTGATCTTTTTCAATATTTATATTGTGAATCTCATGATTTTTATCTAAAACTGATATGTCTAAAATTTCTTCACTAATCAGAATTTGATAATCAATTAAATCTCTTGGTTTTTTCCCATTAATACTAATTATTGAATCACCTTTTTCAAATCCGATTTCTTCAGCAATAGAATTAGCTTCAATACTTTCAATTTCTGCAGGGTTTATTTTATAAGTAATATTAGGAACCAAAAGATCAATGGGATCTTCCTTGTAATTAATTTCTTGCCACACAATTTAAGGCCAAATACTCTTATTTATATTTATTCTAAACTTATATATGATTCAAAGTGTATTAAATACTTTTAAAAAACTAAATATAGGTGTTAAATTATGGGCCTTTTATTTATTAAAATATGGCATTCGCAGTTTTCTAAAACACGATTTAGATTAATTAAAATTACCTTTTTCATTGAAAGAATTAATTACAAAAAATTTAGAAGTAAAAGATAAATTCAACTATGAATCCAACAAGAAAGTTGATTCATACGAAAATAGTTTTTTATCAAATCCTATATCTTTAAGATTGTGGTCTTCTTTTTTTGTAATTTTACCTATTTTTGTTCAAGCACCTTGGGTTAGGTTAGAACCAATAAGTGCTCTTTGTTTTACTTTTGTTATTGCCTTAGTGGCAATTGTTTTGAATCAGAAAGGATCAAATAAGTGGTTTATTGTCAGTTCATTATTACTTGGTATATCAGGTAGTTGGCTTGGTGGATGTTTGTTCTGGGGATGGTTAAGCCCATTTCCTATCCTACACATACCTGTTGAAGCTGTAGTGCTCCCATTAGCTTTAATTGGATTTGGTACTAATTGGAAAATAGGTTCAAGTTTTTATATCTCTTCTTTATTTGGAACCGCAGTCACTGATATTACAATATTTTTAATCGGAATCATGGATCAATGGAAGCAGGTAATTACAGCAGATTCTGAAAATGCACCCATGATTCTTCAAAAAACTTCAGAGAGTCTTATTCAAATAAAATCATTATCTATTATTGTTTTTGTTGCTCTTATACTCTGGTTTATTTCAAAAGAAATTTTAGATTCTGGCACAATTAATACTACTAGTGGTAAAGCACTCTTAGTTTTTGGTTACGTAGTTCAAACGACATTAATTGTTGATGGTATTTTTATTGTTTTAGCAATTCTGCAACCAACTTTTAGTGGATTGGTTTAATGTTAAGGCCTCCATTTTCGCAAGAACTGATACCAATAGATAATTGGGATGTAATCGTTATAGGCGCTGGAGCTGCTGGCCTTATGACTTGTCTTGAATTACCCTCAAGTTTAAAAGTGCTTCTTTTAAATAGAAATACTAGTAAGGTATCTTCCAGTAGATGGGCTCAAGGCGGAATTGCATCTGTTGTTAGACAAGATGATTCATTTGATCTTCATGCTGAGGATACTTTAAAAGCAGGTGATGGACTATGTGATTTTCAAGCTGTAGAAATGCTAGTTAAAGAAGCTCCAGGTTGTGTAGAAAGGTTGCAGAATTTAGGGATGATTTTTGATCAAAGTTCTGATCAACTAGCTACTACCTTGGAAGCAGCCCATTCACGAAGAAGAGTCTTACATGTTAAAGATCGTACTGGACGAGCATTAGTTGAAGTTCTAGAAGATCATATTGAGAATCAAAAAAATATTCTTCACTGTAGAGGTGTAAGAGTAACTGAACTTCTCATTGAAAATAAAGAATGTAGAGGAGTTCAGGTTCTTGATGGAGCAAATTTATATTGGATTAAATCTAGAGCTGTTGTTTTGGCTACAGGTGGGGGTGGGCACTTATTCACAAATACAACAAATCCTGCTCAATCCTCTGGTGAAGGTATTGCTCTTGCATGGAAAGCAGGAGCTGCTATTGAAGATTTAGAGTTCGTGCAATTTCATCCAACCGCTTTAAAATTTTATGGTGCACCTTGCTTCTTAATATCTGAGGCACTTAGAGGGGAAGGAGCGATATTAGTTGATAAAAATGGTGAAAGTCCTGTTAAAAATCTTGAAAATCGTGATCTAGCTACTAGAGATCAGGTAAGTAGAGCAATTATGAAAAATATGCATGATAATAATGCAGACCATGTTGGCTTAGATCTTCGGTATATTGATCCAGAAAAAATTGTAGAGCGCTTCCCCACGATCTTGAGTCGATGTCAGGATTATGGCGTTAACCCTTTAAATGAGGTTATTCCCGTAGCTCCTGCAGCTCATTATTGGATGGGGGGTGTTAAAACTGATCTAAATGCATCTTCAACAAGAAAAGGATTATATGCTGTTGGAGAAGTTGCTTCTACAGGTGTGCATGGTGCTAATAGACTGGCAAGTAATTCCCTGATGGAGTGTCTTGTTTTCGCAAGAAAAATGTCTTCAATTGTTTTGAATGACCTTTCTAAATTTGAACAACTTGATAGATCATTTCAAGAGTTTGATATTGAAGATCCTAAAGAAGATCAAATTTCTATAATTGCTGAAAAAATTGATGAACTAAGAAAACTATGTTGGTTAAATTTAGGTGTATCTCGAAATAAGGTAAATATGAGTAAATTTTTAAATTGCATTCAAAATGATATAGATAAATTAAATACAAATGATTTACTAAATTGTCTTGAAAAAATAAAATTTGATCAAAAAGTAAAACTCAGTGAACGTAATAGAAGAGCATTAAATCTTTTACTTGATTTAAAGAATAGACAAATAACTACTATTACTTTATTAAAAGCTTGTCTATTTAGAGAAGAAAGTAGAGGAGGGCATTATAGAGATGATTTCCCTGATAAAGAGAAAAATTGGGAATGCCATACAAGACAACAGTTAGATCAAAAAATTCAAAAAAGATTTATTAAAAATTAAGATCTCCCTGATAGTTTGTTTTTGTAGCTAATTCATTTAAGTCACGCGTGCCACTAATAATTTCTCCATTTATTTCCCAAGAAGGAAATCCACTGATTCCTTTCGTTTGGCATAGCTCATACTCATTATCTTTTCCATCTTTGGCACACTCAACAACTTTTAATTCTTTAACTGCTTCCTTACCAAATAATTGTTTCTGATCATGGCAATGCGGGCACCAGTATGCACTATACATAACAATATTGTTATCACTTAAAAATTTTGCAAATTTTATCTTCTGGGGAGAGCTTGAAGTGGTAATTATTGGTGATACATTTTCAGTGGGGTTTGCAACATCAATAGCATTAGAGGGGTCAACATTTGTTGACCAAATTAGGCCCCCCAGCAGGACACTAATTGCTACAATAAAACCTCTAAAAATCATTGGTTCTCTACTTTCGAACTTTGCTCCAATCATAGAAATTATAAAGATAGAAAACGATAAAATTGCTGAAAGTATACAAAAAAAGCAATATGCTTGAATCTTAAAGAACATTATATTTATCAATAAAAAGCTAAATGTTGATGACGCACAAGAAATTAGAAATATTAACCACCATAAAAACTTATTTAATTTTTCTTTTGGGGAAATTAAATTAAGCGAGAGTATTATTGTGAAAACTAATATTGAAAAATATGTTATAAATCCAGCTAATGAGAGAGGGACATTAACTTGATTATTTTCATATAAAGTACCCCATGGACTATTTAAAACTGTTTCACAACCATTTTGTATCCCGGGGCATGAAAGCGAAGTAAATAATCCCCAGTTTTTTAAAGTAATCGAACCTGTATCAACTATGCCTATAGTGCTAAGAATTGCGATTATGATTTTTGGCCATTTCAAATCTTTTTTATTTCTTCTGTTTAGAGTCTTAAGGGCCATACAAAAAGAAAGTTTGTTATTTACATTATCTATCCTAATATTATCTAGGCATGACAGTTATATACGAAATGCTTTTTAAATCTTTTAATTCTTATTTTTCAAGTTGTGAAACAAAATAGTCTCATTGTAAAAGAAAAAAAACTATCTAAGGTTGCATTTAGTCATGTCGGTTGTGAGAAAAATCTTGTTGATACTGAACATATGCAAGGTTTATTAGATAGAGAGGGTTATGAAGTTGAAAGCAATATAAATGATGCAAATGTTGTTGTTGTAAATACTTGCAGTTTTATTGAAACAGCTAGAGAAGAATCTATTAGAAAAATTCTAGAATATACAAATCAAGGCAAGGAAGTAATAGTTGCAGGCTGTATGGCTCAGCATTTTAAAGATGAGCTCATAAAAGAAATACCTGAAATAAAAGGTTTGGTTGGAACAGGAGATTATCAAAAAATAGCCAATGTTTTAGACAGAGTAGAAAAAGGGGAAATCGTTAATGAAGTTTCAAAAATTCCTGAATTTATTGCAGATGAGGAAATGCCTCGTTTTGTAGATAAAAATAAATTTGTTGCTTATCTTCGCATTGCTGAAGGCTGCAACTATAATTGCGCTTTTTGTATTATTCCTAAGTTGAGAGGTCCTCAAAGAAGTAGAACAATAGAATCTATAGTTTCAGAAGCCAAAAGTCTTGCAAAAAATGGTATTCAAGAAATCATATTAATTAGTCAAATAACAACTAATTATGGTCAAGATATTTATGGAAAACCATCATTAGCAAAACTTTTGAATGAGCTTTCTAAAGTTCCAATTCCATGGATAAGGATACATTATGCTTATCCAACAGGTTTAACTAATGAAGTTATTAGAGCTTTCAAAGATTCAAAGAATATCGTGCCTTACTTTGATTTGCCACTTCAGCATAGTCATTCAGATGTTTTGAAGAGTATGAATAGGCCTTGGCAAGCTTCTTTGAATGAATCAATTTTGGAGAAAATTAGAGAAGAAATTCCATCTGCTGTATTAAGAACTAGTCTCATTGTTGGTTTCCCAGGAGAAAAAAAAGAACATTTTGAACATCTTCTGGGATTTTTGTATAGACACAAATTTGATCATGTAGGAGTGTTTATTTTCTCTCCTGAGGACGGAACTGCAGCTTTTGATTTACCAAATAGAGTATCCCAAGAGGTTGCAGAGGCAAGAAAAGATAATGTTATTTCAGTTCAACAAAATATCTCTAAAGATAAAAATCAGGCATATGTTGGTTCTAAAATGAAAGTTTTGGTAGAAAAAATATCAGATAACAACGAATTAATAGGTCGGTCCTACAATTTCTCTCCTGAAATTGACGGAAATGTGATTTTATCTATAAATACTAAAAATGATTTGAAAAATTATATTGGTAAATTTGTTGAAGCAAATATTTCTTTTGCGGATGAATATGATTTGTATGGAGAGATTATTAAAATTTTGTAGTTTTTAAATTAATTTAACTGCTCTTAAGAGCTTATCTAATGCGAAAGCAGCTCCAAAACCAAAACCAATAAATGCAAAATAGAAGATGATGTTCATTAATTTTTTTATTTTTATTTAATTTAACATCAGATGAAAAGATTAGATTTTTTCGTTTAATTTCTTAATCTTGGATATATGGTAATTTTTTGTATAAACATTCTTCTGCTTTTTGTAGTTCCCGGCCTAAATATAGAGCATGATCGAATCTTGTTATTAAGTCATTTCTTTCTTCAGTGATCAATATTCCAAGTTGTTTCGCACTAATTCCTTCAAAAACTTCATTACAAACTCTTTTATTTTGAGAGTCGCACTTAATTGGTTCATTTGTTTCTGGGTCAAGCGCATATCCCTCATCATTAATATTATTTAGGAAGTGCTCTAAAATTATTTTATTTTCTTCTAAATCTACTTTTATAATGAAATAACCGTTTGGATCTAAGTCTATATATCGGTTAGATAGATTATTATCAATCTTTATTTTTTCATCTAAACTTTGACTTGAATCCATTATTAGAAGTTAATAAAAACTATATTACTAATATAATCTTTATAAAAGCCATATAATTTTTATTTAAAGGGTATAGAATTATTCTCAAATTCAATTCCCTTCTCGGTTTGTTTATTAACTTCATTTAGCCAAGGATAAATTATATTTTCCATATTTTTGTCAAACCACTTATGCAAGCTAATAGTGCTTTTTGCAAAAAAACCTCTCCGCCTTTTATGTTTACCACCTGCTCCAGGATCAAAAAAATGGATATTATTTTTTATTGCCCATTCAATTGGCTGGTAGTAGCATAATTCAAAATGTAAATTAGATATGTCTTCTTGAGTACCCCAATATCTACCCCATAAGTTTTTTTTATTCTTAACGCACATCGACATAGCAAAAATATCATTTGAATCATTTTTTGATGCGCTAAAAAGTAAGATATTTTTTTTATTAGCAACAATTTTTTCGAAAAATGTAGATGTTAGATATTTACTTCCCCAAACTCCCCACCTAGAACAATGCTGTTCATAAAAATTATGCATTTTTTTGAGGATTTCTTGGTTGATATCATCTTCATTAAAAATTTCTACTTTAATATCTTGTTTAGTAATTGATTTCCTCTCTTTTTTGATATTTTTTCTCTGATTAGAGTTAAATCTGCAAAGAAAATCATCAAACGTCTTTTCTCCATTACTCCTCCATTCACTGCTGGAATTTATCCATTTATGGTATCCCAAAGATTTAAGATAGTTGCCCCAGCTTTCGTCAATATATAAAAAATTACAACTTAGAATTTTGTTTGTAATCGCAAAGCTTTCGATATGGTTTATTAGTAAATTTGTAATTTCTTTCTTATCTTCATTTTTTTTATAAAGAAATTGATATCCATTTACAGGACTATAAGGACTCATTCCAATTAATTTAGGGTAATAATTTAAATTCAGCTCTTGAGCCAATCTTGCAAAGGATTGATCAAAAATAAATTCTCCATAGCTATGATTTTTTAAAAAAAGTGGCGCAATTCCTAATATTTCTTCATTTTTATAAGCAACAAAATATAGAGGTTGCCATCCAGTTTCTCTTGAGACACTTTTTGATATTTCAAGGTTTTTAAGCCAAGTCCATTCATAGAATGGATTATTGATTTCATTTGTTAATTCATTCCATATCTCCTTGGAGATTTCCTTGATTGAAAATTTGACTTCAACTTTATGTATTTTTTGGTTCATTTATTATTGAATCTATTTCAAATTCTTTTGTAATGAATATGGATTTCATTATTCATTAAATTTTTAATTGATTTTATTTCCCATAGTCTTTTGAGATTAAAAATTTCATTTGTTGCTTCTGGAGGGATCCATGTATATTTACCTCCAATAATTTGTGGAATTATTGTAATTTTTATATCTGTTATTAGATCCTCTTTTATAAAAGAATTTATAAGTTTTGCACCTCCTAAAAGAGCTAAATCATTTATCCCTTGTTTTTTAAGTGAAATTAAAGTTTTACTCCATGAATCTTCGAAAAAGAGTTGTTTCTCGAAGTCATTATTCGATGAATTATCAACTTTACTTGAGCTTATTAGCCATCTTCTAATTGGTTGACGAAAGTATTCCCAATTACTGTTAAATTTTTTGCTATTTGAAGCAACTATAGAAATTGGTTGTTTTTTTGATATTGTTACTTCTTCATTACCATTGAGATTTTTAATTAGGTAAGTTGATTGATGAGCTATTAAAGTACCTAAACCAAAAATGGTGGCGTCAACCATTGATAAGTGTTGATTTAACATTTTTTTATCTTCTTCGCTTCCAAGATGCGATTCTCCACCTCCAGGAAATGCAATTCTCCCATCAATACTAGATGCTATAACAATTATTACTCTTGGGATACTCAAGTTTGTGAGACTAAACTATTTTCAAGTTTTAACTTCAATGAATTGGTTAGCTTTTGATCAACATAAATTTCTGCAGCATTATTTGGGCTCTCTTGGAGTCTTATTTTGTGTAATGTTGCACCAAGTTCATGTATTGGATTTTTAAGAATATCAGAAATATATAAAGCTATATTTTCAGCAGTTGGAACACAATTCTGGAAAAATTCGATGTCTTTATTTAGAAAAGTATGATCTAGTTGTTCAACAACCAAATCATTAATTATCTCCTGGAGCGCAGATAAGTCGCAAACCATCCCCGTTCTTTTATCAATGTCTCCTTTTACAGTTATATCGACAAGATAGTTATGACCATGTCCATTAACTCTGGCACATTTCCCATAGATTTTTTTATTTTCATCAAAGGAAATCTCTTCTTTTGCAAGTCTATGAGCGGCTGCAAAATGAGTTTGTACTGTTAAAAATGCTTCCATGTTTTTTCCAAAATAATCTGCCCATAAATTTGGGTTTTCATAAAGCCTTAGACTTGTAAGAGGTAAATCATCCTTTAGACGACTCCAAATAACCTTTACTAATGCCTCAGTCGTGGGAAGTATACCTTCTCGATTATTAACATTAAATTCAGGCCAGACATCATTTAAAAAACGAAAATCTAATTGTCCAGTAACCTTATCTTTAATAGAGTGTTTTACATCAGAGAGATTAAGTACCATTCCATCAGAGTCTAGTTCTCCACCCATTGAAACAATAAGTTCATAATTATGACCATGACCTGGTGCAATACTGCAATTTCCAAAAAGAGATAAATTTTCTTCTGGGGTTTTTTCAGGAAGCCAATAACGATGACTAGAACTAAAGCAGGCACGTCGAGTTATGACGCATTCACGTCCTTTTCCATGTAATGGTTTGGATTGTGTAGAAGTCATAACTTTCTGCGATAATACTATCTTAAGGTTTTAAATACGCTTTTGTCTTTATGGAACAATCCATTATCAAAAAAATAATTCATACTTTAAAGGGCAGAAGCATATTTTTAATAGGAATGATGGGTTCTGGTAAGTCACAAACCGGTTTGAAGCTGGCTGAATTATTGAAGTATAAATATATTGATTTAGATACGTTAATAGAGAAGTTGGCAAAAAAATCTATCAATCAAATTTTTAATGATGAAGGAGAAAATAATTTCCGTGAATTAGAAGCAAGCTGCCTTAAAGAAACTATCAAAATTCCTTCATTAGTAATCTCTACCGGGGGAGGAATAGTTACCAAATCGGAAAACTGGGGAATCTTAAGGCAGGGAATAACTGCATGGATAGATCTCGACCAAGATATAGCAATTGGAAGATTGAAAAATGAAATTGAAAATAGACCACTTCTTCAGGGAAAGAATCTAAATGATTTATATATGAGCATTTTTCAATCTAGAGAAAATTTGTATTCTCAAGCAGATTTAAGAATTCAAGTAAAAAGGGAAAATATTGAAGAAGTCGCTATGAAAATAATTAATGCAATTCATAAAGAAATAAATAGTTAATCTGGTTCAATTCTTACTGCAAACCATTTGATAACGTATCCTAATTTTATTTCTAGTTCATAAGTGCTTTCTAATAATTCTTCAAAAAATTCCTGATCAGGATCTTCTATATTTTGATATATTGTTTGTGTTTCTGTCTTACTGAGCCAATTCTTCAACCATAAAATTGCTTCTTGCTTTGATACAATTTTTTCTTTTGAATCTGGCTCTAATAATACATAATGATCTGATGCTCTTATTAGTGGATTTGACATAATGAAGATTCTTCTTGGATTAATTCTTTGCTTGATTTTTCAAGGAATTTTTGTAGAAAGTTCTTTTGCTTTTGTAGATTCTAATGTACGAGAGTTTTTGGAAAATCGTGTAAATCAATGGCCAGAATTATATTTACCAAATTTTAAATTGTCGGATACTTCTGAGGATTTAATTTATCCTAAATGGTTCGAGGGGAATTGGCTGGTTACTTCTCAAGATATAATTAATGATTCAGAAGAGCCAGTTATTTATAAAGTAAATTTCTTTAAGAATGATTCAGATTTAGTTGTCGGTAATCGTGCAAAAAATTCTGAATCTATTGGAAAAGCAATATTTGGTGATACCTTAATCAAGGTTGTAAATGATCCTCAATCTATTAATAATCAAATTACTTATTTAAAAGATGATTTTTATATCGATTCAAGAATTACAGGGAGAAATCAGATCCAAAATGATGATATTTTTTTCGCAGATGAGCTAGTTATACAAACTGCACATAAGCCAGGTGCTTCAAGGATTAATCAGGTAGAGACCATTAGTAAATTTCAAAAATGTTCCGAAGAAATATTGGAAGTTGATAATTCAATCAAACCATCAATTTGTGGAGTGCAATATGTTGCTTCTTATGGTTCAAAAGTTGGTGATCCTTCTATTCATGCTATAAAAACAAATAAATATAAATTGAAGTTTGAATTTATTGAGAGTTAGCACTAAAAAGATATTCTTCTAAGTTGTTCCTCCAAATGAAAAGATTTTCTAAATAAGGGTTGTTTATGTATTCTTGGCTCCCTTCTCCTGAAAGAATGGGTCCTGCAGACTTTGGAAATTTAAGAAGGGATAATTGAGCAGCAATTGAAATATCTGCAATTGATAAACTATCTCCAACTAAATATTTCTTGTTGATCAAGGATTTTGATAAAGCTTCCAGTAATTTTTGGAGTTCTAAATTATCTTTAGAAGACAAAACTACATTAGAAATTCTACTAAGATTTTCAAAAGGTAATTTATCAACAATACTTTTAACTGAAGAAGGTATTTCATCTGGGAGTAATGCAGTTCTTAGCTGTGGATTTTCTATGGCAGATTTTATTAAAGATTTTCTACAAGTTGTAGCCATTGTAGTATCTGCCCAATCTTCAATTAGTTTGCATTGTGCAAATAATATTGGGTCCTCAGGAAAAAGCGGATTGTTATCATTTTTTTTATCTATATATTCGCAAATAGTTGAAGAGTCATTAATAACTTGATCATTACTATCGACTATTACAGGTACTTGTTTTTGACCTGATAATTTAAAGATTTCAAATTGCCCTATTCCAGGTGTTACTTCTTCAACGCGATATTGTAGTTTTTTTGCATGAAGAGCCATTCTTGTTTTTAAACAAAAAGCACTATGCCTAAATTGATATAATGTAATCATGCTGTTTAATGTTTGTTAAAACTTAGCTAAAAAAGTAATCTATTTGTGGAGCTGATGGGCGAATTTTTCTCTAATGTTGCGAGATATCCAAAGTATTTGATATCTATCATTGTTGGGGGACTTGTTGCTTTGCTTGAACCTTTATTCAAGAATAGATCAAATCCACTCACAATAGTAGGTTTGATATCTTCTGTCTTAAGTGCTTTCATAACTGTTTATTTTGTCTTGCAAGCGATGACAAACCCAATAAATTTACAACCATAATGCCAAATAATTACCGTCTTGCAAAAGTTTCTTCTCTTTTGAAGAAAGAAATAACCCTTATTTTGCATAATGATTTAGAAAATGATCTTATTAGAGATCATTTCGTCAATATTTCTAAGATTGATTTATCAAATGATTTGCAACACTGTAAAATTTACATAACTTCAACTGCTCAAGAGAAAGTGAGGAAAGAGATTGTTGAAAACTTGAATATTGCAAAAAGTTCTATAAGGCATAGTTTAGGAAAAAGAATTGAGATGAGAAGAGTTCCAGAGATAATTTTTAAAGACGATGTTGTTCTTGATAAAGGATTATCAGTCTTGAAACTTCTCGATGAATTAAAAAATAAAAATCAAAATCATAATTTTGAGGACAAGGATGCCGAAAGTTGATCTACCCCTTGATCAAAGAAATATAATTATTACTCGATCAAAAGAAGGGATATTGGATATAAAAAAAATATTCATATGCAAGGGCGCTAATGTATTTGATTTACCTGCAATAAGTATTGCTGATCCTGATGATTTGAATCCTCTTGACGAAGCATTAAGTCAAATAAATGATTTTCATTGGATTATTTTTTCCAGTAGTAATGGGATCAAATTTGTTGATAAAAGACTTAGATACTTTAATAGTTCATTAAAAGAATGTTCTAAAAAAACAAAAATCGCCGTAGTCGGAGAAAAAACCTCAAAAACTCTTGATGATTTTGGGATTAAGGCTGATTTCATACCTCCAGAATTTGTTGCTGAAAGTTTAATTGATAATTTCCCAGTATCTGGTTATGGACTTCGAGTTTTTGTACCAAGAGTTCAAACAGGTGGTAGGGATTTAATTGCAGATCAATTTAGAAAGGCTGGTTCTCGTGTATTTGAGGTTGCTGCATATGAAACTAGATGTCCTGAATCAATTCCGGAAGAAACAATTGATATTATTTCTAATCGAAAAGTCGATGCAATTATTTTCTCAAGCGGTAAAACCGTAGTAAATGCTGCTTTTTTACTAGAGAAAAAACTTGGTAAACAATGGTTAGAATATTTTGATCAAATTAAGTTATTAACTATTGGACCTCAGACAACAAAAATATGTAACAAGATTTTTGGAAGAGTTGATAGTCAGGCAAAAAAATATACTTTTGAAGGACTACTAGATGTAGCAATTAATATTTTTAATTAGAAAATTTTTTTGTATAGTTCTTTTCAACTAAATCTTTGAACCTATCAATATTGGCCTGTAATTCATTTGTAACCATTTTGCCTAAAATATTTTCTTCCATAAACCGAGCAATCATTTTTGGTAGTTCATAAGTTATTGCTAAATTTACCGTTGTGATTTGATCAGTTTTACTTTCGAAAACTACTGATCCCTCAGTTGGTAACCCTCCTATTGATTTCCATTTAAGTTTGCTTTTTTCAACCCTTTCTGTAATTTGAGCTTTCCATTTAAATCTAAAGCCATTTGCAGCTAAAGTCCATTCTGTTAAATCTGGTAATGTATTAGTCTCTTCGTCAACTGTTTTTACAGATTCAATCCAGCTCATCCAAAGTGACATTGAGTCTAAATCGCTCCATGTGTCCCATACATTTTCAAGAGGCGCATTAACAACTGTTATTACGTCATGTTTTAGCCAAGTACCCATTAATTAACTTACTGCAAGATTTTTTGCTAATTCGGCTTTCTTCTCTAAAATTGCGGCGGCAGCTAAATGACCACTCATTGTAGCTCCCTCCATAGAGTCTATATAATCTTGTTTTGTATAACTACCAGCCATGAAGAAATTAGATATAGATGTTTTTTGATCGGGTCTGAAAGGTTCCATACCGGGAGCTTCTCTATAGAGTGATTGTGGAATTTGTACCACGTTACTCCAAAGCAATTTAAGGTTTTTTGAGGATGGGAATAGACGGCGAACCTCTTTATCAATTTCTTTTGTAATTCTTTCTGTGGATCTTCCCATCCATCTATCGCCAGGAGTTAAAACACATTGGAGAAGCGATCCCATATCTTTTTTTCTATAGTCTGCTGGACTTGCTAGTGCTAAATCAGCAAAACAACTGAAAGAGGCATCAGCAGAATAAAGAAGGTTATCTAGTCCAATTGGTTCGTTTCCAGTATTATCTTTTTTTAATTCAGTAACCCAACCGTCATATCTTAATTGGATTGTGGCAACAGCTACAGCTCTAAGTTTTTTTAAACCTTCAAATTCTTTAAATTGATACCATTCTTTTGGAATTATTTTTTTAATTCCAGGAACATCACAGGCAGCTAGAAATTTATCTGCAAACACTGCCTTAATTCCTTCAGGAGAAGATATTTTTAATTGATTTACTGAATAAGAGGAAGATTCCTTTTCATAAATGATTTCTTCTACCTTATGGTTAAGATGTATTTTTGCTCCTTTGTTTGTGATGTAGTCGACGATAGGTTGCGTTAACCACTTATGTGGGGAACCTTTTAAAAGATTAAGTTTTGATGCTTCTGTTTTTGAAGCAAACATCATGAATATAGTTAGCATGCATCTTGCTGAAATATCTTTGCAATTAATAAAACCTAATGCATATGCGATAGGATCCCACATTCTTTCTAAACTTTTTTCACTTCCACCATGGTTTAAAAACCATTCTTTAAAACTAATTCTATCTAGATCTCTAATTATTTTCATTGCACCTTCATAGTCTATCAATCCTCTAACGATTGGACTTGTCCCTAAAGCTAGGGCATTTCTGAACTTATCAACCCAAGTAAGTTGTTCGGTGGTAAAAAAAGCTTTAAGTCCGTTAAAAGGAGCACCTAAAGGAAATCTGAAGTCTAACGATTTTAAATTACCACCATTATTGATAAATAGATGAGTATGATCTTTCGGGAGTAAATTGTCTAAAGCTCCTACTTTTTTCATTAATTTAAACAGATTTGCATAATTGTAAAAAAATACATGTAAACCCATTTCTATGTGGTTGCCATCCTTATCTTCCCAACTTCCAACTTTACCTCCCCAAAATGACCTGCTCTCGTAAATTTCTACTTCGTGGCCTTCATCAACTAAATTGACTGCTGCTGTAAGACCAGCTAATCCAGAACCAACTATTGCAATTTTCACTTTTTCTTAAAATTATAACAAATCAAGTTTGGATAACGTTTGTTCTATGCACCCTATTGATTAAGTTTTTATATTATAAATAGTAGAAATCCCTTGTTTATGGAAAATGTAGAAGTTAAACAGGAAATTAAAAATTCTGATGATGGCAAAGGTATCTTAATTACGAATGATGCTATAGAACAAATTGCAAATTTATTGAAGGGCCAAAGTGATAAAAAAGCACTAAGGGTAGGAGTAAGATCTGGCGGTTGTAGTGGGATGAGTTATACGATGGATTTTATAGGAACTGATGAAATAAATTCCGATGATAAAGTTTATGATTATTCATTAAAAGCTGATCAAAGCTTTCAAGTTGTTTGTGATCCTAAAAGTCTTTTGTATATTTATGGAATGCAGTTAGATTTTAGTAAGGAATTAATTGGAGGCGGCTTTAACTTTGTAAATCCCAATGCTTCTCAAACTTGCGGTTGTGGAAGCTCTTTTGCAGTTTAATAAATAATGAATAACGAAATTAATCCCATCGAAGAGGATTTTAATGCAGCTTTATCAAGATATAAAGCAGGGCAAGATTTAATTCCAATCGTTCAAGATTTTCAAAAAATTATACAGCAAATTCCAAATCATTTTGCTGCTTGGACTTGTTTATCATGGCTCCAATTACTTTTGAAAAATAATGAAGAAGCTTTGTCAGCTGCCAGACAAGCTGTTCGATTAAATCAGCAAGATCCACAAGCAAGAATGAATTTGTCTTTAGCTCTTTTGGCTACCAATAATAAAGGTGTTAGGGATCATATTGAGTTAATAAAAAAAATGTCTATGATGATGCCAGATGTGAAAAGTGAGTTGAAAGAAACTGTTGAAGACGGATTAAGTAGATATCCAGATTGGCCTGAGTTAACCAAAGTAAAAAAATGGTTGGAATTTTAAGTTGTTTAAGATTTTAATTTTAAGTAATGGGCATGGAGAAGATCTATCTGGCAGTCTAATAGCTAAACAATTCGTAAAAAGTGGTTATTCTGTTCATGCTTTGCCAATTGTTGGTATGGGAAACCATTACGAAAAAGAAAAAATCAAGATTATCGGTAAAACGAAGGAATTTAGAACTGGAGGAATTGGTTATAATTCTTTTAAGGGAAGACTTACTGAAATATTAGGAGGAGAAATATTTTATCTTCTAAAAAGATTATATTTAACTTTTAAAATAAAAAAAAAATATGATTATTTTTTTGTAGTTGGAGATATTGTGCCAGTTTTTTTTGCATGGTTTTGTAAGAAAGATTTTTTTACGTATCTAGTTGCTTATTCCAGCCATTATGAAGGGAAGTTGAAATTACCATGGCCTTCTAAAATTTTCTTGCTCTCACAAAAAGCAAAAAAAATATATACGAGAGATTCCCTTACAGCTGATGATTTAACTTTGCAGTTAAAAAAGAAAGTGTCTTTTTTAGGCAACCCATTTATGGATAAGTTTTTTCCTAGAAACGAAGAATTAAATAAAGATGAATTTAGTATTGGATTATTTCCAGGAAGTAGATTCCCTGAAATTTTAGATAATTTTGTTTTGATTTTAGAGGTATTAGAGGCATTGTCAGATTTAAGATATTTTCAAAAAATTCAGTTTAATTTTGCAATAGTTAATGCTCTATCTTCATCAAAAATAAAGGAGATATTTCAAAAAAGAGGATGGTTAAAAATAGAAAATCTAAAAGATAATAATCTCTTGAAATTCCAATATAAATTTTTGGAAGTGAATATATATTGGAATAATTTTGATAAAATATTATTGAAAAGTAGATGCTGTATTAGCATGGCAGGAACAGCAGCAGAGCAAGCGATTGGATTAGGAAAACCGGTTATTCAGATTGAAGGTAAAGGTCCACAATTTACAAAAACTTTTGCAGAAGCGCAAAGACGTTTACTTGGGAAATATGTTTTTTGTGCCAGTAATTTTAAAGATAAAAATGATCAAATAAATCAGACAATTAAATTGATCATAAAAATCATATACCTCATACAGCTAAATAAGAAGTTTATGATCTCATGTAATGAAAACGCTAAAAAAAGACTGGGTGAAAACAAAGCTTGTCTTAAAATTGTTGATGATATGAATATTGTTATAAAAAATGACTAAGGAGAATAATCAAAATAAGTTAAAACAAATTATCGATAATTTGTTATTAATAAATTTATTTACAGTCATTTTTTTTGCAATATTTTTTATTTTTGCAATCATCATGCAATTTAATGGGATATTTATTTTTATTAATTTTATTCAGATAGTTTGGAATCCTCTTGTAGTTCCATTGATAACAATTCTTATTATTGGTGCTTTAGTAAACGGTATTAATTCTTGGTGGAGGCGTAAATTGCTTTCTCAAGAAGAGGATATTTAAAATTATAATTTTTGATTTTACTGCTAATTACTTTTTGTCCTTCTAAAACAACTTTCGCTCCATCTCCTAACAATATTTTTAAAACCGCTCCAGGCACTGGGAGTAAATTAGGTCTATTAAGACATTTGCCTAAAGTCTGAGAAAATTCTTTCATTAATACTGGATTTGGTGCAACAGCATTAAATACTCCCGAATACTTTTTATCAACTAATGCTTGAATAATTAATGCACATAAATCAGTTCTATGAATCCAACTCATCCATTGCTTACCATCTCCAATTGGCCCACCTAATCCAACTTTAAATATAGGGAGCATTTTTCCTAATGCTCCTCCATCTTTCTCTAGAACAATTCCAATTCTAAAAATAACTAACCTTGAGAAAAATGGTTTTTCAGCGGCGACCGATTCCCATTTTTTGCAAAGATTAGATAAAAAGTCTTTTCCTCCAGGACTATTTTCAGTGAATTCACTAGACAAACTTGTACCGTAATAACCTATAGCAGATCCATTTATGATGACTTTTGGGTTTATTTTTAAATTTTTAAGGGTCTTCATCATAAATTTTGTGGTGTTAATACGACTATTTTCAATCTCCTGTTTTTGTTCAGAAGTCCATTTTTTTTCTGCTATGGGTTCTCCCATCAAGTTAATAATTCCATCTGTCTCTCTTAAAATATTTAGAAGATTTTCGTTATTCCAGTTTTTTTCTCTTGATAAATCTATTTGAAAAAATTTAAACTTATTGAAATCTAAATCAAGCTTTAATTTATTAATGGGTTTTCTACTTACAATGTATATTTCATGATTTTCATTGAGTAGTGTTGGTACTAATTCTTTACCAACAAATCCAGTGCAGCCAAGTAGTAAAAGACGCATATCTTATAAATGTTTATCATTTAAGGCTATTAAATTTTTCAGACGTTTGTAATTATTATTCCGGTATAAATTTTTTTCAATAGTTTTCAAACAAGTTTTTGTATAATGGATTTCAAATATCTTTCTTGAATTTATTATGACAGAATCTATTCCAAAGAAACCTCTCAAGAAAGGAAGCTTAGTTTTTATCGATAGAGAAAATTATATAAAAAGTATCGAAGCGCTAGCCAGTGATGATGATCTACCTAATTATGTCTTTGAAGGCCCTGGAGAGATTCTTTCAGTTAAAGACGAATATGCTCAGGTTCGATGGCGCAGACCTGTTCCAGATGTTTGGTTCAAATTAGATCAACTTAAAGAATATACTCAATAAAATTTTTATATCTAAAAGTTTTTATTTTTTTTCTCTATAGACATCTTTGATTGTATTCTTTTTGCTTCTTTGATCATTTCTTTGCCATCAAATAAGTAATTATCTACGTATCCTTGCGTATATCTATCAAATTCTGATAGTGCATCTTTAACTTGTGAAAAACAATGATATAGATCGAGGCCTAAAGCTGAAATAGACTTTGGAACTATTTTTTTGTTATAAATTTTTTCAACTTTTTCTATTTTCTTTTGTGAAAGAATAATATAACTGCAAAAATTTTCCATTAGTTCGTCATCATATGGATCCGCAGATAGTTCTTTTATTTCGTTATTCAAAGGTTTAATGATTTGACTAATTAATCTATTTATCGGACTATAAATTTCTTTAATCCATGTTTCAACTTCTTTGTCCTTAATTGAAGAATTATGTTTTTTTGAATTAAATTTCTCCTCCCAATTTTCATTTAATGAATCAAATGATGAGCTAGAAAAGGAAAAACTGCTATCATATTGTTTCTTTTTGATAGGATCATTAAGAGTTTCCCAGGCATTTTGTATTGCAAGAAATCGTTCTTTCTTGCCGCCTGCATCTGGATGGTGTTGCTTAACTAAAGAGCGATATGAAGATTTAATTTCACTTCTGGTTGCATTTTGTTTGAGACCTAATTCTTCATATAAATTTTTTTCCATTTTTATAAATTATGCATTAAAGATAACCATCTTTTCTGGCTTGAATTGAAGTATTAGATTCAAACATTGCTGTTGATAAATATCTTTCTCCAAAACTTGGAAGAATAACTATTAATCTTTTATTCATTAGTTCTTTTCTTTTGCCGATTTTTATAGTTGCTGCTAAAGCTGCACCGCTGCTGATGCCAGATAAAAGGCCTTCTAATCTAGCTAATAAACGCCCATAATAAAATGCTTCATCGTCATCTATTTTTATAATTTCATCAATTAATTTAGTATTAAGAACTTTTGGTACGAAACCCGCTCCAATTCCTTGAATCGAATGAGATCCTGCTTTTTCTCCGGAAATCACAGCACTTTTTTTGGGCTCTACGGCATAAATTTTGCAATTTGGATTAACTTTTTTCAAAAAACGTGCACAACCAGTAATTGTTCCTCCTGTGCCTACTCCTGTAACTAGTCCATCTAAATTGTTATTGGATTGGGACCATATTTCTTGAGCCGTCGTTCTTTCATGAATATCTGGATTAGCAAAGTTTTCAAACTGATTAAATTGATAGCTATTTGCAATTGTTGAAGACAACTCATTAGCTAAATCTAAAGCTCCTTTCATTCCGTCTTTCCCTGGTGTTAGCTGTAATTCAGCGCCATATGCTCTTAACATTGCCCTTCTCTCAATACTCATCGTATCCGGCATAGTTAATATCAATTTATAGCCTTTTGCTGCGGCAACCATTGCTAGTGCGATGCCAGTATTCCCACTAGTTGCTTCTATTAAAGTTGTTTTGTCCGGTGTTATTAATCCTTCTTCTTCAGCTTTACATAACATTGAATAAGCGATCCGATCCTTAACGGAAGCTGATGGATTGAAACTTTCGAGTTTGGCTATTATTTCTGGATAACAATCAAAATACTTTCTGATTCGATTTAATTTTACTAATGGGGTATTTCCAACTAGAGAAGTTATATCATTTGCTATTTCCATGAAATTATTTTTTAAAATGCAAAATAAAATCTCCTACACTTATGATAATTGTATTTAAAGATCTTTATATAATTTTCTCAAAAGAATTTAATTTTAATAACTTCCTCCGCAAAAATATTTAGTAATATAAGAGGTAGATTTTATTATGATTATGTATTCGTTGGAACTAAGTCTGAGATATTCACCTTTTCCAATATCAATTCAGAAGAAGGAATTTGATGATGTTAAACGAATTTATGATGAAATAAAAAGTTATATGAATGAAACTTCAGAATCCTCAAACTTGATCGAACTAAGGTGTGACAAAGTGCAAGATAAATTAATTGCTGTAAGAGCTAAAGAAATCATTTCTGTTCAGATGTATGAAAAATCGTCAGTAGCAGGAGGAGCTAAAAGACCAGGATTTTCTCTCAACATAGATTAATAGAATTAATGAGAGATTCCCTTGAAAATGAAATACCTCATATTAAATTCAAAGATGTTTCTTTTTCATATCTTGGAGAAAAAGAAAATTTAATTTTTAAATGTAACTTCTCAATAAAAAAACCTGGATTTTGGATGATTGTAGGCAAAAACGGGAGCGGAAAAAGTACTCTTTTAAAATTAATTAATGGAATAATCAAACCAAAAAATGGTGTCATTGACTCTAATGCAAATATTGGCATGGTGTTTCAAAACCCTGATCATCAAATATTGATGCCAAATTGCAGGAGCGAACTTCTGATTAATATTAATCAGAATATAAGTCAAAATGAAATTAATAAAAAAATTGAATATGTGCTTGATCAGGTAGGAATGACTGGTTTTGAAAAAAGACCAGTTCATACTTTGAGCGGCGGACAAAAACAACGCTTAACTATTGCATGTGCTCTGATTAGTAATAGAAACTTTATTCTTTTAGATGAGCCTACAGCGTTACTTGATCAAACCAGTCAATTAAAAGTTTTACAAACTATTAAAAATCTTACAAGTAACAATAAAAAACCTCTATCAGCTTTGTGGATTACTCATCGTTATGAAGAATTAGCTTATGCTGATGCAATAGCAGAGTTGAAAAATGGTTTTTTATCTAGCTGGCAAGAACCATCAAAATTTCAATATAATTAAATATTTTACTTGTCATAAGGTACTTTAAAGAGCTAAATTCATTTATATTCCTCGGTAGCTCAGCGGTAGAGCGATCGACTGTTAATCGATTGGTCGCAGGTTCGAATCCCGCCCGGGGAGTTACATCTATTACTAAAACTTTCAGGAGACTTCAATAGAGGTCTTTTTTTATTGATATTAAAGTTTGTGGTGGGGAAATGGTGGGGAAATGGTGGGGAATTATTTTCAATATCTGGCAAAATAAATATAAATATTTGTTCAGAGAAAATTATGAATAAATTAAAAATTGGGCAAATATTTAGATATCCAAAAGATAAAGTGAGAGATCAAATTGAAATTGATGGTTATCCTAATTTTTCATTTTATACGGACTTACCAAATGAAAATTTAGTTTTGTTAGAAAGTGGAATTAATCCTATAGGAAAAGTACGAAATAAGAGTATAGAAAGAACACCTGCCATAATCACTTCTTCAAGTCCGCATAAAAGTGGTTCTTTAGTTACTCCATGGCAAGATTTTTATAATATTCAAAAAGGTCATATTAGATATTACGGAGATAATAAGGACATAGGAGATCCTGAGAAAAAATCAGGCAATAAAGCACTACTTAAGCAATTTGAAATACATAATTCAAGCAATATTGATGTGCGAAGAGGGGCATGCCCGATAATATTTTTTAAAAGAAAATCAATTGATGGAAAGCAAAAAGGTTTTTTGGAGTTTAATGGATTTGGAATAATTACAAATGCAGAGAGAATAGTTCAACATAACGGAAAAACCAATAAAGATTTTGTTAATTATGTTTTTGATTTTGCTGTATTGGAGATGACTACAGAAAATGAATATTTTGACTGGGAATGGATAAACCTTCGGAGAGATAAAAATTTATCTATAGAGGAAACAATAAAAAAAGCACCTTCATCATGGAAGAAATGGATTGAATTAGGGAATAAAAGTATTGATAGTTTAAGAAGAAATGTATTTAAACTGAATGTTCTTCCAACTTCACAACAAAAACCAGAAAAAGGTTCAAAAGAATTTAAAACGCTCAAAGAAATATATGATTTTTATGACAACAAAAAACTCAGATTTGAGAATTTAGCGTCTATCGTAACAGAATCTTTAATAAGGAAGTCTGCAAAAGACTATAAAGCAGGGTGGATAACAAAAGGTAGTGGAGATTCTGGAATAGACTTTATAGGAAGGATGGATATTGGGACTGGTTTTGGAAGTGCAAAAGTTATTGTATTAGGACAAGCAAAATGTGAATCCTTAAATAGTCCAACAGGAGGCAAGCATATTGCAAGAACTGTCGCCAAACTCAAAAGAGGATGGTTGGGTGTATATGTAACTACTTCTTATTTTTCAGATAAAGTACAAATTGAAATTCTTGAAGATAAGTATCCTCTTTTATTAATAAATGGCAAAAAACTTGCTGAAGTGGTTAATGAAATTGTTTTTGAACAAGGTTTTAAAAATGTAGCAGAATATTTAAAAAAAATTGATTTAGAATACGAAGGCGTAATTCAATACAGAGATCCTGAGGAAATACTTTTTGAATGATTCTGATTTAAGAGTAGATTTATAAAATTTTTTATTTCCATTTATCTCTTTCCCCTCCTATCCACTGATCTATTTGATACCTAAGAAAACCGATTCTCTTGGTAGATAATTTATGTTTTGGCGGAAATGTTCCTTTTTTAACTTGTCTATTAATCGTAGAAATTGAAATTCCAAGAAGTTCTGATACTTCTCTAATAGTTAGAAAGGGACGATTATTTGGGTTTGTCATGGTGGGGAAATGGTGGGGAAATATATCGAAATCGCAAATTTCTTATGTCATATTCATTCATACACCTTCAGGAAACATCACCCTGACTACCGCCCGGGGAGTTTACAAATTTTAAAAAGTTATCTAAGTCACCTTAAAAAGGTGACTTTTTTTATTTCTTCTACTCCTTTTTGTTAAATAGTGGTTAGCCAAAGATGCAATCAAGTATATGATTTTATAATATTAAGAACAGTAATTAGAACATTAAAAATAATTATAATTTACTTTAAATATTATGGGTTTATAACTAAAATATTGTTTATTAAGAACAGTAATTAGAACATTTACTAAATCCTCCAAAAAAATGAAATAATAAGCTCTTTGATTGATTTTTTAAATCAAAGACATATTCTTTTTCATATCGTTTGAATTACTGCACCATTCGGGAAATTCTAGTCATCCCACATATCCTTTTTCTCTTCATGCAAATTATGCCTTTCAAGTAATTCTATTCTTTGCTTCTGAGAATCTATTTCTGTTTCAATTACGTTTTTATCTTCAATGTATTTTGTTTGTATCTCTAAGATAATTATTTCAAATTGTTCTCCAAAAAAATCTGACATTTCTCTCCATGCTTCCATTTCCTCTTCTTTGCCAATAGTATCGTTTATCTGATGAGAAATAATTTCTAATACATATTGTTTAAGTTCTTGATGACTCATCGATTCAACTTTTTTCTGAATGTAAAGTTCTTTGAGAGTTTCTAGTTGTTTTTTTGATAAATCAGAATAGATAATGGACTTTTTTTTCATAGACTACGTAAATTTTTTTTAATATAGACAAAATTATGAGTTTAAACATTTCGGAGAAACTAAAAATTTTAAACTTAGTTAATTCTTATTTGAAAACTGAAAATCTCCATTTAATTCAATTTTTGTAGACCTTAGAATGGCAATTTGAGTTAAATATTTTTTAATTGGAACCATTATTTGTTTCTAATAATCCTTTGATTATTAAGAAAAAGTGAATCAAATCGAAAGAAATTCTAAAATTTCAACTTTTTTAAAATTTGCAATTTCTATCTAATCTCTTGATATAACAAAGTTTTTATAAATCTAATTGATAAAATTGTTTACAGTTATTCAGCAATCTTTATAAATTCTTGAGAGAATATACAAAAATTTAATTTTAATTTAATAGTTCATAAATATGAAAATTTCAATCCTTTTAATTGAAGATGATCGTGATATGCGTGATTTGGTGGCTAGGCATTTAGAACATTCTGGTTTTGATGTCCAAAAAGCTGAAGATGGAATTAAAGGACAAGCATTAGCTCTTCAATATTCACCAGATTTAATACTCCTAGATTTAATGTTACCAAGTGTTGATGGATTGACTTTATGCCAGCGACTAAGAAGAGATGAAAGAACATCAAATATACCAATTTTGATGATAACTGCATTAGGAGGCCTTAAAGATAAGGTTACTGGGTTTAATTCTGGAGCAGATGATTACATTACTAAACCATTTGATTTAGAAGAATTATATGTACGCATAAAAGCTTTATTAAGAAGAACCAATAGAGCACAATTAAATTCTAGTAATCAGCAAGAAATATTGAATTATGGACCCTTAACTCTTGTTCCTGAAAGATTTGAAGCTATTTGGTTTGAATCTCCTGTTAGGTTAACGCATCTTGAATTTGAACTTCTTCATTGTCTTTTGCAGAGACATGGTCAAACTGTATCGCCAGCATTAATTCTTAAAGAAGTATGGGGATATGAACCTGATGATGATATTGAGACAATAAGAGTACATATTAGGCACTTACGCACTAAACTTGAACCCGATCCACGCAAACCTATATATATAAAAACTGTATACGGTGCTGGATATTGTCTCGAGTTACCTATTGGTTCTCAAGTGGAAACTGCTAGGCAAGAGTTCATTCAAGCAAGAAATCCAGACCTGATAAATTCTGCAGCAGACTAATCTCATATATCTTCCATTGAAATTTTTAAAAAAGTTATTTCCCATGCCAACTTTGGTTGAATATTTTTTCTTAAGAGAGATTTTAAATTTTCAAGTTTTTTAACTAAACCTATATTTTTTGTTTTTCTCCACCAAATTGTTTGAATTAAATTTACTAAATAAATCTGCTGAAAAATTTCTAATTTTTCAGATATTGATTTAGATATTTCTAATATTTCCAGACTATTTTTAATTGGATAATCTAATTTACTCATAATTTCATCTGAAAAATCATTCCAAATTTCAATATTTTTCAATAATTTTTTTGGAGATCCATTTGCAGAGTTTATTAAATCTTCAAATTTTAATTTTGTATTTATCTTTAATTTAGAAGTATTTAGATATTCTTTTAAAATTGATTTTATTTCTTTACTAGAAAAAGATCGAAATCTTACGATTTGACATCTTGAGATGATCGTATCTAATAGAAGGTTTAATTTAGATGTTAGTAAAATAAAAATGCCGTTACTAGGTTCTTCTAAAGTTTTTAAAAGGCAATTTGAGGCCGCTTCGTTTAAGAGGTGAGCATCAATAATCAAAACAATTTTTTTTTCTGAGTTTATTGATTTTTGACTAAGAAAGGTTTTGATATTACGTATTTGAGTAATTTTAATAATCTCGGATCCACTTTTTATTGTTTTTTCAAGTTCGACACTTCCTGAACTTTTTGTTGCCAAAAGAGAATCAGGTTCAATAATTAAAAAATCAGGATGGTTATTGTTTGTAATTCTCTCTTCAACATTTTTGCTTGGTGAAGACTGTTTGAAAATCTCTTTTATAAATTGAAGAGCAGTTTGCTTTTTGCCTAATCCTTCAGCACCATAAAATATATAACCATTAGCCAATGATTTGTTTTTAATTATGTTTTGAAGAAAGGTATTGACTTCTTCATTCAAGAAATAATTATTTTTTTTAACCTCAATCATTTGTTATTAGAAAAATTGTTTAGCAAAGTTTCTTTAATTTGATTAGAAATGGTTTTAATATTTTGTGAAGCAGATATTACTTTCCAGTTTTTTTGTTTGGCAATAAGTTTGAAGCCTTCATTTACTCTCTCTAAAAATCTAATACCCTCTGACTCTATTCTGTCTGGAATTTCATTTTTTCTTCGAAATATGCTCTCTTCTGGAGAAATTTCTAAGAAGAAAGTGAGATCTGGAGATACTCCTTGACACACAATAGATTCAATATTTTTAATTATTTCTAAATTTATATTTCTTCCATAACCTTGATAAGCCAGTGTGGAATCGGAAAATCTATCACTTATTACCCAATCATTGTTATTTAAAGCAGGTGAAATAATTTTGGAAACGTGTTCAGCTCTATCTGCTGAATAAAGCAATAATTCTGCAAGAGATGAAGGCTTGTTATTTTCATTATTATCAAGAATCAGTCCTCTAAGTTTTTTTCCTAAAAGACTGCCTCCAGGCTCTCTAGTTGTGATTAATTTAGACCCTTTCTTTATTAGATCACTATTAGGAAGCCACTTAGATAGTTCATCTATTTGGGTAGTTTTACCACATCCATCAATACCCTCAATAACGATAAATTTTCCTTTCATTTAATCCAAAGATAAAGCATTAATTACAACTGTAATAGAGCTAATAGCCATCAATAATGCTGCTATTGACGGAGTAAGAAGAATACCGTATTTAGGGAATAGAATGCCCGCGGCTAAAGGTATAGCTAGTAAGTTGTAACCAAAAGCCCATGTTAGATTTTGCTTTATTTTTCTTATAGTTTTTTTTGCAAGGTTTAAGGCGTAGGTTAATCCATTTAGTTGATCTCCCATTAATACTACATCTGCATTTGCTTTGGCTATTTGAGTCCCTGATCCTACCGCAATTCCTAAGTCTGAGGATGCTAAGGCTGGGACATCATTAATACCATCACCAATCATTGCCACTTTATTGTTAATTTTTAAAGTTTCTATAGTCTTAAGCTTCATTTCAGGAAGAAGATCCCATTTTACTTCCGTTTCTTTACAACCAATTTTTTTTGCTAAAGCTAAAACTGTTTGTTTTCTATCGCCACTTAAAATATTAATTTTAAATTTGTTTTCTCTTAAATTTTGAACTGTTTTAATTGAATCATCTCTTAGTAAATCTCCGAGCAAAATAAAGCCTAATAAATTATCTTTGATACTTACTCCAATGATAGTGTTCGTTTTTGTTTCTTCATTTTCAATGACTTGTTTTGCATTACTATCAATAATTATTCCTTTGCTTAGTAGCCATTCAATATTTCCAATATTAATAAGTCCATCAATTGACTCAAGTTCTCCTGAAATACCGCGCCCTGAATGAGTGAAAATTTTTTTTATTGGAAATAAACTTAAATTTTGCTTTTTTGCCTCTTGAATTAAGGCATCTGCGATTGGATGTCTGCTTTCTTTTTCTAAACTGGCAGCTATTTTCAATAAAAATGTATGATCATTATTATTTTTGTAATCAACAATGAAAGGCTTACCTTTTGTTAAAGTACCGGTCTTGTCAAAAATAATGTGATTAATTTTTGAAGCCATCTCTATTTTGTCCCCGCCTTTGAATAAAACCCCTTTTTTTGCTGCTTTACCTGATGCGACAGTGATTACGGTTGGGGTGGCCAAACCTAATGCACAAGGACAAGCTATCACTAAAACGGCAATTGATAATTGAATTGCTAAACTCAGGAAATTCTCAGCATTACTACCAAGCGAACTATGAAGTGTATGGCTTGAGTGAGTGATTAATTCATTATTGTGACTTAATAAATCAGGCCATATGTTTCTTGCCCCCTTCCACCAAAAGAAGAAGGTTAGAGTAGCAAAAATAAGTACAAAGTATGTAAATTTACCTGCAATTTCATCAGCAATGCTTTGGATGCGAGGTTTTCTAGCGTTTACAGACTCAATCAGATTTACTAGTTTTGCAAGAGAAGAATCTCCTCCGACCTTTTGTACTTTTAGTCTAAGAGTTGAATTAAGATTTAAAGACCCACTAGATAGATTTTCGCCTTCCTTTACTTCTATAGGTTTGGATTCTCCAGTAATATGTGAAACATCAACATATGAATTACCTCGGGTAACAATACAGTCAGCAGGTACTCTGTCTCCTGCTAAAACTTGAATCTCTTGATTAGGTCTTAAAGTATTCACTCTTATTGACTTTATTTGATTGTCTTCTGTGTAGATATTTGCCATTTCAGGTTGAAGATCTAATAATTCTCCAATGGATGAACCAGTTTGATATCTTGCTCTTTCTTCTAAGTAACGCCCAATCAGTATGAAGCCTAACAGCATAACTGGCTCATTAAAAAAACAAGGAAAACCAGTGGCAGGAAATATTAAGGATAGAAGACTTGTTGTATATGCGCTAATTACACCTAGAGCTACTAAAGAATCCATATCGGGATGGTTCTTAATAAATGATTTGAATCCATTAATAATTATTCCTCTGCCAGGAAATAATAGAGCTAACGTTGCTAATGAAGCGTGAAAAAATATATTACCTAATATTGGAAAATTTATATATCTTCCTTCTGCCAGATGACCTAATCCTGAAAAGAATAAAAGTAATAGGGCAAAAGTTAGTTTTTTCCATTGATTATTCCACTTCTTTTTTTTTTCTAATTCTGTTTTATTTATTTTTTTTGAAAAATCATTTATGTAAATCTTTGCTGGGAAACCATTCTCTTTTAAATTTTCGAGAACTGATTCTATATCTATATGTTTCTGGGTAATTTCAAAATATGCACTTTCAGTAAGCAAGTTAACAGAAACATTTTCAATACCATCAGAATTATTCAATATTTTTTCAACAGTACTAACACAACCTCCGCACTTCATTCCTTTAACGCTTAATTGAATGCTCTCCATATTTTTCACGATAGAAGCAAATTAATGCTTGTCTTTATATTTAACTATAATAATAAATGTAATAGACTTTTTAAATAGTAATTTTTTAAATTACTATATTAATTTTATTAGATTTTGAGCAGTGCCTAGTAATCAAAACAGAGACAATTTTATTGATAAAGCTTTTACTGTAATTGCTGAATCTATTGTAAAAATAATGCCTATCGCTGAGAAAGAAAAAAAGGCATATATTTATTATAGAGATGGCTTAGCTGCACAAAATAATGGGGATTATTCTGAAGCATTAGAGTATTACAAAGAGAGTTTACTGCTTGAAGAAAATAAAATTGATAGGGGTGAGACTTTAAAAAATATGGCAATCATATATATGAGTAACGGTGAAGAAGATTTGTCTATTGAAACTTATCAAAAAGCATTAGTAGAAAACCCCAAACAACCATCATGCTTGAAAAATATAGGTTTAATTTATGAAAAAAGGGGAAGATATGCTGAGCAAAATGGTGATTTAGATCAAAGAGATATTTGGTTTGATAAAGCTGCTGAAGTCTGGTCTAAAGCAGTGAGACTTTATCCAGGTGGATATTTAGATATTGAGAATTGGTTGAAAAACTCAGGCAGAAGCTCAATTGATATGTATCTTTGATTTTTTTATTTTGAAAAAGAATAATTAACTGCTTCATTAATATTGGAGATCTCCTTGATATTTATTAAATTTTGAAAATTATTATTTAGTTCTACTTCTAATTTTGGCACTACGATATTTTTGATCCCTAGTCTTACAGCTTCTTCTATCTTTGTACGAAGGTTATTCGATTTTCTAACCTGACCGCTCAAACCCAATTCCCCAATAAATGAGCTATTTGCCAAAGGAGGAATATTTTTCAAACTTGATAAAATTGAAATTGCTACACCTAAGTCAGAGGATGGGTCATTAATCTCAAACCCTCCACCAGTAGCTATATAACAATCAAATTCAGATAATTTTATTCCTACGTGTTTTTCAATAACAGCTAGAATTTGATGCAACCTATTTATGCTTATTCCAGTTGTAGTACGTCTTGGGTTACTGTAGAAAGTTTTATTTACCAGTGCTTGAATATCAATTGCTAATGGTCGAGAGCCTTCATTTGTAATCGTAGTTGTTACACCTGAAATATTTTCTTTATTTGTAAAAATTGAACTTGGGTTTTTTATCTCATGTAAACCCTCTTCAAGCATTTCAAAAATTCCAATCTCGAAGGTCGATCCAAATCGATTTTTTATACTTCTTAGTAATCTATGTGAGGAAATATTATCTCCTTCAAAGTTTATTACTGTATCCACTAAATGCTCTAGAGTTTTTGGGCCAGCTAAAGCACCATCTTTGGTTACATGACCAATTATTAGAAGCGCAATGTTATTTTCTTTGGCAAGATTTTGCAATTCAGATGAACATTCTCTAACTTGAGAAACCGATCCAGGGGAACTTTGCATTTCATGATTATGGATGGCTTGAATACTATCAATAATTGCGAAACTCGGACTTACGCGTTTGATCTCTTCAATAATTAGGGATAAATTGGTTTCTGCAAAAATTTGTAAATCAATACTGTTTTGCTTTAATCTTTCCCATCTAATTTTTACTTGTTCTAAAGATTCTTCTGCAGTTATATATAAAACTTTCTGATTTAGAGATATTTTTCCTGCTGATTGAAGCACTATTGTGCTTTTACCTATACCTGGTTCTCCTCCTAGTAAAACAACAGATCCAGGTACTATTCCACCTCCAAGCACTCGATCAAATTCTCTAAAACCACTTGTAAATCTTGATATTTTTTTTGATGAAATCTCGTTAAACTGTATAGATTTTTTATTAACTTTAATATTTTTTATTTCTTGATATTTAGATCTCTTGCTTTTTATTTCTTCAACAATGGAATTCCATGAGTTGCAATTTAGGCATCTACCAAAGTATTGAGAAGTTTCAGATCCGCAATTCTGACAAATAAAAGTAGATAATTTGCTAGACATTTAGTCTCTGAATAAAGTAATGGAACTAGAATGTTTGGGATATTGCCCCTCTACAAGTTAGATTAGGTTAATAATAAATTCTCTTACTGATTAGCTAATAGAAACATATGGCTCTATCTAGTCAAACTAAAGAAACTATACTTGTCGCAGATGACGAGGCAAGTATTAGAAGAATTCTGGAGACGCGTCTCTCCATGATTGGCTACAAAGTTGTAACTGCAAGTGATGGCAAAGAAGCACTAAAGTTATTTAAAGATTATGAACCTGATTTAGTTGTACTTGACGTTATGATGCCAAAACTAGATGGTTATGGAGTTTGTCAAGAGTTAAGGAAAGATTCTGATGTTCCAATTGTTATGTTAACTGCATTAGGAGATGTTGCAGATAGGATAACAGGTTTAGAATTAGGGGCTGATGATTATGTAGTAAAACCATTTAGCCCAAAGGAGTTAGAAGCTAGAATTAGGTGTGTTCTTAGAAGAATCGACAAAGAGCAAATTCCTGGAATGCCTAATTCAGGATTAATTTTGGTTACGGATATAAAAATTGATACAAATCGAAGACAAGTTTTTAAAAGTGATGAGAGAATTAGATTAACTGGTATGGAATTTAGTCTCTTAGAGCTTTTGGTGAGTAGGTCAGGAGAGCCATTTAGTAGAGGAGAGATTTTGAAAGAAGTTTGGGGATATACTCCCGAGAGACATGTAGATACAAGAGTTGTCGATGTTCATATTTCAAGATTAAGATCCAAACTGGAGGCAGATCCAGCAAATCCAGAATTAATATTGACAGCAAGGGGTACAGGATATCTTTTTCAACGGATTGTCGATATTGCTCCCTTTGATGGTAAATAAATGGGGAAAGAAACTGCGCAAAAAATTAACAAGCCTAGAGCCATTAGAAGATTAGTAATTTGGTATAAAAGAAATTCGGCTGTGACCTCTATAGTTGATACTGCTGCTAGTTCTGCAGCAACGGCTAGTAATGTTGCGGGTAATATGGTTTCTGGTGCTGGATCAGTAGTAACCACAGCTAGTAATGTTGCTGGTAATGTTGCAGGTAATGTTGCAGGTAATGTAGTTTCAAGTGCTGAATCTGTTGTTAATACTGCTAGTAGTGTAGTTTCAAATGCTAGTTCAATAGCTAAAAATACATTGCAGCCATTAGTTTTTGACCCATTAAAAAGATTACAAAATAACGATAATATTTTAGATAGGGTGGAGGAATCTCAATCTAAAAGAATTTGGATCGCAGTTGATGGGATGGGTGGTGATTATGCTCCTGGTCCAATTCTTGGAGGTTGCCTAGAAGCAATAAGTAGATTTCCAATAAATATAAAGTTTGTCGGCGAAATTGAAAAAGTTAAAGATGCAGCAAGAAAAAATGGTTTAGCAGAATTATTAGAAAATGAAATAGATAATAATCGTCTTGAATTAATTGATAGTGGAGAACCTATTGGGATGAATGAAGAAGCTACCGCAGTTAGAAAAAGGAAAAATGCAAGTATAAACGTTGCAATGGATTTAGTGAGAAATAATAAAGCTGAAGCTGTCTACTCAGCGGGTAATTCAGGCGCCATGATGGCTTCTGCCATATTTAGAATTGGGAGATTGAAAGGCATTGAGAGACCAGCTATAGGAGCATTGTTTCCAACAAGGGATCAAACTCGCCCGGTATTAGTTTTAGATGTCGGTGCAAATACTGATTGTAAGCCATCTTATCTGCATCAATTTGCTCTTCTAGGTAATATTTATGCAAAAGATGTCCTTCAAGTACAAAAACCAAGAATTGGCCTCTTAAATATTGGAGAAGAAGAATGTAAAGGTAATGATTTATCCTTAAAAACATTTGAATTATTATCTTCTGAAAAAAGTTTTGATTTTGGAGGTAATTGTGAAGGGAGAGATGTACTATCAGGTAGTTTTGACGTAGTTGTCTGTGATGGATTTACTGGAAATATATTGTTGAAATTTCTTGAATCTGTGGGAGGAGTTTTATTAGATATTTTGAGATCTGAGCTGCCACGTGGAAGGCGGGGGAAAGTTGGTTCAGCTTTTTTAAGAAGTAATCTACTTAGAATTAAGAAAAGATTAGATCATGCCGAACATGGAGGCGCTTTATTACTTGGGGTGAATGGTATTTGCGTTATTGGTCATGGAAGTAGCAAATCTTTATCAGTAGTAAGTGCTCTTCGCTTGGCTCACTCTGCTGTGAATCATGGTGTTATGGACAATTTGAATCAACTGCAAAAGCTTCAAGTTTTAAATTCATAAAACATATTGAGTCAAATTTATGTTTGACTAATATAAGTAACTAAAAAACTCTTTTGGAAGGAATTAAATTTAATCAGATTGGATTGTCATTCAAGGGAAGCGGAAGTTATGTACCTGATCAAATCCTAACCAATCAAAAAATTAGTCAAAAGGTTGATACAAGCAATGAATGGATAAAATCTAGAACTGGCATTTCTGAGAGAAGAATTTCTAGCGTAGAAGATAATGTTACTGAGATGGGTTATAAGGCTGCTATAAACGCTATAGAAATGGCTAATTGGGATATTAAAACGATTGATTTGATTGTTTTAGCTACTTCTACTCCGCATGATTTATTTGGATCAGCCCCATCCATTCAAGGTAAATTAGGGGCAGCTAATGCTGTAGCTTTCGATTTAACTGCAGCGTGTAGTGGATTTTTATTCGCCTTAATAACAGCCTCACAATTTTTAAAAGGGGGTAGTTTTAAAAGGGCTATTGTTATTGGAGCAGATCAATTATCAAGTTTTGTTGATTGGAATGATAGAAGAAGTTGTATCCTCTTTGGAGATGGTGCCGGTGCATTAGCAATTGAAGCCACAAATGAATTTGATAATTTTATCGGTTTTGACATGCGAACTGATGGGGGAAGGGGTTCTTTTCTTAATCTTCCATCAAAAAAGGATAAGAATTCAATAGTTGATGAAATTGACTTTTTAAGTGGAGGTTTTTCTCCAATTCAGATGAATGGTCAGGAAGTTTATAAATTCGCAGTTAAAGAAGTTTCCCTAATTCTTGAAAAGTTGTTGAAAAAAATGAGATATAAGTCTAATCAAGTTGATTGGCTCTTACTGCATCAAGCTAATCAAAGAATATTGGATTCTGTAGGAGAAAGGTTAAAAATTCCCAGAGAAAAGATTCTTAGTAATTTAGAAAAATATGGCAATACGTCAGCAGCAACAATTCCACTCATGATGGATGAAGCTGTAAGAGATTATAGAATTAAACAAAATGATATTATTGCTACAAGTGGTTTCGGTGCTGGGTTAAGTTGGGGTGCAGCCCTAATTAAATGGGGTTAAAAACAAAATAGGAACATTATGACAGTTGCATGGGTATTCCCTGGACAGGGTTCGCAAAAAATTGGAATGGCAAAACAAATTGAAAATTTGCCGAGTACAAAAGAGAGGTTTAGTTATGCTTCTGAGATATTTGAGAGAAATTTATTTGAAATTTGCGAGTTAAATAATGATCCAACAAATCCTCTTAGTGATTTGAATTATACAAGAAATACACAAATCTGCCTCTTTTTGGTTGAATCAATTTTATTAGATGCCTTAAAAGAAAATGGTTTTAAACCAACTTATGTTGCTGGGCATAGTCTGGGAGAAATAACTGCATTATATTGTGCGGAAGTTTTTTCATTCGAAGACTGTGTATCACTAATAAAAGTAAGATCTCAATTAATGGTAAATGCTGAGCAAGGATCTATGGCAGCAGTAATTGGTTTTGATAGAAATGAACTTAATTTATTAGTCAAAAAAAGTAAAGATGTTGTAATTGCTAATGATAATAGCTCTTCCCAAGTTGTCTTATCAGGATCTAATGAAGAGTTAGACAATCTATCGAAAGAAATTTCTTGTAAAAGATTCCTAAAATTAAATGTTTCAGGTGCATTCCATTCACCATTCATGAATAAATCTGCAGTTAAATTTTCTGAGTATTTAAAACAGATTAAGTTTAAATATCCTTCTTTCCCAGTAATAAGTAATTATGAACCTTCATTATGTGATGATCCTGATGAGCTTAAAGTGAGATTGGAAAATCAAATGTGTAATGGCGTAAGGTGGCGAGAAACTATGGATTTAATGGCAAAAGATAATGATCTTCATTTTGTTGAAGTTGGTCCATCAAATGTGCTTAGCGGTTTAGCAAAAAGACATATGAAAGATTTAAAAATTTCTCAAGTTTCATCTTCTAATCAACTAACTTATTAATCAAGTATGAAAAATGATGTTTTTCAAAAATTAATCTATCAATTAGTTAGCAACTTGTTTGTATTGCCAATTTATAAATTTGTATTTAGAGGTCAATTAATAGGTAGAGAAAATATTCCGCAAAAAAATTCTTATATTATGGTTTCTAACCATGGTTCTTTGCTTGACCCTCCTTTGTTAGGACATGCTCTTAGACGTAATATATCTTTTATGGCCAAGGCAGAGCTATTTAAAATACCCGTACTTGGTTTTATTATCAAGGCTTGTGGAGCTTATCCTGTAAAAAGAGGAATTGTTGATAAAAATACCATTAAAACAGCTTGTAAAAAATTATCAAATGAAAATTGTATTGGAATATTTATTGATGGTACGCGTCAAAAAAATGGTCGAGTAAATAAGCCCAAACAAGGCGCAGCATTATTAGCTTTTAAAAATCAAAAATTATTATTGCCTGTTGCAATAGTTAATTCTCATAGACTAATAAGATTTAAATTCTTTATTCCTTTGTTTTCAAAAATTGTTATTAAAGTTGGAGAACCTGTTCAACCTCCACAAAGTTCATCAAAAAATGATCTGAATTCTGTAACAATTTACCTTCAAGATAAAATTAATAATTTGATTGGATAAATATTTAGTTAATTGGAGAAATAGGGTAAAGAGGCAAAACTTTTTTCCAGGAATCTAAATTTGAATTTAATAAATTTTTATTTGCTAAGTTTAATAGTTCTTTTAAATCTTCTTTATCATCATAATTTGCCTCAAAAGTAACTTCTTTACTCTCAAGTTCTTTGACAACTTTAGGTAAAACTGTTTCTCGGATGACTAGATCAGAGGAGTCTTTTTCTTTGTGATAAATTTCATATTTACCTGCAATTAAACCCTTTCGTTTTAATTTCTTGTAAATCCAGAATGATTTTTTGTTTTTAAAGATATTATTCTTTGATGCAATTCTTTTTGCCATTATTTCAAATGCACTAAAACTGTCTAGAGGACAATTTATCTGTTGTGAGATAGTTCTTGCTAAAACCACAACAAGTCGTGAAGCATTAAAATTTGCTGGCCCTATGCTGACAGATAACTTTTTTATTTTTTGTAAATTTTCTTTGGAAATGAATTTGTCAAGATCATTAACTAAGTTGTTGCAAAGGTCATTATCAAATTTTTTGATAAATAATTCATCAGATTCAAGGGTATTGTTTTTTCTATACCCAAAGCCAAAAGAATTGTCTGTGCTGTGAATGACTAATATAGGGTAATTTTCTCTTTGTTTGAGTTTATTTGTCATCTATTACCTTTAAACAGGTAATTCCATACCTGGATTACACTTAGACCATTTACCAAATTCATTTTCAAAACTTTCACAAGATTGAACATCCCAATCAGTTTTATAATCACCATTATTGTCCTTAACTATATTGATATGAATCAATGGTTTTTTTGCTTTAAAATCAGGAAGATCACAAATATGATCAACACCATGATTATTCTCAACATCATGATATGTGATACATCTATCAACCCATTTACAGTTGATGCAAATGCACATAATTAATAAATAAAATGAAAAGTAGCATTCACACAGATCATACACTAATAATTGATCAATTAGAAAGAAGTATAAAATTTCATAATTTGGATTTAATATTAGGTTTTTTACCTAAAGGATCATATTTGGTTGGTGGTTACATAAGAGATATTATTTTGGCAAGAAAAACTAAAAAGGTAGATGTTGATATTGTGGTACCTTTAAATGCAATTGAAATTGGAAAAAAGATTGCAGATAGTATTGGATCAAAATTTATAATCTTAGATGAAAAAAGAGAAGTAGTAAGAATTATTCTTAATCATATTTATATTGATATTGCTAATCAGGTTTCATCTACGATAGAAGGAGATTTATGTTCTAGAGACTTTTCAATTAATTCAATTGCTTTTTTATTTGATAAGAAGTGTTTGGTTGATCCATTAAATGGTCTTAAAGATCTAGAGATTTCTTTGCTTAGAACTCATTCTGAAAAGAATTTACTAAATGATCCTTTACGAATATTAAGATGTTTTCGATTTGTTTCAGAATTGAATTTTAAAGTTGATCTTAATTTAATTACTTTCATTAAAAAAAATAAAGGGAAATTATATCTTGTCGCTAAAGAGAGGATTAATAATGAAATACAGAAAATAGTTCATGGAGCCAGCGCTCTTGATGCAGTATTGTTGATAAAAAAATTAAATATATTTGCTACTGATAATTTATCTGAAGATTCTTTTTTTTTGGATTTAGAGAAAATTAATTATGTAGAACTTAATCAGGAAGAAAAAGAAAAATTTTTGCCATCATTTTTTATTGCTCAATTATTAGACGTTATATCTTTAGAGAAACTTAAATTTAGTAAAGCTGAAATTGAAAAAACTAAGTTGTTAAGAAAATGGCACTTTTTGTTGGAGAAAAAAAATATCGCTCAATTTTCTGAATCAGATAGATTTGCATTACATAAAGAATTAGAGATGTTTCTTCCAATATTTATTTTTCATTTACCTCAAAACTTACGATTAAATTGGCTTCGTAGATGGCGCGACAATGATGATAAATTGTTTCATCCTTCAAACTTACTTAATGGTGACATAATCAAAAAAAATTTAAGAATAAAGGATGGGCCTATCCTAGGAGAGCTGTTACGGTATCTTTCTAAGGAACTTGCATATAAAAGATTAAATAATTTTGATGAAGCTATTTATAAAGCAAAGCGATGGATTGAACAAAATGCACCAAAATGTGATTAAATACACATAGCTTAGTTTTGTTTAGAAGTTCAGACTTCAAAATCATTTTTAAAAATTTATGAGCATTCGCATTTACATTGGCAACTTACCACAAGGATTTAATCCAAAAGAATTTGATACACTTTTAAAGTCAGTTTCTGACTCGATTAGATTTAAAGCAGTTCTAGATAAGGAAACTAAGGAATGCAGGGGGTTTGGTTTCGCAACAGCTAATAATGAAGATAATGCTGATTTATTAATTCAAAAGTTAAATGGTTTTGAATTTAATGGTTCTAAATTAAGAGTAGAGCTATCAGAAAAAAAAGATTCTGCTTCAAACAAAAGAAACGGTGGAAAATTAAACAACAATAAAAAGAGGAAAAACTTTAAGAAAATTGTTCATAGCGATGCTCCCAACCTAGAAGCTCCTGATCCAAGATGGGCTGGAGAATTATCTAAATTGAAAGATTTGTTAGCTAATCAGAAGACGCCTGCCTAGTTACCTATTACTTAATTCGAGAAATTAAAAAAGATATTGGGATTTCAAGAGCTTTTACTGAATTTTTTACAAAAGCCCTATTATTAAAGACATCATAATCTAATCTTTCAATAGAATCTAATATCCCTCTATAAAGACGTAAAGACGTCCATACTGGCCATCTTGCGTCAGCAGATAGCCACTTAATACCATCCTCAGACTTTTGGAACCATTCGCGTGCCCTTGTTAATTGAAAGTTCATCAGTGCTTTCCACTGATTGTTTATTTTTCCTTTTAACAGTTCTTCTTCAGAATAATTAAATTTTTCAATATCTGCTTGCGGGAGATAAATTCTTCCTCTGTGTCTATCTTCCCCTACATCTCTCAATATATTGGTTAATTGATTTGCAATACCTAGAGCTATAGCTGCTTCAGAGGGGTCAGGCATGTCACTCCACGGGGCTGATGTATAAGCACTATCAATCCCCATTACATTTTGAGTCATTAAACCAACAGTTCCTGCGACTCTATAACAATAGAGTTTTAATTCATCGAAATCTTTGTATCTAAATTTATTCAGATCCATCCTCTGTCCATCAATCATATCTAAATAGGGTTTAATACTTTGTGGATATTTCTCGATGGTATCTAATAAAACTAAGTCTAATTCAGATTTGATATTTCCTTTAAACACACTTTTAGTATTTTCTTCCCATTCATCTAAATTGTCTGAAAGCTCATCTTGTGATTTAGTAGAGGCTTCTATGCTATCCATTATTTCATCTGTTCTTCTACACCATACGTAAATAGCCCAAATAGCTTTTCTCTTTTCTTGAGGTAATAAAAGAGTACCCAAATAAAAGGTTTTAGCCCATTGTTGAGTTTCTTTTCGGCATATCTCGTATGCTTGATCAAGTTGAGAAATTGAATTTTTCAAAAAGTTTTAGCTTAATTAAAGTATGTTGCAAATGTTATGAAGAAACATTTTGAGAGGATTTGGAATATTTCTTATTGATTGATTCCGCGCATAATTTACCACTTAAAACAGCTCCTTCCATAGATGCTAAATATTTTTGCATTGTATAATCACCAGCTAAGAAAAAGTTTTTTATTGGTGATTTTTGACTAGGTCTAAACTCTTGACATCCAGGAACTGCCTTGTAGACCGATCTTGGTGTTTTGACTACTTTATATTTTCTTAATTTGGTTTTATCGTCACCCATGAAATGTGTTGGGAATAATTTCTTCAACTCTTCCATAGTTGCATCAACGATGTCTTGATCGCTTCTATTAATCCAATCTTTTGCTGGTGCGAAAACTAATTCAAGCATTGATCTATTTGGATCTTCGTATTCTTTACATGTAATACTCATATCTGCGTAAACACTAAGAAGTGGTGATCTGCTAAATAGTAGATGGTCGATATCTGTTAATTTTTTGTCAAACCATAAATGAATATTAATGACTGGCACACCATTTAAACCATCTAATTTTGAAAATGCATCTAATCCTCTCCATTGTTTAGGGATCATTAATTTAAAGAGATCTACGGGCATTGCACTTACATAAGCATCAGCCGTGAGCTCTTTCTTTTCGTTTTTATCTAAAGAGGCAATAGTAAAACTTTTGACGGTGCTGTCATCATTAAGGTTGATTTGCCTTAATGGACTATTCATGTGGACTTCTCCACCTCGAGCAGTAATATAATCAACCATTGGCTGGCAAAGTCTTTCTGGAGGAGCCCCATCAAGGAATGCCATTTTAGAACCATTTTTTTCTTGTAAAAATCTGTTTAATGCTGTTAATAAAACTGTAGATGATATTTCATCCGGTCCAATGAAATTAAGAGCTTTACTCATCGCAATAAAAACTTCATCATTCACTCTTTCCGGTATATTGTGCTCTTTTAGCCAATCTGTCCATGATTTTGTATCACATTTATCTAAGTAATTTTGGCCTCTCAACATTGCAGGCACTAAACCTAATCCAAATAGAATCTTTTCATTCCATGAAAGCATATCATTATTGCTAAGTATTGCTGAAACTCCATTTACTGGGGCAGGTATATCAGGAAAGTCAAATCTACTATAAGTTCCGGGCTCTGATGGCTGATTAAAAATCATTGAATGACTTTTCCATTGAAGTCTATCTTCTATATCTAATTCCTTGAAAAGTTGCAACATATTTGGGTAGGCTCCAAAAAATATATGTAAACCAGTTTCATACCAATCTCCATCTTCATCTTTCCATGCGGCAACTTTCCCACCTAGAACATCTCTAGCTTCTAGTACAATCGGGATATGTCCATTATCGACTAAATATTTAGCGCAAGATAAACCTGCTAAACCAGCACCAGCAATTACAACACGCATTATAAAATCAAGAAATAAATTAACACTTACTAATAAGCTACATTAAAGTTAGAACATAATAGTTTTTTTCGTTGATTATTTCGTAAAATTATGGAAAAAATGCTTTTAAAATCGACTACTAGGCATGTAAGAATTTTTACTGCCGAAGTGGTAGATGAAGAATTAAAGTTTCATCCCAATAAACTAACTCTTGATTTAGATCCCGATAACGAATTTATTTGGAACGAAGATTCTCTAAACAAAATAAATGAAAAATTCAATGAATTAATAAAAGAGAGAGCAGGAAAGGATTTAGATGATTATGAACTTCGAAAAATAGGATCAGAAATCGAAGGTCTAATTAAATTTTTGCTTCAAAACGGTCAGCTTAGTTATAACCCTGATTGTAGAGTCATGAATTATTCAATGGGTTTACCAAAAACTAATGAAGTACTGTGAATAGACCACCATCGAATAGAAGGCCAAGAAGAGGCTCAAATAGAAGCTATTATCCTCCAAATCCAAGGGACATGGATCCGTATGGTCAAAGAAGCAATAGATTGCCTGCTTCCTCTGAACAAAAGATCAACTTTAGTACAGGAACCATTGCCGTACTTGCTGGAGTATTAATATTAGGAGTTGGTATTGGGAGCGCTATTACCAGTACAACTGATGGCGGGCAGGGAAATATAGCAAGTCAACAACAATTAGATATGGCTGTTCCAGACCCTGAATTTTGTAGACAATGGGGAGCTAGTGCTTTTGTTATTGATGTTGAAATGTATACGACTTTAAATCCATCTACTAGTTTTGTAACGCAACCAGCTCTTCAGCCAGGGTGTGTGATTAGAAGAGAGAATTGGACAGTGTTACAAAAACAGGGCGCAATTAGTAATGAAGATGTAAGAGAATGTAAGCAAAGGATGAATACTTTTGCTTATATCGGTTCTATAAGAGATAAGCCAATAGTTAAGTGCGTTTATCAGACTGATGTAAATGAAAATAAATTCATAATAAAAGGAGATGGACAAGCCGAAGACGGCGGGGTAGGCATTAACAAAGAAGCAATTCAGTTTTGATCGAAATTATATATGCCTCAAAGGACTTTCTAAACTAGCAAATTGTGGAAGAATGTTTTTCTTAAATACTTCTGATGCTCTTGATGAATATCTTGACGGATTAGTAATTAATTTAAGTTCTCTTTTAACCTCTAAATCAGCAATGAATGCTTTGTGGATTGTTCCAGCCGATAATTCTCTTTCAATAGAAACAACAGGCAAAAAGGAAGCTCCTAAACCTGATTGAACTGCATTCTTGATTGCTTCAAGAGAGTTAAGTTCCATCTCAATTTTTAATCTTTGAATATCAAGCCCAGAATCTTGGAGAAGTTTGTCAACAACTTTTCTTGTTGTAGATTGTGAGTCTAATGTTACAAAATTTAATTTGTATAAGTCTTCTTTTAGAAGCTCTTTTTTGTTCGAAAGTGGATGTTTAGATGGTAAAACTAATGCCAATTCATCAGTGGCATATGGAATTACTTGTAGCAAATTTTCCAAATCTCCAGGTAATTGTCCGCCAATAATGGCTAAGTCAATTTGTCCATTGGCGACACTCCAACCAGTTCTTCTCGTACTATGAACTTGAAGTTGAACGGATACATCAGGGTATTTTTGTCTGAATAGTCCTATCATTCTCGGCATTAAATAGGTACCCGTTGTTTGGCTCGCTCCAATAACAAGAGTTCCACCTTTTAAGCTATTTAAATCTTCAATAGCTTTGCAAGCTTCGTCGCATTGATTCAAAATTCGTTCACAATATTCAAGTAATAGTCTTCCTGCTTCAGTTAATAGAGCCTTCCTACCACCTCTGTCGAAAATTGTGATTTCAAGTTGTTTTTCTAAATTTTGTATTTGTAAACTCACGGCAGGTTGAGTTACATATAAGAGATCTGCAGCTTTTTTAAAACTTCCTTGAGCTGCTATAGCTTTTAATATTCTTAATTGGTCGAGTGTAAAAGGTAATTCTGGCATCTATTATGCCTACAATTTCTTATAATTCTAATGCTTTGGTGCATTCTTGTTAAGAACAAAAATTATTTGAACATTTTAAATATATGGAGACTCATAAAACTTCCCTAATCATTTTACTATTGATTTTGATTTTTGCGGTAATTCATAGTGGGGGAGCTGCTTTAAGAATCAAAGCAGAATCTATTATGGGTCCGAGATTATGGCGGTTATGTTTTGTTTTTTTAAGTTTGCCATCTGCAATTATCTTGATCAGTTATTTTTTGGCTCATAGATATGACGGAATCAGATTATGGAATTTACAGGGCAATAATTTTGTTTTTATGGTTGTTTGGTTCTTAACTGCAATAAGTTTTTTATTTTTATATCCCGCTACTTATAATTTGCTAGAAATTCCTTCGGTTTTAAAACCTAAAGTACGAATCTATGGAACTGGGATAATGCGAATTACAAGACATCCTCAAGCATTTGGTCAGATAATTTGGTGTTTTGCTCATACTTTATGGATTGGTACATCATTTACATTAGTAACTTCTATTGGCTTAGTTTTGCATCATCTTTTTGCAATCTGGCATGGTGACAAGAGATTAGCAAATAGATTTGGAGAAGAATTTGAAAATTTTAAAAAAAATACTTCCATAATCCCCTTCATGGCAATACTTCAGGGGAGGCAAGAATTTAAGGTTAAAGAATTTTTTAGGTTATCTCAATTTGGCATATTAATTGCAATCGGAGTACTTTGGTGGTCTCATCAATATATAAATATTGCTGTTAAAACATTTAATTCATCATTTTTGTCTGAATTTTTCAATTGACAGTTTAAAATCTTAAATATAAGTTTTTTAAAACATGCCTCAAGCTTCAGAAATTGCCTGGTTAATTCCTGTTTTTCCACTTATTGGAGCAGTGCTTTCTGGTTTAGGCCTAATAAGTATTAACAAGAAAATTAATAATTCTAGAGAAATTGTTTCTGTAGGTCTCATCTCTTTTGTTGGAATTTCTGCAGTAATTAGTTACAAAGCTCTGATTGAACAAGTTAATGGTTATCAATCTGTAGAAAAATTATTTGTATGGGCGAGTGCTGGCGATTTTACAATCCCGATGGGTTTTGTCCTTGATCCTTTGGGGAGTGTAATGCTTGCTCTTGTAACGACTATAACGTTGCTGGTGATGATTTACTCTCATGGTTATATGTCGCATGACAAAGGTTATGTCAGATTTTTTACATATTTAGCATTATTTAGTAGTTCAATGATGGGATTAATAGTTAGTCCGAATTTATTAGAAATTTATGTTTTTTGGGAATTAGTTGGAATGTGTTCTTATTTGTTGGTTGGTTTCTGGTATGACAGGGATGGCGCTGCCCACGCTGCACAAAAAGCATTTGTTGTTAATAGAGTGGGAGATTTTGGATTATTACTTGGAATCCTTGGCCTGTTTTGGGCAACAAATAGTTTTGATTTTAATGAAATAGCTACCGGAATTTCTCAATCAATATCTGATAATTCGATACCTATTTGGGCTGCTTTATTACTTTGTTTTTTAGTTTTTTTAGGACCAATGGCAAAATCTGCTCAGTTTCCTCTTCATGTCTGGTTGCCTGATGCGATGGAAGGCCCTACACCTATTTCTGCACTTATCCATGCTGCAACAATGGTTGCTGCAGGCATATTTCTTGTAGCAAGACTTCAACCTTTGTATTCAATATTTCCCTCTATTCAGTTCATTATTGCTTTAGTTGGTACGATTACTTGTTTTTTAGGAGCCTCTATAGCTTTGACCCAAATGGATCTAAAAAAAGGTTTAGCTTATAGCACAGTCTCTCAGCTTGGTTATATGATGCTTGCGATGGGTTGTGGAGCACCAGTTGCAGGAATTTTTCATTTAGTGACTCATGCTTGCTTTAAAGCAATGCTCTTTTTGGGATCTGGTTCAGTAATACATGCTATGGAAGAAGTAGTTGGTCATCAGCCTGTATTAGCTCAAGATATGAGATTAATGGGCGGTTTAAGAAAAAAAATGCCATATACATCAACAACATTTTTAATAGGTTGCATAGCAATTAGTGGTATTCCCCCATTGGCAGGTTTTTGGAGTAAAGACGAGATCCTCGGAAATGCTTTTATATCATTTCCAGCTTTTTGGTTTATAGGACTTCTAACAGCTGGTATGACTGCTTTTTATATGTTTAGGCTTTATTTCTTGACATTTGAAGGAGATTTCAGAGGGGAGGATAAAGAATTGCAAAAAGAGCTTCTAATAGCCTCTAAAACAAACCAAGATGAAGAAAATGAAGAACAGCATGAAGAGCATGGCTCTATTCATGAGTCACCCTGGTCAATGACATTTCCCTTAGTATTTCTAGCTGTACCGTCTCTAATTATCGGTTTTATGGGACTTCCATGGGATAGCAAAATTGCAAATTTACTAGATCCTGAAGAAGCAGAGACTGCTGCAAAAGCATTCGAATTAAAAGAATTTTTGCCTTTAGCGATAGCTTCAGTTCTTATTGCATCAGCAGGAATCATTATTGCTTATCAGGCATATTTTGTGAAAAAAATTAATTTATCAGTTTTATTTGCCGAAAAGTTTCCTAGTATCAACAAGTTTTTATCCAAAAAATGGTATTTAGATGATATTAATGAAAAACTTTTTGTTAAGGGTAGTAGAAAACTTGCTAAAGAAGTCTTAGAGGTTGATTCTAAGGTTGTTGATGGCGTTGTAAATCTTACTGGACTCGTAACTTTAGGTAGTGGAGAAGGTTTAAAATATTTTGAGACTGGTAGGGCTCAATTTTATGCGCTTATTGTTTTTGGAGGGGTAATTCTACTAGTTGCTATATTTGGTATTCAATCCCCACAAGTATCTTAATTACAATTGTGTGTCTTCACTGTCCATTGGGGTGAAAAAATACAGAAAATTTCTAGACTTTATTTAAGATAAATTTCTTATTAAATTGAGCACTTATTTTTATACACATTTTGCGACACAAATGTTGGGAACTTTGGGAGCTGGATTGTCAAATTTTCCTTGGTTATCTGCTTCAATTTTATTCCCGATTGGTAGTGCATTTGTGATACCTTTTTTCCCAGATAAAGGGGATGGCAAAGAGGTGAGATGGTTTGCATTGTCTATTGCATTAATAACTTTTTTAATAACTGTAGGTTCATATATAAATGGCTTTGATATTAGTAATGAAAATGTTCAACTGAAAGAAAATATTAGCTGGCTCCCTGATTTAGGTCTTACTTGGTCTGTTGGCGCTGATGGCATGTCTATGCCGTTAATATTGTTGACTAGTTTTATAACTGCTTTAGCAGTTCTTGCTGCATGGCCAGTTAAGTTCAAACCAAAGTTATTTTTCTTTTTGATATTGGTTATGGATGGTGGGCAAATCGCTGTGTTTGCAGTACAAGATATGCTTTTATTCTTTCTGACTTGGGAACTTGAGTTAATTCCCGTTTATTTATTATTAGCTATATGGGGTGGCAAAAATCGACAATATGCAGCAACAAAATTCATTATTTATACAGCTGGTAGTTCTATCTTCATCCTTTTGGCAGCGTTAGCAATGGGGTTCTATGGCACAGAAATTCCGAACTTTGAGTTTTCTCACTTGGCAGCTCAAGATTTTAGTCAAAAATTCCAAATATTATGTTATATCGGGCTTTTAATTGCATTTGGAGTAAAACTACCAATAGTACCTCTTCATACTTGGCTTCCAGATGCGCATGGAGAGGCTACAGCTCCTGTTCATATGCTTCTAGCAGGAATTTTATTAAAGATGGGAGGATATGCTCTTTTAAGATTTAATGCACAATTATTACCCGTTGCTCATGCTCAATTTGCCCCATTATTAATAGTTCTAGGGGTAGTCAATATAATTTATGCTGCATTAACTTCTTTTGCTCAAAGAAATCTTAAAAGAAAAATTGCATATAGTTCGATAAGTCATATGGGTTTTGTTCTTATTGGTATAGGGAGTTTTAGTAGCCTTGGAACAAGTGGAGCTATGCTGCAAATGGTTAGTCATGGATTAATCGGTGCAAGTTTATTTTTTCTTGTTGGTGCCACCTATGACAGAACAAAGACTCTTAAACTTGATGAAATGAGTGGTGTAGGACAAAAAATGAGAATCATGTTTGCCCTATGGACTGCTTGCTCCCTTGCCTCCCTAGCCTTGCCTGGTATGAGTGGATTTGTTTCCGAATTGATGGTATTTACAGGATTTGTTACTGATGAAGTGTATACACTTCCGTTTAGGGTAGTGATGGCTTCTTTAGCTGCTATCGGTGTAATACTTACTCCTATTTATCTACTTTCAATGTTACGAGAAATTTTCTTTGGTAAAGAAAATCCTAAATTGATCGAAGAACGAAAACTTATAGATGCAGAGCCAAGGGAAGTTTATATTATTGCTTGTTTACTTTTACCAATTATCGGAATAGGTTTGTACCCAAGATTAGTTACTGAAAGTTACATTGCATCTATCAATAATTTGGTCGATCGAGATTTAACTGCAGTTAAAAGTGCTGTGAAAACAAATATTTTTTCAGGAACTAAAACAAATGAGATCCTAAAAGCTCCAACTATATAATTTTTAAAATTAATGCGATATTGTTTGGCATTAAATAATTAAGGGTATATCTTATGTATAGTTATTACCAATTTAAAAATATCTAACTACAACCCTATTCATAGACAACAATTAGGGCCTAGATTGTTGATTAAGTTTCTTCAAGACGCCGCAGGTAAAGGTGATCTTGATCCATGGGATATTGATGTAATAAGTGTAATTGATAGTTTTTTAGAGCAATATTCACAATCTTTCGGCAGCAAATCATATAGCAAAAGTTCCTATCATAAGGATTTATCTGAGACAAGCGAAGCTTTTTTTGCTGCTTCCGTACTGGTTAATTTAAAGGCTCAAGTTTTGGAATCTGATGTTTTCAAAGATAATTCTTCCGATTTTGAAGATGATTTTGACTTGGATGATCAAGATTGGATTGACCAAGAATTTGATATACCAAAATATCCTGAAAAATATCTAAGGAGGAGGTCAATAGCACAACCAATTCTCAAACGTACAACAACTCTGGGAGAACTGGTAAGTCAGTTAGAGTCTATTGCTGAAGTTATAGAAACCCAAGACCTTCTACTAATGAAGAGAAAAAGAAATAAAAAATATTCAGATAAAGCTTTAATTTCTCAAGTGAAATCATTAGCGCATCGTGAGAAACTACCGGAAACCACTAAAGCACTAGGTAAATTTATTGATGGGTGGGAAAAAGCATTACAGTGGACAGATTTTGAATATCTAGTTGAGAAATGGCAAGCTGTTGTAAAAAATGATTTAGATAAAGATCGTTTGGGGGTTTTTTGGGCCTTGTTATTTTTATCATCTGAAAACAAAATTGAAATTAAACAAATTAACTCCTTATATGGCCCAATTCAAATTAAAAGAATAATTCCTGAAGGAGGTTTAGCTCAATTGCCTATAGAGAATCTTGATGTAAGCAAGACCGTTCCTTCTGCTGTTTAGGAGCTTATTAGTAATAACGTATAATCTTTAAAAAGAGGTTTAGAATTCATGAAGGCAATGATACTTGCTGCAGGTAAGGGTACACGTGTTCAGCCTATTACGCATGTGATTCCGAAACCGATGATTCCGATTTTGCAAAAACCTGTTATGGAGTTTCTCTTGGAACTTTTAAGAGAACATAACTTTAAGGAAATAATGGTAAATGTTTCTCATCTGGCTGAAGAAATTGAAAATTATTTTAGGGATGGGCAAAGATTTGGAGTAGAAATTGCTTATAGTTTTGAGGGAAGAATTGAAGATGGAGAATTAATAGGTGATGCTTTGGGATCCGCAGGAGGATTAAAAAAAATTCAGGATTTTCAAAATTTCTTTGATGAAACTTTTGTTGTTTTATGTGGTGATGCTTTAGTTGATCTAGATTTAACTCAAGCTGTTAAAAAACATAAGCAGAAAGGAGCTATTGCAAGCTTAATAACAAAGAAGGTAACTAAAGATCAAGTATCAAGTTACGGTGTCGTAGTTTCTGATGAAAATGGGAGAATAAAGGCTTTTCAGGAAAAGCCAACAGTTGATCAAGCTTTAAGTGATTCTATAAATACAGGAATTTATCTTTTCGAACCTGAAATTTTTGATTATATACCTTCAGCAGAGAAATTTGATATTGGAGCTGATCTTTTTCCTAAACTTGTTGAAATGGATTTACCATTTTTTGCATTACCAATGGATTTTGAATGGGTAGATATTGGAAAAGTTCCTGATTATTGGAGTGCTATTAGAAATGTTCTACAAGGTAAAGTAAGACAAGTGCAAATACCAGGTAAGGAAATAAAACCAGGAGTTTTTACCGGCTTGAATGTAGCGGCTAACTGGGAAAAGGTTAATATTACTGGGCCGGTTTATATAGGAGGTATGACTAGGATCGAAGATGGAGCAACTATTATTGGCCCTTCTATGATTGGTCCAAGTTGTTGCATTTGCGAGGGAGCAACCATAGATAATTCAATTATTTTTGATTATTCTAAAATTGGTAAAGGTGTAAGACTTATGGATAAGTTAGTGTTTGGTAAATATTGTGTCGGTAAAAATGGAGATCACTTTGATTTGCAAGATGCATCTTTAGATTGGTTAATAGCAGATTCAAGAAGATCTGATTTGACTGAGCCATCGCCTCAGCAGAAAGCTATGGCAGAATTATTAGGTACTGATTTGATTAATATTCCAGACTAAGATTAGCTTTTTCAATAATCTCAGGAATTAAATGCTCTGATTTTACGGCCATTATATGAACACCATTTGCGATATTCATAAAATCATGAGCTTGTTCAGCTGCAATTTTAATACCTTCTTGTAATGGCTCTTTAGCATCTTTTAGACGATTTAAGATATTTTCAGGGATGTCTGCGCCTGGAACGTATTTGTTTATGAAGAGAGCGTTTTTGTAAGACTTTAATAGGAATACACCTGCAATTACAGGAATTTCAAGAGGCTCGCTAATCTTTTCACAAAACTCTATCAAATTTTCTTTTTCCATAACCATTTGTGTTTGTATAAATCCAGCTCCAGCCTCTTTTTTCTTTCTCATTCTATTTTCTAGACTTCTTTTATTTCTGCAATTTGGATCAGCTGCAGCACCTGCAAAAATAAATGTTTTTTTATCGGAAAGTTCTCCTAGAGTAGGATCAATTCCTTGATTGAAAGACTGAATTTGTTGAAGCAATCTAACAGACTCAAATTCATGTACGGCCTTGGCATCTTGTTGATCCCCAGCTTTTACTGAATCACCAGTAATGCATAAGATGTTTCTAATTCCTAAAGCATTTGCTCCCAGAATGTCTGATTGTAAAGCAATTTTATTACGATCTCTGCAAGAAACTTGCATTATTGGTTCTATCCCATTTTCCAGTAATAGTTTGGACATTGCCAAGCTGCACATTTTCATAACAGCTCTACTTCCATCGGTAATGTTAACAGCATGTACCTTATCTTTCAAAAGTTGTGCTATCTTAAGAGATCTTATGGGGCTTCCACCTCTTGGCGGCATTAACTCCGCCGTTATTACCTTAGATCTTTTTTCTAAAGTCTGCTGAAGTTTTGATTTCAATTGCTTTTGTTTCCTACTTGGTTAACAAGTGTACTGAGATTGCTAAACTTAATTAATATAAAAAAGGAACTGTTTAAATGCAAATGGTTGAAGAAGAAGTAAACAACATTGATATGATGGGTCTCTCAGCAAGGGAGATGGAAATCATTGATCTCGTAGCTGATGGGCTTACAAATCAAGAAATTGCGGTAAAACTAACTATTAGTAAAAGAACTGTTGATAATCATGTAAGCAATATGTTTACAAAAACTGGTTCTAAAAACAGAGTAGCGCTTTTGAATTGGGCAATGGACAACGGCAAGATTTGTAGAGATGGATTTAATTGTTGTACACTCCCAGACTCTGATCAAGATTAGTATTACTCTTTACTTGTTTTGCATCATTAGCTAAATCTATTAGACAATAATTTGTAGATCCTAATTCGAAGAGTTCAGCATATGCAATACAAGCATCCTTGTCTGAATCAACAAATCTCAATATTCCTTCTTTGTCGTAAAGACCATACATTTGAAGAAAATAAAAAAATACTTTTTTAAAATATAAAGAAAATATAAAAGATGAGTGGCTCCTTTGACTAGGAACTTTTGCAAGTTGTTAACTAGTTTTCTTTCCACTGCGAAAAAGGATTGTTAGCGAGACTGAAATTGGAGTAATGGGTCAGCCCAGTAATTTCTTTTGAAATGAAAGATGGAAGAAATAAAACTTCCTCTTCATTAGAAAGTTCAATTTCTGCAATTACAAGTGGATAATTATTTTCTTTAAAGCAATCTATAATCCAAAGTTTTTTTTCAATTTCTAGAAAGAATCTATCTTTTTTAATTGTATTTGAAAGATTTGACATTATTATTTCAGCATCGCTTCGTGGAATGGAGTATTCAAATTCAAAGTTGGTAAAGCCTTTGATATGTTTTTTAAGAGTAATTTTAGAGTTTTTGCCTATAAGCCTAACCCTAATAATCCAATCGTCTAAACTTTTGGATAAATATCCTTGTTCAATATAAATTTCTTTTTTAATAAATTCTTTCCAATTATCATTTTTTATGAGAAATCTTCTTTCTATTTCTAAGGACATTTAATTTTTGAAATTTTTTTGAGATAAATCACCTTTCAAATCTAGTTTTTTTATAAGAGTATTATAGTAACTTTTGCTTTTTTTAAACTTTATTATTTTGCAGGGTGATTGCCCTTTTTTGATCTCACAATAGTAATTTTCCTTAATAGTCATGCATTTTGAACCGTCTCTCCATAATTTAATTCCCCCTTTACTTTTTTTTACAGGTTTTATGATTACTTCACTTGTATTAGGTATAATAATTGGTCTGCTGGCCAAGCTCATCGGGCAAATAGGGTTAATTATCATTGCATCAATAGAAGGGTGTACTATCGGCCCCCCTGCGGCCATTGAGTAGGCGGTTGAACCAGTAGATGTAGATATGATTAATCCATCACCTTTGTATTCACTAACTTTTTCATTATCTATTTCAATTTGTATTTGGTTGGTGGGAGAAATGTCTTCTTCAACAGATTTAAAATAAAAATCATTTAAGGCTTCGTAGCTTTCTATAATCTTTTTCTCAAAACTTTTCCCATTAATACAAACATTACAATTTAATCTATTACGAAAGTCAATTGTATATTCTTCGTTTTCAAGGATTTCAATAAAAGATTTATCAAACAAAAAATCTTTTTCTTGTGTAAGGAACCCCAGATTGCCACCAATATTAATGCTCAATAAAGGAATGTCATAATCAGCTAAAGCATTTGCACATTTTAGCAAGGTTCCGTCTCCACCAAGAACTATGCCAATATTTGGTTGTAATTCTGGATTACAAAGATATTTTTCAATTTCGTTTTTATGAAAATCACTATCTATTCTTTTTGATTTTATATTTTTAGATTTTAGGACTTCTTCACAAAATTTAGAAGCCTCTTGAGCTGTAGAACTATCTGAACGATATACAATAAGCACCAATGAAAGTTTCATTTAGTGGTTTTACCATTTTAATAAATTAAAACTTTCCATATCTACAGTTACCCTATTTCTATAAAGAGATAATAAAATAGCTAATCCAACTGCTGCTTCTGCGGCAGCAACAGTAATCACAAAAATTGTAAAAACTTGTCCTTGAATTAAATTATTATCAACATAGGAAGAAAAAGCCATTAAGTTTATATTTACTGCATTAAGCATTAATTCAATGCTCATAAGAACTCTTACTGCATTTCTGCTATTTAATAATCCCCAAATCCCAATACAGAATAGAGCTGAAGATACTATTAAAAACGCTTGAATAGGAATTGATTCTAAACTCATCATAAGAAAGTTGAAAGTTTAACTTTTATTTGTAAGTAATGGTTCTGATGATTTTTCAATTAACTCTTGATCAACAGGTAATCCAGTTGAAATATCCTTGCTCATTACATCTCTTCGAGCTAAAACAATAGCTCCAATCATTGCCATTAAAAGTAAAACTGATGCTACTTCAAATGGGAGGAGATAATCACTAAATAGATGTTCACCAATTCTGATAGTTGATTCTTCTCCTATAGAGTTTTGAGGACTTGAGAGGCTCCATACATTAGTCAAATCAACTCTTATTAAAAGACTTAAAAGGGTTAAGCATATTGATGTTGATATGATTCTTCTCGATTTAATATCATTGATTGGCTTTAAATCTTCTTTTTTATTGACTAGCATTATTGCAAAGATTATTAATACATTAACTGCACCTACATAAACTAAAACTTGTGCTGCAGCGACAAAACTTGCATTTAAAAGAAGATATAGTCCTGCCACACTCATGAACACTCCTCCTAGAAGAAAGGCTGAATAGACAATACTTTCTAGTAATACAACGCCAAGAGCTCCAATAAGGATGACTAAAGATAAAATCGTAAAACAAATAATTTGAGTTGTTATTGCAATGGACATAAATTAATGTAATTTAATTGTTTGGATTAGAAGCTTTATCTTTATTTTCATTGGATTCTGGTCTCATCCAATCATAAACTTCTTCAGGTAATTTACCAACTCTAGTATCTGAAGCTGGGATTTCATGAGGGTCCATGACACCCTTAGGAAGATAGGCAAGTTCTCTTAGAGGTTTAACTGAAGGATCTGTTGTGACGTTTGTAGGTAACCTACCAAGTGCAACATTATCAAAATTTAAATTGTGTCTATCAAAAGTAGCTAATTCATATTCTTCGGTCATTGAAAGGCAATTGGTTGGACAATATTCAACACAATTTCCGCAAAATATACAAACTCCAAAGTCAATAGAATAATTTCTAAGTTCCTTTTTTTTGGTTTCTTTATTCATTACCCAATCAACTACTGGTAAATTTATGGGACATACTCTCACGCAAACTTCACAAGCAATACATTTATCAAATTCATAATGTATCCTTCCTCTATATCTTTCAGAAGGTATTAATTTTTCATATGGATATTGGACAGTAACAGGTCTTCTTCGAAGATGATCAAAAGTTACTGATAAGCCATTATATAAATATTTTCCAGCGTTTATTGCTTCTTTGATATAGCTATTTATTTGATGAAGGAAATTGTTCATTTTGAATAATTTACTTAGTTATTTTATTTTAGTGGATTAATTTTAAATTTAAGTATTTTTACTTAAGTTTAACCACCAAAGAATTGAGGAAATGCAAGTTTTAAACCTGCAGTTATCAAAAGATTAGCAAGAGAAATTGGCAGAAGAAACTTCCATCCTAAATCTAATAGTTGATCTATCCTTACTCTAGGAGTTGTCCAACGCAATAATATTGCAATGAAAACCAAAAGGTATGCTTTCAATACAGTCATAACAATTCCTATTGATGCAGTGAAAACTTGTATGAAGGGTGCATTAATTGGCAAATTTAGAAACTTAGCTATTAATTCAACTGGAATAGGAAAACCCCATCCTCCTAAATAAAGTATTGATACCAATAAAGCTGAAAGGATTAAGTTAATGTAACTACCAAGATAGAACAATGCGAATTTCATCCCTGCATATTCAGTTTGATATCCTGCGACTAATTCTTCTTCAGCTTCAGGTAAGTCAAATGGAAGTCTCTCACATTCTGCAAGAGCACAAATCCAAAAGACTATAAAACCAACTGGTTGTCTCCATATATTCCAACTTAGTATTCCAGCACCACTTTGTTGGTTGACAATGTCAACAGTACTTAGAGAATTTGTCATAAGTACTATAGCCAGTACAGATAAAGCTAAAGGAATTTCATAACTTATTGATTGAGCGGCTGCTCTTAAACCTCCCAATAAAGAATACTTATTATTTGATGCGTATCCGCTCATAAGAAGGCCAATTGGCTGAATACTGCTTAAAGCGATCCATAGGAAGATTCCAATACCAACGTTACTTATTAAAAGGTTTTGTCCAAAAGGAACAATTAGCCAGGAGAGAATCACTGGGACAAGGACTAATATGGGTCCTGCAGTGAAGAGAACTCCATCCGCTTTGGCAGGAATAATATCTTCTTTGACAAGTAACTTGAGACCATCTGCAATTGGTTGAAGGACGCCAAGCGCTCCAGCATATTCGGGACCTATTCTCTGTTGAGCAGCAGCAGATATTTTTCTTTCAAGCCAAACTGTTACTAAAACGCCAACAACTGCCGCTACCAAAACCAAAAGCATAGGTAGAGGGAGCCAGATTATATGAGCGATTTCGCTGGACAGGCCAAAACCTTTTAAGAATTCATTAAAACTATATTCGAGATCTAATCCGTATTCCAAAATTTTTTTGTTATTTACTTAATAGATTAACTCTTCACAAACAATATGTGTGTTTTTTATGAAAAGCTGCAAATATTATTCTCTATTTTCTAAGCTGATCCAATCTCTTGGTGCTGCACCTGTGTAGATTTGCGATGGTCTGAAAATTCTATTTGCTCCAAGTTGTTCTCTCCAATGAGCTAACCAACCAGCCACTCTAGATATAGCAAAAATTGGAGTAAATAAATCACGAGGAATTCCAAGTTTTCTATAAACTAGACCAGAATAAAAATCTACGTTAGGGAATATACCCTTAGGCCCAAGTCTTGGTATTGCTTCTGCCTCAAGTGATTTAGCAACTTCATACATTTCATCTGCTCCAAATCTAATAAAAAGTTCTTCGGCCAGTTTTTGAAGAATTATTGCTCTTGGATCTTTGACTTTATATTCTCTGTGACCGAAGCCCATTATCTTACTTTTATTTTTTATTGCTTTATCTAAAAAGGAACCAGCATTTTCTGGGGTTTTAATCTCTTCTAACATTGCAATCACATCCTCATTTGCTCCTCCATGCAATGGTCCAGCAAGCGTTCCTACTGCAGAGGCGATGACAGCATATGGGTCTGTAAGAGTGCTTGCAGTAACTCTAGCGCTAAATGTACTAGCGTTTAAACTATGTTCGGCATGAAGAATTAAACACCTATCAAAAACTTTTGCAGCTATAGGATCTTGTTCTTTTTCAGTCAGCATGTAAAGAAAATTTGATGAATAAGTTAAATCATCTCTAGGTTGGATCGGGTCTTGTCCTTTTCTAATAAGTTGAAACGCAGCAATCATTGTGGGTATTTTTGCTATTAGCCTTATAACTGCGTTATAGATGTAATTAGGATCATCTATTGCCCTGCGCGAATAGAAGAGCCCTAAAGAAGCCGCGCTAGATTGGAGAGCATCCATAGGATGACCTGTCGCAGGGAAACATTTCATCATATCTCTGACTCTAAAACTTAACCTTCGATGCATCTGAACTTCTTGTTCAAAATCTCTAAGTTGAATAGCTGTGGGCAATTCACCCCAAATCAATAGGTATGCAGTTTCTAAAAAACTGCTTTTTTTGGATAGTTCCTCAATGGAGAAACCTCTGTATAATAATTTTCCTTTGTTGCCGTCAATATCACATATAGATGAATTAGTAACTGGGACACCCTCTAATCCTGGTTTTAAAATTAGTTTTTTATTGTCCAATTGCTTAATTCAATATCAAATACTTATAGATTAAAGATAGTCAAATAATTTTTAATTAACCACAAGTTTTAACTTCACAAAAATTTCAAATGATTGTCTTTGAAGCTTATTTGAATAACTTTATTAAGGTATTCTAAAACTTGTTTCTGTATAAAGAATTGGATTTTTTTCTGGAATAGATTGACTTATGATTTCTAGATATTCTTCATTTGATATTTTTAAAATATTTCTAATGAGAAAATTAAGATCTTCCAAATCAGGTAAATATTTAATTTTATTGGAATTTTCATCTTTGATATCAACTTTGGCAAAAAGAAAAGTAGATTTATCTTTATAACTTTTTAGATTGAAAAATTTTTTTGAGATTGTTTCTAGTTTTTTACTATCTATTAAAAAATTACTTATGAATTGCAAACCTCCTGATTCTATTGAATAGATATTTTCAAAAGTTAATTGTTTTATTGCATCGTTTTTTTCTTCAAGAATATCTTTGGAGTATATTGAGTAAATATCTTCATTTTGTTTTAACGTGTATTTGTTGAAATCTTTTAGTTTTTTCAAAGCACTTAAATCAAATTGATTTTCAGTATTTTTTTCAAATGTTAAAAGCCAATCTTTTTTTGAATTGAGAATTAAGATGTTTTGATTTGTATTTTGGTTAAAATCTTCGACAAAACTTTGTTCAAAATTATTTATAAAAGGTTTTAGATATTTTTCAAAATTCTTAATTTCAGTAAAAATTGAAACTTGAGGATTATCTTTATACTTATTTTCTTTATTTATAAACTTATCATAAGCAATAATATCAATATTTTTTTTATTATTAAGTAAATATGATTTTAAAATTAAATGCTTATTTTTTAAATCAAACGTAGTAGCTACAATATCCTCATTTTTATTAGTAAAAATTTCTTTATCAAAAAATATACTTTCCCCAAATTTTTTTGTAAATAATATATTTTTTTGATTTTTGAGTCCAAAAAGTTCTCCTTCATATTGGAATTTTTTTTCTTTAAAGTCATTAATAGAGTCAATACTATTTTGTATCAATTTTTTATCTGATGAAGCAATTATATAATTATCCTCTGTTCGATATATGTAGTTAAGGAAATTTATTTTGTTTTCTCTATTAATTGAAATTATCTCATTAATTTGATCAATTTTGTTAGGCAAATTTAATAAATCGTCTATTGTTTTTTCAGGCTTAATTTTAAAAATAATCAAAATATCATCTTTAAAATTTTTATTATTTTCAAAAAATGAGATTGTAAGTTCATTGTTATAAATATCTTCTAATTTATTGTTGCCTAGATCTATACCTAAGTAATCTAATATTGAGTCTTTTATTAAAACAAAGTCATCTTGTTTTGTTGAATTTTTCTCTTTTTCATTATTATTAAAAACATGAAAACTATCTAAATTTGAAATAAATAATAACTTACTGTTTTCAGGTATATATCTTAAGATATTTAGTTGCTCGAAATTTGTACTTTGCTCCTTATTCTTATTAGCAGAAACTTTTTTAAAACCCAAAAAAAGTAATAAAGATAATAATAGTATTATTGCTACTATTCTAAGTTTCATTATCAATGTTTATTTTTATTTTTAACAATAAACTTCCTACTGCAACTTAATTTATTAAATTGTAAATAACATATAATATATTCTATAAATTGGGAAGTTATCCAAAATCTATAAATGCTTCTAGTCTCAATGATTGGTTTAATTCTGAGAAAGAAGATCCAGTTTTGATTGATGTAAGAGAACAGTCAGAGCTTGAAATAGCACGTTTCTCAAGAGAATTTTTACATATACCAATTAGTAAAGTCACATCTGAATATGTTGAAGAAATATTTACTGGTTTATTAGAAAGAGAAATTGTAGTTACCTGTCATGCAGGAATAAGAAGTTATAACTTTTCTCAATGGTGCTTGGATAATAATATTGTGAGCGAAATATGGAATTTGGAGGAGGGTATTGATGGATGGAGTAGATATATTGACCAATCAATCCCAAGGTATTGATTAAATATCTAATGAAGATGCAACAGTATTAACATCTTTGTCGCCTCTACCAGAGCAATTGATGACTATATGAGTATCTTTTTCAAGAGTAGGGCATAATTTATCTAACCAAGCAAAGGCATGGGAAGTTTCAAGTGCAGGTATAATTCCTTCTAGTTCACTAACAAGTTTTAAAGCGTCTAAAGCTTCTTGATCTGTGACTGATCCATATTCTGCTCTACCTATATCTTTTAAATGACTATGTTCAGGTCCTACTCCAGGGTAATCTAAACCTGCACTTATTGAGTGAGCTTCTTGTACTTGACCATTATCATCTTGCAAGAGAAGACTCATTGATCCATGCAAAATTCCAACTGACCCTTTAGTGATAGTGGCAGCATGTTTGTCAGTATCAACTCCGCTTCCTGCGGCTTCAACTCCAATAAGCCGCACATTAGTGTCTTTAACAAAAGGATGGAAAAGCCCCATTGCATTTGATCCCCCACCTACACAAGCAAGCAAAATATCGGGCAAAGATCCAAATGATTCCAAACATTGTTTTTTAGTTTCTTCACCTATAACTGCATGAAAATCTCGCACAATCTTTGGGAAAGGGTGTGGGCCGGCAACAGATCCTAAAATGTAGTGTGTGGTTTCGACATTAGAAACCCAATCTCTAATGGCCTCACTAGTAGCATCCTTAAGTGTTGAAGTTCCAGAATTTACAACTTTAACTTCAGCTCCTAAAAGTTTCATTCTGAAAACGTTAAGGGATTGCCTTTTTATGTCTTCAGCACCCATGTAGATAATACATTTCAAGCCAAATCTCGCACAAACAGTAGCAGTAGCAACTCCATGCTGACCTGCTCCAGTTTCTGCTATTATTCTTTTTTTGCCCATTCTTATTGCCAATAAAGCTTGTCCAAGAGCATTATTAATTTTGTGGGCCCCAGTATGATTTAAATCTTCTCTTTTAAGCCATATTCTAGGAGTTGCTTGGTTATTTTTGTAATGTTCAGTAAGTCTTTTGGCTTCATAAAGTGGTGTTTCTCTTCCTACATAAGTCTTAAGTAGATGATTTAATTCTTCTACAAAAAGTTTATCTTTCCATGCATTAGATGCAGCGTTTTCAAGCTCAAAAAGAGCGGGCATTAGCGTTTCAGGAACATATTGACCTCCATATTTTCCAAATCTTCCCTCTTTGGAGGGTTGATTTAAATCGTCATTTTTATAGTTTTGATCTTTGCGAGAAAATGTACTTACCACTTTTTCTATAGAATAAGTATTAACTAACTATAGATTATATTGAAAATAATGGGAAAAAAGAATTGGATCGAATTTGATAATCAAGAAAACAAATTTGAAGAAAGAGCTAAGGTAGATACTTTTAATAAAAGATCAAAAATAAATATTTCAAAACAAAAAAAAGGTAAAAAGGGCAAGACTATAACTTTAATTAGAGGTTTAGGCACTGAGGATGAAATCTTATTAAAAGAATTACTAAAAAAAATTAAAGTTTTTTGTGGGACTGGAGGAACATTAATTGATAGAAATATCCAGTTACAGGGTGATATGGTATCGAAATCAATTGAGTTTCTTCGTAAAGAGGGATTTCATAATTTATGAAGCAAGGGTTAGGATAGGTTTTTAATTTTGATGAAGTAAAAAATGAAAGAACAAAATCAAACAAAGTCAACCAACATAAAGTGGCATAACTTAACTATTGATAGAGAAAAGCTAGAGAAAATGAGAGGTCATAAAGGTATGGTTATCTGGTTTACAGGTTTATCTGGTTCTGGCAAAAGTACTTTGGCCAACGCTTTAAATGAAGTTTTACACTTAGATGGTTTTTCGACTTATGTGTTGGATGGAGATAATATTAGACACGGTTTATGTAAAGATCTTGGTTTTTCGGATGAAGATAGAGAAGAAAATATAAGAAGAATTGGCGAAGTTGCGAATTTATTTATGAATGCTGGGATAATAACTATTACAGCATTCGTTTCGCCATTTATTAGCGATAGAGATAAGGTGAGACAAATTATTGGATCTAAAGATTTTATTGAGGTTTATTGTGCTGCTAATATCACAGTTTGCGAAAATAGGGATACTAAAGGCCTTTATAAGAAAGCTCGTTTGGGAGAAATTAAGGAATTCACAGGGATTTCTAGTCCATATGAAGCTCCTCTTAATCCCGAAATTGTTGTTGATACAGGTTCGTTAGATTTAAATGATTCCGTTGAAAAAATTATTAACTACCTTAAAAAAGAAAACTTTCTTAACAAGGTCTAATAGAAAAATATTAGTTCATTTATTTTGAAGATAATTGTCAGGTCCAATATTTGATAACTTACTATTTTTATTTCTTACTTGTGTATGTAGATTTTCTCTGAATTCTTTCAAATTTTTCTTTATGGATTCATCAAATAAACTGATCATCTCTATAGCCAATAATCCAGCATTCTGACCTCCATTAATTGCAACTGTTGCAACTGGAATTCCAGCGGGCATTTGAACGATTGATAAAAGAGAGTCAACCCCCTTAAGTGTCTTACTCTCTACTGGTACGCCAATTACAGGAATGCAAGTTATAGATGCCAGCATTCCCGGAAGATGAGCAGCACCCCCAGCACCGGCAATTATTACTTTTATGTTTTCTGATTCTGCATTTTTTGCATATTCCATCATTTCAATAGGTGTTCGATGAGCAGAAAGTATACAAACTTCAGTTTTTATTCCAAATTCTCTTAAAATATCAATGGCTGGTTTCAATGTTTTTAGATCTGAATCACTACCCATTACGACAGCAATTTTATAAATATCTTTAGAATTCAATTCTGACAAAATAACAAATCAATTCTTTCCTATAATGGCGTGCAATTAATTTGGCGCCAGTTAGTTAGTATAAAAAGAATAAATTTTCATAGAATATTATGACGTCAAATAAGATTGTCGAAAAAAGTGAAGTAAGGGAGTATTTTAATGGAACTGGCTTTGAAAGATGGAATAAAATTTATAGCAAATCTGATGAAATTAATACAGTTCAGAAAAATATTAGGAAAGGACATCAAAAAACTGTAGATGATGTAGTCTCATACATCAAAAATTATCCTGAACTAACAAAAAAAAGTTATTGTGATGCAGGCTGTGGTGTAGGAAGTCTTTCCATACCTTTATTAAGACTCGGTATAAAAGAACTACAGGTGAGTGATATTTCTTCTGAAATGATTAAAGAAACAAAAAAACGCATTCATGAATTAGGTTTGAGTCAAGGTAAAATTAAATATGAAGTCTGTGATCTGGAAAAACTAAAAGGGTTATTTGATGTTGTAGTTTGTTTGGATGTATTTATTCATTATCCTCAACCAGTCGCAGAAGAAATGGTTCAACATCTATGCGATTTAAGCAAAGAAAAACTAATCGTCAGCTTTGCTCCTTATACTCCAGTTCTTGCTGTTCTAAAAAATATTGGAAAATTATTTCCTGGGCCAAGTAAAACTACAAGGGCATATACATTGAAAGAAAAGGGTATTATTAATGCTGCTAAAGAAAGAGGATTTAAAGTTGTTAAAAAGAAATTAAATCAAGCCCCTTTTTATTTTTCAAAACTAATTGAATTCGAAAAAATTAAATAAATTATTTTACTAAATGATTTTCAAGTGCATAACGAACTAATTCTGTTCGGCTTGATGTACCTGTCTTGATAAAAAGTCTACTTACATATTTCTCAACATTTCTAATAGATGTTTCAAGCTTTCTAGCAATTTCCTTGTTCATCAGTCCCTCTGCTACTAGTTGAAGGACACTTGCTTCTCTAGGAGTAAAACTAGGAAGATTAATTTTATTTTCTGGATTAGTCTGGTTTTGGTCTGTGAGCATAGATTTTATTTCAGTAATTTGTTTTGCCATTTTGCTTACGTCAATATCTGCGAATCGTGCCGCTTCTTTTAATAGTCGTTCTTGTCTGTTGATTACATTTTTAACTCTTGCAGCTAATTCATCGGGATCGAAAGGTTTGGAAATGTAATCATCAACTCCTGCAAGATAACCTTCTGTTCTGTCTAGGGTCATTCCTTTTGCAGTTAGAAAAATCACTGGAGTTCCTCCTAATTTTTCATCCTCTCTAATTTTTTCTAATAAATCATAACCGTTGGCTCGAGGCATCATAACATCGCTAATTATCAAATCTGGGAAAATTGTTTGAGCTTTTTCCCAACCATCCTCGCCATCAACTGCAATAAATATTTCAAACCCTTCATCTTCTAGAAATGTTTTAACAGCTGTTCTTAAACCAGGCTCATCATCAACTAATAAAATTCTTGATTTTCTTACAGGTTCATTATTTATTTGATTAATTTCATTCATTTTTTAAATTCTTAAATTTGATTTTCTAGTAATAAACAGAATTTTATATACTAAACATAATGCTATCAACTCCCATACTACTAGACTATCAATCTTCGACTCCTTGCTCTAAAGATGTTGTTGATTCTATGAAACCTTTTTGGAGTGAGATATTTTCTAACCCTGCAAGCAAATCTAATTTGGCGGGGATTAACGCAAGCGCTATTTTGGAAGCTTCAAGAGAAAAAATAGAACAAAATTTATTTCTTAAGAATAAAAAAGTTATTTTTACAAGCGGGGCAACTGAATCTAATAACTTAGCCTTGTTAGGCTTTGCTAGAAATTTCTATAAAAAAACAGGAAATTATGGACATATTATTACCTTAAAAACAGAGCATAAAGCTGTTTTGGAGCCCCTAAACCAACTAAAAAAAGAGGGATTTATGGTTACAGCAATTAATCCTGAGAAAGATGGCTTAATTTCAGTAGAACAATTCAAAAAAAATATAAGAGAAGATACATTTCTGGTTAGTGTCATGTTGGCAAATAATGAAATAGGAGTTATTCAGCCCATAGAGAATATTTCAAAGATATGTAAATCGAGAGGAATAACATTTCACTCTGATTTTGCACAATGTTTAGGTTATATGGCGTTAGACAATCTTTTATCAGATGTAAACATGATAACGATGAGTTCTCACAAAATATATGGTCCTAAAGGGATAGGACTTCTTTTGATTGATGAAGAAATTAATCTTGAGCCTTTAATTGTTGGAGGAGGTCAGGAATATGGTCTTAGGTCTGGTACATTACCTCTTCCTTTAGTAGTTGGCTTTACTAAAGCAATAGAGATAGCAGTTTTGAATCAAAAAAATAATGCTGAGAAATTACTTTTTTACAGAAATAACCTTTTAGAGGGGTTGTTAAAAAATAATTCTGGTTTATTAATTAATGGCTCCATAGAAAAAAGATTACCTCACAATTTAAATTTGACTGTATTGGATTTAAATGGAGCAAAGTTTCATAAATTTTTAAAATCTAAAATAATTTGTTCTACTGGATCTGCATGTAGTAACGGTGAACCATCTCATGTTTTACTAGCCTTAGGTAGATCTCTTAAAGAAGCAGAATCTTCAATAAGGTTAAGTATTGGATTAAGCACTAATTCAAAAGACATAAAACAAGCAATTCATATTCTTACAAATACGATCAGATCATTACGATAGAAATTATTGGCCTTTAATTTAATTGAGCAATTCTTAATTTTCCACTTCTAGCTCTTTTATTTAGTTCAACTTCTTGTTCGGAAGGAGTTATTGGCTTTTTTGTCAGGTTTTTTAGTCTTTGATCATTCTTGAAACAACTTTTAACTAACCTATCCTCAAGGGAATGAAAACTAATAATAGAAATAATACCTCCTGGCAAAAGCCATTCAGGTACAACTTGCAAAAATTTTTCTAATACTTCAATTTCTTTATTAACAGCAATTCTTAGTGCTTGAAATGTTCTTGTTGCTGGATGTATTTTTTTATATCTTTGTTTTGGTGGGAAGCAGCCTGCAATAGAATAAGCTAACTCTTTTGTTCCAGAATATTTCCCATTTTCCTTCAAATCCAATTTTATTTTCCTAGCAATCTTTCTTGATAATCTCTCCTCACCGTATTTATAGATTAGGTTAGCTAGATCTTTTTCATTTAAAGCCTCAATTAATTTCTCTGCATCAACATCAAGAAAAGGATTCATGCGCATATCAAGTGGACCATTTTTTTGGAAACTAAATCCTCTTTTAGGGTCATCAATTTGGTTGCTATTTACTCCAAGATCTGCAATTACAAAAGAAACTTTTTCTTTAGGTACAAAATCCGCAAAATTTGAAGCCCTTATATCAATCCTATTTTTAAACTCATCAAGTTTTTTTGATGCTGATTTTCTCGCGAATGGATCTTGATCAAGTCCAATTATATTTAAATCCGAATATTTTCTCAATAAATGATAAGAGTGCCCTCCTCCGCCTAAAGTTGCGTCTATTCCCTTAAGTTGATTGTTATTTATCAGTGGGTAATGCTCTAATGAGGCCATAATCTCATATGTCATAACTGATTGATGATTGAAAAAAGATGAATCAGATAGGTCAGTTTGCATAACTTTCGACTAAGATTTATTTAGAAGTTAAATTTTGAATGGCTCAGCTAGAGACTAGAACAGAACCAATGGTGGTCAATTTTGGCCCTCACCATCCCTCAATGCATGGGGTTTTAAGGTTAGTTGTAACTCTTGATGGTGAGAATGTCATTGATTGTGAGCCAGTAATTGGATATTTACATAGAGGAATGGAAAAGATAGCTGAAAATAGGACAAATGTAATGTATGTCCCTTATGTAAGCAGAATGGATTATGCCGCAGGAATGTTTTATGAAGCTATTGTAGTAAATGCTCCTGAAAGATTAGCTAATATTCCAGTTCCCAAAAGAGCTAGTTACATCAGAGTTCTTATGCTCGAACTTAATCGTATTGCTAATCATCTTTTATGGCTTGGTCCCTTTTTAGCTGACGTAGGAGCTCAAACTCCATTTTTCTATATTTTTAGAGAAAGAGAGATGATCTATGATCTCTGGGAAGCTGCTACTGGACAAAGGCTAATCAATAATAATTTCTTTAGAATCGGTGGAGTAGCATGTGATCTCCCATACGGATGGTTAGAAAAATGTTTAGACTTTTGCGATTGGTTCGGTCCTAAGATAGATGAATACGAAAAATTAATCACAAATAATCCAATTTTTAGAAAAAGAATTGAAGGTCTAGGAACAATACAAAGAGACCAGGCAATTAATTGGTCTTTGTCTGGGCCAATGCTTAGAGCTTCTGGGGTTTCCTGGGATTTAAGGAAAGTCGATAGTTATGAATGTTATGACGATTTTGATTGGCACATTGCTTCTGAAAAAGAAGGAGATTGTTACGCGAGATATCGAGTAAGAGTTGAAGAGATGAGACAATCACTAAGTATCATTCGCCAAGCTTGCAAAATGATTCCAGGAGGTCCAACAGAAAATTTAGAAGCTCAAAGAATGGCGACTGAAGATAAGAAAAGTGAAATATTTGGTATGGACTATCAATATGTAGCCAAGAAGGTTGCTCCAACTTTTAAAATTCCTAACGGAGAATTGTATACAAGATTAGAGTCCGGTAAAGGAGAAATAGGTGTATTCATTCAAGGAAATAATGAAGTTACCCCATGGAGATTTAAAATCAGAGCAGCTGATTTAAATAATCTGCAAATATTGCCTCATATTCTTAAAGGTGCCAAAATTGCCGATATTATGGCAATTCTTGGCTCAATAGATGTCATTATGGGATCTGTTGATAGATAAGTTCTTTAAATGAAACCCGCTGACTGGTTGATATTGCAGAAGAAGGTAAGATTCGGTGATTGTGATTCTGCAGGTGTAATTCATTTTCATAACTTATTAAAATGGTCGCACGAAGCTTGGGAAGAGAGTATCGAAATTTATGGGATTCCATATCAAGAAATTTTTCCAGATTTTTCTATACGTAAAAATCTAATTATTTTTCCCATAGTAAACTGCGAAGCAAACTTTCTTGCGCCTATAAAAATTGGAGATTTCTTAAAAGTAAAAATTGCCCCTCATAAAATTAATACACATTTGTTTCAAGTAAATAGCTTTTTTATAAAAAATGGAAATAAAGTAGCCGAAGGGAAAATTATACACTGTTCTTTAGATGTTGATTCAAGAAATAAAATAGAAATTCCCGATCAGCTAGAAAGATGGATAGAGGCTTCTAATGTTAGTACAAATTTAAAAGAATGCTGATTATTATTTTTTAAATTTATAGTTTATTTTTTCTGTAATGCTATTTTTGTTTTTAACAATCCACTTTTCAGGCTTTTCATGTTTAGGCCAACTTTGAGAAAAATTTTTTAATAAATTTAAAGAAATTTCAATATTTTTATCATTTGTAAGTTCTCTAAATTCAACTATTACTTTAATTTTATTTCCCCATAATTTGTTAGATACTTTCGAAATATTGAATTTATTAATTGGGATATTTTCTTTCATAATGAAATCATTTAATCTAGATTTAATTACTTCAGGGAAAACAACTTCTCCTCCTGAATTAAAGGCATTATCACTTCTTCCAACAAATTTTAAATAGTAAGAATTATTGATTTGCTTAATTTCACCTAAATCACTTGTTTGCCACCAACCATTTTTATTTTTGAAATTTTCAGTTTTTAAAGAATCTATTATTTCGATTCCAATTCTGGCTGATTTTATTTCGATTAATCCTTGTGCGTTAATTCTTATTTTTGTATCAGGAAGTATTTCTCCAACATTTTTAAAACCCATTAAGAATTCTTTTGGTTTTAAACTTGTAACCATTGCTGCTGTTTCAGTTGAGCCGTAACAAGGTGCTAAGTTTATTTTTTCTTTTATACATTGTTCTGCAGTTTCGTCTGAAATTGAAGCTCCACCTACCCAAATTAGATCAAAAATTTTTAGCCAACTAATTCCATCTTTTTGAGCTAAAAGTCTTTGTAATTGTGTAGGTACTAATGACGTAACCAAGTGTTTTTTGTTTTTTTTAAATTTAATTGTGAAAAGTAAAAGTTCTCTAGTTTTTTTTATCAAATTCGGAGAAATATTAATACAATCACATCCCCAAGTTTGACTTCTAAAAATTGGCATTAATCCACTTATATGGTTCAGGGGTAAAGTATTTAAAATTAAGCAGTTTTGTAATTCAAATCCTTGCTCTATTAGCCATTGACCTGATGTAGTTGCAGATAATTTAAGATTATTTAAATGGTGAAAACATTGTCTCGGTTTTCCAGAACTCCCACTACTGTTTAAGATAATTGCTGGCCCATTTTCAGTAATTGAATCTAATACATCTTTGTCTTCATAAAATTTGTTTTTTACATAAATAATTTTATTCTCTCTAATTTTTTCAATAATTTTTTCTACAGATTGAGTTTCGTTATTTTCAACTTCAATAGTATGAATTTTATTTTTCATAGTTGATCCCATATCTTTTTTGCTTCATTTAAAAATAGAAACGAATTAGGGAATTTATTCATTGCTAAACCAGGAACTTTTGGCGTTGGTCCTTGTAATTGTAGAGAAGATAAATGATGGAGCCATCTCTTTCCTATTCCAGTTTCAAATGAGGTACTTATAGATATTAAAGCTTTTTTATTTTCTAATTCTCTTAAAAGCTTAACTGGATTATTTTCTTGAGAAGGCCTTCTAATTTGCCAACCCTTCCACTCATCAATCAAAGTTGGAAATTTTAAAAGTGATTCGTCTAAAGCTATTGGAATTTTTTTGTTTAGTTCTGTCAGTCCATCAATATCATCAACACAGAGAGGTTGTTCTAACCAATCTATATTTTTATTATCTTTCAAAATATCAGCCCATCTATTAGCTATGTCTCTTCCCCAAGAACCATTAGCATCTATTCTTAACTTAATATTATTACCTATTTTGCTTAGAATTTCTTCTAATTTTGCTTCTTCCTCATGGTTATTTTTTAGTGCTACTTTCCATTTTAAGGTTAATGATTTTCCAACATCACAATGTCTTTTTTTAATATCATTTAGATCTGAAACTACATTTTCATGATTTAACAATATGGCTGTTTTACCAATTTCATCAAAGTAGTAGTTTTCTTTAAAAATTATTTTTCCATTGATCTCAGCTAATGCAGAATTTATTGCAGATTGAATGCATGGGTGAAAAATATTTATTTGCTCAGATAAATTAAATTCCTCTATATGCTCAGGGATCATATCTAGTTGTTTCGCACACTTTTTTAAGTCTTTTTTATGTAGCGGTGAAACTTCTCCAAACCCTATTTTTTTATCATTACTTATTAATTTAATTATCCAACCTGATTTTGTTTGGTAATTGGTTTTAGAATTTTCTACTTTGGCCGATAACTTAAAGCTATAAGATTTTTTTTGAAATATTAAGTTCATTTATTTAGAAAGTAATTAAATATTAATCCTGTGATTAAACCAATTCCATTAAGAGTTTGAAATTTTATTGCGACGAATTTGCAATTTTTTATTGCAGAAGGTTTTGCATAGGAAGATTTTAATAAATTTATAAGTCTTATTCCTTGAGGGAAACTAAGCAAATAAAGGATGCAAAACACTGGAATAAATCCATAAACTATTGTGAAAAGTTGAAAAATATATATTGCAAAAATTATCCAAGGCACAAATTGAGAACCTTTTTTTGCCCCTAAGCGAACTAAAGGTGAATTTTTCCCATGCTTTTTATCTTCAGAAATTTGATGAAAATGAGAACAAAATAATACAAGAGTTGTTGCCAAGGAAGGTCCTGAACCAAGTAATAAAGAAACTTTCCATGGAATATCTTCGAAGTAAATATTAGACGGATTTAACGCAATTAAGACTGCAGAGTACGCAAAAGGTCCAAATGCAAGCCAGCATAATGGTTCTCCAAAACCTTGATAGCCCAATCTAAAAGGAGGACCTTGATATAAATATCCTAAGAAGCAGCAAGCTGCCACCAAAATAAAAATGTTTATACTTGTTGATACTGAAATAATTAAAATTATTAATAAACCAATAACTAAGGATGTATATGCAATAAATGAAATTATTTTTTTATTTTTTACAAGATTTACAATTGAATGGAATTTAAATTCATCGATTCCTGTTTCAGCGTCGTATAAATCATTAGTTAGATTTTCCCAAAGTAATATCAAAATTGCAGCTAAAGTAAATGAAATCAAATTATAAATTTTTACCTCTTCATATTGATTGAGCAAGTAAGCCCCTGTTATTAAAACTGGAAGTATAGCAACAGAATAAAGAGGCCATTTTATTGCTTTTTTCCATAATTTTTTTTTATCTTCGTCCATTTTTAATTAACACGCAAAATTAGATAATTATTGAATGTAGTTTATAAATTGAGTTACATTTTTTACTTTATTGCATCATTTTTAGTTATTTTCAATAAGTAATGAAAAATGATTTAAACTTAACAGATTTTTTAAAAGATGTATTTTCCTCTTTCGATAAGAAAGTTGAAAGTTCTGGATTAGTAAGTATTTGTGTTGAGATTCCTTGTATTGATTTATTTCAAGTTTATGAATTGTTAATAAATCAATATCCGTTTTCTTCATTTTGGGAGGAATCTGATGGCATTTCATATATAGCTTTCGAGAAGTGTAAATATGTTACTCTGGATGGCCCAAAAAGATTTGAGGTAGCAAAAGAGTTTAATTCTGAGAATTTTCAAAATTTAATAAACTTAACTAGTGAATCGCATAATTCTGCACTTTCAAAAATAATTTATCTATTTTCTTTCTCTGAAAATTTGAATAATAAGAATTTACCTTCAGATATCCCTAGTTTGGAAGCCATTTTGCCAAAAATATTAATTACTAAAAGTGGCAAGAATTGCTGGTTAAGAATCAATGGTCATGTTGAAGGTAAATCATCATTAAGAACATTAATTGAAGAAATATGGACAATTAGAAATCAAGTTATTAATTCTGGCTCAGAATTAATAAAATCATCTAGCTTAAAAACTAGTTTTGATTCCCCTTTTATTGATGATTTCTCACGCTCATTAGAAACTTCTAAAACAAAGATGAAAAAAGTAGTAAAAAGAGGAATTCAATTAGTAGAGAAAGATATCCTCGAAAAGATAGTTTTAGCAAATAGGATTAAAATAAAACTTAAAAATAAACTAGATTTAGTAGAAATTTTAAAAAGATTTAAAAAGAAGCAACCAAATACATGTATATACGTTTGGAAAAGGAATAGTAAGGATATTTTGTTTGGAGCATCTCCAGAAAAATTATTTTCTTTTTCTAAACCTAATTTAACTTTAGAGGCTCTTGCCGGAACTATCCCTACTAATTCAAATTTTAAGAAACTCCTAAAAAGTACTAAAGACTTAAAGGAACATAATTATGTAATACAACATTTGATTAAATCTTTAGAAGTTTCAAAAATAACAAACTTTAAAAAAAGTGATATAAAGGTAAATTCATATGGAGATATTTCTCATTTGCAAACACTCATTTTCTCTAAAGTTGAAAATATTTGTCCTTTTGAATTGCTTAAAAACTTACATCCATCTCCAGCTGTTTGTGGATACCCAAAAAATGCAGCATTGGATTGGATAAACACTCTTGAGTCTTTTCCTAGAGGAAATTATGCTTCTCCAATGGGTTGGGTTGATTCATCAGGCAATGCTTCATTTCTTTTAGCAATAAGAGGCGCAAGATGTATTGAAGAAAATATTGAATTTACTGCAGGTTCAGGGATAGTTTCTGGCTCCGTTTTAGAGAAAGAAATAGATGAGATTAAATTAAAATTTGAATCTATAGTAAAACAGATATTTTGCGCTAAAAATCCTAGATAATTTCTACTAATTTTTCAATAACTTCCTCTGAAACTTTTTTATTGGATAAATTTTCAATTTCTCTTAAACCTGTTGGACTGGTTACATTAATCTCGCTAAGCATTCCATTTATTACATCAATACCTACAAAAAATAAACCCTCATCTTTGAAGTGTTGAGATAATTCTGAGCAGATACTTTTTTCTTTTTCTGTTAATAATGTGGGTTCAGCCTTGCCTCCCATCGCTAAATTACTCCTAAAATCGCCTCCTTGAGGAATCCTATTTATTGATCCAATTGCTTCTCCGTTTACGATAATTATTCTTTTATCACCCTCTATGACTTCAGGAATAAATTTTTGCATCATAACTGGTAATTCTTCTTGAGAAGTGATTAATTCAATGATTGATTTAATTCCTGGAGAATTTTTATTTATCCTTATAACACCTTGACCACCTTTTCCTCCAAGAGGTTTTATGACTACTTCATTATTTATATTTGCAAAATTAATAAGATCTTTTACCTTACTCGCAACTATTGTCGGTGCCATTAAGTGGCTGTATCTTAAAGCACCTAGCTTTTCATTCCAAGCTCTTAACGATGAGGGTTTGTTAATTACTTTTACTCCTTTTCTTTCGGCAACTTCTAAAAGATGGGTTGCATATAAATAAGCCTCATTCACAGGAGGATCTTTTCTCATCCAAATGCAATTAAATTCGGCGAGAGGTATGCAATCATTCTCTTTGAAAGAAATCCACGGAATTACCTCAACTTTTACCGAAGATGCCCATACTTCATCACCTCTAGCTTCTAGGTCTTGAGGAGTACAACTCCAGATTTCAATATTTTTTTTTGATGATGCTTGCATTAAAGCAGCAGTTGAATCTTTTAGGGGATTTATATTTTTAATTGGATCTATTACGAATAGAAATTTCATAAGATCTAGTTTAATAATGCTTCTAATTTATTTTCATTTTCTAATGCGTAGAGATCATCGCAGCCTCCGATACCCTCATTATCTATAAATATTTGTGGTAATGTTCTTCTACCATCAGCTCTTTCAATCATCAATGCTCTGGCATCTTCGTCGCCATCTATTTTATATTCTGTAAAATTTATATTTTTTTTCTTGAGTAGTGATTTTGCTCGAATACAGAATGGGCAATATTGCCAAGTATAAATTTCAACTTTAGACATTTTTTTAAAATAATACTTAGTTTATACTATTAAACAAAAGTGCTTGTTAGATTATAAATAACATTTAAATTCTATTTTGATAGATATTACAGATTTCAAAAAAGATCTTTCGGAACTAACAGAGCGCCTGGGTAATGCTCAGGATTGTCTTTGACGTTCCAAGATTAAAAGCGAAAAGGAAAGAGTTAGAGCAAATTTCTGCTCAGCCTGAATTTTGGGAAAATCAAGAAGAAGCTAAAAAGCAAATGTTAATCCTTGATGATGTCAAAGCACAACTCGAATTGTTAGAAAAATGGAAAACTTTTATTTCTGATGCTAATGCCTCTCTTGAACTTTATTCTCTAGAACCCGAAGAGGAAATGATTTTAGAATCGCAGCTGGGATTAAAGAAATTAAGAGAGAATTTGGATAAATGGGAATTTGAAAGATTGTTATGTGGTGAATACGATAAGGAAGGAGCAGTAGTTTCTATAAACGCAGGTGCGGGTGGAACAGATGCGCAGGATTGGGTTGAGATATTATTAAGAATGTACTCAAGATGGGCCGATAATAATCAAATGAGCCTTGTCATTAATGAATTATCTCAAGGAGAAGAAGCAGGTATTAAAAGTGTAACGTTTGAAATTGATGGAAAATATGCATATGGCTATCTGCAACATGAAAAAGGAACTCATAGATTAGTAAGAATTTCTCCTTTTAATGCCAATGGCAAAAGACAAACCAGCTTTGCTGGGGTAGAGGTTATGCCAAAATTAGATGATAATATTTCACTTGATATACCTGAAAAAGATTTAGAAATTACAACGAGTAGATCCGGTGGAGCTGGAGGACAAAATGTTAATAAAGTAGAAACAGCTGTGAGAATTGTTCATTTGCCTTCAGGGATTTCAGTAAGATGTACTCAAGAAAGATCTCAATTACAAAATAAAGAAAAAGCTATGTTACTTCTAAAGTCTAAACTATTAGTGATTGCTAAAGAACAACGAGCTGCTGAAGTCGCTGATATTAAAGGTGATATTGTAGAAGCTGCATGGGGCAATCAAATAAGAAATTATGTTTTCCATCCCTATCAAATGGTAAAAGATCTTAGGACTATGCAGGAGACTAATGAGTTAGATAGTGTTTTAGATGGTGGACTTGAACCATTTATTCATGAATTATTACGTATGAATATTTCTAATGAATCTATTGAATAACTAATGGAAAATAAAAACGAAATTTTAGAAAAAAAAGTTTCTCCTCCAAGCTTTATAAAGCTTGCTATGAGAAATATGGTAAGGAAAGGCTCAAAAAGTATTTCTCATTTTTCAATAACCTTTCTAGTTTTAATTGGGATATTAATACTTGTGGCCACAATAGGTAAGCCCAATATTCCAGTTTAAGAATGTATGAAAGAAAAAATTATTTCTGAAATAAATTTAGATTTGGTTTTTCAATGTAATGATTTCTCTCAATTTTCAAATAAGTTAAAAGATACTAAAACTCATCTTATTTTTGAATCTATTTTTTGGGAGAAAGTTTTTTTATCTTGGATAAATACAATATTAAAAAAAGAGGATTATGAATTAACAAATTATATTTTTGAAAAAAAATCTTTTTCATTAGGCTTACAGATAATATCAAATCAAGAAATTGCTTCTTTGAATAAGAAATGGATGCAAAAAAATGGTCCAACTGATGTTCTATCTTTTCCAATTATTTCTGATGAATCTCTAAATAATTTAGATCATATAGAGTTGGGAGATATTTTTATATCATTAGAGATGGCACTTGAGCAATCTTATGAATATAAACATTCAATTTATAGAGAGGTGATCTGGTTGGCTAGTCATGGATTTTTACATCTTTTGGGATGGGAACATAATAATGAACATGATTTAGAAAATATGTTAAATTTCCAAGAATATTTAATTACTCGATTAGATTAAAAATCTATGGAAAAAAAAATAAACTATTTAGAAAATAGAAAAGAATCATACAAAACTTCTAGTAATGTATTTATAAGTTTTAAGTATGCTTTCAGTGGTATTAGTTATGTATTAAAAACTTCAAGAAATTTTAAAATTCAATTAATTTTTGCAGTTACAAGTTTAATAATTGGTTTTTTACTCAAAATTAGTCTAAGTAATTATGTTATTTTGATTGCAACAATAATGTCTGTTTTAATATTAGAAATATTGAATACATCTATTGAATCAATCGTTGATTTAGTAGTGAAAAAAGAATTTAGTATTTTGGCTAAAATTTCAAAAGATACTTCTGCAGGAGCAGTATTATTAGCTTCCATTAATTCTGTTATTATTGCTGTATATATCTTTGTTCCTAAAATAAAGTTGTTATTTTAAATCTATATAAATATGTTTCTTGTTATTGATAATTACGATAGTTTTACTTATAACCTTGTTCAATATTTAGGAGAACTTTCAGTTGAGCATCAAATAACTAAAGAATTAATAGTTAAAAGAAATGATGAAATTACTCTAGAAGAAATTATCGAACTAAATCCTGGTGGAATTCTCTTATCTCCAGGACCTGGTAATCCAGATCAATCTGGAATTTGTCTGCCAATTCTAAAAAAATTATCTAAAAATATTCCGACCTTGGGAGTTTGTTTAGGTCATCAAGCTTTGGCCCAAGCTTTTGGAGGTAAGGTTATAGTTGGGAAAAAACTTATGCATGGTAAGACATCAAAAATATTTCATAATCAAAAAGGATTGTTTAAAGATATCGAGACTCCATTTGTGGCTACTAGATACCATAGTCTTATAGTTGATTCAAGTTCTTTACCATCTTGTTTCGACATAACTGCGACTTTAGAAGACTCAACAATTATGGCTATCTCTCATAAAGAATATAAACATTTACATGGGGTACAGTTCCATCCTGAAAGTGTGTTGACTCAATTTGGTCATAAATTAATTAGTAATTTTCTAAAAATGGCTGAACAAAAGTAAAATAAAAAAAAATTAATATTATGATTTCTCAAATTAAAAACTTTTTATTTTTGATATTAGTTAGCTCTTTTTTACCTACCTCATTATTGGCAAGGAACTTAGGAATAAAAAGTTTGGGACATAGTAGTTTTTTAATTACTAGTGCAGATAAATCTATTCTTATAAATCCCTTTAAAGCAATAGGTTGTGCAAGTAATTTAAAGGAGCCTAAAGAAGTTAACGTAGATTTTATTTTGGCTAGTTCTAGGCTTCCAGATGAAGGATATAACCCTGATGATCAATTAATGTTCGTTGAGCCAGGAATCTATCAATTTGAGGATATTTTATTAAATGGAATTTCTGTACCACATGACAGAGTAGATGGAAGAAGATTTGGGATGGCAACTGTTTGGAGTTGGAAGCAGAATGATCTTAAAATTGTTCATATGGGAGGAGCTGCTGGTGATATTGATATAAACAGTCAAATTATTTTGTCTAGTCCAGATATATTATTTATTTCAATTGGAGGAGGAATAAAATCTTACAATGGTAAAGAAGCCTCAAAAATAGTTAAGCTTCTAAAACCTAATGTAGTTATTCCTGTTCACTTTGATCGCGGCAAAAAAATTAATAAAGAATGTGATTTCTCAAATGCTGATTTATTTGTCGAAAATATGAAAGATTTTAAAGTAAAATATGTTGGAAAAGATTTTCAAATAAAACCTAAAAGAATCGATCAAAATACAATTTATATTTTCAGTAATTAATTTTTTAAATCTAATATCTTGTAATTGTCCCAGAAAAAAATCATTTGTTCTTTAGTTCCAATACTAACCCTTATAGAATTACCGATATCTTTTTTGTTTTCCATACTTCTAATAAGAATACCTTTTTCTCTCATCTGTTGTATTAAAATTTTAGGATCTTTTTTTGGCCAAATTAAAAAATAATTACCTCCACTAAAGTGAGTTCTGATTTTTGTTGATTTAAATTTATTTAAAATCCATTCCCTCGCCTTTTTTACTTCTAAAACATAATTATCAATATATGATTTGTCTTTAAGTGCTGCTAATGCAGCTGTTATAGCAAAGCTGTTTACATCATATGGTCCTGTAACTTTATTAATGTACTGAATTAAACTTTTATTGCCAAAAGTAAAACCTATTCTTAAACCAGCTAGACCTGCAGTTTTTGAAAGAGATTGGATTATTAATATATTTTTATTCTTTTCAAAATCTATCGATTCAAGAAGACTATCTCCATTAAATTTTTCATAAAGTTCATCAACAACTATTAATGAATCATTATTGATATTGGCTAAATTAATTATTTCATGAGAGCTTAGAACAGTTCCTGTTGGATTATTTGGATTGCAAATAAATATTAACTTTGGATTATGCTTAATTATTTTTTCCCTAAATTCTTCGATGGGGAATAGAAAATTTTCTCCAATGTAAGAACAACTTATTTTTTTCATTCCTCGGATTTCTGCACAAGGAGAATAGTAACCAAAAGTTGGATTTGTGGTTAGAAATATCTGATCTTTTTCTCCAAAGCAATTGAAAATTGCATTTATTGCTGCATCTGCTCCATTGAAAATTCCTATTTCATCATTACCAAATTTTCTTGAATCAAGATATTTATCACATAAAAATTTTTTTAAAAAATTATATTCTGGATAAATTGAAATCTCATCTAATTTTATCGCTTGTAATGCCTCTAAAACCTTAGGACTTGGACCTAAAGTATTTTCATTAAAGTCTAAGCGGAGTAAATTTCTTCTATTTTCTAAAGGTGCAGAGTAAGACTGCATATTTATTATTTCTTCTCTTGGTTTTGGGAAAAGATTATTTAATGGATCAAAATCATTCATTACATTCTTTCTAAAGTTTCAATTCCTAAAAGCTCTAAGCTTAATTTTAGTGTTTTTGCAGTTAGGTCACATAAATTAAGCCTAGAGATTTTTATATTTTTTTCTTCTTTGAGGATTGGAACTTGATCATAGAATCTATTAAAAGTCTGACATAGCTCGAACAGATAATTGCATAATCTATTTGGCATTAAGTCTTTTTCAATAGAAATTATGACTTCATCAAACCTAAGTAATTTTCTGATAAGTTTCCACTCAGATTTATGTTCATAATTTACGTACTGAAAATCTTTAGATTCATAAACAAAATCATTTTTTCTTTTAATTCCTAAAATTCTTACAAGTGTATATAACAAATAAGGAGCAGTATTACCATTAAGGGAAAGCATTTTATCAAAACTAAATTGATAATTAGTAATTCTATTTTGACTTAAATCTGCATACTTAACAGCTCCTAATCCAATAATTCTTGAAGTATTTGCTATAAACTCTTCGGTCTCATAACGATCTTCATCTTCTAATCTTTTCAATAAATCTTCTTTTGCTCTTCTAACTGCTTCATTTAATAAATCTTTTAGGCGTATTGTTTCACCTTCTCTTGTCTTTAGTTTTTTGCCATCAATTCCTTGAACTAACCCAAAAGGGACATGGTCTACTTGACAATTTTCTGGTATCCATTTTGCTTTTTTTGCAACTTGAAAAACACCAGCAAAATGATTTGCTTGCCCATGATCAGTTACATAAATAATTCTTGAAGCATCATCGCCATTAGGAGGTTTATTGAATCTGTATCTTATAGCAGCAAGATCTGTGGTGGCATAATTAAAACCTCCATCTTTTTTTTGAATAATTAGCGGTAAAGGTTTGCCTTCTTTATTAGTCATCCCATCTAAAAATACACATTTTGCTCCTTGATCTTCTACTAATATTTTTTCTAAATTCAAATCATCAATAACTGATTTTAAAAAGGGATTATAAAAAGATTCACCTCTTTCTTCTATTTTTATTTTTAAATCTTTATAGATTTCATCAAATTCTTTCCTTGATTGATCACATAATAATTTCCAAGCTTTAATCGATTTAATATCTCCGCTTTGTAACTTAACTACTTCCTCTCTAGATCTTTTTTGGAATTCAGATTCGTTATCAAATCTTTTTTTTGATTCTTTATAAAATTCAACTAAATCACTTATCTTGATCTTTCCTATTTCTTCTAGATCATTTGAATATAAATCTTTGAGCTGAGTAATAAGCATGCCAAATTGTGTTCCCCAATCACCAACATGATTGAGTCTTAATACTTCATAACCTCTTAACTCGAAAATTCTAGATATTGAGTCACCTATTATTGTTGATCTTAAATGCCCTACATGCATTTCTTTAGCAATATTAGGGCTAGAAAAATCTACAATAACTTTATTGGACAAACCATTATCTAAATCTTTTCTAATTAGAGGTATACCAGCCCTATTGCATTGAATATTTGACTTAATTTCATTTATTAGAACCTCATCTTTTAATTTTATATTTATAAATCCAGGTCCAGCTATTTGTAGACTCTTACATAATTTTGCTATGATTTTATTTTTATTTAAAAGGTTAATAAAATCATTAGAAATATCTCTTGGGTTCTTTTTATATATTTTAGATAAACTTAAACAAACATTACATTGATAATCACCAAATTCTTCTTTTGATGATTGTGTAATTAAATTCTTGCTAAGAATTGCGAATTCTCCTTTTTTATCATTTTTTTCAAGACTTTCTAAAAGAGATTGTTCAAATTGTTTTGTTAATTCTTTAAAAATGATTAGCATTAATTATTCAATTATTTATCTATATGATTAATTAATATAACGCATACTCAAATCAATCCAATTACTTTTGGTGATTGAAGAACTTGTTGAAATCAAATCAATACCTTTTATTAGATATTTACTGATTTCTTGAGGGTTAATTCCAGAAACTTCTATTATCAAATTTTTATTGACTTCTTTTTGTAGACTATTAATTGATAACTCTCTTAATTCTTGAACGTTTTTTTTGATTATTTCAGGACTAAGTTCATCTAATAAGACACTATCCGCTCCTGCTAATACTGCTTCTTTTGCCTGGTCGATATTCTCAGCTTCAATTATGATATGAGTTGTAAAAGGCGAATTTAAGCGAATATTTTGTACTGCATTCTTAAGATTATCTGTCCATGCAATATGATTTTCTTTGATCATAGCAGCATCGTATAATCCCATTCTATGATTCACCCCACCTCCGCATTTGAATGCATATTTTTCAAATATTCTTAAGCCAGGAGTCGTTTTCCTAGTATCTGCTAATTTTATATCTGTGCCTTCTAATTTATCTGTAAGATTCTTTGTATATGTTGATATTCCAGATAAATGCATTGCTATATTTAAGCTGATCCTTTCACTAGCGAGTAAACTTTTTGAAGGCCCATATATTTCTAAGAGTTTTTGATCTTTAACAAATTTATCTCCATCAGAGATATTAAATTTTGGACTAATTTTTAAATCAATTTTTCTAAAAATTTCTTTTATAATTTCAACCCCGCAGAATATACCCTCTTCTTTTGCAATCCAATATGCATTACCATTCTCTTCTGTAATAGAGGAACTTGTAAGATCTCCACTACCTATATCTTCATCGATCCAATTATCAATGATTTTACTTATTATAGGAGTATTTAAATCCACTAAACTAATAAATAATTAATTAATAAAAATTAAACTGAAGTTAGAGAATCAACTATATATCACTATGTAATTTAACTCAAATTTATTTACCAATACAAAACTTAGAAAAAATATTATCTAGAAGTTCCTCTGTTAATTCTTGACCAGTTATTTTAGATAAGTTTTGAATTCCATCTCTCAGTTCAATAGATAACAAATCAAATGGCAATTTATTTTCAATTATTTCATCAGTATCATTTAAATTAGATAAGCAAGCAGACAAATTTCTTAGATGTCTTTCGTTTAAAAATATATTGATATTTTCTACTTGTTTTAATCCGCATTTTTTTATAATTGTGTCTATTAATAATCTTTCACCATCATTATTCTTAATACTCATAAAAATTGTGTTTTTTAACTCATTTGAATTAATATTTTTGCAATCAATTAAATCTTTTTTATTACCCAAGATAGTAATTAATTTTTCTTTGGGAATTTCTTGTATTATTTTTTTGTCTTCTTCATTAAATCCTTCTTCAAGACTATAAATATAAATTATAAAATCTGACTCTTTTATTTTCCCAAAACTTTTTTTAATTCCAATACTTTCAATTTGTTCATGAGTTTCTCTTATGCCAGCAGTATCAATTATTTTCATTGGAACATCATTAATTGTTAAATTAACTTCAATAACATCTCTAGTTGTTCCAGGAATATTAGTTACGATTGCTTTCTCTTTTTTTGCAAGCAAATTTAATAAAGAGCTTTTACCAACATTTGTTTTACCTATAAGCGCAATCGATATTCCATTGTGAATATATGAATTTCTTTTTGCATTTTCTATTAGTAATTCTATTTTTTCTTTGACTTTTTTAATGTTTTTTAGATATTTGGTGTAATCAAAATCTGTGAAGTCTTCTTCAAAATCAACTCTCGCTTCTATTTCGCAAAGTTGATTTATAAGGTCATTTTTAATATCATCAATTTTTTTCTTTATTTCTCCTTGAACCCCGCTAAAGGCTAACTCTGCTGATCTGGTATTGCTTGCATTAATTAATTGATTAATCGACTCGGCTTGAGTAAGGTCTATTTTTCCATTAAGAAAAGCTCTTTGACTAAATTCTCCTGGGTTTGCAAGCCTAACTCTAGAATTACTAGATAATAATATCTTTAAAACTTTATTTACTATGATAATTCCGCCATGGCAATGAAGTTCAACTACATCCTCTCCTGTGAAGCTATTTGGGGATTTCATAACTAAAATTAAAACCTCATCTATAAATTTATTTTGTTTATTTTCCTGAATAAAACCACGAAAAACCCTATGTGATTCCCATGCATATTTAGATTTAGTTTGAACAATCTTTTTGCAAGAATTTATTGCGTCTTTCCCTGATACTCTTATTATCGCAACTCCTCCCTTCCCAATACTTATAGCTGAAGCAATTGCGGCTATCGTATCTTCTGTAGTAAATATCGAATCCATCTCTCGCTTTGTTATGGATAATTAAGTAAGATTATCAAGAATTTAATTTTGAAATTTTCTTTCTGAATGAGATTTAAAAGAGATATTACCTATAAGAAAATTCTATCATTATTTAGGAGTCAGAATGGAAGTCCTTTCTTTAATGCTAAAGGTTTAGCTATAGGGGTATTTAGTGGTTGCTTTCCTTTTTTTGGTTTTCAGACTTTAATGGGAGTATTTTTTGCGAAAATAGCTAAGGGAAATATTGTTCTAGCTGCAATTGGTACCTGGATCAGCAACCCTTTTACTTATATTCCACTTTATTATTTTAACTATAAAGTTGGTTCGATTTTTTTAAATAATCCTTCTAATAAAATTCTTGAAAAAAGTTTAGTTATTGATGACTTATGGAAACAAGGTAGAATTTTTTCCCTAAAATTACTCTTAGGTTCATCTTGTGTAGGTATTTTATTAGCTTTGATTTGCGGCAGTATTGTTTTCTTTATCTACAAGATAAAAAGTAAAAGATAGATTGATCTGATTTTAAAATTAACTTTGCCCAACTCTGGCAATATCTAAAACATCTGCCATTGATTTAATTTGTTCAATTGTTTTGTGAAGTTGATTATAACTTTCAAGACCTACACAAAGATTTATAATAGCTGGTTTACCATAAGCAGTTTTAACATTGGCATCACTAACGTTTATACCTTTATCAGATAACCGCATAAGAATATCTTTAAGAACTCCAACTCGATCAATTACTTCTATTCGTAGCTGAATTGGAAACTTATTATCGCCAGTTTTATTATCTTGATTCCAACCGACAGGTAATCTTCTCTCTATTGGAATTGGTATTACATTTTCACAATCTTCCCTATGTATAGTTATCCCATGATTGCCGAGCGACACAGTTCCGATAATATCCTCGCCTGGGAGTGGGGAACAGCATTTACCTATTCTGTAATCAAGACCTTCTATCCCGGAAATTGGTGTTTTTGCTGCTTTATTAGATTGATTAGTGGATAAATTATTATTACTTTTAAGTGATTTTGCTATTTCAGAGTCAGAATCATTTTTAACATCTTCTGTCTGTAATTTTATTTCTTCTCTTAGTCTGTTTAATACTTGATGCAAAGTCAAACCACCAAAACCAAGAGATGCAAGAAGGTCTTCAGTAGTTTTTAAATTGCATCGATTTGCAACTTTTTTCATGGCTTCACTAGAAAGTAATGCTTCAAAACCGTTTCTACCTACTTCTTTTTCAAGTAAATCTCTACCTCTTTTAATCGTTTCATCACGATGGCTTTTCTTATACCATTGGCGAATTCTATTTTTAGCAGTTGGCGTAACTACAAAGTTCAGCCAATCCAAGCTTGGAGTAGCATTATTATTTGTCAAAATTTCTATGAAGTCACCATTTTGAAGTGCTGTAGATAATGGAGAAAGCTTTTCATTAATTCTTATTCCATTACAGTGATTTCCAACTTCAGAATGGATTCTGTAGGCGAAATCTATCGCGGTAGATCCTTTCCTTAAACCAACAACATCTCCTTTTGGAGTGATTACAAATACTTCTTCATCAAATAAATCTTCTTTAATTGAAGCTAAATAATCATTATGATCCCTTTCATTTCCTTCTTGTTGCCATTCTACTAATTGTCTAAGCCAATTAAATCTCTCGGCATTACTTTTAGCAGGAGAACCACCCTCTTTATATTGCCAATGTGCGGCAATACCATATTCAGCAATTTGATGCATCGAAGTAGTTCTAATTTGAACTTCAATAGGTCGATGTCTTCCAATCACAGAAGTGTGTAAGGATTGATATCCATTGGGTTTTGGTAATCCTATATAGTCTTTAAATCTACCTGGAATTGGTTTGAAAGTATCATGAACAACTGCTAAAGCTCTATAACAACTATCTGAATTGTCCACGATAATTCTTAGGGCAGCAACATCATAAATCTCGTGAAAATGCTTTTGTTGTCTTTCCATTTTGCTCCAGATGCCATAAAGATGTTTTGGCCTTCCTGTTATTTCAAAATTTTTCAAACCTGCTGAAATCAAGTTTTCCTTCATAAGATTCAAAGTTACTTTTAATCTTTTTTCTCTATCACTTCTTTTAACGGCGATTTGATCTTTAAGATCTAGATATTCTTTAGGCTCTAGGAATTTAAAAGCTAAATCTTCTAATTCCCATTTAAATCTGTTTATTCCTAGTCGATTAGCTAATGGTGCATAAATCTCTCTTGTTTCTCTCGCTATTCTTAGTTTTTTCTCATCATTTAGCCATTCAATTGTTCTCATGTTATGAAGTCGATCTGCAAGTTTAACTAAGACAACTCTGATATCGCTGGCCATAGCCAAAAACATTTTCCTAAGATTTTCAGCTTGTGCTTCAGTCCTATTGTTAAAGTGAATGCCGCCTAATTTTGTTACACCCTCTACAAGTATTTTTACTTCCAATCCAAAATTTGTTTCTATTTCGGATAAATCAATGCCAGTATCTTCAACTACATCATGCAAAAGGCCTGCAGCAATAACAGACGAACTAGCACCTATTTCTTTAAGGAGATTTGCAACAGCAACCGGGTGGATAATGTATGGCTCGCCGCTCGCACGGAATTGTCCATCATGAGCTTTATAAGCAAGTTTAAAAGCCTTTACTATAAGGTTTTGATTCTCATCATTTTCTTTATTTGATTTTTCAAAATTATGAATATCTTTAAGAAGCCAATCGGGAATTTTTATTTGATAATTCAAAGATTCACTTTCATATTTTTTATTTTCAGGCAAAATAGTTTTGGAAACTTCAATTTCGTTTTTTTCTTTTGAATTTGCAGCTGCCTCGGACATTTTATATTGCTTTAGATATATTTTATTTATGTCTAGAAAAATTTGCTATAAATCATGGAAAAAAATAAAGAAAAAATTATTGTAGTTAAAAATCTTACTGTTAAATATGGTCTAAAACAGCAACCTATTATCAAAAATTTTAATTTGGAAATAGATAGTGGAGATCATTTGGCCATAATAGGACCTTCTGGATGTGGAAAGACCACTTTTGCAAAAACATTAGTAAATATATTGCCTGCAAAGGCCACTTCTAAAGGGTATCTATCGATTTCTAATGAAGATCCTAGGAAAATAAAAAACAAAGATGCACAATTATTTAGAAGAAAGAATTTTGGATTTATTTTTCAAGACTCTATAAAAAAACTTAATCCGCTAATGAGAGTTGGGGATCATTTATATGAATTATTTAAAACACATGATCAAACTAAATCATCTTTAGCCATTAAAAAATTAGTAAGAGAAGTTTTTCAAAAAGTCGGAATTGAAGAAAGTAGACTTGATTCTTTCCCACATCAATTTAGCGGCGGAATGAGACAGAGAGTTTCTATAGCAATGGCACTTGCTTTGAAACCTAAATTATTAATAGCTGATGAACCTACAACAAGCTTAGATACAAAAACAAGTTTTGAAATTATGCAAGAAATAATTCATCTATGTAATGAATTTGATACAACTTTAATTTTAATTAGTCATGATATTAATCTTGCAGCAAAGTGGTGTAAAAAAGTTGCAATAATTGAAAAGGGATCGATTGTTGAAAAAGGGAATATATTAGATATTTTTCAATCACCAAAATCAGATATCGGGAAAAAGTTAGTAAATGCTTCAAAAATAGTATTAGAACCAAATACTAAAAATAATTCTCGAGATGAGGTCATTCTAGAGGTAAATAACCTAAGACATTGGTATAAATTAAATTCTTCAATTTTCATTAATAAATGGAATAAGGCTTTAAATGAAGTTAGTTTCAAGTTATATGAGAATGAGACTCTTGGAATAGTTGGTTCTTCAGGGAGTGGTAAAAGTACATTATGCAGGGCTTTAATTGGACTTCTTAAAGTAAGAGGTGGTGAAATCAAAATTTATGATAAAAATCATGCATCGAAAAAAAATAAATCTTTTAAAAAGAACAATAAAGTGCAAATTATTTTTCAAGATCCTTTTTCAAGTTTGAACCCGAAAATGACAATTAAAAGTATTTTGGAAGATATATTTTTTATTCAAAAAATTTCAGATAAAGGAAAAATCGAAAAAGAAATAAGATTAATGTTAAGAAATTTAAATCTTCCCTTAAATAATGATTTTTTTAATTCTTATCCTAACCAATTATCTGGTGGTCAATTGCAAAGAATTTCATTGGCCAAGGCGCTATTGTTGAATCCAAAAATTTTAATTTGTGATGAGAGCGTAAATATGTTGGATGCTTCAGTAAAAATAGAGATTCTTGAATTACTTAGAGCATTTCAAGAAAAAATGAATTTAACGATTATCTTTATTACCCATGATTTAGGCATTGCTAAAAAATTTTGTGATAGGTTGCTAGTTATGAATCAAGGAAAGATAGTTGATGAAGGAGAAAGTTCTACAATATTCACTAAAACTAAAAACACGTATACAAAATCACTTCTAAATTCCTCTTTAAATCTTATTTAACTTTTAGAATACTTAGTAATTTTTTAAAATCTAATGGTAATTCTGATTCAAATATCATTTCTTTACCATTTATTGGATGTATAAGTCCAAGCTTAACGGCGTGTAAAGCTTGGCCATCTAATTTACATGGTAGTTTTTTACATCTTCCATATAGTGGATCACCCACAATTGGATGATTAATGTGAGCGCAATGAACTCTTATTTGATGGGTTCGCCCCGTATCTAGTTTGAAACTCATTAATGAGTAATTGCCAAACCTTTCTTCTAATTTCCAATAGGTACAGGCATATCTTCCTGAAGTCTCTTCAACTACTTTATATTTCAATCTATTTAATTTATCTCTGCCAATGTGTCCCACTATTTGACCTTCTCCAGAATTAGGTGCCCCATGAATTACTGCAATATATTCGCGTGATGCTATTTTTTCTTTAATTTGTTTCTGGAGATTTACTAATGCCTCTTGGCTTTTTGCAACCACCATACATCCGGAGGTATCTTTATCTAATCTGTGAACAATCCCAGGTCTTAGTTTCCCATTAATTCCAGGTAGATCTTTACAGTGAAAAAGTAATCCATTCACTAAAGTGCCTGATTTATGTCCAGGGGCTGGATGAACTATTAGACCTGATTGTTTATTGATTACTATGATGTGCTCGTCTTCAAAAAGGATATTTAAATCCATTTTTTCAGGTTTCAAATAAATAAGAGGTTCTGGAGGAGGCATCCATATTTGAACATTGTCGCCATTTTTTAATGGGGTCTTTGCTTTAGCAGTCTTGTAATTTACAAGTACTAAACCTGAATTTATAAAATGTTGAATTCTTGCTCTACTTTGTTCTGGTCTTTTACTTACCAACCATCTGTCTAGCCTCATAGGAAGAGGTAGCTCATAAATAATTTCTATAAGCTCACCTTCTCCAATGCCGAAAGAATTTTGATTATTTAATTCCATAGTGGGACTTCTAAAGCAATTTTACCCAGCATTTGATTTCTATAATCTTCTAATAACTTATGAGACATTCTTCTTATATCGCCTGAGGTATGTTTTGAAGCTGCTTCGTTCATCCAAGCAGAAGGACTCTTAAAGCCTTTTGCAATATCAACTCCATATCTATTAGATATTTGTTTAACTGAGATATTCGCATTCTTATCTTTGTTGAGAGTGGATATAATTTTGATAAACCCAATTGCAACACTCTCTATTTCATAAGCAGCTTCACCAATATCGTCACACAGTGCAAGATTAAGTGCTGATTTTTGATCTTCTAAATTTGGAGGTATAACACCAGGAGCATCTAGCAGATCTATACCACTTTCTAATTTTATCCATCTTAAATTACGAGTCACGCCTGCTTTCCTAGCGCTATCTACAACTCTTTTTTTTGCAATTCTATTAATTAATGCTGACTTTCCTACGTTTGGGAAACCAAGTAAAAGGGCTCTAATTGACCTAATTCGCATTCCTCTAGAGAGTCTTCTATCGTCGATTGACGACCTAGAATCTTTGGCTGACTTACAAATTTCTTTAATACCTATTCCTCTTTTGGCATCACACCAAAGAGGATATTGATCTTTAGCATTAAACCATTTATTCCAACTATTGATTGTATGAAGGGAGATCATGTCTGATCTGTTAATAACAAGAATATGTTTTTTATTATTTATCCATTTATTTAAGTGTGGATGTCCTGTCGACAAAGGAATTCTTGCATCTCTAACTTCTATAACTAAATCTACTTTATTGATAACTTCAGATAATTTCTTTTCTGCTTTTGCGATATGGCCTGGGTACCATTGGATTTTGGGTATGTCCACTTCAATAAATCAAATAAAATTTTGTATTCCTTTTAGTTTTTATAAGTTTCAAAAGTATTTACTTCTAAAGTTTAGTATAAATTTTATTAATGAAATATTTTTATAATCGTTAATTCTTAAAATTTATTAAGGCATAGGTAACAGTAACTACTTTTTAACCCAATAAGCCCAAATTAGCGTTAGGGTCTTGAGATTATAAATATAGCTTGTTTAGTTTAATGTCAAAATTATCTCTTTCCAGTCTTGATAAGACACATTTAGAAGGAAAAAAAGTTCTTGTAAGAGTAGATTTTAATGTTCCATTAAATGAAGATGGTCAAATAACCGACGATACGCGTATTCGTGCAGCGATCCCAACTATTGAATATCTTATTAATCATTCTGCAAAAATTATTTTAGCTGCTCATTTTGGTAGACCAAAGGGTCAGGTAAATGACAAAATGAGATTAACTCCAGTAGCAGCAAGATTAAGTGAATTGTTGGGGCAAAATATTGCTCTTACTAACAGTTGTATTGGTGATGAAGCAGTTGCACAATCAAATAGCTTATCTAATGGAGATGTTCTTTTACTTGAAAATGTTCGATTTTTTGGTGAAGAGGAAAAGAACGATCTTGAGTTTGCTAAAAAATTAGCATCACATGCAGATATGTACGTAAATGATGCTTTCGGTGCTGCTCATAGAGCGCATGCTTCAACTCAGGGAGTTACTAATTATTTAAGTCCATCAGTAGCTGGATTCCTTTTAGAAAAAGAATTAAAATACTTACAAGGAGCGATAGATGCTCCAAAGCGTCCCTTAGCAGCAATAGTTGGAGGATCAAAGGTAAGTAGTAAAATAGGTGTTCTTGATTCTTTGCTAGATAAATGTGACAAAATTATGATTGGTGGAGGTATGATTTTTACTTTTTATAAAGCTAGAGGTCTAGATGTTGGAAAGAGCCTTGTAGAAGAAGATAAACTTGAGCTTGCCAGGGATTTAGAAGCAAAAGCAAAAGCAAAAGGAGTCGAATTATTATTACCTACTGATGTTGTTTTAGCTAATGAATTTTCGCCTGACGCCGAAAGTAAAATATCTCAAATTGATTCAATTAGTGGAGATTGGATGGGTCTTGATATTGGTCCAGATTCCATTAAAGTTTTTCAGAATGCTCTTGCAGAATGTAAGACAATAATTTGGAATGGGCCAATGGGAGTTTTCGAATTTGATAAATTTGCAGAAGGTACAAATGCTATAGCTACGACCCTTGCGGACTTAAGTGCTTTTTCTGAAGTTTGTACAATAATTGGTGGTGGAGATTCAGTTGCAGCAGTTGAAAAAGCAGGATTAGCTGAGAAAATGTCTCATATATCTACTGGAGGTGGCGCAAGTTTGGAACTTTTAGAAGGTAAAACCTTACCTGGTGTAGCTGCTTTAAACGACGTTTAGGCTATATTTTATCAACAATATCAATACTCTTTGTGAAAGTAATCATTCCTTCAGGGTGAGCTATGATTCCTGACCAAATTTGTATCCCTGGTTTTGAAGGGGCTCTCGTCATTTTAAAGATTCCCCCAGATGCTAATGGCTCCAATAATATTTCTTGTTCAAACAATGAATTTACTTGATGAGCTTTAATTGCTCCAGTTATGATAACTTCTTCAAGTGGCTTATTTAGGATTATATCGATATCATATTTTGAACCAGTAAGAACTTTTTCAGGGATTTTAAAACTAATATCTATCTTATTATTATCATTTCTTATTGTTGTAAATAAATTTTTAATGGTAGCTTCATCAATTTTTCCATTTAGAACTGAAAAAACATAATCGAAATCGGATTCGAGTGTATGCATTTCTCCATTAACTATTTTTCTTCCTGAAACACTTATTCTCAATATTTCTTTATTTGGAATATATGACTCTAATCTTTTGATTTTCCATTTGCTATCAGGAAAATCATTGATAATTTTTGAGAACTGTTTTGGTATATTTTGGTTTTCATCATTTCTAAAATTTTTTCTAATAAACTCTAAGTCTCGCTTATTTAATGAGGTTTCTAAATTCCTTATAAAATCAACTTTTAAAGTTTGCGTTATTGCTGAATAGGGGAGAATGAGATAAACAAATAAGTAGAGAGGGAATCCTATATTTCTGAATAAGTTTAAATTCAACATATTTATCATTTATTATTTTCATTCTACTAATTAAAGTTTTTATGTCTAAAAAAAATAATTTATTAGTTGCAGCTAGTGGAACAGGAGGCCATATTTTTCCAGCTTTAGCAGTTTCTAAAGAGGTAGAAGATGAGTGGAATATTCATTGGTTGGGTATTCAGCAAAGACTTGATGTGAATTTTATTCCCCAAAAATATAATTTGAAGACTTTAAATATAAAGACACCAAGAAAAAATATTTTTTTGTTTTATCAATATATAAAAATTTTAATGTCAACTTTCCAAATAATTAGGATTTTAAAAGAAAAAAAAATTAACTTGGTTTTTACGACTGGAGGTTATATATCTGCTCCTACTATTGTTGCTTCAAAACTTCTCAGGATACCTGTCATTATTCATGAATCAAATTTAATTCCAGGAATGGTCACTAAATATTTTGGTTTTTTGTGTAACTATGTTTTTCTAGGATTTAAGAAAACAAATTCTTATTTAAGAAATTGTAAAACTATTTTCACTGGTACTCCTTTAAGAGATCAATTCTATAAATCCCATCCCTTGCCAGAATGGGTCCCAAAAGGGAAAGGACCTCTTTTGATTGTTATGGGAGGTAGCCAAGGAGCAAAAGCTATAAATCAAATTCTTAACGAATCTATTGAATTTTTAATGAAAAAACAGTTTCGGATTGTTCATATTATTGGCGAATATAATCAAAAATCCTTTAATGTAAAAAATTTCAATAATTATGTTCAAAAGAAATTTACTAATGAAATCGCAGCTTTGATTCAAAACTGTGATCTTGTAATATCGAGATCTGGTGCAGGAACAATAAATGAACTTATAGAAACTGAAAAACCTTCAATTTTAATTCCATTTCCTTATTCTAAAAATAATCACCAGGAGAAAAATGCAATGATTCTTGCTGAAAGTGGAGGCTCAATTTTAATGAATCAAAGGAAAATTTCTAAAGAAGTTTTTGAAGAAACTATAGAAAGAATTTTTAAGAGAAAATCAAAAAACGGAAAATATTACTATGAAATTTTAGATCTTATGAAGAAGAATATGGAAAATAATAATAAAATCAAATCTAAAATTGAGATTAGAAAATTTTTTAATTATTTTTTAAAGGAATTCTGAATTTCTTTACATAAAAGAGTGTTATTTTTCCTATTCTGCAAACTTATTCTTGCCCACTTTTCATCCAGAAATCTAAATGAAGTACATTCTCTTAGCAATATTCCCTTATTTTCTAAGTATTTTATATTAGGCGACAAGGATTTTTTACTTTCTATTAAAAAAAAGTTGGTTGAAGAGTTATGAATTTTAAGGTTCTCTATTTTTGATAATTTTTCAAATACTCTTTTTTTTTCAATATTTATCCAGCTGTGAATCTGTTTTGTCCACTGTTCATAGAATTTCTTATTACTTAGTAGATCAATTCCGGCTTTAATAGAAAATGAATTTAAAGGCCAAGGATCTCTATTTATTCCCCATTGTTTTAGTATTTTCGATGAGCCAATAACGTAACCTAATCTAAGACCAGGAATATTGAAGATTTTGGTCAAGCTTCTCAAGACTAATAAATTGTCAAATCTTTGGGTTAATGGTATTAAAGATTCTTTCTCTCCATTAGGTGTTATCGATAAGAAAGCTTCATCACAGATAACTAATTTATATTTTTTTACAACTTCTTCCAATGAATTCTTTCCCCATAATTGGCCGGTAGGGTTATGTGGATTTGTTATCCAAATAACATCACCTTTTGGATGCAGCGGAAATGATTGAGGGAAAATATCATTCCAGTTTTTTGGTAATTCGCAATGTATAAAATTGCTATTCCAACAATTTAAAGATCTTTCATAATCAACAAATGATGGAGAAGGAATACAACTTATTCCGAATTTGGATGCTTCATAACCTGCCCAGGTTATTAATTCAGAAGCTCCATTTCCAGGCAATATATTGTCTGGATTTATCCCATGAAATTTGCCGATTATTTCTTTCATATCACTCAAGTTTCTATCTGGGTAATATCTAAAGCCAAGATTCTTAATTTCCTCATTAATTGAATCTATTACTATTTGAGGGGGATCAAAGGGTACTAATGATGCACTTGCATCAATTATTTCAGAGGGTAATAAATTTAATTTTTTCGCAGTTGCATATACATTTCCACCGTGCTTCAAGTTTGATCCTTGCGTGGCTAACGTTGAGTAATCATGAGGTTCATTATTCATTCTCTAATTTTATTCAACCCATTTTAAATCTGATCCAATTGCATCTTTTATACTAGATAATTGATGTTTATTAAGTTGCTTTATAATTCCCTCAAGTATATCTGGGACTAATTGTGGACCCTTATATATCCATCCTGTATAAAGTTGAATTAATGATGCTCCAGAACAAATTCTTTCCCAAGCTGACTCAGGACTATCTATTCCACCAACGCCAATTAAAATAATCTTTTTATCAATATTATGTATATGTTTTATTATTTGATTTGCTTTTTTTTGGAGAGGCCTTCCACTTAATCCTCCATTTTCTTGAGAAAGTAATAATCCAGTTTGCCTGATCTTTCTATTTTCAAGACCTAATCTATCAATGCTGGTGTTTGTAGCAATTATTCCATCGATGTTTTCCTCGATTATTAATTGGCAAATATCTTCAATATCTTCAAGGCATAAATCTGGAGCAATTTTTACAAATAATGGTGGACAATTAGGTAAGTTTTTAATTTCTCTGAGAAGTTCTTTTAGAAGAATTGGATCTTGTAATTTTCTTAGCCCTTCAGTATTTGGAGAACTGACGTTTATCGCTGCGTAATCACAATATGGAATTAATAATTTTAGAGAAGTTAAATAATCATCTTTTGCTTGAGATAAACCTGTAATTTTTGACTTCCCGAAATTTATCCCTAAACAAATATTCTCCCTGTTTTTTTTAAACTCAATACCTTGTTCGACAAAGTTTTTAACTAGATTTTCAGCACCATTATTATTGAAACCCATTCTATTTAATGCTGCTTCTTCTGCTGCCAATCTGAATAACCTTGGTTTGGGATTTCCATACTGAGCAAATTTAGTGACTGTACCAAGCTCAGCAAATCCAAAACCAAAATCTTTCCATATATTTGCAGCATTTCCATTTTTGTCAAAACCCGCAGCTAAACCAATTGGATTACAAAAATTTATTCCACATATGTTCTGAGTTAACCTTTTATCAACTACAGAAAATTCTTCATTTAGATTTTTTAAGATAGAAGATACTATAGGCCAATTATATTTTCTTGAACTGAATGATAGGAGACTAAGAGATAAATTTGTTAAGTATTCTGCATCAATTCCAGAGTCTCTTTTTAATACAGGGGTAATCAAGTTTTTATAAAGATTTTTAAATCCCCCCTTATGTTCATTCATAAAAAATTAGGCTTCTTTTTTTTCTATTATCCAATATTTTTTATCTTTAGGAATCAATCTCCAATTACGCCATTCAAAAAGTGAATATTGTTTTATCTTTAAGTGGTTTACATCACCTAATAAGATGTCTAGTTCAGGTGAACTTAACAGGTACTTTTTTTCTGCAAATTTTTGAATTAATTCATTGCGGGAAAATAATTCCTGAATTTCTGCAGGTGCATTTTTTTCAAAAAAATCAACTGAGGATTCTACTTTTTTTAAGTTACTTTCTATAGATATACCTTTGCTGTAATTAGTTGCAATTTTATCAACCCTATCATTTTGTTTATCCCCGCTATGACCTTTAACATATTCCATTATTAGGCCATTAATTCTTAATTGATCAATTTTTTGCCATAGATCAAGATTTTGAACTGGTTTTCCTGAACTTGTTTTCCATCCATTTTTCTTCCAATTAATAATCCATTTTGTATAACCTTCTATGACATATTTACTATCAGTTCTTAGTTTAAAGTTCTCTTTTAATTTGTAGGTTTTTAATTTCTCAAGAGTTTTTATAGCCGCAGTGAGTTCCATTCTATTATTAGTAGTATTTTGCTCGGAACCACCTATTTCTAATTCGCTGTTATCGTCAAAAATTATTAAACCACCCCAACCACCTGGGCCTGGATTACCACTGCAGGCACCATCAGTTGCGGCTTCAATCGCAATACTATCACTATTCATAATTTTTGAAGCCGATATTAAGTTTATCGGCTTGAAAAAATGTACTCTTACTTAAGTGTAACTTTACCGCCAGCTTCTTCAATCTCTTTCTTTAAAGATTCAGCATCTGCTTTGGCTATTCCTTCTTTTACTGTTTTTGGTGCAGATTCAACAAGTGCTTTTGCATCGCCAAGACCTAGACCAGTTGCATTTCTTACAACCTTAAGAACTTTGATTTTTGCAGCTGCATCAAAGCTTTCGAGAACTACATCAAATTCAGTTTTTTCTTCAGCAGCGCCACCATCAGCGTCACCACCAGCTGCTCCAGGAGCTGCCATTACTACACCTGCAGAAGCTGCAGCAGATACACCAAAAGCCTCTTCAATTTGCTTTACAAGCTCAGATGCTTCTAAAAGTGATAAAGATTTTAATGATTCAAGAATTTCTTCAGTTTTTGCGGACATTTTCTTAAAAGTTAATTAGGGTTTTGATTTAAGATTCTGATTTTTCAGAATGTTGTTTAAGTGATCTAGCAAGTCCAGAAGGCACTTCATTGATAGAGATCGCAATTTTTGTTGCTACGCCACTTAGAGCACCAGCAATTTTTGCCATCAATACTTCTTTAGATGGAAGACTTGCAATTTCTTTTATTTCAGAATCGCTAAGAAGTCTGCCTTCAAATAAAGCTCCTTTGGTCTCGGATTTTTTGGTGTCTTTTTGAAAAGATTGGATTGCTTTTACAGCACCACCAACATCTTCTTTAATTAACACAAAAGCATTTGTTCCGGTCAATAAAGATTCAAGATCGTTCCAATTACTATCTCCATCAATAGCTTTGCGCATTAATGAATTTTTAGTAACTTTGCAGATGCCGTTAGTTGTTTGCAATCTAGATCGCAAATCTGACATCTCTTTGATAGTTAAACCTTTATAGTCAAGAACTACAGCCATTTCCGAGTCGTCTAAAAGAGATTTAATCTCAGTAACGATTTTTTGCTTATTCTCTAGTGTTCGGCCCATTGATGTTTTTTGGATCGTAATTTAGGGAGAGCAGGAAATGCGGCAAAGTTCTTTTAAAGAGGCCGCTTTTATTAGATCCAAAAAGAAATAATTTAAGACGAGTCCTCGGTAGGAATTAAAAATTTAGAATAACTAAATCTACCTACTTTCTTTGGCCGTATTATTGCAATTTAAATTATACTACAAAGCGTTAACCTTCAGGTTGGTAATCTTGTACAGCATTTATGTCTAATTGAACTGAAGGCCCCATTGTTGAAGTTACATAAAAAGTTTTCCAATACTTTCCTTTAGCTCCACTTGGTTTATTTTTATCAATTGATTCTTGTAAGGTTTTTAAGTTGTCAAATAGAGCCTCTTTTGTGAAACTTGCTTTTCCAAAGCGGACATGAACGATTCCAGCCTTATCTGCTCTAAATTCGAGCTTACCAGCTTTGAATTCTTTTATTGCATTAGCAATGTCATTCGTCACTGTCCCAGCTTTAGGATTAGGCATTAAACCTCTAGGTCCTAAAACTCTTCCTAATTTTGCAACCTTTGGCATCATATCTGGAGTTGCTATAAGTAGATCAAACTCCATATTTCCTTTGTTGATGCTTTCTACAAGATCTTCTTCGCCAAATAAATCTGCACCAGCAGCCTTAGCTTTCGATACATTCTCACCGCTTGTAATTACTGCAATTTTGATGCTTTGGCCAGTACCATGTGGTAATGCAACAGTGGTCCTTAATTGTTGATCAGTATATTTTGGATCAATACCTAGACGTATATGTGCTTCAATAGTTTCATCAAATTTTGCATTAGCATTTTCCTTGATAATACTAAGAGCTTCAAGTGGTGCGTAAATGCGATCTTCTATCTTTGTTGATAGAGCCGCCATTCTTTTAGATAGTTTTTTCATAATAATATTGGGTGCAAACGGTTATTAAATAACCTCCCCTAAATAGTGAGAAATTGTGTATTGAACTCAATCAGTGATAGAGACGCCCATATTACGAGCAGTACCCTCAATTACTTTCATTGCAGATTCAACACTAGAACAGTTTAGATCAGGAAGCTTAGTTTTGGCTATTTCTTCTAATTGAGCTTTACTTATATTCCCAACAGAGCCTTTTGCGGATTCACCTGAACCTTTCTCTATACCAGCTGCTTTTGTTATTAAGACGGAAGCAGGAGGTGTTTTTGTGATAAAAGTAAAGCTTCTATCTTCAAAAACAGAAATCTCGACTGGAATTACAAAACCTGCTTTATCTTGTGTCCTTGCGTTGTATTCTTTGCAAAATGCCATGATATTGACACCATGTTGTCCTAAAGCGGGCCCTACAGGAGGAGCAGGATTTGCTTTGCCTGCTTGTAGAGCAAGCTTGATAACTGCAACAATTTTTTTTGCCATTAGATTAGAGAATTTAAGCTGGAGTAGAAAATCATAATTTTACTCGATAAACAAGAACAATTAGAAATTAATTTTGTTTATTGATTTGGGAGAATTCTAATTCTACAGGAGTCTCGCGCCCAAATATTGAAAGTAATGCTTTTAATTTATTTCTTTCTCCGGAAACTTCTATAACTTCTCCCTGGAAATCCTTGAATGGACCGCTAGTTACAATGATTCTATCTTTTTCTTCAATATCTAACTTGATTACAGCTTTTTTCTCTGATGCGCGCTTAAAGATTCTATTAACTTCTTGTCTTGATAATGGTCGAGGTTTGATATGACCTCGCGATCTTCCGCTGCCTCTACCGTCTTCAGCACCGACAAAGTTAATTACATTAGGAGTACTTTTAACAGCCATCATTGTATCTTCATCCAATATCATTCTTACGAGTACATAACCTGGGAAAACTTTTTCTTCAGTAGTTTGTCTGCTTCCATCTTTTTTTAATTTAATTCCTGGAGTTTGGGGAATTTCAATTTCAATGATTCTATTATTAACACCTAAAGTTACTGATCTCTGCTCAAGAGTTGCTTTTACTTTTTTTTCACAGCTTGATGCTACTTGGACTGCATACCATCTTGCGATGCTTGTATTTGCTTTTGAAGAAGCAAGGTTTGTAGTTAATTCATTACTCATTTTTCTGGAAGCTTAATTAAGGTCTTTATAAATGGATATTCGGGAGAAAATTCAACCAAAAATTTGCGAGGCTGCCCATCCATAGAATCTGCTAACAGAAGCAATGGCTGCAGCAGAAAAAGATACCATAATTATAACTGCTACTGATTCGCTAAAAAGTTGTTGTTTGTTAGGCCACACGACAAGTTTAAGCTCATCGTAGGTAGATCTAAAAAAATTATTCTTTTTTTTAGGCTCTTCAACTTCAGGAGAATCCTGTTTAAGAGGTTCTTTATTAGTAGTAGGACTTGTCACAAAATTTTTTTGAAATTAAGCTTTATGCTTTAGTTTTTATTTTAGCTTATTGATTTACTCCTCAGCTAGGTTTGAAAACGATCTCATCTTTTTTAGCAGGGTTAAGTTTAATTGTTATATTTTTTTTATTTTTGAAGTTATCCTCTAAAAGTTTTGCAGCCAAGGGATTTTCTATTTGTCTTCTAAGTTCCCTGCTAAGTGGCCTAGCACCATATTCAGGTTCGTAAGAATCGTTTGCAATTTTGTTGATAACTTTTTTGTCTATAGCGATATTTATTTTCTGCTCAAGTAGCAGGTTCTTTAAATCTTCTGTTTGTAGAATGATTATTTTTTGAAGTTCATCAATAGATAATGGTTCAAACTTTACCACTTCGTCAATCCTATTTAAAAATTCAGGTCTAAAAATTGAAGACAATGCATTACTAATTGAATCATCAAGAGTTTGTTGATCTTTTTCTAACTTTCCCTCACTTTTAGAAATCTTTTGTGAATACTCAAGTATAGATTTACCAGCTAGGTTACTTGTCATAATGATTACCGTATTTTTGAAATCTACGGTCCTTCCTTGAGAGTCCGTTAATCTTCCTTCGTCTAAGACTTGCAAAAGGATATTAAATACTTCTGCATGTGCTTTTTCTATCTCATCAAGAAGTATTACTGAATAGGGTTTACGTCTTACAGCTTCAGTTAATTGACCTCCCTCTTCATAACCAACATAACCTGGGGGTGCTCCTAAAAGTCTTGCTACGGCATTTTTCTCCATATATTCACTCATATCTAATCTTAAAAGTGCGTCTTCTTCATCAAATAAAACTCTTGCAAGAGATTTTGCTAATTCTGTTTTCCCAACACCAGTAGGACCCATAAATAAAAAAGATCCAATAGGTCTTTTAGGACTTTTCATACCAACTCGAGCTCTTCTAATTGCAGCAGAAACAGCTTCTATGGCTTTTTCTTGTCCAATAACTTTTTCACTTAGTTCTGTTTCTAGATTGACTAATTTCTTACGTTCATTTGAAACTACTTTAGAAATTGGAATACCTGTGATTTTTGATATAACATCTGCAATATCATCAGGTTCAACTTGATATTTAAAAGGGAAATTTCTATTTTTCTTTATTTTATTAAAGTTCTCTTCAAGTTTTTGTATGTCATTCTCTACTTCACTTAACTCTTCTTCAAGCTTTTCTAAATACTCTAGATCATTTTCAATTTCGCGATTTGATTTATCATTTATTTGTTTGGTTAGCTTATCTTCTTCTTTCATTAAAATAGATAATTCCTCCATTTCTTCACGTAAATTGTTCCAATTTTCCAAAAGAACGTTCAATTTTGCCTCTGATTGTTGTCTATTATTAAATAGTTTTTCTTGAGCTTCGATATTTTCTCCTTGCAAATTATTCAATTTTTCATCAATAGTATTAAGTTTGTTTTCTTGTTGGAGAATGATTTGAGGCATATTATTAGACTCGATTTTCAACTGTGCAGCTGCTTCATCAATTAAATCTATTGCACTATCAGGGAGACATTTATCGCTGATGTATCTATCGGCCAATTTTGCAGAATAGTTCACAGCCTCTTCAGAAATTTTTATGCCATGATGTGATTCATATTTCTTTTTGATCCCTTGTAATATTTTTGCGCTTAATTCTACTGAAGGTTCATTAACAGCTATCTTTTGAAAGCAATTATTTAATGCCTGATCTTTTTCAATAGTTTCACGAAATTTCTCAGGTGTTGTTGTGCCGATACATCTAAGTTCTCCTTCAGCTAGTAAAGGTTTTAAGATATTGCTGATGTCGGTAGAAGATCTGTCAGAACTTAATATTGAGTGAATTTCATCAATAAATAGAATCATTCCTTGGTTTGGATTATTTAGTTCCTGCATTATTAAACTCAGTCTTTCCTCTAGTTGACCTCTAAATTTGGTCCCAGAAACTAATGCACCTAAGTCAAGTGAAATAATTTTTAAGTCCTTTAAAGTATCAGGAACTTTTTTTTCTACAATTAATTGAGCAAGTAATTTTGCAATTGAGGTTTTACCAACTCCAGGGTTTCCAATAAGTATAGGGTTATTTTTGTTTCTTCTGCAGAGTACCCTCATTAAATTATTGATCTCATTTTCTCTTCCTAAAACGGGATCCAGTAAGCCTTTTTTAGCTGATTCTGTTAAATCTTTTCCATAAATTGAAAGAGCATTTTCATCTTTTCCAACTTGTTTTTTGGGTTCAATTTTAAGTTCACTTTTTGGTAATGGAACAATAGCTTTTTTAAATTTTTCTTCTTTTACAAAAGTCTCGTTAGTCTCGTTTTTTGATTCAAAATTAGATTGATTATTTATTTCAATTACATTCCCATAATTAAAAGAATTTTTTGATTGATTAATATTTGGGTAAAACTTTAATTCTTCCTCTAATTGTTCCATTGAAAGGTTTCCTTCTTCAAAAACATAATTTCCAATTCTTAAATCTCTTCCAAGAGCAATAAGTAAATGAGGGATTTCTATTAATCTCGATCCCCATTGAGTTTTAATCTGATTCGCATTATCTAATAAAATTTCTAAATCTTCTCCGATAGTAAAAATATCTGACTCATTTGTTGGTGTCTCTTCTAAAAAATCTTCTGTTATGTCTAAAACTGTATCTTGGTCAATTGATAATTTTTCAATGAAGGCAAAGAATTCACTTGATGAGAATAATGTATGAATTATGTGTTCAATATTAAATTCGCTATGATCCCATTTTTTTGCGGTTTCTTCCCCTAATAAAAGGAGATTCCAACTAATATCGCTAAATAGTTCAGGACTGGATGTAAGTGTTTCTCTCATAAACTATAAAATCTATAGTTGATTATTAATTAATATTCTAAATAGGATCTGCATTAATAATCATCCAATAATTTTCAAATTGTAAGATGAATTTGAAAATTATTTAGATGAGAGGATTTGCGGGAACTTTAGAATGAAAAAAACGTTAAATAATATCTAAGCTCTTATAAAATTAAAAATTATAGTTGGTTAACAAATATATTTCAGATATTAGCCAAATAGTTCAGCTATTAATAGGATTTAAATAGTAATAATTAAATTGTGAAAGAAACTATTGATTTTCTTATTGATACTGTTGAAGCAAGGCAAGTCCTTGATTCAAGAGGTAATCCAACTGTAGAGGCAGAAGTATTTTTGGAATGTGGTGCAACTGGTAGAGCAATTGTTCCCAGCGGAGCTAGCACTGGTGCTCATGAGGCGCATGAATTAAGAGATGGTGGTTCAAAATATATGGGGAAAGGAGTTTTGAATGCTGTTAATAAAATTCATGAAACAATATCGCCAGCTTTATGTGGTTTGTCATCTTTAGATCAAACTGCAGTAGATAAATTAATGATTGAAATTGATGGAACTCCTAATAAGTCTAACCTTGGAGCAAATTCAATCCTTGCAGTAAGTCTTGCAACTGCTAGAGCATCAGCAAATGCTTTAGACATTCCCCTATATAGATATCTTGGAGATCCATTATCCAATCTTCTTCCAGTCCCATTGATGAATGTAATAAATGGTGGCGCTCATGCACCAAATAGTCTTGATTTTCAGGAATTTATGCTCGTCCCACATGGAGTTAATAATTTCAGTGAATCATTAAGAATGGGTACTGAAATTTTTCACTCATTAAAATCATTACTTGATCAAAAAGGTCTATCTACTGCTGTAGGCGATGAGGGTGGATTTGCCCCGAATTTGTCATCAAGCGAAGAGGCAGGGGACTTATTATTAGAAGCAATTCAAAAAGCCGGGTTCAAGCCGGGTGAGCAGGTATCTTTAGCTTTAGACGCTGCTAGCACTGAATTTTATAGTGATGGTACTTATAAATATGAAGGGAAAAGTTTAAATAGTTCTGAAATGATTTCATATCTTTCAAAACTAGTTTCTAATTATCCAATAGTTTCAATAGAGGACGGTTTAGCTGAGGATGATTGGGAGGGTTGGTCAGAATTAAACAAAGAATTAGGTAATAAAGTTCAGCTTGTAGGTGATGATTTATTCGTTACTAACACAGAAAGGTTAAGGAAAGGGATTATGGAAAAATCTGCTAATTCAATCCTAATAAAGGTAAATCAAATTGGAACATTAACTGAAACTTTGGAAGCTATTGAGTTAGCTAAAATGTCTGGTTTCACAAGTGTTATTAGTCATAGGAGTGGTGAGACTGAAGATACAACAATTGCAGATTTATCTGTCGCCACAAGATCGGGTCAGATCAAGACAGGCTCTTTGAGCAGAAGTGAAAGGATTGCAAAATACAATAGGCTTTTAAAAATTGAGGAGGAATTGGGAAATCAAGCAAGATTTGCTGGAGCTTTAGGTTTAGGTCCCAAAAATATATAGTTTTTTAGCGCTTAAGTTTTTCTAAACGTGAGCCTTTTCTCATACTTAATTGGCACTTTATCCAGTCAATACTTATTGGTAGTGCAAAAATAATTGGCAATAATGCAAAATTATTTTGTTTATTGGTTACAAGTAAAGCAGATGCAATTGATAAGCTTCCTATAAGAATTGAATGGCCTAAAGTTTTTTGAGCAGTAAACATTTTTTTGAATTGTCTATCAGACTCTCCCATTCTTATTTGCAGTTGTAAATCGCCCTGCTCTAATCTTTCTAAACTTTCATCTATTCTTTTGGGAATCCCAACAGCTTTTGATCCTAGTTCACCTACTTGCCTTCCAAATTGGTTAATTAAATCGTTGGGAGTTTGATTATTCGAAGTCATAAGTTCTATTAAATAAGGCTTTGTAACTGATACAAGGTTAAACCCTGGGTCAAGCATTCTACCAACTCCCTCAAAAGTTGATAAAGCTCTCATCACAAAGATTAAATCTACTGGCAGTTGAAATGGTGTTTCATAAACAAGTTCGTATAAATCTCCAGATAATTTTTCGATAATATTTGGACTAAATGGAGGAGTTAAGGCTTCTTTAAGCATCAATCTGACTAATCTTCTGACTGGGCCTACATCTATATCTTTTGAAATTAGACCAGCTTGTTGTAATTGACTAACAAGTGATGAGGCGTCTCTAAGAGCAGCAGCCTTAACCATCCCCCCTAATCTTGTTTGAAGATTATTTGAGATATTGCCCATCATTCCAAAATCATAAAAAATCAATTTACCTTCATTTGAAACTGCTAGATTCCCTGGATGGGGGTCTGCATGAAAAAAACCATAATTTACTAATTGTTTTAAATAGCTGATGGCACCTACTTCAGCAATCTTAGGTAAATCAATTTCTTTTGATTGTAATTTTTCTAAATCGCTTATTTTTGTTCCTTCTAAATAACTTAAACAAAGAACTTTTTCACTGCTCATATCCCAAATTACTTCAGGGACTTCAACATTTTCATCATCAAGAAATTGCTGTCTAAATCTTGCTGCATATTGTGCTTCACAATTAAAATCAAGCTCTTTCATGAGAACTTTCCTACACTCTCTAGCAATTTCAACCCAGTTTCTACCTCGACTCCAATTCTTGTTTTTCTGTAACAATCCTGCTATTTGCTGCATTATGCCCAAATCGATAATAAACAATTCTTTTAAATTGGGTCTTTGAACTTTAAATACCACTTTCTTACCATTTTTTAAAGTCGCTCTATGAACCTGAGCTAGTGATGCTGATCCAACCGGATCACATATTATTTGATCTATTTCATTAAACTTAGACCCTAGTTCATCTCTTATAGTTTCTTCAACTTGCGCAAATGAAAAATTAGGAACTTGATCCTGCAATTTAGACAATTCCTGTATCCAGGTATTAGGAATCAAATCAGGTCTCGCTGATAATAATTGTCCAATTTTAATAAATGCTGAACCAAGCTTTATTAATTGATTAGTAAACCACCTAGCTCTTTGAATTTGGACCCTACTTTTTTCATTACTTTTAGTTTGGAAAATTGTAAATCTAATATTATCTATCCACAAAATTGTTAAAAGCGAAATCAGAGTTATCCAAATAAGAAAGGCTCTCTTCAATTTTTTTAAACGATAATGAAAAATGTGATAACTCATTTAATTTGATTATTTATAGTTTGATTAAGGAGATCAATTTGCTTACTGATACCTTCAATTTCATATAAAGCTTTTTTTATTTTGGAATCTTGATAAGTATTTGAGGACTCATTCTCTTGAATATTTTCCGCTTTTTCCATTCTTGAGGCTTCTTCGATTATGGATTCTTTTAAACTATCAAATTTTTTTTTGAAAATTTCTGGAGCATCCTGAGCAATATTTGTTGCTTCTTCAATTTTTTCAACTAATATCTCGTTTAATTTTTCGGTTACTTTCTTAATGGCAGCTTTTAAAATGTAGTCAGAGTTGGTCATAAAAAATATATTGTTTCTTCGGCAATTTTTGTTTCGATATGAACTAATAATAGATCAATACAGAACATTTCACGTAACTGATCATTTTGATATTTAATTTTTTATGTTTTTCCTATGTAAGTTTGTTTCTATATTATGCTTTTTTCTCTTTTTTCTTTTAACTTATATTTATAAACATGGTTAGGTATTTACATTAAAGATTTCTTCTAACCAAGAGCTCATCTAATTAACTACTAAAAAGGAGTTTTATTAAATTGGAAATCATTGAGTCAGATGTAGTTATTATCGGAGGAGGCCCGGCCGGATGTACTTGCGCACTTTATACATCTCGTTCAAACTTAAAGACAGTAATTTTAGATAAAAATCCATCTGTTGGAGCCTTAGCAATAACCCATCAAATAGCTAATTATCCAGGTGTTCCGGTTGATATAAGTGGGGAGAAATTACTTACTTTAATGAGAGAACAGGCTGTGCAATATGGTACAGACTATAGAAGAGCACAAGTGTTCGGAATAGACGCTAGTGGTGAATGGAAAATGGTTTATACACCTGAAGGCACTTTCAAAGCTAAAGCACTTGTACTTGCAAGTGGTGCAATGGGTAGGCCTGCATCATTTAAGGGCGAAGCGGATTTTCTTGGCAAAGGAGTAAGTTATTGTGCTACATGTGATGGGGCTTTTTATAAAAATAGAGAAGTTGCCGTTGTTGGAGTAAACAAGGAGGCAATTGAAGAGGCAACTGTCCTAACTAAATTTGCATCAACTGTGCATTGGATTACATCAAGTGACCCTAAATCAGATAATGAAGAAGCTATGGAATTGATGGATAATTCAAATATAAAACATTGGAGTAGAACAAGATTATTGGAGATATTGGGCGATGATATGGGTGTAAATGGTGTTGTTGTAAAAAATAAGCAAGAAGAAAATCCTATCAATTTAAATTTAGATGGAGTCTTTGTATATATGAGTGGTTCAAAGCCTATTACTGATTTTTTAGGTGATCAAATTGCTTTAAAAGAAGACGGAGGAGTAATTGTCGATGACTTTATGTCTACAAACTCTGATGGAGTATGGGCTATTGGAGATATAAGAAATACACCATTTAAGCAAGCAGTCGTTGCGGCTTCTGATGGATGTATTGCTGCGATGTCAATTGATAGATATTTAAATAGTAGAAAAAATATAAGAGTAGATTGGATTCATTCTTAAAAAATATTTCTGCTTTAATTTAAAGAGGTGTTGCTTCAGAAATATAAGCTACTCCTCCGTAGTAGCTTAAATCGTCCCTGATGTTATCTCTCATTTTATCTATTAATTCTTGCTCACAAAAAACAATTACATGAGCATTTGCTCCTAATCCTGTAAATTCCATATCTTCAGTAACAACTCTTTCAGGACCTCTGCCTGTGGCATGTTTCATAACGGTATATCCAGGAACATTAGCTTTTTCTAATGTTTTAATGATTGCATCTAGTTCCCGTTCACTAAATATCAAGTCTAATCTTTTCATTTTTTATAGAGGGGAAAGTGGGATAATGTTATTTACTAAACTCATATATATGGGAATGCCAAGAACTATATTGAATGGGAAAGTTAGACCTAGTGTAGTTGAAATATAATAACTAGATTTAGCCTCTGGAACTGTCATCCTCATCGCTGCAGGAACTGCTAAATAAGAGGCGCTTGCACATAAAACCACAAATAAAAGTGCGTTGCCAGGTCCTAAAGATAAAAATCTTGCAACGAAAACACCAATAAATGCATTAAATAGAGGCATGAAAATAGCAAACCCAATCAAAAACGAACCAGCATTCTTCAATCTTGGTAATCTTTGAGCAGCGACTATTCCCATATCTAATAAGAAGAAGCATTCTGCTCCATAGAATAATTGTCCAGTAAAAGGCTCCATTTTTGCAATTCCTGAGGGATTACTGGAAGCAGTCAGAAATCCCACAATTAAGCTTGAAAGCAATAAATAAACTGAGCCATTCAAAAGTGACTCGTGTAATATTGCGCTTAGATGCATTTTTCTTGTTTTTGGTCTATTTTTTGGAGCTGCAAATTTCACAAGTAATAATCCAACAATGATTGCAGGAGATTCCATTAAAGCTAAGGCGCCAACCATAAACCCATCAAAAGCTATTTTTTGACTTTCTAAAAAACTTTCTGCGGAAATAAATGTAACAGCACTAATTGAACCGTATGCTGCTGCTATTGCGGCTGAATTAAATACATCAAACTTAAATCTTAAAATTAAAAATCCAATCAGAGGGATTACTAGTGACATCAGTATTGCAGCGCTTAAAGTAGGCAACACTTGATTAGTAAAACCACTTTTCTGTATCTCTATACCTCCTTTGAACCCAATAGCTAGGAGCAGATATAAGGAGAAAAGTTTAGGTAATGGAGCTGGTATTTCTAAATCAGATTTAAAGAGTACTGATATTGCTCCAATCAAAAAGAAAAGAACTGGCGGGGCTAATACATTTTGCAGAATTGGATTTATTTCCATAAATTACGAAGCTATTTCATTTAGAGCAGTTTCTAAAGCTTCTTTTCTTGTTTCAATAATGCCTTCAACTCCAAACTTAGCTAATCTATCCTTCACTTTTTCGTTTGCACCAGCAACAAATGCTTTTCTGGAATTATTTTTTGCTTCTTGCATCATATCCTCTATTGCGAGAGTCGCCGTTACTCCAAGTCTTGGTACATCAGTGATATCTAATATCAAAACCTTGTAGTTTCTTACAAGCATCATTCTTTCAGATATTCCTTTAGCTGCTCCAAAACTAAGTGGTCCTTTTAGTCTAAACAACATTACTTCTCCTGAACATCTATCGAGAAGTGCTTTTTCATCAGCAGGCAATGAATTTTTTGCTTGATCATCTTTTGATAAAGGATTATCCTCATCCATACCTTCTAGTTGAGTTTCGGTTATTGAATCAATAGTTAGCATATTTGCTATGAATACACCGACTAAAACTGCCCAAATTAAATCCCAAAAAACAGTCATTAAAAGTACACCGTACATTACTAATGATGTTTTTAAAGATAATTTGTGAGCCCTCCTCAAGAATCCCCAATCAATAATATCAAGGCCTACTTTTATAAGAATTCCTGCTAGCAATGCAGTTGGTATTTGCTCAGCTAAAGGTCCAGCACCAACTAAAACTATCAACAATACAACTGAGTGAACCATACCAGAAATGGGAGTTGATCCTCCAGATTTAACATTTATAACTGTTCTCATGGTTGCTCCTGCTCCAGGTAAACCTGAAAACAGACCTGCTACAGCATTTCCTATCCCTTGACCAATAAGTTCTCTATCAGAATTATGTTTTGTTTGAGAGATATTGTCTGCTACTAGAGATGTCAGTAAGGAGTCAATAGCGCCAAGTACTGCTAAGACTAATCCTGCCTTGAAAATAATTGGGAAATATTGATTAAAACTTGGGAAATTTAAAGATGGAACTCCTCTTGGAATTTCTCCAATTCTATCTATAGCTCCGTCTCCAAAAATTAAAATTGATATTGGAGTTACTATCAATAAGGCCAATAGAGGAGAAGGAACCCATTGACTTATTTTTCTAGGAGTTAGAAATACTATACCTAGAGTCATTATTGCCACTCCAATAGCAGCACCATTTGGCTGGAAATTTGAAAATACAGTAGTTAAAGATTCGACCACTCCACCTCGAGTGCTAATTCCTAGTAATGGCCCAATTTGAAGTGCAATGATTATTACTCCAATACCAGACATAAATCCTGAAACAACAGAATATGGAACTAAAGTAATGTATTTACCTAGTTTTAGAATCCCGAATAATATTTGCAGTAAGCCGCCAATGACTACCGCTGCCATAACTAAAGGTAAAATTTGTCCTGCAGAAAGATCTCTTGGAACCCCTACTGCTGCTAAGCCTGCTACTACACCTGCAACAGTTACACTCATGGGACCAGTAGGGCCACTAACTTGAGCAGGTGTTCCGCCGAATAATGCTGCTAAAAAACCAACTACTACTGCTCCGTATAGTCCATAAATTGCTCCACCAGGCCCTAAAGCAGCATTACCAAAAGCAAGAGCTAGAGGTAAAGCCACAACTGCGGCCGTGATGCCTCCAAGAATATCGCCTCTTACATTTTTCAGATGAAACCCATTAATTATTTTCAAAGATGCTCTCCTAAAAATAAACACTTAACTAGAAGATATTATCTCTTAATGACGTAAATTTGTGAAAAATGAAGATTGTGCAAAATATTTTTGTAACTTTTTTTGCTCTTACTAAATAAATTTTAGTTAATTTTCCTGAACAAAAGTAGTCTCTGATTGATTTATGTGCGAGGCGAGCGATTAATGTATTAGATAAATATTTTTCAATTTAAATAATATTCATATGAATTCGATTATTCGTCCTAGAAGATTAAGAAGAACTGAAGCAATTAGAGAAATGGTTAGAGAAAATCATCTAACGGCATCTGACTTTATATATCCATTATTTATTCATGAAAAAGATTTTAAAGAGGAAATTTCAGCAATGCCTGGAACTTATAGATGGGATATTAATGGTTTAATAAAGGAGGTTACTAGGGCATGGGAATTGGGAATACGGTGTGTGGTTCTTTTCCCAAAGATCAACGATAGTTTAAAGACTGAAGATGGAGCAGAGTGTTTTAATGAAGACGGTTTAATACCTAAAGCTATTAGAATATTAAAAAAAGAGATTCCAGAAATGGCAATAATGACAGATGTTGCCTTGGACCCATACTCTTGTGATGGTCATGATGGATTAGTTGATGAAACTGGAAAAATATTGAACGACGAAACAATCGAAATTTTAAAAAAACAAGCTTTAACACAAGCAAGAGCTGGAGCAGATTTTATTGGCCCTAGTGACATGATGGATGGGAGAGTTGGAGCAATTAGAACTGTTCTTGATAGTCAAGGATTTAGTGATGTAGGTATTATTAGTTACACAGCAAAATATTCATCTGCTTACTATGGTCCATTTAGAACTGCTTTAGATTCTGCTCCTAGAGAGAATAGTAAGAAAATAATTCCAGACAATAAGTCTACATATCAAATGGACCCTGCCAATTCAAAAGAGGCTTTAATTGAATCTGCATTGGATCAGTATGAAGGAGCTGATATTTTGATGGTAAAACCAGGTATTTCATATTTGGATATTGTTTATAGATTAAGCACTTTTTCAAATAAACCCATTGCTGCATACAACGTTAGTGGGGAGTATTCTATGGTCAAGTCTGCTGCTATGAAGAACTGGATCAATGAAAAAGATATTGTATTAGAAACATTGCTTAGTTTTAAGAGAGCTGGAGCAAAATTAATACTCACTTATCATGCTTGTGATGCATCTCAATGGTTGCAGGATACTTAAAAACTCATTATTAACAAAAATTTGGTTTATTCTTAAATAAGTAATAAATTAACCGCTTTGTTTTGAAGTTTTCACAAGGAGTAAATAGGATTGGTCACATTGCACTAAGAGTAGAGAATCTCGAAAGGGCTAAATCTTTTTATATTAAGCTGGGTATGAATTTAGTTTGGGACGATAAAGATTGGTCTTATTTAGAAGCTGGTAAAGGTAAAGATGGACTTGCGTTGTTAGGCCCTAGCTACAAAGCTGCGGGACCACACTTTGCTTTTCATTTTGAAAATAAAAAAGAAGTGGAAAATATTCAAAATGATTTAAAGAATTCTGGTGTAAAAGTTGGTCCTTTACATGAACATAGAGATGGGACAGCATCTTTTTACATGAAGGATACTGAAGGAAACTGGCTCGAGATGCTTTATGTTCCTCCTGAAGGGATTCAATCGAATGTTTGATTCTTTTTTTTTGTATGCCAGAGAAAAGTTATTCTAAAAAATCATATTCAGATAACACCTTAGAAGAAGAATCTATAAGCCTTTTAGAGTGGGATTCATTAAAAACGCATTTATCTTCATTCGCCTCAACGGAAATGGGTAAACGAGCAATTTTAAGTTTTGTTATTCCTTCAGAATACGAAGCCTCTAAAAGACTGTTGCATGAAACTGTTGAAATAAATGAGCTAGAAAATAATTTAGATAAATCAATAAGTTTTTCTGGTGTTTTTGATATTAGTAGAAATATTGAAATTTGTTCCAAGGGAGGTGTAATTTCATCTTCTGAATTGTTAGAAATAGCGAAAACAATTGCTGCAGCAAGAAATTTAAAAAAAATCTTATTAGATTTTGAAGAAAGGCCTTATATTTCATCATTTACAAAAAATCTAATTGACCATCAGAATATCGAAAAGATTTTTAAAAAAGGCATTGAATCTAATGGAAGGATTTCAGAAAATGCAAGTAATGAACTATCTATTCTTAGAAAAGAATTTTTATCTAAGAAACTTGAAAGAAAAATATTAGTTGAGAAATTTATTCAAAAGAATTTAGCTTATTTGCAAGATACTACTATTGGAGATCGATATGGTAGGCCTGTTTTAGCAGTTAAAGTTAATTATGTAGATAAATTTAAAGGCATAATTCATGACTCTTCATCCTCAGGAAATACAGTATATTTTGAGCCTGAAAGTGTAGTTATTAAAGGTAATAAGATCGCTTCTTTAGAGGCTAGGATCACAGCAGAAGAATTTAAATTACTAAAGAAATGGTCCCAAGTTGTTAGTGATAATTCAGAAAGTCTTATTGAAATGGCATCTATTTTATTGAGATTAGAAAATGCTCTAACTCGTTCAAGATATTCTAAATGGATTGGAGGCAAAACTCCTACCTTTGATAAAAATCCTATTATCTCTTTAATTGGTTTTTCTCATCCGTTATTGATTTGGGAACATAAGAAAAAAGGAGCCCCTCCCCCTGTGGCTGTCGATTTTCATATAAATAGAAATATTAAGGTTGTAGCTATTACAGGTCCAAATACTGGAGGTAAAACGGCAGCTTTAAAAGGTTTGGGTTTGTCTTTACTTATGGCTAGAGCAGGATTATTGATACCCTCAACTAAAAACCCTATTATCCCTTTTTGTCCAAATATATATGTGGATATAGGAGATAATCAATCATTAGAAGAAAATTTATCTACCTTCAGCGGGCATATATCCCGCATAAAAGAGATATTGGATTCACTTGATAAAAAGAAAGGATTATCTGTTGTTTTATTAGATGAGATTGGATCTGGTACAGATCCTCTTGAAGGAAGTGCTCTTGCGATGGCGTTATTAAAAGAATTTGCAAATAAATCTGATATCACTTTAGCAACCACACATTATGGAGATATTAAAGCTCTAAAATATAATGACTCAAGATTTGAAAATGTATCAGTTGCTTTTGATGAGGATTCTTTGAAGCCAAAGTATATACTCAACTGGGGTATTCCTGGGAGAAGTAATGCTTTGTCAATTTCAAAGAGAATTGGTCTCGATCAAAGCATACTTAATGAAGCGGCTAATTATCTAAAGCCAAAAGAGGTTGATAATATTAACAGTATTATTAAAGGACTTGAGGAAGAGAGGATTAAGCAACAAAATTCTGCAGAAGAGGCTGCAGAACTGATTGCAAGGACTGAAATATTACATGATGAACTGAAGAGAAATTATGAATATCAAAAAATAAATGCTGAAAAAATCCAAGAAATTGAAAGGTCTAAATTATCAAAACATATTGTATCCGCTAAGAGAGAGGTAATAGATTTGATTAAAAAATTAAGAGATAAAAATGTAAACGGAGAGGATACGAGAATTATTGGAAAAAGATTAAAGGAAATTGAGACGGAACATTTAACCCAAAAAAAATTTGAAAAGTCAATATCATGGATTCCTCAGGTTGGTGATTTTGTGAAAATAAAAAGCCTAAATAGTACGGGGCAAATTGTAGATTTAGATAAAAAAGGTGGTTTTTACGAAGTTAAATGTGGTGCATTCAGAAGCACATTATCTGTAAATGACTTTGAAGGTATTAATGGAGAAAAGCCTAATTCCAAAATATCAAAGATTGAAATCAACTCTACAAGAGAAGATTTTTCTTTTTCTAAAATTAGAACGAGTAAAAATACAATTGACGTAAGAGGGCTAAGAGTTCATGAAGCCGAAATAGTTATTGAGGAGAAAATTAGAAAATTTCATGGACCGCTATGGATTGTTCATGGAATTGGCACAGGGAAATTAAAAAAAGGATTAAGAAATTGGTTATCAGGTTTAAATTATGTTGATAAGATTGAAGATGCAGCCAACGCCGAGGGTGGACCTGGTTGCAGTATTGCGTGGATAAAATAAAATTTAAAAAACCTAGAAAACAATTTAATAAGCGTATTAAGTGCAATTTATTGATCAAGCAAACATTATTCTTAAAGCTGGAAAAGGCGGAAATGGCATAGTTTCATTTAGAAGAGAAAAATTCGTTCCTGCTGGAGGACCCTCGGGGGGAAATGGTGGCAGAGGGGGTTCAGTTATTTTGATGGCTGATAATAATCTTCAAACATTATTAGATTTCAAATTCAAACGAGAAATAATTGCTGAAGATGGATGCAAAGGAGGTCCTAATAAGAGATCAGGTGCTTCAGGTGAGGATAGAATCCTTAAAGTTCCCTGCGGCACAGAAATAAGAGATATTAAAACCGGCATTATTTTAGGAGACTTAACTAAAGATAAACAGAGTTTAACAATTGCCATTGGAGGAAGAGGTGGACATGGTAATGCTTACTATTTAAGTAATCAAAATAGAGCTCCAGAATCATTCACTGAAGGAAAAGATGGTGAAATATGGGAGGTTCAATTAGAACTAAAACTTCTTGCAGAGGTTGGGATTATAGGCCTTCCAAATGCTGGGAAAAGTACTTTGATTTCCGTTGTATCATCTGCACGTCCAAAAATCGCAAATTATCCTTTCACGACCCTAATACCTAACTTAGGTGTAGTAAGAAAAATTGATGGGAATGGTTGCCTTTTTGCTGATATTCCTGGATTAATATCAGGTGCAGCTGATGGAGTAGGTTTAGGGCATGATTTTTTAAGGCACATCCAAAGAACGAAGATACTTGTTCACTTAATTGATGCAATTGCAGAAAATCCTTTACATGATTTTGAGATTATTGAGCAGGAATTAAAAAAATATGGGAAAGGTCTTTTAGATAAAGAGAGGATAATAGTGTTAAATAAAATGGAGCTGGTAGATGATGATTATTTGAAAATAATTACAAAAAAGTTAGAAGATTTATCAAAAAAGAAAGTTTTAGTTATTTCTTCATCTTTAAAAAAAGGTTTATCCTCACTGCTTTCTGAAGTTTGGAAAAGGATCTAACTGAAATTAAAAATTTTTTTGTAAATAAATACACTTGATTTAATAATGAAAATTAGCCATAAATAAGATAATTCTCTAAACAAAATATGAATTTCTACAGTTGTTTTGATAAACAAGGAAAAATAATAGCTAGATGTCAAACCATTCAAGATATTGAGGTTCTTAAGAAAATGGGAAGACCGATTGTAGAAGTTAAGGAAATGAAAAATGAAGAGTCGGTGGTATGTTCTCTGACAGGTAGCCCATCAGATTTTAATATGGATTACTAAAAGAATTCAAGAAATAAAAAAAGGGCTCAAAAGCCCTTTTTTTTATGCATTATCTAATAATTAAGGTAACTTAATCATCATAAACAAGACATTCTGGTTCATCTGGGTTGGCGTCGCAAAATAATTCCAAAGCATTAGGGTCATGTTTATCTTCTGGATGATGATCCTTATATTCTTCGAGTTCTTTTAGCTCTTCAGTTAAATGTCTGACCTTTGGAAGATTGCCCTCTGCTTTTGCAGATTCGATTTCCGATTGATCTTTTTGGATGTGTTCGTCAATGGATTTCATTTTAAGCTTTTCGTACTTTAGTAGACATACATAACATAGTTAATTTCTAATGAAATTGCATTATCTATGAACTAAATAAGTGTTCATTACAACATCATTTTTTTTTTGAAATTGATTTTTATATTTTTTCGACTTCTATTCTCATTATTTTCTCTAGCGATGGTAACACTGGGATTAGTTGATTTGGGTTTAAAGGGAATAAAGCTTTGTAGTAATCTTTTTTCCATTCATTGTCAAAGCATGTCCTTTTTACGTTAGATAATTTAAAGAATTTTAATCTCCATTCAATAATCTTTTCAAAACTTGATAGTTCCTGTTCAGTACATTTGAAAAGTTTGCTATATATTAATTCCCATCTTATAAGCGTTGGAAAAAGGTAAATATCTGCGTAGGTTAACTCTTCTCCAAATATCCAGTCCCCTTTATTTTTCTGCAGTAAATTTTCAATTTCATTTATAGCTGCGAAAAGATTTTTACTTGCTTTATCGTAAGCTGACTGGTTTCTGGCGAAACCACATTTATATACACCATCATTAATGCTGTTATTAATTAAATCTAAAAAATTTTGATTACCATCTTTAATACTCAATGCTTGATATTTCGATTCATTTTTTATTGAATTTAGTAGTCTTATGATCTGTGAACTTTCATTAGAAAGAATATTTACTTCATCTTTTACAAAGCTAATTAAAAGAGGTAATGTCGCTCTAAAAATAGTCTTTTTATTAGCTTTTTTGTAAAGGTCTGAAAGTCTCATGCATCCCTTAATCTTTGTATTGAAAATCCATTCGCCATGCTCAACATCTGCCTTTAAAAAAATTACTTTAACTTTTTTAGATAAATCTTTTATTTCTTGTACGAGTAAAGTTCTTTGACACCATGGACAAGAATGACCTACTAATAAATAAATTTGTCCATTTTCATTATTAATATCGTATTCACTATTTATGGTTATACCTTTAGGCCTTTTATAATTACCATGTATATCTGATGGTGCGAAGCCATTCATTAATTGAGTCCAATACCAAAACCAGAATTTTCTGGAGGCCTTTATAAGGTATTTATTTTGCATAAAATTTTATTTTTAAAGAAAAAATGACTGTTCAAAGAATACTTATCGTTTCAGGCACTCATGGGAATGAAATTAATCCTGTTTGGGCTGTTAAGCAATTTAATAGAAAAGAAAATAGTTTAAATAATGGTATTGATTATGAGTTCATCATAGGTAATCCTGCTGCCTATGAAAAAGGTTGCAGATATATAGATGTAGATTTAAATAGATCTTTTAAAGAAAGTGAGAATTTTGATCAACACAAGAATAGCTTTTACGAAATTAATAGAGCCAATTTTTTAGTAGATGAATTTGGAATTGATGGATCTAAACCCTGTCAAATTGCAATCGATTTGCACACAACTACTGCAAATATGGGAACAAGCATTGTTATGTATGGGAGGAGATCCAAAGATTTTTGTTTAGCTGCATTACTGCAGAACAAATTTGGATTGCCTATTTATTTGCACGAAAAAGATAAAGCCCAAACAGGCTTTCTTGTAGAAGCTTGGCCATGTGGTTTAGTTATTGAAATAGGAGCTGTCGCACAAAATTTTTATGATCCAAAAATCATAGATAGATTCTTGATAATTATTAGTTCCCTGAGGGAAGAGATAGATAAATTAAAAAACAACCTTATAGAACTACCAAGGGAATTAGTTGTTCACGTTCATCAAGGGAGTATAGATTATCCAAGAGATGAAAAAGGAGATATTGATGGCTTAATTCATCCTGAGAGAATAAACCAAGATTGGAAAATGATTAAAAAAGGAGATCCATTATTTCTGGATAGCCAAGGAATAATTCACAAATATGAAGGAGACAAATTGATTTGGCCTGTTTTTATTGGAGAAGTAGCTTATAAGGAAAAAAAAATTGCCATGAGCTACACAAAAAAAGAAGTGATTCGTTCCAATAAACTATGGGTTCAAGAGTTTGAAAGTCTTTAAATTAAGAAACCGGAACAATAAATCGCTGAAAAGTAATAAGAATTTTTTATTTAATAGATAAGTTTATTTAATATTTAATACTTTTATTTTTTTTTCTAATTTTTAAACCTTAAAACCCTAAATTCTTTCACTCCAATAAATAACAGCTCCAAAAGCCTCTAATTGCAGTCTTCTATGCTTAGCCTCTCTTAAGGAAACTACCTCTCTAGATCTTTTTCCGTTAAGAAGCCATTCGATTATTACCAAGTTGAATCCTCAATAACAAAGAAAATCTTAAGACATGGAAGTTCTTTTCTCATGTTTTTCAAAAAATAAATTTACTTAAAGAAAAAATATTTACACATTTTTAGCGATTTTGGTCTAAAATCTTCGAAGCGGAATTTATTTCCGTTTTTATTTACACGTCTCTCTTTAGAGACATACTTTACGAACTCATGACAACTATTCAGCAGCAGCGTTCTTCGCTGTTAAAAGGTTGGCCACAGTTTTGTGAGTGGGTAACATCAACTAACAACAGAATTTATGTTGGTTGGTTCGGCGTCTTAATGATTCCATGCCTTCTTACAGCAGCGGCTTGCTTCATCGTTGCATTCATCGCAGCACCACCAGTAGACATCGACGGAATTAGAGAGCCAGTTGCTGGTTCATTCCTATACGGAAACAACATCATCTCAGGTGCAGTTGTTCCTTCATCTAACGCTATTGGTCTACACTTCTACCCAATTTGGGAAGCAGCTACTGTAGATGAGTGGTTATATAACGGTGGTCCTTACCAGCTTGTAATTTTCCACTTCCTAATCGGTATCTCAGCATACATGGGAAGACAGTGGGAGCTTTCATACCGTTTAGGTATGCGTCCTTGGATCTGTGTTGCATACTCTGCACCAGTTTCAGCAGCTTTCGCAGTATTTCTTGTATACCCATTCGGTCAAGGTTCATTCTCTGACGGAATGCCTCTAGGTATCTCTGGAACATTCAACTTCATGTTTGTTTTCCAGGCAGAGCACAACATTCTTATGCACCCATTCCATATGGCTGGTGTTGCTGGTATGTTCGGAGGATCTTTATTCTCAGCTATGCACGGTTCACTTGTTACTTCATCTCTAATCAGAGAAACAACTGAGACTGAGTCTCAGAACTATGGTTACAAGTTCGGACAAGAAGAAGAAACATATAACATCGTTGCAGCTCATGGCTACTTCGGTCGTTTGATCTTCCAATATGCAAGTTTCAACAACAGCAGAAGTCTTCACTTCTTCCTAGCTGTATTCCCAGTTGTTTGTGTATGGTTAACTTCAATGGGTATCTGCACAATGGCATTCAACCTTAACGGTTTCAACTTCAACCAATCAGTTGTTGATGCGAACGGTAAGATTGTTCCTACATGGGGTGACGTTCTTAACAGAGCAAACCTAGGTATGGAAGTAATGCACGAGCGTAACGCTCACAACTTCCCACTTGATCTAGCAGCAGCTGAGTCTACAACAGTAGCTCTTTCAGCTCCAGCTATCGGTTAAGCTTAAAGTTCTTAAACTTACAGGCCCCCTTTTTGGGGGCTTTTTTTTGTTTAATTTTCAATTGGTTTCATATAATGTTTATATATAGATAAAACATTTGATATTTCTATGAGTAGTAGTTTTGGAAAAATTTTTCGCGTTAGTACTTTTGGAGAATCACATGGTGGTGCAGTAGGAGTAATCCTTGATGGATGTCCACCTAAGTTAAAAATAGATATAAATCTGATACAAAATGAATTAGATAGGCGCAGACCTGGCCAAAGTGACATTACAACACCCAGAAATGAAGAAGATAAAATTGAAATATTAAGTGGGATAAAGGAAGGGTTAACACTTGGAACTCCAATAGCAATGTTGGTAAGAAATAAGGATCAAAGACCAGGAGATTATAATAATTTGGAGCAGGTATTTAGACCTTCTCATGCGGATGGTACATATCATCTGAAATATGGAATTCAGGCAAGTTCTGGCGGTGGTAGAGCCTCTGCTAGAGAAACAATTGGGAGAGTAGCTGCTGGTGCTGTAGCAAAACAATTATTAAAAACCTTCTGTAACACTGAAATACTATCTTGGGTAAAGCGTATACATGATATTGATTCTGATATAAATAAAGAGAAGATTTCTCTCAAAAAAATAGATTCTAATATTGTTAGATGTCCTGATGAAAAGGTATCAATAGAAATGATCGAGAGAATTAAGGAATTAAAGCGTCAAGGAGACTCTTGCGGCGGTGTTATTGAATGTCTAGTAAGAAATGTTCCCTCTGGTCTTGGAATGCCTGTTTTTGATAAATTAGAAGCTGATTTAGCAAAGGCTTTGATGTCTTTGCCTGCCACGAAAGGCTTTGAAATAGGTTCAGGTTTCTCTGGAACTTATTTAAAAGGAAGTGAACATAATGATGCCTTCATCAAGTCTGATGATAATAGTAAGTTAAGAACAACATCAAACAATTCAGGAGGTATACAGGGCGGAATAAGTAATGGTGAAAATATCGAGATGAAGATAGCTTTTAAACCTACAGCAACCATCGGGAAAGAACAGAAAACAGTGAATGCTGAAGGTAAAGAAGTACTTATGAAAGCAAAAGGGAGACACGATCCATGCGTTCTACCAAGAGCAGTTCCCATGGTTGATGCTATGGTAGCTTTAGTACTTGCTGATCATTTGCTTCTAAATCATGCTCAGTGTGACTTAATAAATAAATAGTAGTTTTGTTGAATAAATTATATTTATCCTTAACTTAATTATTTTTGAGCCATTCATATATTTTTGGATCAAATTTTTTATTTTTGATAGCTTTATCTCCAATTACAACTGCTTTATACCCTAAAGATTTATAAGTTTTTAAATCATTGATTGATAGTCCTCCAGCAGCAATGAAATCAATATTTTTATAGTTGCGTATATTTATCGAACTATCTTTACTTTTTATTGGGTAAATTTTGATAATGTTGCAATTTAAATCTATCGCTTCCTTAAGATCTTTTAAATTATTAATTCCAGGAATTAATAAATAATTTTTTGATTGCGCATAATTGAAAAGATCTTTATCCCAAAATTTCATCATCGAAAAATTTAATCCAATTTTTAAAGAATCTTTTATTGATTGCTTATTAACTATGGAGGCAGAGCCTAAATTAATTCTTGGATATTTAATTTTGATATCGGATACAAAATCGAACCAATTTTCGTTGTTAGACCAACTTATTTCAATATTCTTTAATCCTAATTTTACTAATTTTTCTAATTCTTCAAAAAATGAATTTCTTATAGAGGTATTTGAGTAAATATTAACTTCAGGTTTTATAAGTAAAAAAAAAGATTCAATTTTCAGGTACTCCGAAAAAGAATCTTCTTTATTATTCATTAAAAATTTAAAATTCCAAGTTAAATATAGTTTGCGACTTTTACTTCTGAGCGGTTGAGCAAGTCTTGGATATCTTCAGTATCTATAGTTTCTCTTTCAATTAGCATTTGAGCCATTTCGTCAAGGACAGTTCTATTGTCAGTTAAAACTTTTGTAGCTCTCTTGTAGGCAACATCAACAAGTTCTGAAACCTCTACATCAATTGTTGCGGCTGTGTCTTCAGAGAAGTCTCTTGTAGAACTCATATCTCTTCCGAGAAACATTCCACCTTGAGATTGTCCTAGTGCGACTGGACCTATTTTGTCACTCATACCGAATTTAGTGATCATTTGTCTTGCTACATTTGCAACTTGTTGTAAGTCATTTGAAGCTCCGGTTGTTACCTCTTCTTCGCCATAGACTATTTCTTCAGCAACTCTTCCACCAAGAGCTACAGCCATTTGATTTTGAAGGTAAGAACGAGAATAAAGACCAGATTCCATTCTTTCTTCACTTGGAGTAAAGAAGGTTAGCCCCCCAGCTTGACCTCTTGGAATGATTGAGACTTTTGCTACTGGATCATAATCAGGCATTAATGCTCCAACGAGTGCATGACCAGCCTCGTGATAAGCAACTAATTCTTTTTTCTTCTCACTGATGACTCTATCTTTCTTTTCTGGGCCAGCCATAACTCTTTCAATGGCATCACCGACTTCATCGTTACTTACTTTATCTAAATCTTTTCTAGCTGCTAGTATTGCTGCTTCATTTAAAAGATTAGCTAAATCTGCACCAGTAAATCCTGGTGTTCTCCTGGCAACTTTATCTAAATCAACGTCTTTTGAAAGAGTTTTATCTTTCGCATGAACATTTAATATCTGCAATCTTCCAGCATAATCTGGTCGGTCTACTGTTACCTGTCTATCGAATCTTCCAGGACGCATTAAAGCTGAATCTAAAACATCTGGTCTGTTGGTTGCAGCAACTATTATTATTCCTGAATTACCTTCAAAACCATCCATTTCGGTTAAGAGTTGATTTAATGTTTGCTCTCTTTCATCATTTCCTCCGCCCATACCAGCTCCTCTTTGTCTTCCAACTGCATCTATTTCGTCAATAAACACAATACAAGGAGCATTCTTTTTAGCTTGTTCAAAAAGATCTCTAACTCTACTAGCTCCTACCCCAACAAACATCTCTACGAATTCTGAACCAGATATTGAGAAAAAAGGTACACCTGCTTCTCCAGCTACTGCTTTAGCTAACAATGTTTTTCCAGTACCAGGAGGACCAACAAGAAGAACTCCTTTTGGAATTTTCGCTCCGACTGCAGTAAATCTATCTGGGCTCTTAAGAAAGTCTACAACTTCTGTTAGTTCTAATTTTGCTCCTTCTACACCAGCAACATCTGAAAAGGTTACTTGTGTAGATGGTTCCATTTGGAGTCTAGCTTTGCTCTTGCCAAAACTCATGGCAGGATTGCCACCTCCAGCATTACCACTTTGGGATCTTCTGAAAAGAAAAAATAGGCCTCCAATCAAAAGTACTGGGAAAATTAAGCTGCTTACAGCCTGTTGCCATGGATTGGCTAATTTTGTAGGAGTTACAGCGATATCTACATTATTCTCAGTCAGAATTTTTAATAAATCTTTGTCAGGGGCTAAATTGACCTCAGATCTGCTCCCATCATTTTCAACAACTTGAGCTGTGGCATTATCTGGAGATATTAAGACTCTACTGATTTCTTTATCTTGAACTGCCTCTATAAAATCACTATATCTTAAGGTCTTCGTCGAACTTTCAGTACTAGGTTTATCAAAAACTGAAGTACCAATGAAAATTACAGTAATGACAGCTAGGACGTAAAGTCCTACGTTTCTCCAACGTTTGTTCACGATAAAAAATCTTTAATAAATCTATAATACTAATAATAAAACAATATTAAGAGCGTCTTAGAACATCTACTACACTTTTGAATGCAAACCATTCAGGAATTGGTTCGCCATTCCTCAATTTCTTTCTAAATTCAGTACCACTAAGTTTCATAATTTCATAATTAAATTCTTTAGCTTCTTCAGCTGTTATATATCCTTTTTCCTTTGTATAAACTAAATTTTTTGAGGGAACAGTTTGCATCATCAATTCATCTGCACACTTATTCGCAAAATTCTGGGCGTCATATGGACCATAAAAATCTTCACCAGTTGACGACGACTTACAACCAGCCATATCTCTACCAATAATAAAGTGGGTGCAGCCATAATTTCTTCTGATTATCATATGTTGAAGAGCTTCTCTTGGCCCTGCCATATGCATTGAATAAGGCAAAAAAGCCCATTTTATTCTTTCATCAGATATTTCCTCTTCTAATTCTTTATAGGTCAAATATCTAACTTTTCCAGGGATATCATCTTGTTGAGTTGGCCCACAAGTAGGATGAACTAAAACAACTGAGTTAGAGGAGACATTATCTGAAAGTAAAGCATTAGTAAATAATTCATAATGTGCTCTATGAATTGGATTTCTGCATTGAAATGCAACTACATCATGATTTGATGGCAGTGAAGATCTAACTTCTTCTGGAGTTTTGCAGGGGAATTCTCTAGTTGGTAGTTCGAAACCATAAACTCTTCCTCCTATATAAAATCTCCCTCTCTCGTTAAAAATCATCTTAACAGCAGGATGATCTAAAGAATTAGTACCATAACAAAGTTCAGCTTCTAAGGATTTGTCAGGCTCCCATTTAGAGCTAACTTCTAAAACTGCTATTTTTTGTTTTTTATAAGTCAGCAATACTGTCTCTCCAGCTTTTACTTTTTCATTATTTGAATCAAATACAATAGGCAAGCCAAAAAGCAACCCATCTATATTTCTATTATTTTTAATTACCGAATTGTAGTTATTTTCATCCATAAAACCTTCCAATGGAGAAAAAGCTCCAACCATCAAAAGTTCTACATCGCATGCATTTCTCTCACTACATTCAAATTCATAAGTAGCTTTAGAGATAAGATCATTTTTAAGATTTTTATCTTTGATAATTAAATTTTTTAGTTCCCCTCCATAAGGCGGTATTAGTCCATTGGTATCTGTTTTAGTTTTTTGTTGTAATTCCATTTTTTAAATTGATAAAAAAATTTTGAAAAAAAAAAGAGGGGTTTAACCCCCTTTTTCTCTTAAGCAGGGTTTATGCCTTTCTTCCGTAAAGCTCCCCAATTATTTTTACATCAAGTGGATCCTTTGAACCCATATCTGTATCTGAAGGTTGGATTGCTTCAAAAGTACCAGCAAATTCGTCTGTGTCAGAATCTACATTGTTGATGGAAAGAGTAATAACACCAGTACCGTTTACATCAACTTTAATATTTTCTTTGGCAAGTTCTTCGTCGTCTCCTCCTAATGCAACTAAACCTTGAGCATATTCAACACCAGTATTTTTAGCTCTTGCCTTAGGATCTAGAAAGTCACCAGTTCTGTAGTTAGGTGTAAATGTTGAACCACTAACCTCAGTGCCTGGCTCAATAGATGAAGGTAAATCAGCTGTAAGATCTTTTGCTGAGAATGCAAATGGCACCTCTAAACCACCAGGAGTTAATACAGTAATAAGTTGAAAATCAATACCACCCTTTTCAGTAAAAGTTCCTGAATCTATATCTCCATAAACCTCTGTCACTGTGGTGTTATTTCTAGGACTAATAATTTTTGTAGAAACAAATTCTGCAGCTTTTCTTTTTGTTCCTGGCACTTTTACATAAACTTCTGTTGGATGCATGCATATTCCTTTGAGGCTATCTCCATTACCTAAAGATATTGATCCGACAAGAGATGAGTCTAATGTAGGACAATCATTAGCTTTTCCTGTATTAACAACATCTGTAAATTGTGCATTTCCTCTTTCAGAAAAAGCAAATGTTTTAACAGGTACGAAAGCAAAAGTTATGCAAATAGAAATAACAAAAGCTAGGAAAGAACGAATTCTCATAATTAAAGTTGCAGTAAAGTTCTGTGGCAATAGATTAAAGGTCATCTAATAAGTTCAGTACGGATATTACAAGGGAAAGGACCATAAAAGATAGGACTATTAAATCCTCGAAACAACCCGTAGCTTTTTAGATTTTAAAAAACTGGAATTATTTTAAGCTATCACATTATTTTTAATGATTAAGATTACAAAAAAATACAAATTAAAAAATATTTTTTTATTTTTTTTATGAAATAATTTTGGTTATTAATTTATTTGCTAAATCAATTTTTGATGTTTTGTTAATGTAATGTTCCATATTGTTAGTATCGAATAGCCAACCTTCATTTTGTGCCAAAAAGCCAAATCCTTGGCCTTCAAGATCAATTGGATTGGCGAATAGATAATCACAACCCTTTTGGATAATCTTTTCTTTAATTGTCATTCGTGCTTCTTCGATAGATCCTGTAAAAGCACAAAAGCCTACAAAAACTTGGTTATCTTTTTTTGATTTACTAATTGTTTTTAAAATATCTGGGACTAGCTCAAAGTTTTGATTTAAGTGAGCATTAATTTGATTTTTTGGAATTTTAGCTGAAGTATCAGAGGTTATCTTGAAATCAGATACTGCTGCATTCATGAAAAAATAATCGCAATTTGATATTTCATTATTAAGTGCCCTAATTAAATCAAAACTAGTTTCAATTTCATATCTTTTTATTCCATCAGTAAGATTTTTATCGATTTTCAGGGGCCCATGAACATATTTTACTTGTGCTCCCCTGAACCTCGCTACTTGAGAAAGAAGTAGGCCCATAGCTCCAGAACTTTTGTTAGTAATGTGTCTTGCCGCGTCAATTTTCTCTGAGGTACATCCTCCAGTTATTAAAATTTCTTTATTAATCAAATCTTTGCGATATTCATTTTGTTTGTGTGAAGCTATAAATTCGAGAGCTAATTGTATTAGATCATTTGGAGGTATTTTACCGATGCCAATAGCATCGCATGCTAAGAGGCCTTCACTTGGTTGCAAAGACAAAACATTTTCGTAATTCTGTAAATTCTCATAATTTTTTTGTACAGCTTTATTTAGCCACATTTGTGAATTCATTGCTGGTGCAACAATAATTGGCTTTATATTTCCTATTAAGATGCTAGAGATTAATCCCTCTGCATTTCCAGTTACCCATTTTGCTAATGTTGTCGCTGTTAAAGGGGCGATGATTAAAATATCAGCCCAATTACTTAGTTCTATGTGAAGAGGTGTTGATTGACTATCAGACCATTGATCATTTTCTAAAATGCAAGGGTTTCTACTTAAAATAGAAAGAGAAAGCGGCTTTATTAATTTTTCTGCATTTTTTGATAAAACGCATCTTATTTCATAATTTTCTTTTGCTAATTGGCTAACTAATAATGGAATTCTTACAGCCGCAATACTCCCAGTTATTAATAAAAGAACCTTTATTTTGGAGTCCTTACTTTTAGTTTTCATCGAAAGGTTCCTGATCGAGGAGATGGGTATAATTAGTTGTTAATTCAGGTCTATTGATTGCAAGAGCCCTCAGTAAGTGCCAATCTTTTAAACCATCAAATGGAGTATTATAGTTATCTTCTTCTAGCCTTTTAGCGAGCTCAAGAGTCATTTCTTCATCAAAAGAATTTACTAATTCTTCACTTATTTTATTTTCAGAAATGAATTTCATATTGAGTAAAGTCAATATACTTTAATAATAATGCCTCAAGGAATTATTTAGAATTGATATAAAAATTAAGTAAATATTTTCAAGGATATTATAGTTTTCAAATTTCATAATCTTTTCAAATTATTGTAAGGTCATTTATCTTCATTCTCAGTCATAAATATGCAAACTCCCCTTTTCAAAAATAATCTTTCTTAAAATATCGATGTAAAAATCTATATTATGTCGCAAAACAAAAGAGAGCAAGTCATTAGTCACATACGCTATTTAAGGCAAGAGCTTAGAGAAATGCATTTAGGAATAAATGAAGATGATCTTTTCCCTGAACCAGGCGAATTAAGAGGATTAATGGCTCAGTTGGAAGCGTTACTTGAATTAATAGAAGGAAATACTAAAATTCAATCAAACTCTGAAGCCGCTTAGTTTAAAGCAAAATGGTTGTTAAACCTCAAAAGACAAAATTTCAGCTAAAAATTGTGGAAAATATTCAGACATTAAGTATTTGGGCTAATAATCCATGGCGAAGATATTCAATATCATTGATTACACTTTTAATAGGCTACTTTTTTGGAAGTTCTCTTGGTATGGTAAGTGCCGTTGTGGAACTCATGGATCCTGTAGCTGCTTTTTTATCAGTAGTTTTTGTTGAGTTTTTAATAGCTCTAAGACGAAATTTTAGATTTGAAAGGAAAAAGAAATTTTTAGTACTTTTATTAGATTCTTTAAGATTGGGATTATTTTATGGTTTCTTTACTGAAAGTCTTAAGTTGCTATAAATTTACTTGTTGTGTTTTTGCAATAGATAAAGCAAAGCCATTCTTATAGGGATACCATTTGCAACTTGATTATTAATTAAGCAATTAGGATATCGATCTACCACTTGGCTACTTATTTCAATATCTCTGTTTATGGGACCAGGATGTAGAATTGGTATTCCTTTATTATTTAAAGATAATTTCTCTAGGGTTAAGCCATAATCTAAACTATATGAATCAATGCTACTTAGTAAATTTTTAATCATTCTCTCTTTCTGGAGTCTTAAAACAACAATCGCATCTGCAATTTTTATTGATTCTTCCAATGATCTAGAAATTGTTACAGAACCTCTTGATTTAACAGGATCTTCTGTTTGATTTGGCGCAGGGGTTTTTAAAAAATGGATAAATTCATCAGATATTAATGTCTTAGGACCACATAAGATTATATCTGCGCCGAATGCACTCAAAGCCCAAAGATTTGACCTTGCAACCCTTGAATGATTAACGTCTCCAATTATTAAAATTTTTTTGGAATTTAAAACCTCTGGATTCAGTGTTTTTTTGGAAAAGAACTTTATCAATGTATACATGTCAAGCAATCCTTGGCTGGGGTGACTATGTAATCCATCTCCCGCATTAAGAACCGAAGTCTTGGAATTTATTGCATCAAGTTTTTTTGCGATCTCAAAGGTTATGTAACTTGATGAATGTCTGATAACTAATGTATCCGCCCCCATAGCAGAATAAGTTATGGCTGTATCAATTATTGTTTCGCCTTTTGTTAAAGAGCTGGAGGATGGCGCAAACGTTTGCACATCAGCAGACAGTCTTTTTGCTGCAAGCTCAAAACTATTTTTTGTTCTTGTACTAGCTTCAAAAAATAAAGAAGTTACCAAAGTCCCTTGTAAGGCCGGTAGCTTTTTTGTTCCTGCATTCTTAAGTGCATCAAATCTATTAGCTAATTCAAATACTGACTCATAATCTTTAATTGAAAAATTAGCTAGTGTGTGAATATGTTTATGAGGCCAAATTTGCATTACGCTTAAAAAGATAAATGATCATTGAAATTTAGGTGTTTTGTCACCTTTTAATCTTTTACTTACACTCCTACTATTTTTGAGATACCAACGCCATTTTATATTTTTTGCCTTTGATATGCCAATTCTCGTAGTTTGAATGAGATCTTTTTCTTTTAGAGTGGATTTTCGTGGAGAAATCCATAGAGATTTGTTATTAAGAACTTCAAGTGAGTTAAATGAAATGTCTACTCTGAATGTTTTAGTTACCAGGCCAGGTCCAGAAGCTAATCTTTCATTTTTATTAGAGATAAAAACTGATCTTATTAAAACACCACTCGCAAAATTTTCTTTATCAGTAACTATGTTTAAACAATGATGAATGCCATAAGATTTGTAAATATAAAATGTGCCAGGTTTGCCAAATAATGATTTGTTTGATTCAGTCATTTTGCGGTAGCCATGACAGGCCTCTTCTTCCTGTGAATAAGCTTCTGTTTCAACAATTACTCCTTTAACTTGATCTATCTCATTATTTTTTTTTATGAGGTGACAGCCTATTAAATCAGGAGCAACAAGTTTAGAGTGCCGATAAAAAAAATTTTTTGGAAATAATTCTTCTTCTATTTTTCAATGCCTATCTAGTATTATATTTAGCTGAGAAAAATATTTAAGGCTATTAATTGATATTGATTTTTAAAAAGATGTGATTATTCTTTAAATTATTTGAAATTCAAAAGATATGTAAATAAGTTGTTCTTAATAAACTATTATTTAATAAGAAAGATATTAAAGGTATGACAAAAATAACTAAAGAGGAAGTAAAAAAAGTTGCTCATTTAGCTAGATTAGAACTTAACGAGAATGAAATTAATAATCATGCAGAACAATTAGAAAAGATATTGGACTATATAAGACAACTTGAAAAAATTGATACAGATGACGTCCCCTGTACAACAAGAGCAATAGAGGTTGTAAATGTATTTAGAAAAGACGAAAAGAAAAATTCTGATTGCAATGAAGAACTTTTAGAATTGGGTCCATCGCGGGAAGATAAATATTATAAAGTACCAAAAATCATTAATGAATAAGAAAGTTAGTTGCTACCAATAAATGTTTTGTTGACTATCTTTAATAAAAATTTTTTTATTTTAAAGCCTGGATATAAATTTATGATTTTTCTTATTTTCCCCCTCTTTTTGCTATGACTCCTTACACCTATTAATAAATCATAAATAAAGTTAAAAACGTCTTCTTTACTTTCAAATATCCCAACCCTTTGAGGGGAGCCTTTTTTATCTAATAAAGGCTTAGTTTTTTCATAAGCGATTTTGTATTCAAACCAAGGAATAGAAGGCCAAAGATGATGAATGAGATGGTAATTTTGTCCCATTATTAATAAATTCATAAATTTGCTTGGATAAACTCGAGAATTTATCCATTTATTTCTTGATCGAAATGGTCTATGGGGTAGATAATCAAAAAATATTCCTAAAGTGACTCCTACCATTAATGCTGGCCCGAACCATAAATTATAAATTAAATTCATAAAGTCAAATTTCAAACCTGCCAAGATAATCGTTATAAATATGGATCTTTCAATTCCCCATTGTAGTAATTCATATCTTCGCCAGAGTTTTCTTTGAAAGAAAAACACCTCATGATAAAAAAATCTTGGAGCAATTAGCCAAATTGGACCAAAAGTACTGACAATATGATCTGGATCATTTTTGGGGTGATTTACGTGAATATGATGTTGTAAATGAACTCTCGTAAAAACTGGGAAGCTAAACCCTAATAAAATAGCTGAGCCATGGCCCATTGCTTGGTTTATCCAAGGAACTGGATGAGCAGCTTTATGACAGGCATCATGAATAACAGTACCTTCAATATGTAAAGCCAAAAAAGCAGTAGCTACAAGTAAAGGTAAAGGCCAAACACCTCTATACCATTGCCATATGCTAAGAAAAGCGAGAAAATAACCGCCAAAAAATAAACCTAATGTTGGATTCCAAAAACCTGGCGGATCTACGTAATTTTTAATCTCTTTTTGCCAA